>NZ_JAQZSF010000012.1:0-135827 GCF_028674915.1 Agrobacterium sp. CNPSo 3708
TGGTTTTCCAAAAATCGAGGCCGTTTTGCGTAAAACCACGATGCGTAGCCCGCCATAGACGCAAGGACATGACATGAACAAGACCGGGTTGGGGCTATTTTACGGAATGCTGGCGGGGGCGCTGTGGGGCGGGATTTTTCTTGCACCGAAGCTCATCCCGGCAGGCTTCACACCGTTGCAACTCTCCACCGCCCGCTATCTGACCTTTGGCGTTATCGCGCTTGTGCTGATTGCGCCGAAGATCAAACGTGTCTCGGCGCAGTTCGGCCGTGCAGAGTGGATAGCCCTCCTGTGGCTTAGCCTTGTTGGCAACCTGCTCTACTATGTGTTCATCTCGACCGCCGTTCAATTGAGTGGGGTCGCCTTCACCTCCATCATCATCGGCTTTCTGCCGGTCGCCGTCACCATTATCGGCAGCATGGACCATGGCGCCGTCTCGTTGAAGCGGCTCTGGCCATCCCTGTTTTTTGGCGCCGTCGGTATCATCGGCATTTCATGGCAGTCGCTGATGCATGACGGAACACCAATGGATGCTCGCAAGCTCATAGGGCTTGCAGCCGCGATCGGCGCGCTGGCATCGTGGACGGCATTCGCGGTCGGCAACGCGCGCTGGCTCGTTCGCTTGCATGCTGTCAGTGCGGATGAATGGAACCTGATGACCGGTGTCGTCACCGGCGGCATCGCGCTTGTTCTTGCTGTCCCCGCTTTCGCCTTTGGCGGTGTTGCCCATCCCGCTTCGGACTGGATGCAGTTTACCATGGTTGCCGTCGGTCTTGGCATTTCGGCATCGATTTTCGGCAACGCGCTTTGGAACCGCATGAGCCGACTCCTGCCACTAACAATGGTAGGGCAGATGATCCTATTCGAAACGCTGTTCGCCCTGCTCTATGGCTTTCTATGGGAAGGCCGTGGACCGACGCTGATCGAAAGCGTCGCGATCGTCTCTGTTGTTCTCAGCGTTTTGCTGTGCATGCAGGCGCATCGGCCGCGTAAGGTGCATGGTTGAGGGCACAGCCCTCAGCCACATGTTCGATCTACTACGCGATAAGGCCTGCGCCAAACTGTGCTTCATAAAGCCGGCTGTATGGTCCTTTCGCGGCAAGAAGCTCCTGATGGTTTCCGCTTTCGACGATGCCGTTGGCATCGACTACGACAATGCGCGAAGCGTCACGGATCGTCGCCAGACGATGGGCGATGATGAGCGTCGTGCGGCCTTCGGCAAGTTCACCAAGCGATTGCTGAATGGCGCGTTCGGTTTCGGTGTCGAGTGCGGATGTCGCCTCATCGAGAATGAGGATTGGCGGGTTCTTCAGGAACATGCGGGCAATCGCGAGACGCTGCTTCTGGCCACCGGAGAGCTTGACGCCACGCTCGCCAATGACCGTCTCCATGCCGTCTGGCATGGCTTCGATGACCTGATCGAGCCGCGCGCGCCGCGCTGCAATCCAGATATCCTCATCGCTCGCGCCAAGACGGCCGTACTCGATGTTCTCGCGCACGGTACCACCGAACATGAAGACGTCCTGTTGCACGATGCCGATCTGACTGCGCAGCGATGCCAGCGTCATGTTGCGAATATCGATGCCGTCGATGGTAATGGCGCCGTCCGTGACCTCGTAGAAACGCGGCAACAGCGAGCAAAGGGTCGTCTTTCCGGCACCCGAAGGCCCGACGAAGGCGACGGTTTCGCCGGCATCAATCGTCAGATCAATGTTGGACAAGACGCTCTTGCCGTCGGCATAGCCAAAGCTGACGTTCTTGTAGGCGATGTCTCCACGAAGCGACGGAGCCGTGATCGCGTCCGGCGCGTCGGCGATATCCGGCTCGGTATCGATCAACTCGGTAAAACGACGGAACCCGGCGATGCCCTTGGGGTAGGTTTCGATCACGGAATTGATCTTCTCGATCGGGCGGAAGAAGACGTTGACCAGCAAGAGGAAGCTGACGAAGCCACCATTGGTCAGATCGCCGTGCAGGACGAGCCACGCGCCGCAGATCATGATCACCATCTGCGTCAGGCGCATGCTCATATAGCTGAGCGACGTACTGGCAGTCATGATCTTGTAGGCGTCGAGCTTGGTGCGGCGATAGCGCTGATTGTCCTTTTCGAACAAAGCGCGCTCGTGATCCTCATTGGCGAAAGCCTGAACCACGCGCATGCCGCCGACATTCTCCTCGATGCGGGCATTGAAGGCGCCGACGCGATTGTAGAGCGAGCGGAAATTGTTGGTCATGCGCGTGCCATACCGGCTGGTGACCCAGGCCGTCAGCGGCACGATCACAGCTGTGATCAGCGCGAGAGGCACATTGACCCAAAGCATCAGCAGGAAAGCGCCGATGAAGGTCATGATCGCGATGAAAAGATCTTCCGGTCCGTGATGCGCAACCTCACCGATCTCCTCCAGATCCTTCGTCAGGCGACCGACAAGATGGCCGGTCTTCTGATTATCGAAAAAGCGGAAGGGGAGTTTCTGCAAATGGTCGAAAGCGGCACGGCGCATATCGGTTTCGATGTTGATGCCGAGCATATGTCCCCAGTAGGTGACGGTCGCCATCAGGCCGGTATTGAAGACATAGATCACCAGCAGGCCGAAGGATGCGGCCATGATCACCGGCCAGTTCGATGATGGCAGCAGGACATCAACGAGAAGCTTCACCGCCATGGGAAAACCGAGTTCGAGAAGACCCGAGAGCACGGCGCAGGAGAAGTCGAGAATGAAGAGCCCCCGATATGGGCGGTAGTAAGCAAAGAATCGGCGCAGCATGATGAATAGCCCAGAACGGAGCAGGAAACCTCAGAGGTTGTAAAAGTGCCTGCTCATTCTCACATTCATGTCAGAAGTCCAAGCTTGTTGCTCAATTTTTACCAAATTCGTTCAATATGTTTTGCGACAACATAAAAGCGAAATAACGGGGGAATAGATTGCACCCCATATCTCACCTGTGACAGTGTGACCCGCTGCTCCGGGAATGCGAAAGAGACTAGAGTGAATAAAGCCGACAATCATCATCCGGATGGAGAACACCGGTGGCTGGGTGCTGCTACCCACGCCCGCATTGCCTTGGTCCCCTCTATTTCGGCGGCGCGCTGGCTTCTGCTTTTGATTGTCGCAGCCGGGATCTACTTCTTCTACGGCTTTCTCGTTCCGGTTCTTGCCGCTCTCGTCATCGGCTTTGCAAGCTGGCCGATCTATCGGCGCCTGCTGACCCGTGTGGGCGGCAACAATACGATCGGGGCGACGGTCGCAATCCTGCTGATTATCACCTTCCTCATCGTGCCGATCGTGATTGCTGCGTCCTATACGGCCGGTGAGATTCGCGAATGGTTCGGCTGGGCCGTCGAGGTCAACAAGACGGGCGCGCCCGTTCCACAGTGGATTGCAGCGCTTCCGGGTGTCGGCGTCTGGATGAGCGAACAGTGGACACGCTATGTCGGCACACCTGGCGCGATCGGCGAAGTGATCCAGCTCGTCAGCGGCGCCAATATCGGCAACATCTATCGCGCGATCGTGGCGGCAGGTAACGGAGCATTCCACCTTGTCCTGACGCTGCTCTTTATGCTGATCGCGCTGTTTTTCGTCTATCGCAACGGTGTGGGCTTTGCCCGCCAGGTCGACCTTGTCGGCGAACGCATTTTGCCAAACCGCTGGGAGCGCATCTCACGCGTCGTTCCTGCGACGATCAGCTCCACCGTGACAGGCATGACGCTGATCGCGATCGGCGAAGGCATCATTCTCGGTATCGCCTACTGGATCGCCGGCGTCCCCTCCCCGGTCACGCTTGGTGTGTTGACGGGCGTCATGGCACTCATTCCAGGTGGCGCGCCGCTTTCCTTCACGCTGGTCTCGCTCTACCTTCTCGCAAGCGGCTCGCCCGCGGCTGGTATCGGCCTCTTTATCTGGGGCTCGGTCGAGCTCTTCATCGTCGACAAGACGATCCGTCCGCGCCTTGTTGGCGGCCCTATCAAGCTTCCTTTCCTACCAACCTTCTTCGGCCTTGTCGGCGGCGTGAAGACCATGGGTTTCCTTGGTCTCTTCATCGGTCCCGTGCTGATGGCGCTGCTGGTTGCCGTCTGGCGCGAGTGGGTGCGCGAAGCCGAAATATCGGCGGGCGAACCCGTGATCGTCCATGACGTTCTTGAGGAGGAGATAGAGCTGGTGGAGGAACCTCCAAGGCCGCGGAAGGCCGCCAGCTCCGTTTAGGCGCCCCGCTTAAAGACGAAGTTCCATGAACATGCTGAGCGGATCCGGCTTGTAAGGCGGGAATGGCTCGATCTCGACAAATCCGGCCTTGCGATAAAGGCCGATCGCCTCCGGCTGACTGATGCCGGTTTCGAGGCGAATGGCTGAGAGCTTTAGCGCCTGTGCGCGTTCAATCAGCGCCGCCATCATGCGTTTGCCGATCTGAAGGCCTCTCGCTTCGGGATCGACGAACATGCGCTTGATCTCCGCCGTGCCGTCTCCAGCCTCCACCAGCGCACAACAACCGACAATGGCTCCGTCATTTCGCGCAACCAGGAATGAGACAGTGGGTTTTTCAAGCGCCTCGAGATCGACAAGGTGGTTGCTTTCAGCGGGATAGAGCGATGCCATGTAGGCATTCGACAAATCCATGAGGCGGGCGATTTCTGGCTGACGGGGTGATTCCGGATTGATTTCAACTGGCATGCTATTTCCATAATAATTGGGCGGCTTCAGCCGCAATAAGACTGCAATCATATTGAATGACACGCTGAGTAAACCAGCTCTTTCGTCCGGAGAAAAGTGAAATGCGAACCGCGCTCGTCTTGATGACAATCCTCGGCTGCGACGACACAGCATCCGATTGCCGCTACATCGCGACAATGCAACAGCGTTGGACGAGCGTTGAACTCTGCGACGCCGAGTCGGAAAAGCAGCTTGGCCAATTCACCAATGTCTCTTATCCGGTCGTCGTTGCCGTGTGTCAGATGCCGGACGCGCCCGTCGAGCAGGCAACCACCGGGCAGGATACTCCGAAGCAAACGCCGCAAACCGAGGAGCAAGAGGAGGAGAACCTTGCGCAGCGAGCGATTGGCCGCGTACGAAAAATCCTTCCCTCGACGGAAGGTGTAAGGGAGGTTCTGGGCAAACCAGTGCGCATGGTCGAAGACAGCTATTCCTGGATTGCCAGACGCCTATCCAAATAAGGCTTGCCACGCGGCCGTTGGACGACAGCATGTCATGCAAACGCGTGGAGCGGTTTTGCGATAACCACATGTGATAAACCAAGGGCATGAAGCGTATGAACGAATCTGAAAGATCGCAACACGCTTTATGCGTCATAGCTGTCTGTTCCGAAGATCAGGCGGCCTCGGCGATCAGTTCCTCGGCGAAGGAGCGTGCTCTCTGACGTTGATCGACGATCAGAAGCTTTTCAATCATCGACATCATTTCGTAGACGCTTGGATCGCTCTCACTATTCGAGAACGTATCGAGAAGCCTTTCGGCGACCCGCTGGACCGCTCCACCATAGGGCATCTCGGCCGCCTGGCGCCACAGACGAGTCGCCTCGATAAAAACCTCAAGGGCGCGGCCGGACAGACCGGTCGACTGATAGAGCGCCTTGACCGCATGGTTTCTGCCTGTTGCAAGGATCGAGCGGACACGTCGCTCCTCAAGCCCGGAGAGGTTGGACATGGCCTCGGAGAAGAAGTCGAGCTTTCCGGTGCAAAGAAGCTGCAGAAGAAAGGAAGGCGTCAACTGTCGGTGCTGGCGCAGATGCTCGACCAGATATGATCTTTCCTGACCGGATGCCTCGCCGGCAATCAGCGTAACAGCTGCGTCCGATGCATCCTGAACGATCTGACGGGCGCGTGCCACGGTGATGACCTGACCCACGATTCCAGCAGAGGCCAGCGCCTCTCCAACCAGAAGGACGAGGGTGTGGCGGACATCGGCTGGGAGATCGTTGCGATCCAGTAGGAGATTGCGGATTTCGGACTCTTCTCCGAAACGCTCCGAGACACGCCGCAGTGTGAAGGGTGTGATCTGGGCTGATAGGTTTTCCAGCATGATCATCACTTCACATTCGCTGCCGATTTCCGCCATGGCGGCGCAAACGCCGGCGCTCAGTTCAGCACGTGCCGCAATCAGCGCTCTGGTGGTCGACGATCCTCGACCGATCAGATCGACAAGATCCGATTCCCGAAGCACGGGGGAATTGATGATCACCGGACAGGCAATCTCGGCCTGGTCTTCAGCGAGTGCGATAATGATAGGACGAGGAGCATCGTCAGAGCAGGCAAGCGCGTCTGCAAGCGCCTGGCGGACTTTGGGCGATGGATCGTCCAGAAGGTAGGACATCGCCATATAGGCGCCTGCCTGTTTGTCTTTGGGCAAGGATGAGGTGACATAGGCTGCCCCCAAGGCCTTCGCAGCCTTGGCTCTATCGCCAGCACGCGCCTTATCCGTCCAGCTGAGAAACGCCTCTACGACCACCCTGCACCCCAAGAAATGTTCTTATGACCCCGCGGAGGTTATCGCGACTCGCTACCGAGCCGGCGATCACCTCCCATGGGTGAAACCTAGGGGGAAAAGGTTTACGATTGGTTCACCATGCTCCTTAACCATGGCGTAAATGGAGGCTATTAGGCCTTCGGGCGGGCCAGCTGGAAGACATCCGCGCCGCCGTCGGCGTAGTCCATATAGCCCATCCGGGCTACGGGCCGCGCAAGGCCCATATCGATCCGGCCATCGCGGATGATCGATTTATCGATATGAATGCCCATCACCTGCCCGAAGACCACCCAGGAGTCGGCCGCCTTGCCGTCGATATCATGCGGCTGCACGATCTGCGTGACGCGGCACTCCAGCGCGGCAAGAGCCTCCGCCACATAGGGCGCATCGACCACCTCGCCCGCACGTGCGGTCAGGCCAGCCAGAGCAAACTCGTTGACGGCGTAATCGACAGGTGCCGACGAGGCATTCATTCGGTCCACGAGATGGCGGCTGACGAGGCTTGCGGTGAAGACACCGCTTTCGCGAACATTGCGCAGGCTGTCCTTCTGTCCGCTCGATGAGAACATCACCAGTTTGGGCTTGTCCGCGATGGCGTTGAAGAAAGAATAAGGGGCGAGGTTCAGCGTTCCATCGCTTCCCTTGGAACCGATCCAACCGATGGGTCGCGGCGCGACGATCGCCTTGAAGGGATCGTGCGCCATGCCATGCTGGTTCGTGTCTGTGGTGTAGAACATCACGCTTCACCGACCCAGGTCACAACCTCGGCCAGTTCCGGGCGCGGACGCTCGACAGGCGGGAACGTCGTCGATCCGATATAGATAAGCCCAGCCACCTTCTCTCCATCCTTCACGCCCAACTCAGGTAGAAACTCAGGATCGTAGGACACCCATTCCGTCAGCCAGTTGGCGGCATAACCAAGCGCGTTCGATGCCATCAGCAGGTTGAGGCATACGGCGCCTGCCGACATCACCTGTTCCCATTCCGGGATTTTCACGTGAGGACCAGCCTTGCTGACCACGGCGATGACGACCGGTGCTCTGGTGAAGCGGGTTCTTTCCACCGATTGGAAGTCGGCGCTCAAGTCAGGGTTCTTTTTCAGAGCGAGTGCCAATGCGGCTTCGCCCAATCTCACCCTTTCTTCGCCTCGGATCACGATGAAGCGCCAGGGTGCAATCTTGCCATGGTCTGGAACGCGGACCGTCAGGCGAAGAATCTCCTCGAGTTCCTCACGGCTCGGGCCCGGCTCCGTCAATTGTGGGGCGGGGGTCGAGCGTCGTACATTCAGATAGTCGATGAGCTTGATGTCAGTTGTCATGGTCGCACCGTTCCATTCGCATGCAATGTAAAGACAGGCCTTGAAATAGCCTTGCGGTTCGGATTGAAGTGGTCCCACAAAAACAAGAAGTCAATCCGGTCGAGAGAAATGACGTTTACCAAAATCGGAGTAGGTCTGTGCATCGCGCTCGTCTCGGCTAGCGCGCTACCCGGTATTGCCATCTCGCAGGATGCCTTCAAGGAATTCAAGCAGCTTGGCGGCACGCCTAAAATGCCGAAGCTGAACGCGTTCGCCGTTCCCTCGCCCAGCGAGCCGGAGCCGGCCAAATCCCGTGATATTGTGCTGGAAGCAAAGCTGACCCAGCAAGGCGAGCCGATGATGGAGGGGCTTGCCTGGCGGGTCTTCAGCCCTATTCCGGGCGCCGATGGCAAGCTGCCGATGCTGGCGAGTTCCGAAGGCGGTTCAGCCGAGTTTCACCTTGAGCCGGGAGATTACTTCGTCAACGTCGCCTTCGGTCGCGCCGGTGTCACCAAGAAGCTCAGCGTTCCCGAAACCGGTAAGATCGACAAGCAGGTCCTCATTCTCGATGCTGGCGGCTTCGTCCTCAATGCCGTTGCCGGCAACGACAAGACCATTTCCGCCAATCAGTTGAAGTTTTCCATCTACGCCTCTGAAGCCTCCGAAAACGGAGAGCGGAAGCTGGTGATGACCGATGTGAAGCCGAACACTATCGTCCGTCTCAATGCCGGAACCTACCATGTCGTATCGGAATACGGGTCGGTCAATGCGGTGGTGCGCGCCGATATCCAGGTGGAAGCCGGCAAGCTGACCGAAGCAACGCTGCAGCACCATGCGGCACAAGTGACGCTGAAACTCGTCTCCGAGCATGGCGGCGAGGCGATCGCCGATACGGCCTGGTCTGTGCTGACGGGCGCCGGCGACGTGGTGAATGAGAGCGTCAGCGCCTTTTCCACCATGGTGCTGGCCGATGGCGAGTACACCGCGATCGCCCGTAACAAGGACAAGGTGTACCAGCGCAATTTCAGGGTGAAGGCCGGACAGGATTCCGATGTCGAAGTGCTGATGAAGGACCAGGCACCGGAAGACGCTACGGGCGATTTCGAATAGCCGTCTCCCCACAGATCCGCTCCGCTGCGGTAGTCCCCAACAAGCCCCACAGCAGCATCTTATGAAAACGGCGCCCGAAGGCGCCGTTTTCTTTGAGATCAAGCAAGCTTGGCTTTCGCCTTTGCAGCGCGCTTGCGCTTGACGTCAGGCGGCGTCGCCTCGTCAACCAGATTGGCAATCGCCTCATCCAGAGCAAACGAGGTCTGGGCCTGCGAACCGAGGCGGCGGATGTTGACCGTGCGCTCTTCGGCTTCCTTTTTGCCGCAGACGACGATCACCGGAACCTTGGTGACCGAATGCTCCCGGATCTTGTAGTTGATCTTCTCGTTGCGGAAATCGGTTTCCACCGAGAGACCGGCCTCCCGAAGCGCCTCGGCAACTTCACGACCATAATCGTCGGCATCTGAGGTGATCGTGGCAACGACAACCTGTAGCGGCGCGAACCACAGCGGCATGTGGCCAGCGAAGTTCTCGATCAGAATGCCGAGGAAGCGTTCCATCGAACCACAGATCGCGCGGTGGATCATCACCGGTTGGCGCTTTTCAGACGCCTGGTCGATATAGAAGGCACCGAAACGTTCCGGCAGATTGAAGTCCACCTGGGTGGTGCCGCACTGCCATTCGCGGCCGATCGCATCCTTCAGGGTGTATTCGAACTTCGGACCGTAGAAAGCGCCCTCGCCCGGCAGAATGCCGGTCTTGATACGTCCGCCAGATTGATCCTCGATGGTCTTCAAGACCTCGGTCATCACGCTCTCGGCGCGATCCCAAAGGTCGTCCGAACCGACGCGCTTTTCAGGGCGCGTGGACAGCTTGACCACAATCTCGTCGAAGCCGAAATCCTGATAGACCGACAGGATCAGATCGTTGATGCGCAGGCATTCCGCTGCCATCTGCTCTTCAGTGCAAAAGACGTGGGCGTCATCCTGGGTAAAGCCACGAACGCGCATCAGGCCGTGGAGAGCACCCGACGCTTCATAGCGGTGGACAGTACCGAACTCTGCAAGTCGAACAGGCAGTTCTCGGTAAGACTTCAACCCATGCTTGAAGATCTGAACGTGACCAGGGCAGTTCATCGGCTTCAGGGCGAAGACGCGATTGTCCGCTTCCTTGTCCTCCGGATGGGTGAAGGCATAGGCGGATTTTACCGCGAACATGTTTTCCTGGTACCAGCCCCAGTGACCGGAGGTCTCCCACAGCGAAGCATCCAGAACCTGCGGTGCGTTCACTTCCTGATAGGTGCCTTCCAGATGGCGGCGCATATAGGCGGTCAGCGTCTGGAACATGCGCCAGCCCTTGCCGTGCCAGAACACCACGCCCGGACCTTCTTCCTGGAAATGAAACAGGTCCATTTCGCGGCCAAGGCGGCGGTGGTCGCGCTTCTCGGCTTCCGCCAGGATGTGCAGATACTGATCCAGTTGTTCCTGCGTGGCCCAGGCGGTGCCGTAGATGCGGGTCAGCATGGGGTTGTTGCTATCACCACGCCAGTATGCACCGGCAACCTTCATAAGCTTGAAGGCCGTACCGATCTGCCCCGTATTGGCCATGTGCGGGCCGCGGCAAAGGTCGAACCAGTCGCCCTGATAATAGATCTTGAGGTCCTGACCTTCAGGAATCGCATCGACGAGCTCGACCTTGTAGTTCTCGCCCTTGGCGGCAAAGACTTGCTTGGCCTTCTCTCGCGACCAGATTTCGCGCGTAAAGGGCTTCGAGCGGCCGATGATCTCTTTCATCTTCTTTTCGATCTTTGGCAGATCGTCCGGGGTGAAAGGCTCGTTCTTGGCGAAGTCGTAATAGAAGCCGTTTTCGATCACAGGACCGATGGTCACCTGGGTGCCGGGCCACAGTTCCTGCACGGCTTCGGCCATGACGTGAGCGGCATCGTGGCGGATAAGCTCAAGCGCACGCTTGTCATCACGGGTGACGATCTCGATTGCGCCATTGGCAATCGTATCGGAAAGGTCGCGCAATTGGCCGTCCAGCGCGATGGCGACGGCTTTCTTTGCAAGCGACTTGGAAATGGATTCGGCAACATCACGTCCGGTCGTACCCGCGGGATACTGACGAACGGAGCCATCTGGAAATGTAAGGGAAACGGCGTCTGACACTTTGAATTCTCCTGTCCAGTCCCGCCAACGAATGCGGGTGGGGTAACGGTCAGCCGAAAGGACTGACAATGCAGCGCGTGGATACTGAAATTTGCCTGTTCAGTAAAGTCTATTCAATTTCGGTCGAAAAACCCCAGAAAGAGAGCGCATCCGGTGAAACGGATTTGAGAAAGCTCTTCAACTTCTCCTCGTCCATGTGGAGACGCAACGCTTCCGTCACATCGCGGATAGCCGTGTCTGGTGAAAGATTATGGTCTCGCCTGAACGACATGACCTCCTCTTGCATCTTGGGCCTGGCGGCGAAAGGAACGACGGGCTCGTCCATCGTCCAGTCAGCGACGAAAAGCGCTCGCACGCCCGTTTTCAGCAACCCGGCGAACGCCAGGCTTTGATCCGCCGTCAGACGCCGCCGGAAAACACGAAGCACCGCCTCAAGCGTCGTGAAGGCACGGTGCGTCGTGCTGACCAAGGCTTTGTCGCGAATATCGACAAGGACGGCTTCGAAATCTCGCGATGCCTGAATGTATTCCTGGGGTACCGTCATAAACCCGCATCACCCTTTGTGCTTTCCGACAGTCCAGAGTTTCCAGAGCTGCCAGGAACGGACTGATCGGAGACTTTCTGGCACGCCATCATACCCGCTCGTTCCACCCGGTCCGCAACGTGCGACGCGGAACAGGCTCAGCCAACCGCCAGACCACAGGCCATGACGGGCAATCGCTTCATATCCATATTCCGAACAGGTCGGAATGTGACGGCAAGAATTTCCGATAAAGCCGGAAAGCGTCAGTTGATAGAGCCGAACAAGGCCCATGCCGAGTAGTCTGCCCGGGGTCTTTCGAAACGGGCCAGCCCAATTGCGGGAGCGGCTTACAGGCTTGTCCGATTTATGATGACAACCGGGTTGTCCGCACATGAGATCAACTCGCTGCGGACAGAGGCTGCTTCGCCTCCAACTGATCCAGGCAATCACAGACCGCCTCGAAGGTGAGCAGAGTGGAGGCATGGCGGGCCTTGTAATCCTTGACCGGCTTTAGAACCCGCATATCCTCGAAGCGTCCCTCAGGCCCCTCGCCGTTCGCCGTCAGCATGTTGATCATGTCCTGGCGCGCCTTGCGGATTTCTGCCCGGCTGGCGCCCACCACATGATGCGCCATGATCGAGGAGGATGCCTGACCGAGCGCACATGCGCGCACTTCGTGCGAGAAGTCGCAGACCTGGTCGCCATCCATCTTGATGTAGACCTTGACCTTGGAACCGCAGAGCTTGGAGTGCTTTTCCGCTTGCGCATCGGCATCTGCCATGCCGCCAGCGAGCGGAATATTGCCGGCAAATTCCAGGATGCGGTTATTATAGATGTCGTCCATGGTCGATATTCCAGGTAAAGGCGCGGGCGTGAGGTTCCCAGCGCTGTCATCATTTTCTAAACGATGTGTCGCTCTGGGAAAAGCTTTCCTGCATTTGGCCACTGTAATATGTTAACTCATTAACCGTACATCAAGGTTTGATAAAATAATGGAGGCGAGACGCGCAAACTCTTGCCAAAATTCGGAAAAACAACCAGATAGCAGCAACGTGGCGCGCAAGCGTCGTTGCAGGGCGTGTGCAGGTGTGGCCTTGAACCATACCGGGAGATAGAAAATGGATGCAATCGTGAAGAATTTTCCTGGCGCAGGCGCGACGGACGATGTGACAAAGGCACGGCCAACGCAGGCTGAAGCCGAGGATGCCGTGCGCGTCCTTCTGAGTTGGGCTGGCGACGATCCAACCCGTGAAGGTCTGCTCGATACGCCGAAGCGCGTGGCCAAAGCCTATCGTGAACTCTTCTCCGGCTATGACCTTGATGCCAAGGACGTCCTCGGCACCTTCTTCGAAGAGGTCGGCGGCTATGACGACATCATTCTCGTGCGCGATATTCCGTTCTTCTCCCATTGCGAACACCATATGGTGCCGATCATCGGCAAGGCGCATGTTGCCTATCTGCCGAATGGACGCGTTCTCGGCCTGTCCAAGATCGCTCGCGTCGTCGAGATCTTCGGTCGTCGCCTGCAGACCCAGGAAACCATGACGGCGCAGATCGCCTCCGCTATCGAAACCACGTTGAAGCCACGCGGCGTTGCCGTGATGATCGACGCCGAACATATGTGCATGTCCATGCGCGGTGTGCAAAAGCAGGGCTCAACGACGTTGACGACGAGCTTCACCGGCGCGTTCAAGAAGGACCCTGCCGAGCAGGCCCGCTTCATGTCCATGGTGCGCAGCCGCTGAACCGGCTGCCTCCCTCTCACCCAGGGGATCTCATGTCCGCCATTTTCCCGGTCGCGCCATCCGATAAGACGGCGCTGGAAGCATCTGGACCGTTCACGCCTAAGTTCGACGCGAACGGTCTCGTGACTGCAGTCGTCACCGACATCAAGGACGGTGAATTGCTGATGGTGGCGCATATGAATGCGGAGGCGCTGAAGCTCACGCTTGAAACGGGCATTGCGCACTACTACAGCCGCTCGCGAGACAAGATCTGGAAGAAGGGGGAAACCTCCGGCAATCTCCAGACGGTTCGCGAGTTTCGCACCGATTGCGATCAGGATGCCGTGTGGCTCAAAGTCTCCGTCGCCGGACATGATGCCACCTGCCACACCGGCCGTCGTTCCTGCTTCTATCGCACCGTGACGATGGAAGACGGCAAAGCGGTTAATACCATCACCGACGACACGCGGCATTTCGACCCCGAAACCACCTATGGCTCATCCTCTTCGCCTTGATGAAGAGCTCAATCTTTTCGATTTCTTTGCCTTTTGCTACGATCATGCGACGAAGCCTTGAGGAGACTCACGGTTCTCGGGAGATGCAAGTGGGAGACGTCGAATGCTTGGATGGGGAATGAACCGCGATAATCCATCGTCCGCGACGACACTTGGCACCCTGGAGAAAATCGCGCCCTCGCCCAAACCGCAGCTCCCACCGAACCGCATCGCGCTTGCGCTTGGCGGAGGTGCGGCTCGTGGCTGGGCGCATATTGGGGTTTTACGAGCGCTCGACGAAGCCGGCGTCAAGATCGGCATGATTGCCGGGACGTCGATCGGCGCTCTTGTCGGCGGCTGCTATCTCGCAGGCAAGCTCAACGAGCTGGAAGAGTTTGCCCGCTCACTGACGATGCGCCGCATTGCCGGACTTTTGGACCTGACGATTGGCGGTAGCGGCCTGTTCGGCGGCATGCGTCTAACCAAGCGCATGCAGGAGCATCTTGAAGGTCTCAACATCGAAGATCTCGAGCATCCGTTCATCGCGGTTGCGACCGAACTGCGCACCGGCCACGAGGTCTGGGTTCACCAGGGCAATCTGATCACGGCGCTGCGCTCGTCCTATGCCCTGCCCGGCATTTTCGAGCCGGTGCGCTGCAACGGCAGGACGCTGATCGATGGGGCTCTTGTCAATCCGGTACCGGTGTCGGTTTGCCGCGCCTATGAGCAGGCTCTGGTCGTTGCGGTAAACCTCAACTACGATATTTTCGGTCGCTCGGCCGTGGTCAAGCACGGTGCGGGTGCCGGCAGCAAGAGCGAAGCCGAAACGCCGATCAAGGCCACATCGCGCATGGGGCTGCCAGGTGTGATGGTTCAGGCATTCAACATTATTCAGGACCGCATTTCGCGCGCAAGACTGGCGGGCGATCCGCCGGATCTGACCCTGCATCCGCGCATCAGCCATATCGGCCTCTCGGAATTTCACCGGGCGGCCGAGGCGATCGACCAGGGCTATGAGGAAACACGGTCTCGAATTCCGGAATTGAAGCGCATGCAGCAGGTGTTTCAACCCTGATACCATGAAAGGCAGGCTGGGTGCCTGCCCTCCTACCTGCTCAAGGCGGACCGCCGATCAGCCGGCAATATAGGCCTTGATGTGCTCGGCTTCCGTCTCGATCTCGCTGATGCGGGCCTTGACCACGTCACCGATGGAAATGATACCCGCAAGGCGCCCATTGGCCTCTACCGGCAAATGACGGAACCTGCCGCCGGTCATGATCTCCATAAGGTCGTCTGTCGTGGTTTCCTCGTTGCAGCGGGTCACACTCTTGGTCATCACGTCGGAGACCTTGGTCTCCAAGGCTGCGGAGCCTTTTGCGGCCACGGCACGCACGAGATCGCGCTCTGTAAAGATGCCCAGGACTGCGTCCATATGGTCGGTCACGACAACAGCACCAATCCGATGCTCGTAGAGCGTCACGGCAGCATCGGCAATCGACATGCCGGGATCGACCGTCACGACCTCTCTACCCTTGATATCGAGAATTTCCTTTACAAAAATCGGCATGCGTACCTCCCTTATCCGTTGCAGCCCGGCTATCGCACCCAAGTCTCCTCCCTGAGAACGAAGCACCGTCTTCAAATTTTTGCGCTCCCTCGACAGGGAAAGCAACAGGATTTGAGGTTCGATCAAACTTCAATCGATTGAGGCAGCCTTCTCTCCCGACGCGATTTTGGGATCGAACAGGCCGAAGAAAAGGAAGCCGAAGAAGAAGCCGAAGATGTGAGCGTCCCACGCCACCTCGCCTCCGACATCACCGAATAGCGGGAAGCCCACGGCAATCAGCGCATTACCCGCGAGCCACGCGATCGTGAAGATCAAAACCGTTTTATTGGTCAGCGCCTGGACAATTCCCTGGCGCGGAAGAAGGTGGCCGAAGGAAGGATGATAACGCTGCCCGCGGCGCGGAAAGGCGAAGCGGCAAGCTGCACCCATCAGGGCTGAGACGACGCCGGACGCACCAATCAGAACCGTGATGCTGCTCCAATCAAGCGCCGCATGGCCGAAAGCAGAAATCGCCGAAGAAATTATCCAGAAGAGAATAAATCGTGGTGTGCCGATGCGGCGCGCCACGGGCGCACCAAACGCCATCAGCCATAGCCCGTTGAACAGGATGTGCTCAATACCACCATGCAGGAAGGAATAGGTCACTGGCGTCCAGAGCCATTCAAGGCCTTGCTGCGCCAGGGGAATAGTATAGCGCGCAGGGATGAAGCCGAAGGTGAAGAGGAAGGCCTCATAAGTCATGTCCGACATCAGGTAGGCCAAACCTAACTGGATGGCGATCATGAAACCAAGGACAGCGACGATGATAAAGGGAAGGTTGAACACCGGTTGCTTCTGCGGCGGGGGGCGATCGTCTCGCGGCTCTTGCAATTCACCGCCGTCATGATGCGTCATTTCATTTCCATTTCATATCGTTCGACCCAGTTTCAGCCATATAGGAAGGGTCGACCAAATAAAAGCAGCCGCGAGGTGCCAACACGGTCGATAAGGCTCTTTTTCAAAATCGTCAGACCCGCCAAGGAGACGATGAAAACCGGCATATTTTCCGCCTACAACAGTTTTGCTTCACAATGAGACAGTGGAGCAGAAGCTTTCGCTGATATCGCGTAATTCTCCTCAAATATTGCTGTACGACAAAACAGTCTGTTAACCCGCGCGTAGTAAATAGGGCTTGTCCTTTTCTTCATGCAACATAGCGCAGGCCATGTTTTCATCACATCTCGCACACGCCCACGTTTCGAAGTCAGTCGACACCGCCGAACCGCCGGTTACCGTCGGTCTTTCCGGACGTCTTATGTTGCCGACTGAAGATGAGTTTGACTGTACTGCCACAGAAATGACGGCGGAAAGTGCGCGGCTGACGTGCTTTGCCAGACCGAACCGGAATGACCGGATCATCATCTATCTGCAGCATATCGGTCGCGTCGAAGGCAAGGTCACACATCTCACTGGCGACGGTTTTTCGATCGCTATTGCAGCGACAGAACGCAAGCGCGAGAAACTCGCCGCTCAACTGGCGTGGATTGCAAAGCGCCAGGCGCTCGGCCTGCCTGAGGACCGGCGGCATGATCGTCTGACTCCGCGCAACCCAAATGCCTCGCTTCTCCTGAATGACGGCAATACGGTCGGCTGCCGCATCATCGACCTTTCGCTCTCCGGTGCCGCTATCGAGATCGAACCTCGGCCAGCGCTCGGCACCACCGTCCGCCTCGGCAATATGGGGGGGCGCATCGTTCGCCATTTCATGGAAGGCGTTGCGATCGAGTTCGACAGTGTTCAGTCCAAGGACGCACTGATCGAGTTTCTCTGAGACTTTTTCACGATCGAATTTAAGGACCGGCGACGCCCAGCGTTTGCCGGTTTTTTCTTGCCTTTCGATCGTTAGTTTCCGCTGCAGATCTTGCGCATAAGGTGCGACAGGCCGTCACCATCTCGAGAGCGCTCGTGAGTCCCGAGCCTTGTTCCAACGATTTATCGGTCGAACTCCCTCCATGCTGCGTAAGTATGCTTGGCCAAAGGCCTTCCAAAGGTTGGGATCAACCTGCTCCAAAGTGGGACTCAAAAGAAATTTCTGAAAAAAGCGCAGAAAAAGACGGTTGAAGTACGATTTTTTCTGCAATCAGAACAGGAATTTTCGCCGCTTTCAGCCGTTTTGAGCGGGCTTTCACCTCCAAAACAAAGTGAATGAATGGTTGAGTGTTGCTCAACACTGGCTGAAATCACCGTGCTCGTTAACCCTACTCCATTCACAGGGTGCCGGAATGTGGGCGGTTTGCAGCCTTCGGTCGACTGACGAGCTAATCGGATCGATAAAATTCTATTCAAATTCCATTCAAACATGAATCAAATAAGCTGTTGTTTTTGCTTAATTTAAGCTCGAATTTGAGCGCGCTTTTTTGCGTGCGATCAAAGTGTCGCTGGCATTGTCCTCCTCACAACGGGGAGACAAGAAATGAAAAAACACAGCCGTTTGGGACTGATCATAGCAGCACTGGCAATTGGCGCATTCGCCCCGCAGGCAGAAGCATCGCCAGGAGCAGCAATGCGCATCATCGGAAAGGCCAATCCTCCGATCGGGCATTATGAGTTCTGCCAGACCTACCAGAGCGAATGCCAGCCAACCTCGGCCGATATGGGCCCGCTTCGGTTGACGGAAGAAACCTGGAAGACGATGCTGGACGTGAACTACACGGTCAACACCACCATCACGCCAGCGACCGATATGGAGATTTACGGCGTCGAAGAGCGCTGGGCCTATCCGACGACAGCAGGCGACTGTGAAGACTTCGTGCTCTTGAAGCGTAAGATGCTGATGAACAAAGGCATCTCCGCCTCCAACCTGTTGATCACCGTCGTGCTGCAGCCGAACGGCTCGGGCCATGCGGTGCTGACGGTGCGGACCGACCGCGGCGACTTTATTCTCGACAACCTCCGCAACAAGGTCATGGACTGGTCGGATACCGAATACACCTATCTCAAGCGCCAGGATTCGAACAATCCAGGCCGCTGGGTCAAGGTTCAGGACGGCCGCAACGTCAGCGCCGTCGCCGGCATCAAGAACTGATTGCAAGGGACAGAGCGACGGAACGCCTCCCCGCAGCCCGGTGCAGTTTAATAAGCGGAAGTCGTGACGGCAAAGACGTTCGTCGCAAGTGCTTCCAAGGTTTAGGCAGGTCGCTTTACCCCGTGTCGATCCTGCCGCAGAACCGGTTCCGTTGCCCCCGGAGCCGGTTTTTCTATTTTGACATGTGCCGGCGCTTAAGAACTGCGAGGGTCGTGCTAAAGAAGTCCGAGTTCCGCGAGTTCCCGTCGGAGATCGGAGGGCATGTCGTCCGCAAGGCCTGAGCCGCCCAGATCGCGTGGAGCTTCCTCGTCTTTAAGATAACGCCAGCCCTGGAAGGGACGCTTTGGTGCAGGCGAGGTCTCGATGACTTCCGGTCCCAGAACCAGATCACACCGCGTGATGCCATCGCCACCGGTGAAGGAACGGATATCGAGAAGCTTTTGGCGCGCCTGTACCTGTCCCTTGATCACCCAATAGAGAGAGCCACCGTCGAGCAGCTCTTCCATGCGCTTCGGGATCATGCGAGTGGTGTGGACGCTGTGCGGTTCCAGGCCAGCCGCCATAGCGGTTAGCGAACGTTGGGATACCCATTCGCGCAGATCCTCGATGGAATCCGCGCCGACGCAGAGCTTGATCAAATGTAGAGCCATGCCGCTATCAATGCCGTTTCGACGGACGCGTCAAGCGCCCGTCAAACAATCGCGTCATCAAATATCAACATTCCACGACATTGACGGCGAGGCCACCGGTGGAGGTTTCCTTGTATTTCTCGCTCATGTCATTGCCGGTCTGGCGCATGGTTTCGATACAGGCGTCGAGCGGCACGAAATGTTCTCCATCCCCCTTCAACGCGAGCGAGGCAGCCGTCACGGCTTTCACTGCGCCAAGCGCGTTGCGTTCGATGCAGGGCACCTGCACCAGACCTGCAACCGGATCGCACGTCATGCCAAGATGGTGCTCAAGCGCGATCTCCGCAGCGTTTTCCACCTGTGCCGGCGAGCCGCCCATCACCGCAGCAAGACCCGCCGCCGCCATAGCCGCCGCGGAGCCCACCTCCCCCTGACAGCCGACTTCGGCGCCGGAAATCGACGCATTGTGCTTGATGATCCCTCCGATCGCCGCTGCCGTCAGCAGGAAGTCACGAACGTCGTCGACCGAGGCATCCTCATGGAAGTGGCGGAAATAGCGAACAGTGGCGGGCACGACACCTGCCGCTCCATTGGTCGGAGCGGTCACGACACGACCGCCGACTGCGTTCTCTTCATTCACCGCCATGGCGTAAACGCTCAGCCAGTCGTTGGCGAGAACGGGATTTAACCGGTTGCTGCGCCACTCGGCATTCAGTTTGTCGTGGATAGAACGCGCGCGGCGACGAACCTTGAGCCCGCCCGGCATGATGCCTTCGCCCTTCAGGCCGCGTTCGATACAGCCGTTCATGGCATCCCAGATCTGGTCAAGCCGGCTATTCAGCACGTCGCGGCTCATAACCGTCTCTTCATTGGCGCGCTTCATCTGGGCGATGGTGCGGCCAGAGCGCGCTGCCATGTCCAGCATCTCCTTCGCGGTGGCAAAGGGATAAGGCACCTTGGGGCCGTTATCGACCGTCTTTCCGCGCTGGCGCATGGCGTCGAGTTCGGTGTCCGTGACAACGAAGCCGCCACCGACGGAGTAATAGATGCGCTTCAAAAGCATCCTGCCCTGATTGTCATAGGCAGAGAAGGTCATGCCATTGGCGTGGCCGGGAAGCGGGTTCTTCTTGTCGAATACGAGATCTTCGTTCGGACGAAAGGCATAGGACGGATGACCTGCCGGCTTCACAAGGCCCGTGCGCTCCACCTCAGCGATAATCCCGTCCATGGCATCCGGATCGACCTGATCCGGCTTCTCGCCCGTCAGGCCCAAGACAACAGCCTTGCCCGATCCATGGCCGATGCCCGTGAAGGCAAGCGAGCCGTGCAGGCTGACCTTTATGGCAGATACTGCTGCGCCTGAAGGCCTGGGCCAGTCATCCGACAGGATCAGTTCAAGAAAGCGGTTGGCAGCCGACATGGGTCCCATTGTGTGGGAGCTAGAAGGTCCGATGCCGATTTTGAACACGTCGAAGACGGAAAGAAACATTCTGGGATGCCCTATGTATAGACCTATTGGCGCGACTCTATCGGAAGCGCACGGCACGAGCCATATCAAAAAGCGGCCAAAACTGTGTCGGTAGCGCTGTGGCAACGACGGCATCGACCCGGAATCGGGACCGGTTTCGGGAAAGCGCGATGCGTGGAGTCTAAAACGATGAAGCGTCCTCTGTGCGTCCAAAGGGACGCACGGCGCTCAAGCGGTATCGCCAGACGAAAACAACGCGGCTCTTGGGAGAGGCCGCGCTGTTTTGCGAAAAAACTTTTTAAAAAGTGAGATGCTTACGGTGTACCAAAAAGATAGGTCAATGCGAGAAAAGCAGCGAAGCCTGCAAGTGCGCGTAACGTAACACCCCAGCAGGATTTCTGAGCGGTTTCTTCCATGATGACTCCAGCGTGTTCACTCTTCGGGCGGCTCTTGCAGCGCGTCCCATGGCGCAACCATTTATTAAAAATGTATGACGAACGCAAATGCAAAAAGAGGCTAAACCAAGGCGAATCCTGTGACCTGCCATACGTCCAGCGCATAGGTATATGAAAAAACAAGCGCTTAATAGGCGATGGCCATCGGGATGCAGTCAGCTTTGTGACCTCAATTCGGACACGAGTGTAAACACTGCAAGACACGCCTTACGTTGGAAACTGATCTTTCGTTAAAGAGGCGCTCGGCTTGGCGCACTGCACGAGGCCGCAAAGACTGCTTGAAAAGCATCTATCTCTGCACTACCGGAAGGACACTCAAGCAGAGCGGGGAATCATGCAGAGCGCTTCATCAGCCTTTCCAGACCGGGATACCGTGGCCTCGAAGATTTCGACGCTGAGCGCGGACGACGAGGCCTGGTTGAGACTTCTCTTAGAAAATCCAAAGCAGGACGAAGCGCTGCTGGAAGGCCTTCTCGTCTTTTTAGACAGGGAATCTCAGTCGCGCTTTCTCAATGCTCTGAAGCTGGAAAAATGCGGCAGATGGTTTGGTGACAATGCCCCTGCGCGCCTGCAGATCCGCCTTCACGAGGTCGCCAAGAGCAGCCAGCACCCCGCCTATAATGCGTTTAAAAGCGGGCTCGCCAAATCTGGCGGGCTTGAAAAAGCCTATCCCAAGTCACCTCTATAAGTCCGGTACCCGTTCCACGACAGCGATGATCGGGCCCATAGGGAAAAGACTATCGCGCCTGCCCGCTGCGGGAATATCGACGCTGGAGATCGTGCCATCCAGATAGAGAGCGTTGTCGGTCTTCAATCTGTCGCGGAACAGCGTGGCGAAATCATAGAAGCGCACCGGGTCTTCCGAGATGACGAAATGAACGATGCCGTCGGATGAGACGCCAACGCCGTTTCGGCGTTTGAAACTGTCGCTGTCGGCAAGGAAGCGCGGATGGAGTTTTCCATCGATGACGAGCATCGGGCCTGATTGCGTGGCAAGATCGGGTTTGAGATTGGCATTCAGGTAAGCGCTGGTTTCGCGCACGCCAGCTTTCCCGTCGGCAATGAAGAAAACGCCATTCGGCTGCATGTGGAAATTGCCCCAGCCCCCGGCAGAGCTGATCGGTGTCTTCTCGATCTTGTTGTCTATGTAGAGCCCGACTGGCGAGAGATCGCGGTGGTACATGCCGCCATTCATGGCGAAGACGATGAATTGATGCTGCCGCCACAGGGCCGACGACAATGCAGCAAAGCCGCCATAGGAGGCGCCCGTGACGTCGTCACGGCTAAAAAGCCGGATATCGGCTTTGCTCGGGTCAAAGCTGCAAACCGTATAAGCCGCGCCGGCGTGTTCCATTCTGAGACAGTAGGAAGGTAATTCACTACCGCGTGCTTGTGTTGCAAGAAGCAATGACAAAAAATATATTACAAAGCGGCGCATATTTTCCCTTGGCGGAAGTAAAGAATCATCGTTTCTATTGGGTGGGCGCCGGTGCGCCGCATAAGCAAGATTCAAAAGATCTGAGACGAGGCCACCTTCTTTCCAGACGGACTTTCCGCCTGAATTGAGGCCGCAGCACTACAATCAAACAAGAAAACACGTTCCGTTTTATGATGAAGCGGTTGTCGATTGCGGGCGATGATACGGCTCGAACACAGGATCAGGGGTTCAGACAGTGCCAGTCATTACATTTGCAAATACCAAAGGCGGAGCGGGAAAAACGACGGCTGCCGTCATCATTGCCAGCGAACTTGCCCGACTGGGACACCGCGTCACGTTGCTGGATGCGGATCCGCAACAGTGGACGTCCAGGTGGTACGGGCTGACGAAAGCCCAGAAAAACCTTTCCGTCATTTCGGACGTGAGCGATGATACCATCGAAGGCCATATCAAGGGCAGCAAGAAGCGCGGCGGTTATGTTATCGTCGATCTTCCCGGCGGGCGGTCACCACTCATGGCGAAGGCCATTGGCTTTGCCAACCACGTGCTTATTCCTGTCCAGGGCTGCGCCATGGATGCTGTGGGCGGCGCCGAAGTTCTCGGTCTTCTGAAGGACCTCGCCGAGCGTTGTAACATCCATATTCCGCATTCGGTCATTCTGACGCGCATCAGCCCAATCATCACCACCCGCTCCATGCAGGCTGTGAAGTCGTTGCTGGCGGAGAAGATGGTGCACGTGATGGGAACGCCTCTGGTAGAACGCGCTGCCTATCGCGATATGTTCGTGACCGGCGGTGCTCCGCATATGATGAATCCGGAGCGCGTCAGCAACCTGGACAAGGCGTGTGAGAATGCGCAGGCGCTTGCTCTCGAGGTCCTAAGTCTCGTGCCTGCAAAGACCGTTGCGGCCAAATCCGCCAAGGCTGCGGGTGCAAAGGCCGTCGCTTCGAAGCCGGCTAAGAAAGCGGCCTGAAGCAAGTCGCGCAAGAGTGCGAAGCGGTTTTGCGATAACGACATGCGACAATACAGGGATCGAAAGCGTGAGGAGCGAATCTGAAAGATCGCGACACGCTTGAAAAGCCAGTTTGGCACTTGTTGAAAACAGAAAAGCCGACGATTGCTCGTCGGCTTCATCATTTTCGTCAACCTATACGGCACGCGGCGGTGCCATGATCGTGTCAACGGCGCGCTGCGCGGTCCACGCTGCGTCCTGCATCCTGCGTTGCATCCACGGCATTCGCTGTGTCACGGCCGACGCCGCGAATTGTGTTGCCGCAAGAGCTAAGGCTAGCGACCGTAACGAGAATGGCAGCAACGGTTGCGAGTGCACGTGTCGTCATATTTCAAAACTCCCCTTGAGCCTGCACCTGCAGGCGTGATCCGTGACGCACGAAAAACGCTGCAAACTTGTTCAGGTTCCACGCGTTTTCAAAAAAACGTGAGGGCGCAACCTATTTCACCCACGATCTGCGCCGACCTGTGCGACATCGCGAAACGCATTGCGAATACTGTCTGCAACGGCCTGGATTGGACGGGACACTTTGTCGGTCATGATCAGGCGGATATCGAAACTGCCAAGCGGCGGCAGTCCCTCCTTCTCTCCAAGAATGACCATGTCGTTATGAACATAGGAGCGCGGAAGCGGCGCAATCGCCAGATCGGCTTCGATTGCCGCTCTTTGCGCCATCGTGTGACCGCTGAGATAGGCAACCCGATACGGACGATTGCGCTTGTCCAGCGCGTTGATCGCCTCTGAGCGCCAGATGCAGCCATCCTCCCAGATCGAGATCGGCAATGGATCGCGCAAATGCGCGGTGCCGCATTTCGCACCCGCCCAGACCAGCCGTTCCCGCATCAAGACTTCGCCGGTATCGCGTAGAGGATGGGAGGCGCAATTGACCAGCGCCAGATCAAGCCGCTGCTCATCGATGCGCTTGTAGAGTTGCGAACTGGAGTCGATCGTGACGTCCACCATGATTGCAGGAAAGGCTTCTGCGAAGCGCTTGAGGATTCCGGGCAGCAATCCGCGCTGACCGAGATCATCTGGCGCACCCAGCTTCACGACGCCGGACAGCTCCGGCATGACGAAGCGAGACACGGCCTCGTTCGACAGCGCGATCATTCGTCTGGCATAGGTCAGCAGGGTCTCGCCATGTGCGGTCAGCGTCACTGAACGTGCATCACGCAGGAAGAGCGTCGTCTTCAACTGCTCTTCGAGTTTCTTGATCTGCATGGACACTGCGGAGGGCGTTCGAAAAACCGCCTCGGCAGCCGTCGAAAAATTGCCCGTCTCGGCGATCGCGACGAAGGTGCGGAGGATATCGTTATCGAGCAAGGGAAGAGGCTGGCGAAATGAAACAGTCATGACCGTGTCCGTCAATTTTTCTGAATGATAGATCGATATCATTTCGTTTGATTGAATGTCAAGTGACGTCCATTCTTCCTCACATGCAGAAACGATCGCACCTGCAATCGGAATAAAGCAACACAAAATGTCATGGATGCCATCACTGTCATTCGATTGATTGATGATTTTGGCAAGCGCATAGGTGTCGTGTCGCATTCACGACAGACGCTGAAACAAAAAGGAAGGAGCGTTAAAAATGACTATGATAATCCCGCATGAGGAGACCGGTAGCTGGCTTCGGCTACGCCCGCCGTCCTGGATATCCCGCGTGGTCACCGCTGGATTCGAGCTTCGTGCTTCCTGGCAACGCAGACGCAACCTGCGCATTCTCGAGAGCCTGCCCGCAGACACATTGAAGGACATTGGATGGCCTGCCAACGACACCATCCGCAAGTGACCAAATGCTGCCGACGCTGCGTCGAGATAAATGAGTAAATGGCTCGCCAGGATATTCCGGCGGGCCATTTTTTTGCGCTGCGGAACAAACCACAGACAAGCCAGTTTCACTCGGTCACTTCATCAAGAGGAAACCCATGTCTAAGTTCGGCTCTAGCATTCAGCCCGGCGATTTCACGCGTCTGGGCGCCAATTTCGATGGCGACGGCGTAAATTTTGCAATCTTCAGCGCATGTGCACAACGGGTCGAACTTTGTCTTTTCGATGAGACGGGCAACACCGAAATCGAGCGCATCACTCTGCCTGAGTTTACCAACGAAATCTGGCACGGCTATGTTCCGGGATTGAAGCCCGGTGCCCTTTATGGATATCGCGTCCACGGCCCCTACGATCCGGAAAACGGCCACCGCTTCAACCCCAACAAGCTGCTGGTCGACCCTTACGCGCGCGAACTGGTGGGCGACATCCAATGGGGCCAGGAGCAGTTCGGCTACGACCTGAACAGCGAAGACAAGGATCTGTCCTATAACGAGGCCGACAGCGCCTCCAAGATGCCCAAGTGCCGCGTGATCGATCCCAAGGATTATGACTGGAGCGGCGACAAGCGTCCGAACATTCCGTGGTCAAAGACCATCTTCTACGAAACGCACGTCAAGGGATTCACCAAGCTTCACCCTGCCCTGCCCGAGGAGCTCAAGGGCACCTATGAAGGGCTCGGCCACAAGGATGTCGTTTCTTACATCAAAAGCCTCGGCATCACGTCGATCGAGCTTCTTCCGATCCACTACTTCCCCGACGATTCCCATCTGCTCGACAAGGGACTGAAGAACTTCTGGGGATACAACTCCCTTGCCTTCTTTGCACCGGCATCGCGTTACTACGGCCCGCGTGCCATGGCAGGCTTCCGTGATATGGTGCGGGCCTTCCACGATGGCGGCATCGAAGTCATTCTCGACGTGGTCTATAACCATACGGCAGAAGGCAATGAGCTTGGACCGACCCTCTCCTTCAAGGGGATCGACAACTTCTCCTATTACCGCACCCTGCCCGATCAGCCCCGTTATTACATTAACGACACGGGAACGGGAAACACCGTCAATACCTCTCACCCGCGCGTGCTGCAGATGGTGACGGACTCGCTGCGCTACTGGGCCGAAGATATGCATGTCGACGGCTTCCGCTTCGACCTTGGCACTATTCTGGGTCGCGAGCCGGAAGGGTTCGATCAGCGCAGCGGCTTCTTCGATGCTGTCGGCCAGGATCCGGTGCTGTCTCGCTTGAAGCTCGTGGGTGAGCCCTGGGACATCGGCCCTGGCGGTTATCAGGTCGGCGGCTTCCCGCCCGGCTGGGCGGAATGGAACGACAAGTACCGCGACACGGTGCGCGAATACTGGAAAGATGAGGATGGCACGGCCGGCGATTTTGCCGCGCGCGTTCTCGGTTCCGGCGACGTCTATGATCTTCGCGGCCGCAAGACCTGGGCAAGTGTAAACTTTATCACTGCGCATGACGGCTTCACACTGAACGACCTCGTTTCCTACAACGAGAAGCACAACGAGGCGAATGGCGAAGACAACAAGGACGGTCACAGCGACAATCGCAGCTTCAACTACGGCGTCGAAGGCCCGACGGATGACGAAGGCATCACCGCCGTTCGTGATCGCCAGAAGCGCAATTTTCTCGCAACCCTTCTGCTTTCTCACGGCACGCCAATGATTCTTGCCGGCGACGAGTTCGGCCGCAGCCAGATGGGCAACAATAACGGCTATTGCCAGGATAGCGATCTGAGCTGGGTGCACTGGGAAGGGCTGCCGGAAAGTGCCGAGACGTTGCGCGAGTTCACCCGCCGTCTGATCGAACTAAGGCAGACCCATTCCGTGCTTCGTCGCGACAGCTGGCATGACGGCACGCATGTTACCTGGCTGAACCCGGGCGGTGGAGAGCAGACGCCGGAACATTGGGCGGACGCGGGAAGCACATCGCTTGGCCTGAGGATGACCCGAGAAGGCGGCACGGAAGGCGACGAATGGAATGATGTCCTCATTCTCTTCAATCCGCATGAGGGCGATGTCGAGTTCAAGCTTCCCGAAGTCGAGCATGGCTGGACGACGGAGCTGACCACAGCCGACCCAACCGTGACCGGCAACCAGATTGCCAACGCGCAGAACTATACGATGGAAGCCCGCAGCCTGGTCTTGCTGCGCGCCGCGTAATCATCGATCACAGAGTCTGATTTCAGAATGAAAGCCGGAGTGACCCTCCGGCTTTTTCTATATGCGCGGAACCGGTCGTTCACCGACCGGCGCGGCACCTTCAAGGGTCAGCGTGCCGCGGCGCCGACGAGGCGCAAGCCGCGGCGCTTCTTCAACAGCTTCGCCTTGGCGGCGATAGCAGAGCGCACGGCGAAGAGAATGTCGTCGAAATGATAGGGCTTGCTGAAGAAGCGGGCATCTGCCGGAAGGTCCAAGCTTTCAGATGCATGTCCCCCGGAGGTGACGACGACTGCAATGTGATGTTGAGACTTGTCTAGTGTCTCGACGAGATCAAGGCCGGACAAACCGCCCGGCATGTCGATATCCGTCACCACGGCAGCGATCTGCTCGTTCTTGCCGATCACACCCACGGCTTCCAGCACATTGGATGCTTCCAAAACGCGGTAGCCCTTCTCTTCCAGGGCATCCACGAGGGCAAATCGAATGATTGGTTCGTCTTCGACAACCAATACCGTCACGCCAGCTTCCTGCATACGCAATACTCCGCTTTAAGCCTTGACCGCCAGACACAAGACTTGGCGGTTCACGTGCTGTGGCACCCGATGGGTGGCGGTGGCTTCGACGTCCGCCATTCCATCTTTTCAACAGAACGCGCAATTCGGCGACATTGATGAGAGCATGCGGGACAAAATTGAAAACAATATTAATAAAATGCAAAATATCTCGAAACGGCATGTCGCAAATTAGATATTGCCGTTTGTCAAGCCAGTCTCACGGATTGTTTTTTTGACGTGGACGAACCCGCGTCGTATTTCTCCTTCAGGCCGTCGCATTCAGAACATACAGATGATAGTTTCCAAGCAAGAAATTGCTTTTCCGCAAAATGGGGCATGGTCGTCATGAGCAAAACTCCCAAGAAACGTTCAATCGTATTTTTTATGGTTCCTCAGTTCACCATGCTTCCGTTTACGGCGGCGGTGGAAACGTTGCGTATCGCCAACCGTATGCTCGGTTACGACGCCTATGAATGGCGCCTTGCTTCCATTGACGGCCTCAAGGTGACCTCCTCCAGCGGTATTGCGCTCGAGGCAAACACCTCTCTTGCTGAAGAGCGCAAATGCATCGGCGGCGAGAACCGCCCAAGCATGGTGCTGGTCTGTTCCGGGATCGACATCGATCAATATGTGAACAAGTCGGTCAATGCCTGGCTGCGTGAAGTCAACAATCGCGGCATTGCTGTCGGTAGTCTCTGTACGGGCGCACATGTGCTTGCCCAGGCGGGACTGCTGAATGGCAAGCGCTGTGCGATCCACTGGGAAAATCTCCCAGGTTTTTCCGAGGCTTTTCCGCAAGTCGAAGTCTATGCCGATCTCTACGAAGTGGACGGCAATATTTATACCTGCGCCGGCGGAACGGCTTCGCTCGACATGATGCTGAACCTGATCGGTCAGGATTTCGGCGAAAACCTCGTGAACCGCGTGTGCGAGCAGCAGTTGACGGACCGCGTGCGCAATCCACACGATCGCCAACGCCTGCCGCTCCGCGCCCGTCTTGGCGTGCAGAACGACAAGGTTCTCTCGATCATCGAGCTGATGGAAAGCAACCTCTCTGAGCCTCTTTCGCTTCTCGATATTGCCGAAGGTGCCGATCTTTCCCGCAGGCAGGTGGAGCGATTGTTCCGCCAGGAAATGGGCCGATCACCCGCGCGCTACTATCTTGAGATCAGGCTGGACCGGGCGCGTCACCTTCTGGTACAATCGGCCATGCCGGTCGTGGAAGTCGCGGTCGCCTGTGGCTTCGTCTCGGCCTCGCACTTTTCCAAGTGTTATCGCGAAATCTATAACCGCACGCCGCAACAGGAGCGAGCAGAGCGCAAACTCGTGATCAGCGCATCGAGAATGCTGGCAGCCAGCCAGGGCAAGGCCGCACATTGAATTTGCCGTTAGCACGCGCCGCGCTACGTCAGTGCAGCGCGTTGTCGGTCGCTTCCAAAGAGTGAGACAGCCTAAATTCTCGGCCGCGTGTCGGGACTGGCAATCCGTTGAAAGACCAATGGTCGGGTCAACCTCGGCCATGATGCCTGAGTCCACGTAGATCTACATCGCCCCGAAAAAGAAAGGCCCGCCGAAGCGAGCCTTTGTTCGTTACTTCGAGAAGATATCGAGGCCGCTACCCCACGGGCCGTGTGGTTTGTCGACGCCATCGGTCCGCTCAAAACCATGCGCGCCGAAGAAGTCGCGCTGCGCCTGTATGAGGTTGGCTGTGCCACGACCACGGCGGTAGGCGTCGAAATAACCGAGTGCGGAGGCAAGAGCCGGAACAGGCAGGCCAGACAGGATGGCGTGCGAAACGACGTGGCGCAACGGTGCGTCGGTGTCCTGAACCATCTTGGAGAAGGCAGGCGTCACGATCAGGTTTGCCACATGCGGATCTTTGGTGAAGGCCGAGGTGATTTCATCCAGGAACTGCGAGCGGATGATGCAGCCAGCGCGCCAGATGCGGGCGATGGTGGGCATCGGCAGGTCCCAGTTGAACTCCTTGGAAGCCGCAGCCATCACGGCAAAGCCTTGCGCATAGGCGCCGATCTTTGCAGCAAGAAGTGCGTTTTCCAGATCGTCGATGAAGGCCTGCTTGTCGGCGGGTGCGGCAAGCGCCTTCGGAACGCCGAAGATCTTCTCAGCGGCTTCGCGCTCGTCCTTCTGCGACGAAAGAATACGGGCAGCGACGGCAGCTTCGATAGCCGTTGCCGCGACGCCCATGTTCTGGGCCTCGATGACGGACCACTTGCCAGTGCCCTTCTGACCTGCCTTGTCGAGGATCAGATCCACCATCGGCTTGCCGGTGACCGGATCGGCGGCGCGTAGCACCTTCTCGGTGATCTCGATCAGATAGGAATTCAGGCGGCCCTTGTTCCACGTGCCGAAGACATCGGCAATTTCGCCGGCGCTGAGCTTCAGACCATCGCGCAAGATGCCGTAGATTTCGGCGATCATCTGCATATCGGCATACTCGATGCCGTTATGGATGGTCTTGACGAAGTGTCCGGCGCCATCATTGCCTAGCCAGGCAACGCAAGGGTCGTTATCATATTTGGCCGAGATCGATGTCAGCACCTTTTCGACGCGCTTCCAGCTCTCTTCGGTGCCGCCGACCATGATGGACGGACCATGGCGAGCGCCCTCTTCACCACCGGAAACACCCATGCCAATGAAGGTCAGGCCGCTGTCTTTGAGAGTGTCGAAACGACGGATCGTGTCACGGAAATTGGCGTTGCCCGCATCGATCATGATGTCGCCGTTTTCCAGATAGGGCTTGAGAATTTCCATCTGCTGATCGACGGGATCGCCGGCCTTGATCATGATGATGATCGGGCGCGGCGGGCGGATGGCTGCAACGAAGTCTTCAATAGTTTCGCAAGGGATGATCTGTCCCTGCAATTCGCCGGCGTCGGCGTAAAATTTCTTCGTCGCTTCCGGGGTTCGGTTGAAAACGGCAATCTTGTTGCCTTTTTCCGCGATGTTGAGCGCCAGGTTCGAGCCCATGACGCCAAGACCGATCAAACCGATTTCTGCCTGTTCCACGGATGTGTCTCCATTTTGCATTTGATGGCGCCTGTTTTGGCACTCCAGCCTTCAAACGGCAAGGTGAGACCCAATTGAAACGGTTAAATTTTGATGACAGCGGTCACCTTTGGTGTCGCCGTCCCCAAAACCGTCACGCGGAAGGTTTGTCGTCACCATCCTCCAGCGCCCGCCAGGCGGAGCCGTCCATGTCCTCATACTGACCGCTTTTCAGCGACCAGAGGAACGCGGACAGACCGAGCCCGCCGAGAAGCAACGCGACGGGAATCAGGAACACCAACATGTTCATGCGATCTGCGCTCCAGTTGCCATCCCAATTTCGGCGGCCCGCTGCTCAAGCCTTCGTGTCGCTTTCCGTTCGAAGCCACTGAGGCGAAGCGCGTTGGTGACCACGATGATCGAGGACGTCGACATGGCAATGGCTGCAATCATGGGCGTGGCGAGACCTGCAAGCGCAATCGGAACAGCGATGACGTTATAGCCAATCGCCAGCGCAAAATTCTGCCGGATGAGCCGCCCTGCCCGTCGCGAAATATCGACAGCGAAGGCCACGGACCTTAGATCCTCTCGGACGAAGACGAAGTCTGCGGCCTGCCGGCCAATGTCAGCTGCCGATGCCGGAGCAATGGACACATGGGCTGCGGCCAGCGCCGGGGCGTCGTTGATCCCGTCGCCCACCATCAGCACCTTACGACCTTCGGCGGCAAGCTCCTCGCAGCGCCGCGCCTTGTCCGCCGGAGCGAAGCCGCCGTGCCAACGTTCGAGCCCGAGCTTGCCTGCCAACGCCTCTACGGCGGTTGGTCTGTCTCCGGAGACGATCTCTGCGCTGAACCCGAAACCCTGCAAGGTTTTGATCGTCTCGCACGTGCCGGGCCTCGTCTGATCCTCGAAGCGGAAGCACGCAACTTCTTCACCCTCCAGTGACAACACCACCTCCGACGCGGTTTCTGCATCACTTCGCGGCACCTCGGTCGGGCAGCAAAAGCGTCTGTTGCCGAGCCGGTAGATGCCTTTGTCTGTCTTCGCCTCCACGCCGCATCCGGGTGTCTCGCTGACAGCATCGAACACTGGGAGCGCGCCTCGAACCGAGCCGTAGAGCGCCTGGGAAAGAGGGTGACGAGAATTGGCGGCAAGGCCTGCGGCAAGCCGCAGGGCATCGTCCGGCACATCCGCCATACCGAGCAAGCGGGGCTCGCCGAGCGTCAATGTACCGGTCTTGTCGAAGAGCACGGTATCGGCCTCGGCAAGCCGCTCCATGGCCGAGCCATCCTTGATCATGACTCCATTCTTGAACAGTTCTCCCGCTGCAACAACCTGCACGACAGGAACAGCGAGGCCAAGGGCACACGGGCAGGTGATGATCAGAACGGCAATTGCAATCAGCATCGCCTGTTTCCAGTCGCCGCCAAATATGCCCCAGGCAACGAAGGATATGAGCGCCAGGAGGTGAACCACAGGCGAATAGTATTGCGCAGCGCGATCTGCCAGGCGCCGATAACGCGCCCTGCCCCCTTCGGCCGCTTCCATCAAGCCAATGATCTCCGCCAGGAAGGACTCACGCGCAAGCGCCGTTGCCCTGATGGTCAGTGGACCGGTGAGGTTCAGGGTACCCGCCTGAATACTCTCGCCTGGCTGGACAATGCGGGTGGCGCTCTCACCGTTGACGATGGACATGTCCAGGTCGCTGGTGCCCGCTATGGTCACGCCATCCACCGGCACCCTTTCGCCCGCTGCAATAAGGATGGTATCTTCCGGAACCAACTCGGCAATTGCCCGGTATTCGCGCTTTCCACCGTTGAGGAGAACCATAGCACCGCGCGGTGACAGTCTGGCAAGACCGGCAACGGCTGACCGGGCGCGGTCGCGCATGACGTGATCGAGCGTGCGGCCGATCAGCAGAAAGAACAGCAGCGAGACGGTCGCATCGAACCAGGCATGGCTGCCGCTATGCATCGTTTCCCAGACTGAGACGGCATAGGACAGCGTGATTGCAAGAGCGATCGGCACATCCATATTGGTCCGGCCGTGCTTCAGAGCGCGATAGGCAGACTGATAGAAGAACCGGCCACCATAGATCAGCGCAGGTGCCGCGATCAGGGCGGATATCCAGTGAAACATGTCGCGTGTGGAAGCATCCGCGCCGGACCAAACCGACACGGACAGCAGCATGATGTTTGCGGCTGCAAAACCCGTTAGACCGACGGCCCGGATCAACTGGTTCCTGAGTTCGTCGGAGGCTTCTTCGGCACTGGTAAAAAGATGGGTGTCGTATCCCGTCGAGGCGACTGCCCTGGCAAGGATGCCCGGATCGGTGCGGACGTCGGCGACTTCCTCCCGCCAAACGATGGAAACGCGTTTCGAGGACAGGTTGACGCGGGCGCGCTCCACCTCGGGCAGTCTTTTCAAACAGGTTTCGATCGTGGTGATGCAGGTGCCGCAATAGACGCCGGGCACCGAGAGATCGATCTGTCGTAACCCCTGCCCGAGATCGCGACTGGCGAGCATCATCTCCTCCGACGACGGCAAAGCCTTTCTCAATCCCGCATGGTCGAGAGCACTTTCGGTGCCTGGTGCGCAGCAGCTCATCTGACGCCCCCGGCAATATCGATGCGTTTGCCTTCATGAACGATGATCTTGCCATCCTTCACGGCGACAGCCTCGACGATCCAGTCTCCTGGCGCCAACTGGTGATGGGCCGCAAACCCATTCACCGATCGTTTGTCCAGAACCAGAGAGAAATCCTGTTTCTCTCCGACCGGGCGGCGGAAATTGAGCGTCACGGCGTCGGTCTCGACAGGCCCCTTGGTGGGGTGGGTCACCTCGTAAGCGATGGTATCGCCATCGAGTTTGAGCTTGCCGACGATGCCGCTTGCCGCACGCGCCTTGGCGGCTTCCGCCTTGCCGTTGAACTGTTGGCTGGCAACATAGGTGTTTTGCACCACAAGCCCGCTCCAACTCGAAACCGCGTTCCACGCCATGGTGACATTGACCGCAATCACCGTGCCGAAGAACAGCACCATGATGGTGAGCATGTGCCAGCCGGTGAAGATAAAGCCTGGCTTTTCCTGTCGCTCGATCGTCATTTCTTTACTCCCGGTCCATTGAAGACGGCCTTGTAGTGTGCGGTCTCTGAGTTTTCAGCGTCCGACGCGAGGAAGGTGAAATCGCTTGCTGTTTTGCTGGCACCGGCGGGCGTGGTGACGAAGAGCTTGAGGCTTGTGACTTCGTCCGGCTTGACCTTGATGTCGAAGCTTCGCGCAGGCTGATCGACCAGACCGTTGATCTTCATCACGGCGCCTGGCAACCCTTCCAGTGACAAGGTGATGGTGCGCGGCTGCGCGATCATGTTGAGAAGCCGGACGGTATATCCGTTGCGGATCGAGCCATCCGATTCCAGCACATATTGCGGATTGCGATCGTGAATGACGTTGACCGCAAGGCGCTCGCGGGTGGCCAGCGTCACCAGCATGACGACACCGACCAGACACCAGACTGTCATGTAAAAGATCGTACGTGGACGCAAAATGATCCGCCAATTGAAATGGCGTACGGCATTGACGAAGCTGCCATCTGGATTGCGGACCGCACTCGGCTGAATGTCATGCGCGCCATTGCCGGTCGCCAGGGCCATGTTTGCATCGTATTCCTGAAGCGTGGCATAGGCGATCAGGCCGCGCGACTTACCGACCTTGTCCATGACGCCATCGCAGGCATCGATGCAAAGGGCGCAGGTGATGCACTCCATCTGCTGCCCGTCGCGGATATCGATCCCCATCGGACAGACGGCAACACAGGCATTGCAGTCCACGCAGTCGCCCACCGGCTCACCTGCGGCAACCGCCTTTTTGGCGTGACGCGAGCGGGGTTCGCCGCGCCAGTCGTTATAGGTGACAACCAGCGAATGCTCGTCCAGCATCGCACCCTGGATGCGGGGCCAGGGGCACATATAGGTGCACACCTGCTCGCGCATCAGACCGCCAAAGACGTACGTCGTCGCCGTCAGGATCGCCACGGTGTAATAGGCGACCATCGGCGCCTCGCCCGTCATGAACTGCTTCAGCAGTGTCGGAGCATCGGCGAAGTAGAATATCCAGGCACCGCCCGTCATCACACCGATCGCCAGCCAGACGAGATGCTTGGAGACGCGCTTTCGCAGCTTGTCCAAGCTCCACGCAGCGGCCTCGAGCCTCATGCGCGCGTTTCGGTCGCCCTCGATGGCGCGCTCTACCACGAGGAAGAGATCGACCCACACCGTTTGAGGACAGGTATAGCCGCACCAGGCGCGGCCTATTGCTGACGTGATGAGGAAGAGGCCGAAACCTGCCATGACCAGAAGCCCGGCAACATAGTAGAATTCCTGCGGCCATATCTCGATGAAGAAGAAGTAGAAACGCCTGCTGGCAATATCGACGAGCACCGCCTGATCAGGCGCATAGGGACCACGGTCCCATCGGATCCAGGGCGTCAGATAATAGATGCCGAGCGTGATCAGCATCACGATCCATTTGAAACGACGAAACTGTCCCTCCGCCCGCTTCGGGAAGATCTTCTTGCGCGCCTCGTAAAGCGGCTTCCTGTTTTTCGCAGAATTGACCGGTTCGGCATTCAATCTCTCGACAGGCTCGGAGCCATTGCCGGGGTCGCGGGGGGTATAAAGGTTCATAATCGCAAGGTCCGTTTCTGTCCTTGCGTTTTGACATCTTGGGGGTCCATCATCCTTGACTTAGGTCAAGTCGGGACAATGTGGCGCAGGCGCTGTGAACGGAAGAAGAATGATGGCAACGATGATCTCACGGATCGTGCACATGACAATCGATCGGCCATGGCGGGAGGTCTATGCCCTCGCCTCAGATCCCAACAGGATGCCGCGCTGGGCGGCGGGTCTGGCAAGTGGATTGCGACAGGATGGTAAAGACTGGATCGCCTCGGGGCCGCTGGGAGACGTCTGCGTGCGCTTTGCTGACCCGAATGATTTTGGCGTCATCGACCACACGGTGACGCTGCCGGATGGGATGCAAGTCTACAATGCGCTTCGGGTGACACCGAATGGTGACGGGGCGGAAATCGCCTTTACCGTTTTACGACTGCCGGGCATGACGGAAGAGGATCACGACCGGGATGCCGCCGCCGTGTTGGCGGATCTGAAGACTTTGAAGGGCCTTCTGGAGCATCAATGAAAAGGGCCGCACGACGCGGCCCCTATTGCCTTTTAAGTCGCGCTATTCACCACCACCCAGCGAGTGGACGAAGAGCGCCAGTTGCTTGACCGTGGTATCTCCCAGACGCTCGCCCCAGGCGGGCATGACACCATGCTTGGGTGCCCGGATTTGAGCGACGATGCCCTCTTCGCCGTGTGCCTTCAGCCAGATTGCGTCAGCGAGGTTCGGGGCGCCCATATCGCGGTTGCCCCTGGCATCATCACCGTGACACGAGGCGCAGTTGTCGGCGAATATCTGCTTGCCCGCATCAATCATGGCCGGATCATGCGGCGTTCCTGTCAGGCTGACGACATAGGCCGCGACGGCACGGATTTCATCGCTCTTCAGCACGTCGGCAAAAGCCGGCATTTCCGACACGCGTGTTTCCGGATCCTCGGTGAAGCGTATGCCGTGGGTGATGGTCGTGTAGACATCCTCTGCCTTACCACCCCACAGCCAGTCATCATCGTTGAGGTTGGGATAGCCGTTGCCGCCCTCAGCACCAGAGCCGTGGCACTGGATGCAGTTGACCTTGAAGGCCGCTGCGCCACCGGCAACGGCAAACTGCATGAGTTCGCTGTCGGACTGGATATCTTCCAGTGACAAGGATGCGATCTTGTCGAGGTAGGCGTTCTGGCCTGCCTTGGCATTGGCCATCTCGGTTGCCACAGTGGCGCGGCTACTCCAGCCAAGAACGCCATGCGTCGCACCGCTGATCAGCGGCCAGGCGGGAAAGGCAATGGTGTAGCCGATGGCCCAGATGATGGTGGCGTAAAACGTCCACACCCACCAGCGGGGCATGGGGTTGTTCAGCTCGCGAATGCCGTCCCACTCGTGGCCGGTGGTTTCGACGCCGCTGATCTGGTCTATCTGTTTGTCCGACATGGTATCAATCCTCCTTGAGAGGAATCTTGGCGGCGTCGCTGGCGGCCTTTCCGCCACCGGGACGCAAGGTGAAAAGGACGACGCAGAGGAAGAAGAGCGTCATGACGAGCAGGCCCCAGCTATCGGCGAAGTGGCGCATGGCGGTGTAGGTTTCCATCTCGTGCTCCTCCTATCGGTAGCCGGCGGCGTCGTCGTAGGTCGAAAAATCGACCAACGTGCCGAGCATCTGCAAATAGGCGACCAGCGCGTCCATTTCGGTCAACTTCGTCGGATCACCGTCGAAATCTCCGATCTTTGCCTTGGGATAACGCGCCTCCAGGGCCGTCGTGTCGGCGTTCGGATCCGCCTGCGCCTTCATGTCGGCCTCGGCGTTCTGCAGCATGTCGTCGCTATAGGGCACGCCGACAGCTCGGTTGGCTTTCAGCTCCATCGCCACATTCGACACCTGCAGAGGTGTCGTCTTCAGGAAGGCGTAGCTTGGCATGACCGATTCCGGCACGACGGAGCGCGGCGCGCTCAAATGCTGGACATGCCATTCGTTCGAATAGCGATCCCCCACGCGCGCGAGATCCGGTCCGGTTCTTTTCGATCCCCACTGGAACGGATGGTCGTACATGCTTTCTGCAGCAAGGCTGTAATGGCCGTAGCGTTCCACCTCATCGCGGAAGGGGCGGATCATCTGGCTATGGCAGACATAGCAACCTTCGCGGATGTAGATGTTGCGCCCCATAAGCTCCAGCGGCGAATAAGGCCGCATGCCCTCTACCTTTTCGATCGTGTTTTCGAGATAGAAAAGCGGCGCGATCTCCACGATGCCGCCAATCGAGACGACCGCCAGAGATCCGACGAGAAGCAAGGTCGCGTTGCGCTCGATAATGCCGTGTTTGTCCAGAATAGACATGATCGATCTCCTTACTCGGCCGGTTGTAGCTTGGGCGCTGCAGCCGTGCCGGTATTCTCTTCGCGCATATGGCCGAGAATGGTTCTGGTGATGTTGTAGGCCATGACGATTGCGCCACTGAGGAACAGCAGGCCGCCCATTGCGCGCAGCAAATAGTATGGGAACATGGCAGCGACGGTTTCAGCGAAGGAATAGACGAGGAAACCCTGCGCATCATACTCACGCCACATCAGGCCCTGCTGGATGCCGGCAACCCACATGGAGGCGGCGTAGACGACGATACCGAGCGTGGCCAGCCAGAAGTGCCAGTTGACCAGCACCAGGCTGTAGAGCCGTTCGCGATGCCACAGTTTCGGGACGAGGAAATAGACCGCTCCGAAGGTGATCATGCCGTTCCATCCAAGCGCACCTGAATGCACGTGGCCGATGGTCCAGTCCGTATAGTGGCTGAGAGAATTGACGGCCTTGATCGACATCATCGGCCCTTCGAACGTCGCCATGCCGTAGAAGGCAACGGCCATGATCATCATGCGCAGGATCGGGTCGGTGCGCAGCTTGTCCCATGCGCCAGAGAGCGTCATCAGACCGTTGATCATGCCGCCCCATGAGGGCATCCAAAGCATGATCGAGAACACCATGCCGAGCGTCTGTGCCCAGTCGGGAAGCGCTGTGTAATGCAGGTGGTGCGGACCAGCCCAGATATACATGAAGATCAGCGCCCAGAAGTGGATGATCGACAGGCGATAGGAATAGACCGGGCGGTTCACCTGCTTGGGAATGAAGTAGTACATCATCCCTAAGAAGCCGGCGGTCAGGAAAAAGCCGACGGCATTGTGGCCGTACCACCACTGCGTCAACGCGTCCTGGACGCCCGAGAAGACCGAATAGCTCTTCACGCCAAGGAACGACACCGGCACCGCCAGATTGTTGACGATGTGGAGCATCGCGATGGTAACGATGAAGGAAAGGTAGAACCAGTTCGCTACATAGATATGCGGTTCCTTGCGCACGAAGATGGTGCCAAGGAAGGTAATCAGATAGGCCACCCAGACGATGGTTAGCCAGATATCGACATACCATTCAGGCTCGGCATATTCCCTGCCCTGCGTGATGCCGAGCAGGTAACCGGTCGCTGCCATGACGATGAAGAGATTGTAGCCCCAGAAGACGAACCAGCCGAGGTCGCCGCCGAACAGTCTGGCGCGACAGGTGCGCTGCACCACGTAAAAGGAGGTTGCGATCAGCGCATTGCCACCAAAGGCAAAGATGACGGCGGAGGTATGTAGCGGACGGACGCGGCCGAAATTGAACCATGGCTGGATGTTCAGGTCCGGATAGGCAAGCTGAAGCGCAACGATCACGCCCACCAGAAAACCGACGACGCCCCAGAAGACCGTGGCGATCACCCCATAGCGGATCACGTCATCGAAATATTCGGTCTTCCTGCGTGCCTGGACTGCCGGATCGACAGGCGCGAAGGAGACACGGCGCAGCATCACGACCGTGCCGACAAGGAGCACGAAGAACAGCACCCACATATGGGCGGCGAAAAGATTGTCGTGAGCGAAGGCCGCCCCGAGCAAAGCGAGGAAGGCCCCTACGGCCACCATCGCTATTCCTAAAGTAGAGTTCATTGTTGGCTTCCCCCAACGTCACATCAGATATGACGCGGAGCGAAGGAACCGGAATCACAGCGGCAAACATGCTTTCGCGTCGTTTGCAGCTTTGCCACCCGCAACGGCAAGCGACCTTGATCCAAATCAAGACCGCAGCCTCAAAGGACGGCCGCGAGGTCACCCGATCAACGAGCGATAGCGGGCGGCGGGAAGCTCAGGAGCGCGGCCTTATAGTTCTCGATGACGAAGCTGATCGGGGTCCCATCCGGCTTTGTGAGAACGGCTTCATTGGTGATCAGAGTTTGGGGGATATCCAGTGCGGTGCTGTGGCCGGCGGGAATTGCCTGTCCCATTTGCCAATGCTCTGGAAGAGGCTGCCAGATTAGCTGGGAGGACACGGTGTGGCGCTGGAAATGAAGTGGTAGCACGACCTTGCCGAAGGGCGTATCCGTGGTATCCAGCGTCTGGTTCATGTCCGTCGTCAACCGATCCGGCACATACCAGTTATCCGCTTCCGAAAGCACCAGATCGCCGCATTTCAGCAAAACGTGCCGGTAGCCGAGCGGGTCGGAGGCGGTAACGTTCAATTGGTGGCGCACCTCATCCGGCGCTGTCTTCGTGTCCTTGAGGCGGACCGCCGAGATTTTCGCGTGTTCGGCGAGCTTATGGTCGGCGCACCAATGCTCCAGTGTCAATGTCGCGCTGTCCTGACTGAGCAGCTGGACGCTCAGATCCTGAATGGTGGCCAGCGCCGCGAGACGGCCGACAGGCGTGTCCGGCCAACTTGCTTGCGCGGCAAGGGCTTGCCCGGAGATGGAGACGGCTAGGCCGCAGAGAAGGGCTTTGAAGGCGGAGGATGACATTTGCTGCTGGCTCCGGATCGATTTGATTGGATAAAATCGCATCAAGCAGTCGGCATCAAAACGATGCAGACGCAGCAAATCACGATGCCTCTGTGGCGGATTTGTGGGAGGCTGAGAGAGATACCACAGCATAGGGCCGAAAACAGAACTCGATGTTCGGATCAGCACGACGCGTAGATTTAAAGAGTTGGAGGGCCGCGCCGAGGCAAATCCGGGCGTGCGATAGGCGACCTAGCCTTTCATCTTCAAAGGCAAGCCAGCCGCGATGAAATAGACTTCCGAGGCCACAGCAGCGATCCTCTGATGCAGCCGACCAGCGTGATCGCGAAAGTCTCGCGCCATGCGATTCTCGGGCACGATGCCGAGGCCTACCTCGTTCGAAACGAAGACGATCTTCGCTTTGGCTTTTGCCACATGTTCAACGAGTGGAGGAAAAGCCGCCTCAACGTCCAGCCCCTCCTCCATCATCAGGTTCGTGACCCAAAGGGTCAAGCAATCAACGAGGATGGTGTTGGACGCGTCATCCAGTCGTTCCAGCGTGTCGACCAGATGCAACGGTTCCTCATGCGTGATCCATTGATCCCCGCGCTGAAGACGATGGCTGGCGATACGAGATTTCATTTCCTCATCCCAGGCGCGGCCCGTTGCCACATAATGAGCGACACCCTCAGACGAGAGCACCAGCCGTTCAGCAAAAGCGGACTTGCCCGAGCGTGCGCCGCCGAGCACCAGCATGGCACGAGATATGTCGCTCATTCAGAACCTGCAGGGAGAAAAATTGAGAGCGATCCGACCGCCAGTTCGGACTGTGCCGAAAGCCTTGAGGCGCCAGACATGAAAAGAGAACGATTCGTAGATATGGAGGCGTTCTCCCGGTCGATCATGCTGGATCGTCGCGGTAACCGTCATAAAAGACTGATGCCCGTCCGCGCTGCGCGGTCAAGTCGACATCGGCTCTCATGGGGAAAGCGTCGGATCGCTGAAATGAAGGTAGGATGCGATGCGGCTCTTGTCAAATTTGATGTCTCTTTGGACCGTGATGAACGATAAGTCCCGGCTGTGTCAAAGCCATCCGCAACGAAAGGTTTTTACTCCTTCCTTTTCTATGCCGTTGCGTTTGGTAGGAACCCTTCGGTATTCTCAGCGGGAATGCACAAGGGATGCAGTTTGCTCTGTGGCCCCAGCTTGGATTTGGCAGGTGGAGAAGGCAGGGATATTTAGGTCCATAAAGAGGGTGCTGACAGGAGAGATAATACGGCGCTCTGACGTTCCTATCATGAACGGAACGTGCGTAATGTCCTTCCGTCTCAAGCGCGATGGCGGCGGTGAGTATGTGGTTCTGGCAGCCAACGCGCCTGGAAGCCATCAATACTTTCCCTTTGATATGAACGAGTTCGAGAAGTTCGTCCAAGCAGCAATAAACATTAGAGACGCACTACCCGCGGTCCTCAATCGAAATACAACAGATGGAATTGTAGAGTGAACTCGCCAGGCGCCTTCGCTAAGCAGTGCTTTAATCTCATCCCACATAGGACCAGCCAGACAAAGCGGATGAAGAATGCTCCGACCAAGGGTTTTCCGCTCATGGAATGAACGGAAATGAGAAGAAGAGGCCCGGTACTCAATACCTGCTCCGGAGCCCCGCCGATCTGTCTAATGGTATAAGCTTACCGGATGGTTAGCGCCCGCTAAAATGGATCGGATTTTTCTGCGAGCATGTCTCGATTGCCTTGCAATCATTTCTTGGTATGACAACCTTCGAAAACACTCCAGGTCATTGCCTGGCGGAAAAGGCGAGAAGCGGGTTACGGGCGGGACCGACATGACGACAATGGACTACATCGCGCTCGTCATATTCCTGGTTCTGTGGGTGTCCTACGCCTATATCACGACCGCACGATCGCCCTTTGGCAGAACCAGCCTTAATCGAGCCATGGCCGACCGGCGCAGACGGTGGATATACAACTCTCTTTCGCGCGATCTGAAGATGATCGATACGCAGATCATGGCAGGCCTTCAAAACGGCACGGCCTTCTTCGCGTCGACCTCGATTTTCGCGATCGGCGGGTGCTTCGCGCTCCTCGGCGCCACCGACCGAGTCGAATCGGTGTTTCGGGACATGCCATTCGTCTATTACGGCGGACGAACCGCTTTCGAACTGAAGGTTATCGGGCTGACCTGTCTTTTCGGCTATGCCTTCTTCAAGTTCGGTTGGTCGTATCGGCTGTTCAACTATTGCACCATCCTCTTCGGTGGAATGCCGATGATGCATGAGGCAAATGCGGATAGAAAAGCGGCCGAGCGCGCGGCGGAAAACGTCATCCGCATGAATGTCATTGCGGCAAAGAATTTCAATGACGGCCTCAGGACCTTCTTCTTGTCGATCGGTTATCTTGGCTGGTTTATCAACGCCTATGTCTTCATCGTCATGACCGTCATCATCATCGTCGCGCTGTTGAGACGCCAGTTCTACTCGGAAGCGCGTCTCGCTATCATGGACGATCATTAATCGCCTGTCATGAAATCGCCCCACTTTGCGGGCGAAGCGCAGGCAAAGCCCCCTCACCGTTGCGAAGGAAATCACAGAATGAATGAGGCAACCGCAACGGTTACCAAGTCCGGCCGTATCGGCTTTCTCGACACATGGCGCGGCATCGCGCTCATCGCCATGGCGAGTTACCACTTCACCTGGGATCTCGCGATGTTCGGCTATATCCCGCCGGAAACGCCGACCGAGGGTTTGTGGCGTCTTTATGCGCGGGCGATTGCCAGTTCGTTTCTGTTTCTCGCAGGTTTCAGCCTGTTTCTGGCGCATCGAAAGGGTATAAACTGGCCGGCCTTCGGCAAACGGTTTGCGATGGTCGCGGGTGCAGCGTTGCTGATCTCGGTTGCGACATTCTTTGCCGTTCCGGGTGGCTGGATCTTCTTCGGCATTCTGCACAATATCGCCGTCGCGAGCCTGATCGGTCTCATATTTCTGCGCTTGCCTGCGGTCGTGACGTTGGCCGTCGCTGTTCTGGCCTTCCTCGCGCCGATCTATTTCTCGTCGGATGCCTTCAACTCAATCTGGCTGTCCTGGATCGGATTTGCCACAGCACCTCCCCGCTCCAACGACTATGTGCCGGTGTTACCGTTCCTGGCGCCGTTTCTCGCCGGTCTTGGTGTCGCGCAAATCGCCGTGCCGCGCGGGTGGCTGGATCGGTATCGCAAGCCCAGCGGCAAGCGCAATCTGCTTGCCTTCTTCGGCCGCCACAGCCTGTCCTTCTACCTCATTCACCAGCCGGTGCTGATCGCGCTGGTCTATTTGGGATCGATCACTTTCCCGCCCCCGCCGGTGGATCAGGTGGAGGCTTACAAGAAGAGCTGCGAAGCGAGCTGCATGCAGACCCAAAACAACCTCGATCTCTGCCAAAGCTTTTGTGGCTGCACCCTGGAGAAACTGCACAGCGAGAATGTCTTCGACGCGATGATGGCGAATACAGCCAGTATCGAGCAGCAGAGCAAGATTAGGGATGTCGCAGCCCAGTGCTCGGCGGAGGTTCAATAATCCGGGGTGAGCTTGAGGTCGCAGTCAGGCGCTGATCGCTTCAAGACGGTAATGCTGGGCAGTGTGACACTCCGACATCCAACGGATGAGAGCGTCCGGAGCAATCGGCTTTGACAACCAGTAGCCCTGGAGCTCATCGCATCCCATGACGGTCAGCAGTTCGGCTTGCTCGCGCGTCTCCACACCTTCCGCCACGACCTCGTAACCGAGCGAGTGGCAGAGCGTGATCATGGACTGGACGAGGACGCGCTCTCGATTGCCTTCCTGCATATCGTTGATGAAGCTGCGATCAATCTTGACGGTTTTGACCGGCAGCTTTTGCAGATAGGATAGGCTGCTGTAACCAGTGCCGAAGTCGTCAATTGATAGCTGAATGCCCGATGCGGCAAGCGTTTCGAGCAGGTCCTGCGACCCTTTCGTCTCCATCATCATCGCCGTCTCGGTTATTTCGAATTCGATCTGGTCATGATCGACGCCGAAGCGAGCCAGATCGACGCTCAGCCGATCCCAGAAGTCAGCCTCCTGAAGATTGGTGGCTGACAGGTTGATGGAAAGCTTGATGGGAAAACCTGTGGAATTCCATTCGGAAAGTTGCTGGAGGGATGTCGCGATGACCCACATGGTCAATTCACGAGCATAGGCTGACGCTTCGATAACCGGGATGAATTCGGCAGGCGAAATTGGGCCAAGCTCTGGATGGGTCCAGCGCAACAGAACTTCCGCACTCTTGAAAAGGCCACTGGCGGCGTCCACCCGCGGCTGAAATACGAGCGACAGCTGCGCGTCGTCGATGATCGCCCGTGGAAACTCGCGCTGGATCATGAAGTTGCGCTGATGCTGTACATCGAGAGAGGGGCAAAAAAAGGCGATTTTCGATGGATGAATACGCGCGTCCTGCACTGCACTTTGCAACGACCGTAAAATTTCCTCGGCACTGGTCTCGCCAGGGCGGAAAACCATCGAGCCGATGGACGGCGTCATGGTGATCTGGAACTCGACCTCGTTATAAAGCGCACGCATGATCTGCTCCAGGAACGGTCGATAGTCTTCGACCTTCGTACCCCTGGAGACAATGAATGCGAATTGCGTCGGGCCGATATGATAGGCGAATGTTCCCCCATCCAGATGCTCCCTTAGAATGCGCGCCACCTTGGTCATCAGACCATCGAGATAGGAAATGCCGACGACGCGCATCATTCGGTCGAACTGCGTTGTCTGGGCAAGGTCAATCAGGCTGATGATCTGCTCTGAACCTTTTTCGTGAAGAGCAAGGTCAGAGAGATCACTCATCAACTGGTGACGGTTCGGCAATCCGCTCGACGGATCAATCCGTCCCATCGAATGGTGCAACTCAATCTGATCCATGACCATAGCAGCAAGATCGGAGAGGGTCGCCATCTGTTCATCGGTGACTTCGAAAGGCTCGATCCCCAAGACACAGAGTGCACCAAGGCCGTAGCCATCCGGTGTTACAAGTGGAACGCCGCAATAGAAACGAATTCCGGCCTGACCTAGCGTGCTGTCGGCATAGTAATCGTCTTTTTGCAAATCCTTCACGACCACAGGACGCTTGTGTTCCGCTACCTGCGAACAAGGCGCCTTGTGTCGAGGTATCTCGTTGTGGTCGACGCCCACTTTCGACTTGAACCATTGGCGGTCCGTGTCCGTCAACGAGATGGCTGCAATCGGCAAACCAAAGTAATTTGCCACCAGTCGCGTGATACGATCGAAGTGCTCGCTCGGCATAGTATCGAGTAAGCGCATATTCTTAAGCGCGGAAATACGCGCATGCTCGTCCAACATAAATCTATATACCCATGCCACGCACGATAATGGCGCGGCTTCGCCGTTGATCAGGGAAACATTTTTTATCAGCCCTGCGTCACGAGAACCGACATACACAGTCGGTTGCAGTCACCATTGCGAGCATCATGCCCGGGCTTGAAGATCCGATTTAAAACTAACGCTATAAAACAGTTACATGACTTAACCGTTCCAAAGGGTCTTCAAGCGTGGTTAGCAAAGGATTAAATTACGACGATGGGGAGCATGAAGCTAGAATGAAGTTGGGCGCCAGATTGGCGCTACTGACAGATTTCAGTGCCCAACTCTCAACAGCAAAAGGCGAAGCGGTCCGTCAGGTTCCGACGCCGATTTCTGCCAATCGTGTAAGGCAGGCTTCCTCAACATTGTCGAGCTCGGCAAGCGTCTCTTCAATGTCGCGGCGCTTCTGGCGAAGGTCGGCGCGCTTCTCATCGACCTTCTTCATCAGAAGCTCGAGCTGGCCGGATTCACCCGGCGGCTCCTTGTAAACCTGGATGATTTCGCGAATTTCGGCGATCGTAAAGCCGATGCGGCGGCCACGGAGGATTTCCTGAATGAGCCTGCGATCGGCGGCGCGGAACAAGCGCGTACGGCCACGGCGCTCCGGATGGATCAGGCCCTCATCCTCGTAAAAACGAAGAGTGCGGGTGGATACACCGAATTCGCGCGTCAGTTCCGTAATGCTATAATACTTATTCAAGGCTTTGTCCGATTCTGGCTGCCGGACATTATGTTTGACCTTCACGTAAAAGTCAATTTTCGATCATCATCCTGATATGCCGAACCACCAGGTTGCCAGGCCGAGAAATGAGAAAAAGCCGACAATATCGGTCACTGCCGTGACGAAAACGGCGGAAGAAACGGCCGGATCGGCGCCAAACTTATCGAGGAACAGCGGAATAAGGATACCGGCCAAAGCTGCTGCAAGCATGTTGATCAGCATGGCTGTTGCGATGATGCCGCCAATATTCACGTCATGGAACCAGATGCCGGCAATAATGCCGATCGCGCAGCCGAAGAGCGCGCCGTTCAACAGGCCCACACCTGCCTCACGTCGGATGATGCGCGCCGCATTATGGATATCGAGGTTTTTGGTGGCGAGAGCGCGCACCGAAACGGTCATCGTCTGCGAGCCGGCATTTCCGCCCATCCCTGCGACGATCGGCATCAGGATGGCAAGTGCCACGACCTGCTGGATGGTGGCGTCGAAGAGTTCGATCACCGAGGCTGCCAGGAAAGCCGTCATAAGATTGATGCCAAGCCAGGGCACACGCGATTTGGACGTGCTCGCGATACTGTCGGACAACTCTTCATCGCCGACACCGCCGAGGCGAAGCAAGTCTTCCTCCGCCTCTTCCTGGATCACGTCCACCACGTCATCGATGGTGAGCACGCCGACGAGGCGACCGTTGCTGTCCACGACCGCCGCAGACAGAAGGTCATATTGCTCGAAGAGCTGGGCTGCCTCTTCCTGGTCCATCTCCGCTGGAATGGGATGGTTTGTTTCGTGCATGATGGTTTCGATCTTCACCTGCCGCTTTGAGCGCAGCAGCCGATCGAGATCGAGCGCGCCGACGAGCTTGAAGGTGGGATCGACAACGAAAATCTGGGAGAAGGATTCGGGCAACTCCTCCTCTTCTCGCAGGTAATCGATCGTCTGGCCGACCGTCCAGAATGGCGGCACGGCGACGAACTCGGTCTGCATACGGCGACCGGCAGAGCTTTCCGGATAGTCCAGCGCCCGCATGAGCCTGACACGTTCGGTGAACGGCATCTGCGAGAGAATGTCTTCGCGGTCCTCGCGGTCGAGGTCTTCCAGAATGTAGACGGCGTCGTCCGAATCGAGTTCGCCGATACCGGCAGCAATCTGCTCGTTCGGCATCTGCTCGACGATATCGAGGCGGATTGCTTCATCCACCTCGGTCAGTGCCGTCATGTCGAAGTCGGTGCCCAGCAGGCGCACGAGGGCGTGGCGCTGCTCCGGCTGGATCGATTCCAGCAGGTCGCCCAGTTCGGATTCATGCAGGCGGGCGACGTTTTCGCGCAGGAAAAGCACGTCGCGATCGGCGATCGCAGCACCGACCATGGCGAGAAAGTCTGACCGGATCGAGCCGTCGTCGGCATAGATGTCGGCCATCACTTCTGGACGCTTGGCCTCTTCCGTTGCGGGATGATCGTGGTCGGCTTGTGTCAACTTGCGCCCCCTTCTCCGGTCATTGGCCTGCTTTGCAAACGGGCTGGAGATTGTCGTTTAGAACAACAATGTCAACAACCCGTTAGGCAAGAACTGGTTTCATCTTCTTCCTCCCCGTCATCGCGCCGCAGCGACGGTTGGCTCCATGTCGTCAACACACGGACAGGGTGTCGCTAATGGGAAAACGAAACGCGCATCCGTGCAACGCAGAGAATTGATATATGCTAGGTAAGCGCCTATCTGAACTGTTATGCTGCAGTGCAAACTAAGGATCGGGTGAGTCTGTCGTGGCACCGATCGAGACGAAGCCTTCAAGGAGATACGTTATAATGGGCAAGATGGATTTCATCGGCAAGCCCTCATCCGCGGCCGGCGGCTGGGGTGCGCTGAAAAGCGTTGGCAAGCGCCTGCTGGAATCCGGAGCACCCTTGTCCAATGCGAAGGCGCTTCTTAAGACCAATCAGCCCGATGGCTTCGATTGCCCCGGCTGCGCCTGGGGCGACCCGGAGCATGGCTCATCCTTCGAATTTTGTGAAAACGGTGTGAAGGCCGTGTCCTGGGAAGCCACGGAGGCACGCGTTCCGCCGGAGTTTTTCGCCGTCCATACGGTCTCCGCTCTGAGCCAATGGTCGGATTACGAACTAGAGAAACAAGGCCGCCTGACGAACCCTCTGCGTTACGATCGTTCCTCAGACCGATACGTGCCCGTGTCCTGGGACGATGCATTTCGCGAGATCGGGACCATCTTGCGCGGCCTCGACAGCCCGGATCGCGCCGAGTTCTACACATCCGGTCGGGCCTCCAATGAAGCCGCCTTCCTTTATCAGTTGATGGTCCGACTTTACGGCACCAACAATTTTCCCGACTGCTCCAACATGTGTCATGAAGCGAGCGGCGTCGGTCTGAAGGCCTCGATCGGTGTCGGCAAGGGGACCGTGCTTCTGGAGGATTTCGAGAAGACCGATGCGATCTTCGTCATCGGCCAGAATCCCGGCACCAACCATCCCCGCATGCTGGGTGATCTGAGGCGAGCGGCACTTCGCGGTGCGCGCATTGCCGTTTTCAATCCGATCAAGGAAAAGGGTCTGCAGCGCTTCAGTGATCCGCAGGACAAGCTGGAGATGATCACCGGCAGTAACACCAAGATTGCCACCAATTACTATCAGCCACGCCAGGGCGGTGACATGGCCGCTATTCGCGGTATCAGCAAGGTGGTGTTCGCGGCCGATGAGGCGGCGCGTGCCGCGGGTCAACCAGCCATCATCGATTACGACTTCCTGACTGACCATGCCGTGGAGTTCGAGGCATACCGCGCTGCCGTGGATGCAACGCGTTGGGAGACCATTCTCGATCAGTCTGGTCTGACACGCGAGGCGATCGAGGAAGCGGCCTCCATCTACATGAGTGCCAGTTCCGTCATCGCCACCTGGGCGATGGGCGTCACTCAGCACAAGCACTCCGTCGCTATCGTTCGCGAGATCACCAATCTGATGCTGCTGCGGGGCAATGTCGGCCGCCCCGGTGCTGGCCTCTGCCCTGTTCGCGGCCATTCGAACGTGCAGGGCGATCGCACCGTTGGTATCGACGAGAAGGCACCGCCTGCCCTGCTTGATGCGCTTGAAAAGGAACTCGGCGTGACGATGCCGCGCAACCGTGGGCACAACACGGTCGAAGCGATCAGCGCCATGCTGGATGGCAAGGCGCAGGCCTTCATCGCGCTCGGTGGCAATTTCCTGCGTGCCACGCCCGACAGCCCGCTGATCATCGAGGCCTTCAAAAAGCAGAAGCTGACCGTCAACATCGCGACCAAGCTCAACCATTCGCATCTTGTGCCGGGAGAAACCTCGTTCATCCTGCCATGTCTTGGCCGCACCGAGATCGATCGCAATTCCGAAGGCCTGCCGCAGATCGTCACGGTCGAGGATTCCATGAGCATGGTCCATGGTTCTGGCGGCATAAATGAGCCGGCATCGCCTGAACTGCGTTCCGAAGTTGCCATCATTGCCGGTATCGCTGAAGCCACGCTTGGCAGTGATCGCGTCAACTGGAACGCCCTTGCCGATGATTACGATCTGATTCGAGACATGATCGAGCGGGTCATTCCAGGCTTCCACGAATTCAATGAGCGCGTGCGGGTGCCGCGCGGCTTCCATCTGCGCAACGCGGCAGCTGAGCGTGAATGGCAAACACCGGAAAAGAAAGCGGTCTTCTTTACCGGCGCCCTGCCGGAAATGACGGAGCATCAGGCGGCATTGTCGAAAGACGGTCTTTTCGTGCTCCAGACTTTCCGCAGCCACGATCAATATAACACCACCATCTACGGCCTTGATGACCGATACCGCGGTGTTTACGGCGAACGTCAGGTGATCTTTATGAACCCGAAGGATATGGAGACGCTTGGCGCCCACGCCAAACAGCGGGTCGATGTGATCGGCGAATATGGCGATGGCGTCGAACGGATCGCGAAGGATTTCCGTCTGGTGCCCTATGACATACCCCAGGGCAGCGTCGGCGGTTACTATCCCGAGCTCAACGTTCTCGTGCCGCTACATAGTTATGGCGAAGGCAGCTTCACCCCAACCTCCAAATCCGTGCTGGTGTCGGTGCGACTGCGGGGCGAGGCCGCGGCGGCATAATGGACGAGGAAGACACCGCAACGCGCTTCATGGCCGCGGTGGACGAACTGCTCCAGGTCGCGCCCGCTGGACTTCAACCGACAGGCGCTGCGCTCATTGTCGCGGTTCATATCGGTCTTGGCAGTGACAGTCGCAGCCTTTCAAACAAACTTGGTATTGCCCATGCTTTGGTGTTACGGGAGATCAGCGCGCTCTCCGGCACACTGCTCCATATCATTCGCCGCGAAGCCCGAACACAGCGGACCTTCGTAGAGCTGACGGAAATGGCGAAAGCGCTTGCGACCACCACTTCGAAGGCTTCATCTTTGAGTTCCGAGACGTCATGACCGTTCGTACCATCGTCCGATACCCAGCCCCTGCCCTTGCCACCCCATGCGAGCCGGTCGCGACGTTTGGCCCCGACCTCGTCATCCTACAGCAGGACCTTGTCGACACCATGCGCGCGGCGCCCGGTGTTGGGATCACGGCGGCACATATCGGCGTCTTTCAGAGGGTTTTCGTGCTGGAGCTTGAGCCCGGCAAGATCCTGACCTACGTCAATCCTGAGATCATCAAGAGTTCGACAGAGACGATGCGCCATGTCGAGGGCAGCGTTTCCATGCCGGGCATCACAGAGGAACTGGAACGTCCCCGGCAGGTGACGTTGCGGTTTCAGGATTTGACGGGCGCTGAACATGAAGAAATCGCGGATGGTTTTCACGCCGTCTGCATTCAGCACGAGATCGATCAGCTTGACGGCATCTTCTGGATCAAGCGCCTATCAAAGCTCAAGCGCGACCGGCTGATCCGCAAATGGGAAAAGACGCAGCGCTGATTGACGGCCAGCGCAGTTCGGAGCGGTATCAGGCGATAGACAGATGAAAGTACGCCTCGCCGCGCAGCGTATTGCTGACGGTGCAAATTCTCTCCGCTTCATGGGCAATTGCCTGCTTCGTCGGCTCGTCAAAATCACCGCTGATCGTCAGCCGCATGTCGAAGCGGAGAATGCGGGCGGGTTCACCCTCAGACTTTTCTCCCGTCACCTTCGCCTCGACCGCCTCGAACCTATCGAGAACGCCCATGCGGCTTGCTGCAATGCGCGCGCTCAAGGCCAAGCAAGCGGCGAGCGAGGAATAGAGAAGGTCGAGCGGATTGAAGCCAGGCTCCGACGCGGCCGTCACCACTGAGAGATTTCCGCCGGTCGGTGTTGCTATTTGCGGATGACCATTGCGTCCCAAAAGCGCTGTCGCACCGACGTCCCGCTTCTTAACCCGTAGCTCGCTCACATCATCCTCCTTATGCGGTGTTACGATCTTTCAGATTCGCTTCCACCGCTTCCGCCTGTGTTCTGTCGCATGTTGGTATCGAAAGACCGCGCGGAACTTTTGTGCGACGTGCTCTCAATCTCCATTTCCCGCAAATTCATTTTGCACAATGGAACCAAATTCTAAATTGCGGCTTTTACTCACGCAACGGTGATCGGGCCGTTCATCGAAACGGAAATAGGAGCTGGGACATATGGTTACCTCGACGCTAGTCAGCATTCTGATCACCTTTCTGGTCATCGTACTGGTGCTGTGGCTTATCGCACGCCTGCCGGTTGGCGGCAGTGCAAAGCAGATCGCTCAGGTCATCGTGATCATCATCGGTATTATCTCGCTGCTGAAGTATCTCGCAGTCTTCTGATAACGATTTTGTCCGATCCGCAGCATCCATATGCGCGGTAAAGACTTGAAAAAGCCCGTCGCTCCATCGGCGGGCTTTTGCTTTTCGGCATGAGCTTCGAGGAAGACGCCTCAATAAGAAAGGGCGCGCAAAACGGATTGCGCGCCCTTTCTCGTGTAAACACTTCGACTTACTGCGGCAGCTTGTCGTCTACGCCTTCAACGTAGAAGTTCAGACCGAGCAGAACGCCGTCTTCAGCCTTCTCGCCAGCCTTAAGCCACTCCGTTCCATCCTGCTTCTTCACAGGACCGGTGAAAGGGTGAAGCTCGCCGGACTTGATCTTCGCCTCGGTGTCCTCAGCCATCTTTTTCACATCATCCGGCATGTTGGTGTAAGGCGCCATCGTCAGGATGCCGTCTTTCAGACCGTCCCAAACCGACTCCGACTTCCAGGTGCCATCAAGAAGCGCCTGCGTGCGCTTGATGTAATAGGCGCCCCAGGTGTCGACGATCGCGGTCAGCTGTGTCTTGGGGCCAGCCTTGATCATGTCGGAGGCCTGGCCGAACGCCTTGATGCCGCGTTCTGCAGCAACCTGCATTGGTGCCGTCGTGTCGGTGTGCTGCGTCAGGATGTCGACGCCCTGGTCGATCAGAGCCTTGGCGGCATCGGCTTCCTTGCCGGGGTCGAACCAGGTGTTGGCCCAGACGACCTTGACCTTGAAGTCCGGATTGACGGAACGTGCGCCGAGCAGGAAGGCGTCGATGCCCATCACTACTTCCGGGATCGGGAAGGAGGCGATGTAGCCGGCCACACCCTTCTGCGACATCTTCGCAGCGATCTGGCCTTGAATGTAACGGCCTTCATAGAAACGAGAGTTATAGGTTGCGAGGTTTGCCGCCGTCTTGAAGCCGGTCGCATGTTCGAACTTCACCTTCGGGAACTTCTGAGCAACCTTGACCGTGGCATCCATGAAGCCAAACGACGTGGTGAAGATCAGGTCGCAGCCGGAACGGGCCATGCGCTCGATGGCGCGTTCGGCATCAGGGCCTTCCGGAACGCTTTCGAGGAACGGCGTCTCGATCTTGTCGCCGAAATGCTTCTGCAATTCCTGACGGCCGATATCATGCGCCTGTGTCCAGCCGCCATCCGTGCGCGTACCGACATAGACGAAGCAGACTTTCTTGGCGTCGGCAGCTTGCGCGGCCGGAACGACGCCGATGATGGCCGCAGCGGACGCGGCCAATGCGATGATGAGTCTTTTCATTTTTACCCCTGCTTGGTTAGGCATGACTTTTGGATTTTTAGCGATCCGGCACGAACGGTTTGCCGAGCGATGCCGGTGTATTGATCAGCGTCGTGCGCCGATTATGGGAGATGATAATCAACACTACAATAGTTGCTACATAAGGAAGCGCTGAAAGTAGCTGTGACGGCACTCCAATGCCGAAGGCCTGCGCATGCAACTGGCCGATCGTCACTGCGCCGAAGAGATAGCCGCCCGCCAGCACCCGCCATGGCCGCCAGGACGCGAAGACGACGAGCGCCAGCGCAATCCAGCCACGACCGGCAGACATGTTTTCCACCCATTGCGGCGTATAGACGAGCGAGAGCTGCGCGCCCGCGAGACCCGCACATGCGCCGCCAAACATCACGGCAAAATAGCGCGTGCGGATGACGTTTACGCCAAGCGCGTGGGCTGACGAATGGCTGTCACCGATCGCGCGAATCTTCAGGCCGGTGCGGCTTTTGAACAGGAACCAGCTGATACCGAAGACGAGCGCAATCGAGATGTAGAAGATCAAATCCTGGCGGAAGAGGATCGGGCCGATAAATGGAATATCCGAGAGCACAGGAAAGACGATGTTCGGCAGCTTGACGCCGGGCACGCCAACGAAGCTTTCTCCCAACATGCCGGAGACGCCGAGACCGAGAATGGTGAGCGCGAGACCGGTCGCCACCTGGTTGGTGACAAGCGTGAGCGTCAGGAAACCAAAGAGCAGCGAGAACAGCGCACCTGCCGCGATCCCGGCGAGAATGCCGATATAGGGCGAACCACTCAGATGCGAGGCGGCGAAGGCGCAGACCGCACCGATGACGATCATGCCTTCGACACCGAGATTGAGGACGCCGGCGCGCTCAGTGACGAGTTCGCCAAGCGCTGCAATGACCAGAGGCGTTGCGGCGGTAATGACGGTGAGGAGGATCGCCTGAAACATATCCATCATGCGGCTCCTTCACGGGCAGCGCTGCGCGACCAGCGGATGCGGATTTTGTAGAGGATCAGCGTATCGCAGGACAGGACGAAGAAGAGCAGCAGCCCCTGGAAGACCCGCACGACCTTGTCTGAAATCTGCAGCGACATCTGCACCGCCTCACCGCCAAGATAAGTCAGCGAGAGAACCAGCCCTGAGGCAATGATGCCGAGTGGGTTCAATCTGCCGAGAAAGGCAACGATGATGGCGGTGAAGCCGTAGCCCGGCGAAATCGAGGGCTGCAGATGACCGATGGAGCCGGAGACTTCCGAAATCCCGGCAAGGCCTGCCAGTGCGCCGGACAGGAGCAGCGAAAACCACACCATGCCGCGAGAGGAAAATCCGGCAAACCGCCCTGCCCGCGCCGATTGGCCGAGCACGGTGACTTCGAAGCCCTTCAGCATGTAGCGCATCATGAACCAGAGCGCGACGGCGGCGACGAGCGCAAAGACGACGCCCCAATGGGCACGCCCCGAATCCAGTAGTTCAGGCAAGACGGCGCTTTCGTTGAAAGGCTTGGTCTGCGGGAAGTTGTAGCCCTGCGGATCGCGCCAGGCCCCGCGCACCAGCCAGTCGAGAAAGAGCTGTGCGACATAGACCAGCATGAGGCTGGTCAGGATCTCGTTGGTGTTGAACCGCGTCTTCAAGAGCGCTGGGATACCGGCGTAAAGCGCGCCGCCTGCGGCCCCCATGACAAGCATCAGCGGCAGGATCATTGGCGACTGCCAATCGGGGTTCAACACGGGCAGGATGGAGCCGGTGATTGCGCCGATGGTGAACTGACCTTCCGCGCCGATATTCCAGTTGTTCGACCGATAACAAATGGCAAGCCCGACCGCGATCAGGATCAGCGGCGCGGCCTTGACCGCAAGTTCATGCAGGGACCAGACTTCCAGCAAAGGCTCGATGAAGAAGCTGTAGAGTGCGCCGACGGGTTCTTTGCCGAGCGCTGCGAAGATGATGGCACCAACGATAAGCGTCAGCACCAGAGCCAGGAGCGGCGAGAGAATGGCAAAGAGCTTGGAGACCCCTGCGCGTTTTTCCAGTTCAATGCGCATGAACGACCTGCTCCGTATGCCCTGCCTGCCCTGTGCTGCCTGCGTGCACGCCACCCATCAACAGGCCGATCTTCTCACGCGTCATTTCCTTTGCCGGATAGGCGCTGGACAGTTGCCCGTCGGAAATAACGGCAATGCTTGACGCAACCTCGAAGATCTCGTCGAGATCCTGGCTGATCACGATGACAGCCGATCCGCCCTTCGCCATGTCCACGAGCGCCTGGCGAATACGGCTTGCCGCCCCTGCATCCACACCCCATGTCGGCTGATTGACGACGAGAACCGATGGCTGTCGATCGAGCTCGCGACCGACGATGAATTTCTGCAGATTGCCGCCGGAGAGCGAACCGGCGAGTGGGTCTTCGCCGCTCTTGCGCACATCCATGTGTTCGGAGATGCGTTTGGCGGCGTTCTTGATCACCGAATGACGGACGACTTTCAGGAAACCGCCGCTAAGGAATGCCTTCTTGTCGGATCGACAGCGCGCCAGGAGAAGATTGTCGGAGAGGCTCATATTCGGCACGGCGGCATGGCCGTGGCGCTCTTCCGGGACGAAGCCTGCCCCCAGCAACCGGCGGCCATTGATGCCCATGCGACCGACGGGCTTGCCACGCAGGAAGATCGCGTCGTCCTTCGAGACGGGATATTCACCGGATAGCGCGTCGAACAACTCGCCCTGTCCATTGCCGGCAATACCCGCGATGGCAAGCACCTCGCCCGCGCGCACCTTCATGGCGATATTTTTGAGTGACACGGCAAAGGGCGTGCGTGCCGGAACAGAGAGACCGATGATTTCAACGGCCACGTCACCGATGGTGCATTCGTCGTCGCGCTGAATGCCTGCAACATCGGAACCGACCATCATGCGCGCCAGAGAGGCGGGCGTTTCCTGGCGTGGGTCGCAGGCCCCCGTGACCTTGCCGTGGCGCAATACAGTGGCGCGATCGCAGATGCGCTGTACCTCTTCCAGACGATGGCTGATGTAAAGCACCGAACGCCCTTCGGCTTTCAGCTTCTCCAGCGTCTCGAACAGGCGGTCCGCCTCCTGGGGTGTCAGCACAGAGGTCGGTTCATCCAGAATGATAAGCCTTGGGTTCTGCAAAAGAGCGCGAACGATCTCGATGCGCTGGCGCTCGCCCACCGAAAGATCAGCAACATGGGCGTAAGGGTCGAGCGGCAGACCGTATGCCTTGGAGAGTGTTTCAGCTTCCCGCGCAATTTCCTTCAGAGAAATCTTGGGATCGAGCGAGAGCGCGATGTTTTCAGCGACGGTCAGCGCTTCGAAGAGGGAGAAATGCTGGAATACCATGCCAATGCCCAGCTTGCGGGCTTCACCCGGTGAACCGATCCGAACAGAATTTCCGTTCCAGACGATCTCTCCGCTGGAGGGTTCCAGCACGCCAAAGAGCATTTTGACGAGGGTGGATTTTCCGGCACCGTTCTCACCGAGAAGAGCGTGAATCTCGCCAGGTGCAATATCGAGATCGATCGCATTGCATGCGGCGAATGTTCCAAACAGCTTGGTCAGCTGGCGCACGGACAAGAGGGGCGAAGCCCCAGACGCAACCGTTTCCGTCACCTGTTCCCCTTTTCACCGATCGCCGCACTTCTATGAGGCTTAACGAGCGGATCGACACCCTTGCACTAAAATTGAGCACTGCTCTTTATGCGTACTAAATCCTTTTTTGTGACGCTGTACAACTGAAAAACAACGATCCAGGGATGGTTTTAAACCACTGTTTTTCTCAGCGGGTTTTCGCCCCAAGAGACGGAGCGAACTGCATAATACCGCCAATGCAATAGAGATAGATGCCGGTGATGACGACCCCGGCAACAAGCCAATCAGGCGACTGAAAATGCAGGAGAAGCGAGTATCCGCTCAGCACGCACCAGAGCAGGAAAACCGCCATGTTCAGCCACCGGAGCCGCTTCACTCTGACTGGATGCAGGAAGTTGATCGGCAGGAAAGTCAGGATCACCGATACCGTCACGATGATCATGGCCGTGGTGGCGCTTGCATCGATGACGAAGAGCGTGAACACCACCATATTCCAGACAACCGGGAAGCCCGAGAAGAAGTACTCGTCGGTTTTCATGCCCATATCGGCATAATAGATCGCGCTGGAGACCACGATCATGCCGGCGGCGACGAAGGACCATGGCTCCCCGATCATGCCACTTTGATAGAGAGCAAAGGCAGGAAGCAACACATAGGTGACGTAGTCGATGATGTTATCCAGCGTGTCACCGGACCAGTTGGGAAGGACTTCCTTGACCTGCACCTTGCGGGCGATCGGCCCGTCGATGCCATCGACGAGAAGCGCGAGGCCGAGCCACCAGAACATGTCGACAAAACGATGTTCAGCGGCGGCGACGACACCAAGGAAGGCAAGAAAGGAACCGGAGGCTGTCAGGATGTGAACGGAGAACGCCCGGATTTCGGCATAGGGTACGCGTCTGTAGTTGAAGATCTTCATGACAGCGTAACGGCCCCGCTCTTATTCATTCTCTCTATCCGATATGCGACCATTCACCGCTCTTTGCAACCATGCGGGAATGCTTATCCTCGAACTTAATCAGTATCCGGCTGCGCCGATATGGCAATCTCTGACCAGATGGCTTCTGGATTCGACGGCGCAAAGCCACTATGTGTTGAGCCTCGACTGCAGGAATGGAACAGGACGATGAAGAACTTCGAAGTTGCCGTTGTCGGCGCTGGACTTGCAGGACAAATCGCAGCTCTTGCCATTGCACGCGCTGGCCGAAACGTCGCGCTCATTGCGCCTCAATCCGAGAGAACCGACCGCCGCACGACGGCTCTGATGGATCAGTCCATCCGCTTTCTTGACCGGCTTGGGGTTTGGTCCAAAATCGAACCATCCGCTGCGCGGCTCTCTACGATGCAGATCATCGATGGCACCGACCGTTTGCTGCGCGCGCCGACGGTCGCCTTCCGCTCGTCGGAGATCGGGCTTGCCGCCTTCGGCTGGAACATGCCGAATAGCGCATTGCTCAGCGTTCTTTCGCAAGCTGTTGCGCAGGAAAACAACATCACCCTCGTCGATGCCAGCGTCGATACGGTGGAAGTCGGATCTCATGACGTCTCACTCATGCTGACAAACGGAGAGACGGTTTCGAGCAGCTTTGTCATCGGCGCGGATGGCAGACATTCCAAGGTTCGCGAGGCGGCAGGGATCGGAGTTCGAAGCTGGTCCTATCCGCAAACTGCCGTCGTTCTCAATTTCTCGCACACCCGCCCGCACGGCAATATCTCAACAGAGTTTCATACCCCGACGGGACCCTTCACGCAGGTTCCGCTACCCGGCGATCGATCCAGCCTTGTATGGGTGGTCAAACCAGAGCAGGCAGCAGAACTTGAAGCGCTGCCGCTGGAAACGTTAAGCAAGCGCGTTGAAGAGCGCATGCAGTCCATGCTCGGCACGGTTTCCGTTGAAGAGGGCGTGCAGACATGGCCGCTTTCCAGCATGACGGCCCGCGCCTTCGGCAAGGGACGCGTGGCGCTCATTGGCGAGGCTGGGCACGGCTTTCCGCCGATCGGCGCGCAGGGGCTCAATCTCAGCCTTCGCGACATCATCGTCTTGACCGACATGCTCGGCACATTGACCGGTGGCGCGATCCCGGCAGACGCCGGCGCGACATTCGATCGCCGACGCCGCGCCGACGTTTTCAGCCGCACGCTCAGTGTCGATCTTCTCAACCGGTCACTTCTGTCCGGCATGCTGCCGATGCAGATGGCCCGTGCGGCGGGACTTCACGTTCTTGGCAATGTCGGGCCGCTCCGCGGTCTCGTGATGCGCGAGGGCATCGAGCCAGGCCGCGGTATCAAGGCCCTGCCCTCGCTGATTATGGGAAGCCTCAGACGCTCGTTGCGCGAATGACATAAAGCACGAGCGAGACCGTGAAGACGGAGAGCACGGTGGAGATCAGAATGGTCGCCGATGCGCGTTCCTGCCAGACCTGATAATGCTGGCCGATGACGAAGACATTCGTGGCCGTCGGCAGTGCTGCCAGAAGAACCGCCGTCGACACCCAGATGGGGTCGAAGTTGCCAAAAGATGACATCAGAACGTAAGCCAGCAGCGGATGCAGGATCAGCTTGGCCGGCACGATATAGCTGATCTCTATCGGTACCCGCTTGAGCGGCCGGAGCGCCAACGTCACGCCCATGGCGAAGAGTGCGCAGGGTGCTGCCGATTGTGCCAGATAATCCACCAGTTGCTGCACAGGCTGAGGTGGCCGCCAGGAAAGCACGGCAGCGACGAAACCGACGATTACCGAGATGATGAAAGGGTGCGTCAGCACCTTGCGGGCGACATCGCCTGCAAGTTTCAAGCGGGATCGCTTATCGCCGCCGGCAATGGCCATCAGAGCCGGTGCGGCGATGAAATGCGCGGCGTTTTCGAGGCAGACAATGAGGGCGACAGGAACAGCCGCGCGCTCTCCAAGTGCCAGCAAAGCAAGCCCCGGGCCCATGTATCCAATATTGCCATAGGCGCCTGCGAAGCTCTGTATGGTGCAATCGGCAAAACTGTTGCGCCGTACATAGTAGCCGATGAGAAAGAGGCAGAGAAAGATCGTGTAGGTGGCGGCGAGGCTGAGCACGACAAAATCCATCCGCGCCAGTTGATCGACCGGTGTGCGGGCAACAAGCTTGAAGAAGAGTGCCGGAAGCGCGGCATAAATGATGAAGGTGTTCAGCCAACCGAGTGCTTCGGCGGGCTGGCGCGTGACCCGCGCCGCCACATAGCCGATCAGGATCAGCCCGAAAAACGGAAACAGCAATCCGGCGATTTCAGCCATGGCCCCCTCGCCGTGCAGCTCGTCCTCCTAAGAGGGTCTAGCCGATTTTCATCAGGATTGGAAAGCTCTCCTGAAACCAGATCGCCACATTGGTGATGAAGCCGGACATGAAGGCGATACCAGTCAGGATCAGCAGGACGCCCATGACCTTTTCAACAAGCCCCAGATGGCGGCGAAAACGAGCGAGAAAGCGCATGAAACTGCCGGAAAAGGCAGCTGCTATCCAGAAGGGGATGGCAAGGCCCGCGGAATAGACCGCAAGCAGCATCGCGCCCTCGCCGACCGTGTTGCGCGAGGCCGCAACGCCCAAGATGGCACCAAGTACGGGACCGATGCATGGCGTCCAGCCAAAGGCGAAAGCCAATCCCATAACATAGGCGCCGGAAAGCGTGGCGGGCTTGCCGCCGCTTTGGAAACGCGCCTCGCGCGAGAAGACGCCAATCCGGAAAACGCCGAGGAAGTTCAGTCCCATCAGGATGATGATCAGACCGCCGATTTTGGCGAGAATGTCGAGATTTTGGCGCAGCACCATTCCAATGGTGGACGCACCGGCACCAAGCGCCACGAAGACCGTCGCAAAACCCAACGTGAAAAACAGCGCCGCCAGAAGCACCGCCTTGCGAACCTGCGGCTTTGCCTCGAAGCGCTCATCCCTGAACTGCTCCACCGAGATGCCCGCCATGTAGCAAAGATACGGCGGCACGAGCGGCAGCACGCAAGGAGACAGGAACGACAAAGCACCGGCGAAAAGCGCTGTGAGGAGGGAAATATCGGCGATGGACAATGCGGCACTCCGGACGGTTCACGATGCCTTGTAGCCCCACCAAACCCTTGCCACCAATCACCTTTTTGCGGTTGCGGCAAAAAAACGCGGAAAGATGATATAATCCTGTTTTTTTGGGTTGACCGCAAACGTGCCTCTACCTATGTTCCGCCCACTTCCGAGGGGCGCTTCGCCCCCATTTGGGAGAGCGTAGCTCAGCCGGTAGAGCAACTGACTTTTAATCAGTAGGTCCAGGGTTCGAATCCCTGCGCTCTCACCATTAATCTTCCATAAAAATCAGCTACTTCAGAGACAATGACTGTCCTCTTTGGGCTTCTTCGGTATCGAGGAGTCATAATGGAAGTCGTCCATAGGTGAGGCTTAACGTCGGCCTTTTTGACCAACCGGCCATCTATCAGGACACAGTGGAGCTTCGCTTTCAAGCCTGTCTGAAGCCGCATATTTGGTTGGCACTGAGACCATCCAGCAGATCTGACATCTGATCCTGGTCCCACTTTTCATCACCAGAACACTCCACAATACTCGCAAAACGTGTTTCAGGTTGCGTATTTACAATCCCAAATTCTTCACCTTACATCAACCTCCCGTCCGTCCGCTGGAGACTCAATGATGAAAGCACGCCTCCTTAGTTTCGCTCTTCTTTTCTTCCCGGCCTCCTTCGCGTTGGCTGACTGTCCGACGCCTGCCGACGCTAGTTTTGCGGCGGCCGCCAAAGCGAAGTTCGACTGTTCCAGCAGCCTGCCGCTGAAGGGGCACGAGACGGATCGCAAGTTTCAAATCCATTATGATTTTCCCAAGACCTTGCCCGACAACAGTAAGCTCCCCTGGTTGACGGTAGATCCGTTTAAGAATCCTGCGGACTATATGCAGTCGATCCTCAACTACGTCATCAAGGTCAATGCGCGGCCGGATGTGGATTGGCGGATCGAGGACAATAAGGAAGAGCAGTGGTGTGATGCGCCGTGGTTCTTCATGTTGCGCGAGCCGTTGCGTGGGATGACGACCGAGCGGTGGTCCCGGCCGAAGGAACTTCACGCGCTACAAATGGACTGGGAGCGCAATTTTGCGGTCGGCATTTATAATGACGTGGCGTGCTATGGCTTCGGTCAGATTTGGGGTGATCCCGCCTTCCCCAAGACCCGGGATTTTGCATTTGCGGAAGGTGCGGTGTCGGCGAAAATGCTGTTCACCACCGCCACACCTTCCAGCGTTCCTTATCTTGCGGGCTCAAAAGAATGGGATGTTGCCGGGCAGAAGGATGGCGGGGTGATGACCATGCGCCTTCTCCAGCTGGACCTTTCGGTCAAGGACAAGCGCTCGCCGAACGGCTGGTTCTTCGGGACCTTCATGTACAACGCCATGCAGCCGGGCAACACGCCTTATGAGCGATTGGTGCCTGTCGGTCTCATTTGGGGTAGCGACCCAGGGCTCAACGCCAAGGCTTATCTTGAGCAGGCAGCGACCCCAAAGGAAAGCTGGGTCAATCCGGATGTCGCCTCCATGTTCTATGCGCTTCCCCGCCAGAACCTCGGCCTCTTCGGTCGCGCAAATGGCCCTGTCGATAATCCCACCTCGGCATGCATCACCTGCCACCAGCGTGCCAATGACTGGGGCACGGCCGTGCTGCCGGATACGCCTGAAGCGACCCAAGCGGCAGCACTTTTGCCTGATGTGCCCGCCAACCCTTACGACGACGCGGCCATTGCCGCCTACTTCCGCAACATTGGAACGAACTCGCCGGTCGCGAACACCCAGTCGCTCGACTACGTGCTGCAGGTCTCAAAGGGAATTGCGGCATTTCGCAACTGGGTGAAGACCGATTTCCCCGATCACGCTGCGTCGACGACCGATGTCACGCCCTACCCGTTCAAGCCGGCTGAAGCGCGCCTGTTGGCACCAGCAGATGCCAACACCGCACGGCCGGACGAAAATGAGCAGGATCCAACGGGAAGGCTTTTCCTTCGCTAATATGACCTGATATGCATAGGTGTGATTTGCCTTCGGAGGGCGCGCCTATGCTGTCGTTAAACGTCTTTGGTCGATTCCGGATCGCTGATCCGGATGGGAATGACCGGGGTCCGCGATCGGCCAAGGCTCGCGGCCTCCTCATTCTCCTGGCGACGGCGCCGCATCACTCCAGAAGCCGTGTATCGCTGCAGGACAAGTTGTGGAGCGATCGCGACGCCAAAAAGGGTTCGGACAGCCTGCGTCAAACGCTTGTCGAAATTCGAAAGGCGTTCGGGCCCTATCAAGACATCTTGCAGGCCGACCGCGAAAAGGTCGCGCTCGACTCGTCACGGTTCAAAGTCAGTTACCGCCTTGTCGAGTCACCGGGCGATTGGAGTGACGAGCAGGACGCCTTCGCCGATATCGACGTCCCTGATCCGGAGTTCGAGGAATGGATTCGCGATACGCGATCGTCACTTGCTGAAAAGGCCAAAGTCAGCGCTTTTGAGGCGCCGCGTCAATCAGCACCGCCGAAGCCAGCCATCTTCTTTCAGTTTCACTCCGACAATCAGTCGGCGAGCGAGTTGATCAACGCCCGCATGATGACGCTGACGACGGCGTCGCTTCATGACTTGGACGACTTTCAAATTTTTCCCCATATCCCGCATGCATCGCCGGCTGTTGCGCGTCAGCCTGTCAGCGGTCTTGCCGTCTCCATCCGGACCGCGACGATGGGGCGGCATAGCCATATCACCTTCACGATCAGCCATGCGGAGACCGGCAGGCTCTATGCTTCCCGTACTGAAAAGCTCGTCAGTTCCTCGGAAGAGGCGTTGCACCATTGGTGCGGAACGTTGGTTCAGGCCATTCTCATCACCTTGCGTGAAAGGAAAGATGACCTCGCCATTTCGAACTGCGCAGCGCTCCTGGCAAGCAACGCTCGCAACCTCATCTTCCGCTTCGACCGTCAAAGCCTGTCTGAGGCGGACAGGCATCTGAGCTATGCCTATGAGCGCGACCCTCGTCCGCAATATGTCGCGTGGCGGGCTTTCCTGCGCAACATGGCGCAATTCCAGCATCGCAGCACGGCATTCCTGGGTGACGAAATCACTTCCACGGAACTGGTACAGGAGGCATTGCGCCAGGACGGCAATAGCCCAGGCATCCTCAGTATCGGTGCACACCTGGAGTATCTGGGTGGAGGATCCAGCCGCGGATCTCTGAAGCTCGCTGAGCGGGCCGCTGAGCTTGATCCGCTCAACCCGATCAACATGGCGATCCTGTCCAATGCCGAACTCGTTCTCGACAAGTTGAAGGCAAGCCGCAGGTCTGCAACAAAGGCGCTGGAATTGACCGGAGGTGGGGAACATCGCGCATTCGTCGAGTTCTTTTGCTGCATGTCAGCCGCTGCTGTCAGTGACTATGATGCAGCCATCGGCCATGCGGAGGCCGCGCTCATTCTGCGACCTGCCTTCCGCGCGCCTCTGCGCTACCTGATTGCCCTCTACATCCAAAAGGGGATGACGGCGCATGCGGCACGAGCGATCGAACAGTTGCGGTTGCTTGAGCCAGACTTTACGCCAGCTCGTTTTCTCGACGACGATTATCCTGTCACCACGATGCGGCGCATCCGATTGATCGACACTATTCCCGTGTAAGCCCAGATATCCCTGACACCCTTGGTTGATTCACGCTGCAATCACGATGATGCGCTAATTTTAGCGCGTTAAGACATATGAGGGCAGACTATGAGTGACACCAATATCGTGATGGACCATTTGCGCGCAGCCTTGCTTGCCACGCCGAAGGAGAGCACGTTTCTCACCTATCTCATTCAGATGGCTCTGATCGAGGGAGGAACCCTCTCCCAGGGTCGTGTCGCAAACCAGAGCATCGCTTTGGATGATGAGGCAGACCCCAGCCGCGGAACATACCCGATTGCGTCGGACCCAAGCTATCGCGCTCCAGCCTACGCGTCGTAAGCAGACGGCGACGCTGACCTGAATCGATCTTGGCGATCAAATTTCGCCAAGAGCTTTTTGATCGACATCTTCATAGCTGAGCGACAAGGCGCAGGCGTGTGCGCTTTTCTCATCCTCCGAAGCAACTTGTATGAAATAGAAAAAGCCCGGGGAGCACATGCACCCGGGCTTTTTATCAAAATGTCTGTATTACCGACACAACCTTAGCCAAGCCAAGGCGCTAAGCCTCACGTGCGCTCAATGCGGATCACCTGCGGTTCGCTGACCAGATACTTTTCGCTCTTGATCGCTTTGACCGCCTTGCGGATCGCATCTTCCATAGTCGCATGGGTGACGAGGATGATGGTCTGAGCGCCCTCCTCCGTCGGCACCTGAGAGCGCTGAACGATCGATTCGAGCGAGATATTGTTTTCTGCCATGCGGGTCGCGATGGAGGCAAACACGCCGGCCTTGTCCTTGACCGTCAGACGGATGAAGTAGCCGCCTTCGTGGCTCTTCATCTTGGCACGACGATAATCCGTCAGTGACTTGGCTGGTCGACCGAGAACCGGCACCTGCTGGGCACCTGGGCGGCTCTTGGCGATATCGGCAACATCGCCCAGCACCGCGGACGCCGTCGCATTACCGCCGGCCCCTGGACCAACCATCAGCAATTCACCGAGAATATCGGATTCCACAGCAACCGCATTGGTGACGCCATCAACCTGAGCGATGACGGAATCGAGCGGTACCATGGTCGGGTGGACGCGCTGCTCGATGCCGGACTCGGTCAGTTGCGCGACACCAAGAAGCTTGATGCGATAGCCGAGATCAGCGGCTGCCTGAATATCTTCGATCGAAATATTGGTGATGCCTTCGAGATAGATATCATCGGCCGCGATCTTGGAGCCGAAGGCGAGCGTCGTCAGGATCGCAAGCTTATGCGCCGTGTCGTTGCCTTCGATATCGAAAGCCGGGTCCGCCTCCGCGTAGCCAAGCCGCTGCGCTTCCTTCAGGCAGGCTTCGAAGGACAGGCCTTCCTTCTCCATCTTGGTCAGGATGTAGTTGCAGGTGCCGTTCATGATGCCGTAGATGCGCGACACGTGGTTGCCGGTCAGCGATTCACGCAGCGCCTTGATGATGGGGATACCGCCGGCGACAGCCGCTTCGAAGTTGAGCAGAGCGCCCTTTTCTTCCGCCATCTTTGCCAGTTCCACGCCGTGCTTTGCCAGCAACGCCTTGTTAGCTGTCACGACATGGAGACCGCGTGAGAGAGCCGCCCGAACGGCTTTTTCCGCAGCGCCTGAGGCGCCACCGACCAGTTCGACGAAGACATCGATGTCGGCCTTCTCCGCCATGTCTTCCGGCGTATCGAACCAGGTAATACCCGAGATATCAATGCCGCGGTCGCGCGAACGGTCGCGCGCGGAAACAGCAATAATCTCAATTGCGCGTCCGCAGGTAATCGCAAGTTCGTTGCTTCTCTGCTGGAGGATGCGCACGAGCGAAGAGCCGACAGTGCCGAGTCCCGCTATGCCGATTCTCAATGAATCTGCCATGGGTATATTCCTGATTTGCTTTAATGAAAGAGGTGGCCGGAACCGGCCACCTTGGCGGGTTGCCCTTATCTGTGGGCGTTGAGCGAGACGACGTTGTGCAACGTATCATCCGCAGTCGACAGGAAGCGCTTGAGATTGCGCGCGGCCTGGCGAATTCTGTGCTCGTTCTCGACGAGCGCGAGGCGAACATAATCGTCACCCATCTCGCCGAAGCCGACACCCGGAGCAACCGCAATGTCGGCCTTCTCGATCAACAGCTTGGAAAATTCAAGCGAACCGAGGTGGCGGAATTTCTCCGGAATTTTCGCCCAAGCGAACATGGTAGCAGCCGGAGGTGGAACCTCGAAGCCGGCCTTGCCGAATGTATCGACCATGACGTCGCGACGGCGGCGATAGACATTGCGCACTTCTGCAATATCAGAGCCGTCGCCGTTCAGCGCGTGCGTGGCCGCAACCTGGATCGGCGTGAAGGCGCCGTAATCGAGATAGGACTTTACGCGTGTCAGTGCGGCGATCAAACGTTCGTTGCCGACCGCAAAGCCCATACGCCAGCCAGGCATCGAGAAGGTCTTCGACATGGAGGTGAATTCCACCGATACATCCATGGCACCGGGCACTTCCAGGACAGATGGCGGCGGGTTCTTCTCATCGAAATAGATTTCCGAATAGGCAAGGTCGGACAGCACGATCAGATCGTGCTTCTTCGCAAAAGCGATCACGTCCTTGTAGAAATCCAGAGACGCCACATGTGCCGTCGGGTTGGATGGGTAGTTGATAATCAGTGCCAAGGGCTTCGGGATCGAATGGCGCACGGCGCGCTCAAGCGGGCCGAAGAAGGTTTCATCCGGCTCGACATTCATCGAACGAATGACGCCGCCTGCCATCAGGAAGCCGAAGGCATGGATCGGATAGGTCGGGTTCGGACACAGGATCACGTCGCCGGGCGCGGTGATTGCCTGCGCCATATTGGCGAAGCCTTCCTTTGAACCGAGCGTGGCGACAACCTGTGTATCCGGGTTCAGCTTCACACCAAAACGGCGCGCATAATAAGCGGCCTGGGCGCGGCGAAGGCCTGGAATGCCCTTGGAAGAGGAGTAACGATGCGTACGTGGGTCCTGGACGACTTCGCAAAGCTTGTCGACGATTGCCTTGGGTGTCGGCAGATCTGGATTGCCCATGCCAAGGTCAATGATATCCGCGCCACCCGCTCGCGCGCTCGCTTTCAAACGGTTGACCTGTTCGAAGACGTATTGCGGCAGACGCTTGACCTTGTGAAACTCTTCCATCTCTTTCCTCATGGAAATGGACCGGATCGTCCGGCCCACAGTAGCGTTCGTTTTTTGGTTTGAAACATAAGCCGACACGAACAAATCGGACCTGTGCTGTCTATTGTAGCGCAAGCGCCGGAAAACACGAATTGGTTTTCCCGAAACGCCAAGCGATCACCGTGCTTCGCCGAAACATTTGTCGTGACGAGTCTGGCGCAGAACGCGGCTTGCGCCAGTCGTGCTTGCATAACGCCAGATTCTGATAAAATGCAAGGCAAAGCCGCCGCGCGAACGGCGGCTCAATTCAATCAGCCACGTTCACCCCGCACAATTGCAGAGCGAATGACCGACAGCACACGATCCGGCTCGATCCTGGTGCACACTTTCTGGCTTGGATAACCGTCCCAATTGCCCGGTGGGAAGGTGACGCCGTCGGGCTTCTGGATGGTCTGCCCGTCCGCAAGACCGCCACAAACAACACGGATTGCGCCGCTTCGTGTTTCGAACAGCTCAGGATTCGTCAGATAGACGCAGGCACAGGAATCGTGAACCACCATGCCGTCGCCGGTGCGCATGTTGTAGAAGTTGATATAGAACTGCGAGAGATCCGACAGAAGCTGCACGGCTGCGCCATTCTCCTTGACCATGTCCGCCAGGAAACCGGAGGTCATCACGGTTTTCGTCGTGACGTCCAGGCCGATGACGGTAACCGGCCAGGCTGCGGTGAAGACGAGATCAGCCGCCTCCGGATCACCGTGAATATTCGCCTCTGCCGCGGGGCTGACATTGCCATTGATGTCGAAGGCGCCCCCCATGATGATCACCTCTTTCACCAGAGCAGCGAAATCGGGATCGGTCTTCAGCGCAAGCGCCAGATTGGTCATGCGACCGACCGCGATCAGCGTCACTTCACCGGGATTGGCCTTGACCGTGTCGATGATGAAATGATGGGCCGCGCGCGGATCGAGCGGCACATCGACCGTTTCAGGCACGCCGATATTGCCAAGCCCATCATCGCCGTGGATGAAGGTGGGGAAGTGGCCGTCCGGACGCGACGGATCGAACGTCTTGCCGGCGCCCTGTGCTACGGGCGCATCAATCATCCATTGCTGTTTGAGGAACTGCGCATTGCGAGTGGTAATCTCGATCGGCGCGTTGCCGAAAACGGTCGTGACCCCAATGAGATCGATATCAGGGTGGCGGTGCAGAAAAAGCAACGCCATTGCATCGTCAATACCCGGATCCGTGTCGAAAATTACTTTATGCATATGTTCCTCATCAATGCGGCTGCATGCTTCGCGCTAGCGTTCGGCGCACAATAGCTTCCTGTGCAGCCTGCGCAATCTTTTCCATCCGACCAATAAAGCGCTGTGAGTCCTATTGGACGCACAGCGCTTTATATTTTTGAATCTACGCATCGTGCTTTCCGAAAATCGAGTCGGATTTTCGGGCCGATGCTGTAGCCTTGCCCGCAAAAGCGGTTGCGGGGCAAGGCATTCGGTGCCACAAGCGGCCAGCAAAACCCTCCGGATCCCTCCCCAGTGCAAGACGTCGCTCTCCAGCTTTTCATCATACTGTTTTTTGTTGCCGTCTTTGCCGGCTTCGTCGATTCTATTGCCGGCGGCGGCGGGTTGATCGTGCTGCCGGCTATGCTGATTATGGGCATACCGCCGCTGGAAGCGCTCGGGACCAATAAGCTACAGGCTCAGTTCGGCTCCGCCTCTGCGACGATTGCCTATGCGCGCAAGGGCCACGTCAATCTCAGAGAACAATTTCCGATGGCGTTGATGGCTCTGCTCGGAGGGATGGCTGGAGCATTTACCGCATCCTTTGTTCCGGCCGACGTTTTGAGGGCAATCATGCCCTTCCTGCTCGTCGCCATCGCCATCTACTTCGCCTTCAAGCCCAACCTCAGCGACATCGACAGCCAGCGCCGTATCACGCCGTTTGTCTTCGGTCCGACGGTGGTTCCATTGATTGGTTTTTACGATGGCATTTTCGGTCCAGGAGCCGGTTCCTTCTATATGCTGTCATTCGTCGCGCTTGCCGGCTTCGGCATGCTGAAGGCGACCGCGCATACGAAGCTCTTGAACCTCGGCTCGAATTTCGGTGGCTTCCTGGTGTTCACACTTAACGGTGCGATTCTTTGGAAGCTCGGGCTGGTGATGGGATTTGGGCAGTTCCTGGGAGCCCAGATCGGGTCCAGACTGGCGATGAGGAACGGTGCAAAGATCATTCGCCCGCTCCTGGTGATATCCTGCCTCGCCATGGCGGCCAGACTTATACTGGATACGAATGCGCCCTACTCGCTCGGTTGGATCATCGGTAAGCTCAGCGGCACGTGATAACGACGCAAAGCGAGGGCTCAGGGCCCTCTCTCAACCACATTCCAGTGTCGCCATCTCATCGATATTCCTTAACACCACAACGGCACCCATGACGTGATTTTTGGGTCCGCGCAGCGGCGTCATTCTGCATCGGGTGGCAAATCTCTGTCCGTCCCGGTACGCATGATGAATGTATCCGATCTCCTCACCTGCAAAGCAACGATCAAGGGCGGGCTTTGCCTGGAGGTAAAACCCATCTTCACCAATGAACTCGGTGACGTGGCAACCGATCAGCGATAAGCGGGTCCGGTTCTTCAATTTTGCGTAGGCATTATTGGTATAAAGATAGCGGTAGTCGTTTGTGACGACGATGATCTGATCATCCAGACTATCGAGAATTGCTTCGTTAAAAAGCGGCTGCTCATAATAGGCCGGTGCTGGAGCCCTGGCTGGTCGAGCGATTGCCGGAGACAAATCCACATCGGACCAATCCGAGTGATCACGGAAATATCGGTCGATCAGCCCGGACATCATCACGCTTCTGCGCACAACCGCCAGCCGGTCGTCGGCTTCGTCACGAACCAGCGTGCAGAGAAACTGGAATTGTCTGTAGAGCTCTTCGCGGCTGGACGCCTGGTAGGCCAGAATGTCGTTGACGATCGCCTGAAGCTCCCTGTCAAACAACTGAACCAGCTCATCCTCACTTTGGTTGATGGCGTATCGCAATTGACTGCTTTTGATCGCAAAAGCTTGAAAAAAATCCTGGAGCACAGTGTCCATCCACGCTTACTCCGAAAAACCGGAACTATCCCCGGCCAACCTCAGGCCGTACAACTACGGTACACCAGTACCGAGTGTTTCTCCGCCGTCAATATACGATTTATAGTAGTGCCGCGATAAAAAGCGCATTGTGGACTGCAATGCGGCATTCGCGGCACATCGCGTGCGTTACGCAACCACGCGTGTACGACGATCTTCCAACTCCTTGACCACCACGATAGCGCCAACGAGTTTGTAGGATGGCGAATAGCACGGCGACATCTCGAAAGACTTCACCACCGTATGCCCAAGGGCGTCCTCGGCATAGGTATACTTCTCAGCCTCTCCCTTGAAGCACGCGTCGAGCTTCTCGCGGAATGCCTGCTGGAAGTGATGGATGCCGACAAACTCGGCAATATGCTTGCCGATGATCTCACTGCGATCCGAGTGGAGCGAGGCAGCATTGGCGGAGTTAGTATAGTTGATGCGGTAACCGGGAGACACGACGACGACGCGATCGTCCAGGTCTTCCAACCTGTCTTCATCCAGAATGATATAGGGGCTCCACGGCGCATCCTCGCCATCCGGGGTGCTGCCGTCGCGTGGCAGCCCAGCTCCGATATAGCGATCGACAAGTTTGCGCAGGACGTCGGCATTTCGCTGGACACAGCCGATGTCCTCGGCTTCCTCGTTCAGGAGGTCGATGGCGAAACGAAACTGTTCGAGAATTTCCGACGACGAAGCGTTCTTTCTGCCGATAATGCTATCGAGCAGAGTTTCGAGCTCTTTATCAAGAGCGGCAACCTTGGGCGCTTCATTGCGAATGACTGCGCTTTTCAGTTCCGCATAGTTCTGCCAGAACAATTCGATTTTTCTTTTCAACCCAAACACTCCCGAGACGCAGGCATTCCAGTTGCCCAATCCTCCCCGGGCGCACGCGTGACTATCTGCACGATGTGCCCGTAAAGCATGATGTAAGGAGTTGCAAGATCACCACACCAGCGCATTCACCCATATCACAATCGGCTATGTTATTACAAATCCGAGAAATAGTAAGGAAGAATAAGCACGGTATTGTCTCGCGACACGCCGACTAAATCATCACATCACGTCAACCGGCCGGTATTTTGTGGTTTAATAATACCCCACCGATCGATCAAAGTTATTAAAATTGACCGTTTAGTCTTCAACCGTCCGTCTTGACCTGATCCTTGATATGCCAACGGTCGTGGTACCACAACCACTGGCCGGGATATTCGCGCACCCAGCTCTCGACCTTGTCATTCAAAAGCTGTGCGGTCTTTTGGATATCGACACTGCCTTTTTCATTGAGCGGTATCTCGACCTTGGGTTCGATTTCCAGACGGTAGCGATTGTCCGGCAGGCGGATGCATCTTGCCGGATAGACGTCGCAGCCAAACTGGCGCACCAGCTTGGCGAGCAGAGGATTGGTCTGGACATTATGTCCGAAAAACTTGGTGAGGAGACCCTTACGGAACTTCTGATCGACCAGCACACCGACGCCCGCACCACGTTCCAACTGCCGCGCAAGCGCGAAAGACGAGCCCGCATGCGACGGAACGAGCTTGCCCATGCGCTCCTTGCGGAAATTGTAGATCTTCTCTGCCACGTAAGGATTGTTCGGTGGACGGAAGAGCACCGTCACATCGAGGCCGAAGGCAGATCCTGCCACAGGCAGAAGCTCGAAGTTTCCGGTATGGGCCGTAAAGACGATGAATGGACGCGGATTGTCGCGCAGCTCCAGAAAGTTGTCGATGCCGACGACTTCGATACGACCGGGTTTCGTTTGCTCCGGATCATAATCGAACAGTCGGTCGAGGAAAACATATTCGGCGGCGAGACGCCCCATGTTTCCCCAGCTGTCGAGCGCGATTTCCAGACGCTCTTCTTCGGTCTTTTCCGGATAGGCGCGAGCCAGGTTGAAAAGCATCAACTTATGACGCGGCGTCTTGGGCCCGAGTTTACGCGCAAGGCGATCGGCAAAGTGAATTGCTGGATCGGCCGGTAACAATTTCAGCATGTTCAGAAAGCCGAACGCAATGGTCGCGTTCAGCCACTGGCGAAAGTTCTCAAGCGCCAGAACAATGCGCGTAATAAAAAGCTTCACTGATCAATCCATTCGCAGAACGATCTTACCGAAGACCTGACGGGTCTCCATGCGTTCCAGAGCCTTGTCGATATCGTCGAAGGTTACTTCGGTATCGATCACCGGATGTACAAGACCGCGCGCCATTTTCTGCATGGCATCGGCCATGTTCTGCATGCGGCAGCCAAAGGAGCCGAGCAACTTGAGCTGCTGCTGGAAAAGCATCATCAGGTTGATTTCGGTCGAGACACCCGAAGTCGAGCCGCAGGTGACGAGGCGACCGCCGCGCTTCAGCGAGAACATGGAACCTGCCCAGGTATCCTTGCCGACATGCTCGAAAACGACATCGACACCCTTCTTCTTGGTGATCTTGCGCACAACGCCCTCGAAGCGGTCCACGCGGTAGTTGATGACGTGATCTGCGCCCAACGCCTTGGCGCGTTCGATCTTGTCGTCCGAACCGACCGTGGTGATGACCGTGCAGCCCATCTTCTTCGCCAGCTGAATGGCGGCGGAGCCGATACCGGAACCGCCAGCATGGACGAGGATCGTTTCACCGGGTTGAAGTTTGGCATTGTCGAACAACATGTGTTCGACGGTGCCAAAGGTCACAGGTGCAAGTGCGGCCGCCACGGCATCGACGCCGGGCGGTGCCAGCACCAGCTGGCGGGCCGGAATGTTAATCTTTTCCTGAGCAAAGCCATCCAGGTGGAAACCATGAACGCCGCCGACATTCTCACAAAGGTTGTCTCGTCCGGCGACACAGTGGTGGCAACGACCACAGATGCGCGCGCCGTAAATGGAAACAAGCTGACCGGGAAGAACGTTGGAGACACCAGGACCGATGGCTTCCACCACGCCCGAGGCTTCGGCACCAATCGTCAAAGGCATCTTGCGCTTGGCAAAGGCCATGCCGCGCCAGCCCCACACGTCGATGTGGTTCAGCGCAACGGCTTTCACGCGCAAGGTGACCTCGCCCGGCGCCGGCGCTTCTGGCTCCGGCAGATCCACTTTCTCGAGCTTACGGTCGTCGACGAGTTGAAGAGCGCGCATAATAGAAGTCCTTCGCCCGGAGGCGTTAAAGCGTTTTCGATTGAGAGCGCCGCTCATCCAACTGGGACATGCGAAGACAGCTCTCCTTCACTCAAATAGACATCGCCCACTTGCGGACAGATGCGTTGGGGAACCGCTTAAGCCGGTTCCCGCGTCATGACAAGGCTTGCGTTCTGGCCACCAAAGCCGAAGGAGTTCGACAGAACGGCGCTGACCTGAGCCTCACGCTTCACATTCGGCACGACATCCAGCGCGATGGTCGGATCGGGATTGGTGTAGTTGATCGTTGGCGGAAGGGTGCCGGTCAGCATGGTCTGCAATGAGAACACGGCTTCGACCGCACCTGCTGCTGTCAGCGTATGGCCGATCATCGACTTGTTGGAGGAGACCGGGATCGCCTTCAGACCTTCGCCGAAGACCGCCAGCATGGAGCTATACTCCATCTTGTCGTTTTCCGGCGTGGATGTACCATGTGCGTTGACATAGCCGATATCGCTTTCGGAGAAGCCAGCATCGGCAAGCGCTGCGCGGATGGTTGCGATCGCTGGGCCGCCATCGGGCGACGAGCGCGTGCGGTGGAAGCTGTCTGCCTTTTCGCCCGCGCCCTTGATAATGCCGAGCACCTTTGCACCGCGGGCTACCGCTGCTTCCAGCGATTCCAGAACCAGGGTGGCCGCACCCTCTGCAATCACGAAGCCATCGCGGTCCTTGCTGAAGGGCTTGGACGCCTTTTCGGGCGGCTCGTTCTGTGTGGACAAGGCAGACAGAAGCGAAAAGCGGATCAGCGCTTCGGCGCTGACGGATCCGTCCGTCGCAACGGTCAGTGCGCGATCGGTGCGGCCCTGGCGGATGGCTTCAACACCAAGTTGGATGGCCGTCGCGCCCGAAGCACAGGCCGTCGAAAGCGTGACCGGGAGGCCGCGTGTACCGAACTGATCGGATAGACGCTCCGAGATCGCACCAAAGAGCGCGGCCTCCTGAAAGGCTGGATCGGGGCGCTGACGAAGAGCGGCCATGAAGCGATCATAGGCGTCGCCCGGCTTTGCAGCAGGTGGAGACCGATCGGCAAGCTCGAAGCGGGCGCTCCATTCCGGTTCGATCGGCGGCGCAGCCAGAAACAGCGGACCGTTGAAATCGCCGGATAGTCCTGCTTGAGCCAGAGCTTCGATCGTGGTTTCGCGCGCAAATGCGAAGGACCGCTCGACGGAATTGGGTGCCGGGATATCGATGAAATCGACCGTGCCACAGATCTTCGTCGAGAGATTGTCGGTCGGGAAGCGGGTAATCTTGTGGATGCCGGATTTGCCGGAGGTCAAAGCCGCCCAGTTATCCGAGAGCCCTTGCCCCAACGAGGTGATGATGCCCATACCGGTGACGGCAACGATGGGGCGTCCAAGGTGATCCTTGAAATTGCTGGATGCCATGGTCTGAACTCCTCAAGCGTCTCTGGAAAGAACGGCGACACCTTCGCCGCGCACATGGCCAACCGTGGTCACGACCGCTTCCGTTGCGGCAGCCGCCATCGGCTTTTCGACAGCGCTGTCAAAGGCCGGAACCATCGCACCGCTTTCAAGCGCAAGAGCTGCAAGCGCAAGGCCCAGCGGAAACTGCGCTTCAAGTCCATGGCCGGTAACACCGCCAAAGCCGCGAATTGTAGCATGTGGCAAGGTCTTTTCGAGAATGTCCTTTTCGCGGGACGTCAGGCCGTCATAACCGCTGGCACCAGAGAAGACGACGGTTTCAGCCGCGTCCTTGGCAGGCGCGAGGAGGCGTTCGAGACGCGCCTCAAGCTTGCCATCGTCGCGGTTGCCACGATCGCCTTCGATCGCGTCGATACGCGCGTAAATCTTCGCGCCACGCGCTTCGGCGCGCTTGCGCGATTCCAGCACGAGGAAGGCGCCGACGGATCCCGTGATCATGCCGCCGCCCTCGCCTTGCTCGCGCGACCAAAGCGGCTGCCAGCCACCTTGAGCATGCGCGCCGACGGCTTCGAAAAGCAGCGTCATGTCCGGGCGTTCGGCCGCAAATGCGCCGCCCACAAGGGCATGGCTCGATTCGCCTGAGCGAATACGATAAAATGCGGTCTCGACGGCGGAGATACCGGCACCTTCTTCACCCATGAAGGTGCGCGAAGAGCCGGTGACCTTATGCACGATCGAAATATTGCCAGCCATCAGGTTGGAAAGCTGGGCGAGAAACAGCGTCGGGCGAAGCTCCGTCGTCAGCTTTTCATTGAGCATCACTTCGCGGTCGTTGCGCTTGAGGCCTTCGTCGACAATCAGCGTATCGACATTGATGTCGCGTTCGCCGCCACCGGCAGCCACGATCATGTCCATCGTGCCACAGGCGTCCGCGTCTTCTTTCAAACCAGCATCGTCCAGCGCGAGACCGGCTGCAAACACGCCGAGGCGCTGCCAGTTTTCCATCTGGCGCTGATCCTTGCGACCGATTTGCGCAGACCAGTCAATCTCCGGCAGCGGATGAATGGGATAAGGCGCAAACTTTTCCGTCTCAACGATCGCCTCTGGCGTCGTGGTGCTGGAGAGCAGCGCAATATGGGCATCTTTACCAACACCATGACAGGTCACGATACCGACCCCGGTAATCACCACATCATTGTCAGACTTCATCATCCGTGATCCTTCGTCGCTTTTTCGGAACGCAGTCCCGGGCCAGCTCTCAAAAACGGCAGGTACGCCGCACTTGCCATGCGGAATAATGCGCGCGATGCGGCTTTGCAATGGCGAAAGCCTATCGGACCTTCCGCACCGCATGACTTTTCAGCATTTTAAACGCGAAGATAGCGCTTTTTCGATCAGGCGGAGGTATCGGCAGCGATCGCCGCCATAAGGCCTACTTCCTCGGCGCGCTTCTTGACGATCGGCGCAAGCGGAATTTCAGAGAAAGGCATGGTGCGAAGCTTCAGTTGCGCGTCGCAGACCTTCTTGCCGCCTGAAGTAATCTTTGCCTTGGTGACGGCAAAGCCCGATCCATCATGCTCGAGATAGGCCTCGATATCGAGCACGGCATTTGGCTCGACAAAGGTCCGCATCTTGGCACTGTCGACCGACATCAGGAATGGCATGGCGGCGAAATCCGTCATGGCAAGAACCAGCATTCCGGACGTCTGCGCCATGGTTTCGATCAACAGCACGCCTGGAACCAGCGGCATACCCGGGAAATGCCCCTCGAAAACCGGGCTCTTGTCCGGCACGACCGATCGCGCCTTCAGGATGCGGGCTGATCTGTCGATAGACTCGATTCGGTCCACCATCTGGAAATATTCGAGAAGCATATCTTGTCCGTGAAATAGGCCAGGCTGTTTCGCCCCAAGACAGCGTCAGATGGGCAAACGTCCTCAGGCAAGTCCTGAGGATCGAGCTCTGTCAAAAAGCAGCATGCAGGTCCCATTTTGCTGGAACCCGCAGAAGCGGAACGAAAAGATCAGCCCTTGGCTGCCTTCAACTCGTCAATCTTGGCGCAAAGGTTCTTCAGAACGAAGTATTCTTCGGTCGAAACCTTGCCTTCGTTGACTTCCTGCGTCCACTGCTCGAGCGGGATCTTGATGCCGAATTCCTTGTCGATGGCGAAAACGATATCGAGGAAGTCGAGGCTGTCGATGCCGAGGTCGTCAATCGTATGGCTTTCCGGCGTAATGGTTTCGCGATCGATTTCGCTGGTATCAGCGATGATGTCGGCAACCTTATCGAATGTAGCTGTCACGCCCGTAATCCTTTGTGTTCTTAATTATAAAGGTCTCTTCAGACGCACCACATAGGGAAGTTGCACCAAAAAGCCAATGCTTTCGTGATGCTTCGCTCTATTTTGGGCGATGTGTGTTGCCTACACCCTACACTCAAACCGCCAGAGAATGACGCCCTCGCCCGTTGGAGAGATAGGTATCGAAGGTTGCGGCAATGCTGCGAGCAAACGGCTTGCCCGTTTCCGTCAGGGCAAAACGACCGGCCTCGATATGGACAAGCCCGTCGCGATCACCTTCCGCAAATTGCTGAGCTTCCTCCACGGCTGGGAGAGACGCAGGACCGAAGAGCGCGGCAAGCGCCGACAGATCGAACGAGAAATCGCACATGATCCTTTCAATCACGAAGGCCCTCACCCGGTCTTCGACAGAAAGTGCAATGCCACGAGCGATGCAGAGACCATCGGTTTTAGCCATGCGTTCATACTCACCCGTCGCAACCATGTTCTGGACGTAGCCTTGCGGCAACTTGCCAATGGACGAGGCACCAAGCCCGATCAGGGCGTCGGCGCTGTCATCGGTATAGCCCTGGAAATTGCGGCGAAGCTCTCCCTCTTCCATCGCTTTCGCCAGTGTGTCACCTGGCTTGGCGAAGTGATCGATGCCGACCGCCTCATAACCCGCCTGCACCAGCATTTCGCCTGCGGTTTTCATCTGCCTGTATCGCGCAATAGCATCCGGCAGCGCCTCTTGCGGGATCATCGTCTGGTGCTTCTTCATCCACGGCACATGCGCGTATCCAAAGAGAGCCACGCGATCGGGGTCCAAAGAGATGATCTTGTCGACGGTATCGCGCAGTGTTTCGAGCGTTTGATACGGCAGGCCATAGAGCACGTCGCAATTGACAGAGTGCACGCCACGCGCCCTGACCGCATCCACCACCGATCTCGTCTGTTCAAAGGTCTGTATGCGGTTGATTGTCTTCTGCACTTTCCGGTCGAAGTCCTGCACGCCAAGACTTGCCCGCGTCATGCCGATTGCAGCCAGGGCATCGTAGCGCCCCTGATCGAGATCGTTCGGGTCCATCTCGACGCTGATTTCGGCGTTATCCGAAAATGAGAACGTCGAACGCAGAGCGTCCATCAGCGCAATCAAGTCCTGCGGCCTGACCATCGTTGGCGACCCCCCACCAAAATGTACGGCGGTAACGCGGACGTCTTTCGACACCAGCCGCCCGACCGCTTGAATTTCGCAGTGCAGCGCTTTCAGATAAGCGGCAATCGGCTCGTAGCGAAGCGTGTGTTTGGTGTGGCAGGCACAGAACCAACAGAGCCGGTCGCAATAGGGAATATGGATGTAAAGCGAGAGGCGATGCTGCGAATCAAGGGCTTGCAGCCAGGATGAATAGTCCCTGGCTCCTATACCCAGATGGAAGTGAGGCGCCGTTGGATAACTCGTGTAGCGGGGAACGGCCGCGGAATATTTCTTCAACAAATGCTCAGCCATCGCGCTCGCTTCCTGACATGTATCAATTCTGCGACTTAGGGATACATGCTGCGACAGTTTGCAACTTTGACTTCGATCAAATTAGCTAATAAACAAACGTATCAGAAGCGATGTGGGGACATGGGCTTCGGGGGCTTGATTTGACGGGGATTTTTGAGATCGCGCCTGCGATCGGACCCGTTCGACTTGGACGTGACGCGATGGACACGCTGCAGAGAACTATCCACAATTCAGACATGCCCGTCGTGTGCCGTTCCTGTGAGGCGCGCCATGGCGGCCTTTGTGGAGTTCTTACGCCAGCGCAGCTTCTGGAGCTCAACCGTCAGTCCAGCCGCAAGAGGTTCGAAACCGGCAACGAACTGCTTGGCCAGGGCGAACTCGTGCCCTACTACGCCAATATTCTCAGTGGCGTCATCAAGTTGTCGAAGATGATGTCGGACGGCCGTCAGCAGATCGTCGGCCTGCAGTTCGCACCTGATTTTCTCGGGCGCCCTTTCAATGCCGAAAGCAGCATGACCGCCGAAGCCGCCACCGATGTGGAGATCTGCCTGTTTCCACGGCGTGTGGTGGACCGGATGATTGGCGAAGTGCCGAACATGGAGCGCAAGCTTCACGGCCAGTCACTGAAGGAACTGGACGAAGCGCGGGACTGGATGCTGACGCTCGGTCGTAAATCCGCGCAGGAAAAGGTCGCAAGCTTTCTGCATCTCATCGCCACGCACATCGATCCTGAAAAGGGTGACGTGTCCTGCTTCGACCTGCCGCTGTCACGCGCCGATATTGCGGACTTCCTTGGTCTTACGATCGAGACCGTCAGCCGTCAGATGACCAAGCTGAAAAAAGAGGGCATTATTCAGATCGAGAACAACCGGCATATCACTGTGCCCGATCTCGATGCGCTTAACGACGCCGCCGGTAACGACTGACGGGCCTTACTTATCCCACTTCAAATGTGTCAGCGAGGCGCCAAACATGTAAGGCGCCTTGGCTTCTGCTGGTGTAAACACCGTTGCGGTCAGGATCAAAACTACAAATAAGCACTTCATCATCACGCTCCCCAGCGCCTGCCATCAAGTGGCCTCCCTGGAAACAAGTTTTAGACGATAAGATACTCTTTTCGTTTAAGAAAATGGGTTATCGCCAGATTGGCGGGATGGGTCAAAAACAGCAGATCCAAGTAGGATTTCGTTAACGGACAGCGACGGTGCTTCAGGCGTTTCAGCAAAACGATGCCGGTTGCAGCACGTCGACATCTCGATTATAGAGCAATTATCCACAAGGACCCGGTGAAAATCCGGGTGGCTCTTCTGGCCGCCGATCCGCCAGACAACACAGCAACGCAACCTGTTTCATCTTTTGAGGACCGAGTTCTGCTCGGCCCGTTGCATCAACTGTGGTAACTCATCTATGCAAACTTTCTCACACTACCGTCAGGAGTGGTTCTCCAATATTCGTGGAGACGTGCTCTCCGGCATCGTCGTCGCGCTTGCGCTGATTCCCGAAGCGATCGGTTTTTCCGTCATCGCCGGCGTCGATCCCAAAGTCGGGCTTTACGCCTCGTTTGCCATTGCCTGCGTCGCAGCTTTCGTCGGGGGACGTCCCGGCATGATCTCTGCTGCGACGGCTGCGACAGCCGTGGTCATGGTCTCGCTCGTCAAAGACCATGGGCTTCAATATCTTTTCGCCGCAACCATCCTGATGGGCCTGATCCAGATCGTTGCAGGCTGGCTGAAAGTCGGACGCATCATGCGCTTCGTCTCTCGCTCGGTCATTACCGGCTTCGTCAATGCACTCGCCATCCTGATCTTCATGGCGCAGTTGCCTGAACTGATCGGCGTTCCGGCATTGACCTACGTGATGATCGCGGCGGGCCTCGCCATCATCTATCTCTTTCCCTACGTCACGAAGGCGATCCCCTCGCCGCTCGTTGCCATTGCCGTGCTGACTGCGATCGCATGGTGGACGGGCATGGATCTTCGCACTGTCGGAGACCTTGGCGAATTACCATCGACCTTTCCAGTCCTGATGATTCCACAGGTTCCCCTGACATGGGAAACGCTGCAGATCATCTTTCCTTATTCCGTCACGCTCGCAGCCGTCGGTCTCCTTGAGTCCCTTCTTACGGCTCAAATCGTCGACGACATGACAGATACACCAAGCAACAAGAGCCAGGAATGCGTCGGCCAGGGTGCCGGCAACATCGCCTCCGCCCTGATCGGCGGCATGGGTGGCTGCGCCATGATCGGCCAGTCGGTGATCAACGTCACGTCCGGGGGACGTGGGCGGCTCTCGACCTTCGTCGCCGGTGCCTTTTTGCTGTTCCTTATCGTCGTGCTGGACGACCTCGTTCGGATCATTCCGATGGCCGCACTCGTCGCGGTAATGATCATGGTGTCGATCGGCACCTTTTCCTGGCGCTCTATCCTCGACCTGAGACGCAACCCGCTGCCCTCGTCTGTCGTCATGCTGGCAACGGTCGTCACCGTGGTGGCAACTCATGACCTTGCCAAGGGCGTTATCGTCGGCGTGCTGCTGTCGGGCATCTTCTTCGCAGGCAAGGTCTCGAAGCTCTTCCGTGTCACGCGAAGCGAGGATGTGGGCGCCAAGACGGTCACCTATGTCGTCGAGGGTCAGATCTTCTTTGCCTCAGCGGAAAACCTCATCGGTGCGTTCGATTTCGCCGAGCAGGCCGAGAAGATCGTCATCGACGTTTCGTCCGCGCATCTCTGGGATATCACCGCAGTGGGCGCACTGGACAAGGTCATCTTGAAGTATCGCAAGGCGGGCGTCGAGGTCGAGGTCATGGGCTTCAACAAGGCGAGCGCCGACATGATCGACAAGTTCGCGCTCCATGACAGACAGGAACGTCCGGCGGCGAGTGCATCGCTGCATTGATCGGTGATGGGGCCGTGGCAACGCTGCGGCCCATCCTCATCTCCAGTTAGAAGCGACGAAGAATGTTGATTTTGTTCGCTTACTGGGAGGCAGCGGGCGTTGCCGTCGGCTGCTGCTGCGCTGAAAGCGCACGAAGCTCTGCAACGCGGCGCTTGTATTCCGCCTCGGTGATCTGACCACGGCGACGGGCAGCGCCAAGTGCAGTCAGGTTCTGCTCCATGGTGGAAGCTTCGTTTTCTTCCATCTGCGGCATGGCAGCCGTCATCGGCTTGGCAAAGGTCGGGAAATTGCCGGTATCACGCTTCTGCAAAGGGCCGCTGCTGACAGGCTGTGGGCCGACAATCTGCGCCTTGGGGCGCTCCATATGGGCCGGATTGACGAGAGGCTTGGGCGTGGTGCAGGCAGCCAAAGGAAGGACCAAGCCGCAAACCAACAGCATAGATGCTGTTTTTACGCTTCCCGAATGCTTGCCCATTTTCCTGCCCCACCTGTAAGGTATCTATCGCGTGTCGAACGCACTGTCCCGGCGCCCGTGTTGCTGGAACTTGTATTCGTTTTCGTACAGAATGTGCAAATACAAAAATTGCCGCGGAGGAGAACGTATGGCCGGCAGTCGAGGCGGACCCGACGATGCTGAGGACAAAGGGTTCAGTTTCGATCCCAAATCTGCCGATGCCTATATTCTCCGCGATCCGCAGGCCTTTGCCATGAACATTGCAAGGGCTGTGGAAAATCTCGGCAAGGCTGCTTCCGAGTGGCTCGCTCCCAGAGAGCGCGGCGAGATTCCGCAGACGAGCCCAACTCCAATAAGCGATGTCTTCCAGACATTGTCGGACGTGGCCGAATATTGGATGGCGGAGCCGCAGCGATCCGTGGAGGCGCAGACCCACCTTCTATCGAACTATTTCGCGATATGGCAAGAATCGGTAATGCGGCTATCCGAGCAGCAGACCAAAGCTGGCGCGCAAAAACCACAGACCGAAACCCGAAGCGCCCACAAACGGTTTGCCGATAGTGACTGGCAGGCGAACCCCTTTTTCGATTTTCTGCAGAAGGTCTATTTCGCCACCGCCGACTGGGCGGAGAAGATGGTCACAGAGGCCGAGGGTCTGGATGAGCGGACCCGCGAAAAGGCGCGCTTTTATATGCGGCAGGTGACGGAGGCGATCTCACCAGCCAACTTCGCCTTCACCAATCCTCAAGTGTTTCGCGAGACGGTTGCTACCAGCGGGGCAAACCTCGTCAAAGGAATGGCACAGCTGGCGGAAGACATGGCGGCTGGCAACGGACACTTAAGGCTTCGCCACACCGACTACAGCCAGTTCGTCATCGGCCAGAACATCGCGATCTCTCCAGGCAAGGTGATTGCCCGCAGTGCGCTCTGCGAGGTTATCCAATACGCCCCCTCAACGGAAAGGGTGTTCAGGCGCCCTCTTCTCATCATCCCGCCATGGATTAACAAGTTCTACATTCTCGATCTCAACGCACGAAAATCCTTTGTCAAATGGTGCGTCGATCAAGGCCACAGCGTCTTCATGATCTCCTGGGTCAATCCTGACGCGCGCCATGCGGAAAAAGGTTGGGACGACTATATTCGTGAGGGCATCGATTTTGCGCTTGGCGCAATCGAAGAGGCCACCGGCGAACGGCATGTCAACGCGGTGGGTTACTGCATTGGCGGTACCCTTCTTGCTGCCACCCTCGCCCTTCACGTCAAGGAAAAAAACGATCGCATCCGCAGTGCCACGCTGCTTGCCGCACAAACCGACTTCACCCATACGGGCGATCTGAAGATCTTCATCGACGAGCCTCAGCTTGCTGCGCTCGATGTACATATGAAAGCGGTCGGATACCTCGATGGCGCGATCATGGCGAGTGTGTTCAACATGCTGCGCGCGTCTGATCTGATCTGGCCCTATATGGTGGACAACTATCTGCGTGGTACCCAGCCTCCACCCTTCGATCTGCTCTACTGGAACTCCGATTCCACCCGCGTCGCCGCGGCCGTTCATTCCTTCTATCTGCGCAACTGCTATCTGGAAAACAATTTGGCCGAAGGGCGGATGGTGGTGGATGGCAAGGTGCTGAACCTCGGGGACGTCACTATTCCGATCTATGATCTCGCCACGCGCGACGACCATATTGCTCCGGCAAAATCGGTATTCGAGGGCGCAAAGACGTTCGGCGCGCCGGTCGAATTCGTGCTGGGTGGTTCGGGCCACATCGCAGGTGTGGTGAACCCGCCTGACGCTGGCAAGTATCAATATCTGACCGGAGCCTCACCTGTCGGTGACTTTGACGACTGGCAGCGGGAAAGCAGCGTTCATCCCGGCTCCTGGTGGCCGCATTGGCAGGACTGGCTTGAACGACAGAGCAAAGACATGGTCGGAGCGCGCATTCCAGGAGATGGTGGGCTCACCCCGCTCTGCGATGCACCAGGCACCTATGTGCTTGAATGACCGACGCCATGGGAAGACACTTGCGCCATGCGCTTTGATTCTCCCCTCGTGCCCGCCACGCTCGTCTCCCGCTATAAACGCTTCCTCTTCGACGCCATTCTGGATGACGGAACGGCGATCACCGGATCATGCCCGAATACGGGCTCCATGCGTGGACTGACGACCCCCGGGTCCAGGATTTGGCTCTCCGAGCATGACAGCCCGACGCGCAAATATCGTCACATGCTGGAAATGGTGGAAGCGGATCAAACGGTGGTGGGCATTAACACAGGGATGCCGAACCGGCTTGCGGAAGAGGCAATCCTTGCAAATCGAATTCCGTCGCTACGCGGCTACGACGTGCTGAAACGCGAGCAGCGATACGGCATCAATTCTCGCATCGATTTCCTGCTTTCGGCGCCTGGAAGACCGGATGCCTATGTCGAGGTCAAGAACGTGCATTTCGTGCGGGAGGCCGGGCTCGCGGAGTTTCCGGACACAGCGACGAAGCGCGGCGCCAAACATCTTGAAGAACTGGGTGATGCGGCAGAAGCCGGTTACCGCGCCGTCATGCTCTATCTGATCCAGCGTCCAGATTGCCATCAGATGCGAATCTGCTCCGATCTCGACCCGGTTTATGCCGTCGCGTTTCAACGCGCGATGCGGCGCGGTGTGGAGGCCTATGCCATGGCTTGCGAGGTTTCGCCGCTGGAAATCGTCGCGAACCGGATGGTTGCAATAGACGACTGGCCCCCTGCTGCTTTATGAACGCAGGTGAAAGTAAGACAGAAAGCGATAGAATGGTCACCTATATCGAAGCGGCATCCGCCCCCATGAAGAACACGGGCGTCATCCGCCTCTATAATGCCGAAGACTTCGAGGGCATGCGCAAGGCAAGTCAGTTGACGGCACGTTGCCTCGATGCGCTTGCCGACATGGTCAAGCCAGGGATCACAACCAACGCAATCGACCGCTTCGTCTTCGAATTCGGGGCCGATCATGGCGCGCTTCCCGCGACGCTGAATTACCGCGGCTATACCAAATCCGTCTGCACCTCGATCAACCACGTGGTCTGCCACGGAATTCCAGACGACAAGCCGCTACGCGAAGGCGACATCGTCAATATCGACGTGACCTATTTGCTCGACGGCTGGTATGGCGATTCGAGCCGCATGTATCCCGTTGGACAGATCAAGCGGTCCGCCGAGCGCCTGCTCGAAGTCACTTACGAGTGCCTCATGCGCGGCATTGCTGCGGTGAGACCTGGCGTGCGGACCGGCGCCATCGGTGCTGCCATCCAGGCCTATGCTGAAGCGGAACGCTGCTCGGTGGTGACGGATTTCTGCGGCCACGGCGTCGGGCGCCTTTTCCACGATACGCCGAATATCCTGCACTACGGCAAGGAAAGCGATGGCCCGGAAATTCGTGAGGGCATGATCTTCACCATCGAGCCGATGATCAACCTTGGCAAGCCGCATGTGAAGGTTCTCTCGGACGGATGGACGGCGGTGACGCGTGACAGATCGCTGTCCGCCCAATATGAGCATGCCGTTGGCGTGACGGCGACAGGCTGCGAAGTCTTCACCTTGTCGCCGGGCGGCTTCGACCGGCCCGGCCTACCACCGCTCTAACGGGAGAGTTATCGCCAGATGGCAAAAGGTCCCTCGCCCGACACCGGAAAAGCATCAGCATTTGGCGAAACCTCTGGGGCGGGTGACCTGTTTGGCACTTCGGTAGACCTTGGCCTTCCCAGAGAGACCTCACCTGCCCCAAATTCCGCCAAGACGAAGGCCAGAGGCGGTGAGGAGATCGCGCATTATCACGGTCATCGAGAACGACTACGAGCCAAATATCGCGATATTGGCGATGTGGCGCTCGCCGACTACGAACTCCTTGAGCTTCTGCTCTTCAGGCTCATTCCGCGCCGCGATACAAAGCCGATCGCCAAGGCGCTGATCGCCCGGTTCGGCACGCTTGGCGGCGTTCTCGGCGCACCGCCAGCGCTTTTGCAGGAAGTCAGCGGCGTCGGAGAGGCTGTGGCACTGGATCTGAAACTCGTCGCGTCGGTCTCACAGAGAATGCTGAAAAGCGAAATCCGCAACAAGCAGGTGCTCGGTTCGTGGTCGTCTGTCATCGATTACTGCCATGCCGCCATGGCCTACGAAACGCGAGAGCAGTTTCGCATTCTCTTTCTCGACAAGCGCAACGTGCTCATCGCCGATGAAGTGCAAGGCTATGGCACCGTGGACCACACGCCCGTCTATCCACGCGAGCTCGTGCGGCGCGCACTGGAGCTTTCCTCAACGGCGATTATCCTCGTCCACAATCATCCCAGTGGAGACCCGACGCCGTCCAAGGCCGATATCGATATGACGAAGACCATCATCGATACAGCAAAGCCGCTTGGAATTGTCGTGCATGATCATATCATTATCGGCAAGGACGGGCATGTGAGCTTCAGAGGCCTGCGGCTGATCTGAAGACGACGAATGATGTCCGCCTGTTATGCCGGATAACCGTTACCCATCATCTTCGCTACTTATGAAGGCATATTGGGACCATCCCAAAGTGGCACACAACCCAAAGCTTTGCCATTAAGAAAAAAACAACCCGCTTGAATTAGCATATCCGAAAATAACGCAACAAGCGTATCGGAGGGTGCCGTGGGACTTATGGCAAGAATGCTTCGTAATCGTGCTGGCTCATCCGCCGTCGAATTTGCGATTATTGCCCCTATCTTTCTGCTGGTCCTGCTGACCATGATTGCCTACGGCATCTATCTGATGACCGCCTATTCCGTGCAGCAGGTGGCGGCCGATGCCGCCAGAACCGCCATTGCCGGATTGAACAACAACGAACGCGAGGCGCTGGCAAAGGACTTCGTGTCCAGAAGCGCTCTCGGCTACGCCTTCATGGACAAGCGCTATTTCCATGTGACGGTCGGCAGCGATCTCAGCAATAGCAATCAGTTCACCGTGACCGTGGAGTACGATGCGACGGAGCTACCGATCTGGAGCCTCTACTCCTACGCCCTTCCGGAAAAAACCATCAAGCGTTTCTCGACAATCCGGATCGGAGGGGTCTGACATGGACAAAGCAGGATTTCGGCAATCGCGTTTCTGGCAAAACACATCCGGCAACATTGCCATCATGGCCGGGCTCACCGCACCGCTCTTTGCCGGCATTCTGGCACTCGGCGTCGATTACGGGGCGCTGACGCTGCAAAAGCGGGAGCTTCAACAGACGGCGGATCTTGCCGCTATTTCTGCTGCTGGCGCTCCCAATCCGGAACAGGCGGTGTTGCAGCACTTCAAGCTCAATGGCAAAAAGCTGGGCGTCAAAATTCCGGCCGGCGTGCTGACGGATACGGGAATCGTGCCTCTCGATATAAACGGTGAAGTGCCTGGTATGGACGGCTACGCCGAGCTTACCAAGGGGCGCTATGTGCCTGACCCGAATACTGAGGTCGGCCAGCGGTTTGTTGCAAATGCCACACCGCCCAATGCGGTGAAGGTTGAGATCGTTGAACGAGGGGCGCTCTTTTTCGCGTCGAGCTTCACCACGCCACCTAAGGTTTCGGCAGTCGGAACGGCGGCAGCACAGCGCGTAGCGGCCTTCTCCGTGGGGTCGCGTCTGCTGTCACTCAATGAAGGCATCCTCAATTCGCTTCTCAGTGGACTCCTGGGTTCGTCCGTCAGTCTCAAGCTGATGGATTATCAGGCGCTCGTCAGCGCCGACGTCAATTTGTTGAAGGTCATCGATGTCCTGGCGGTCGACCTCGGCCTGCAGGCTGGCACCTACCGCGAGGTGCTCGCCACGGATGTGACCGTCAGCAAGTTTCTCAGCGCCCTTGGGCGCACCAGCGGCCTGTCGCCCTCCGTCGCGGCTGCCATCAAGACCCTGGAGCGGACGGCAAACAAGAGCAGCATCAGCCTTCCTCTTGAGAAGATCGTCAATCTCGGTCCATTTATGGACTCGATGGTCGGAAACAGCGAAAACCTCAAGGTCACGGCAGGTGTCTTCGACTTGATCTCCGCTGCAGCCGTTGCCGGCAACGGAAGCAAGCAGATTGCGATCAATGCGGGCGCGTCCGTTCCGGGGCTTGCGGGAACCAAGATCACGCTTGCCGTGGGCGAGCCTCCGGTCAGCACCCCGCCCTTGGCTGTTGGCGCATCCGGCACCGTTGTGCGCACGGCACAGACACGCCTCGCCGTCGATACTTCCGTGATAGGATTGAAAGCACTTCTCGGCCTGCAGATTCAAATCCCTCTTTATGTCGAGGTGGCGAATGCGGAGGCACGGCTTGCCGACATCCGTTGCATGACGCCTGGTAATGGCGCGGTGGATATTGATGTGGTGCCGGGTCTTGCTGAGATATCGCTCGGCAATGTCGACACCGGTGCATTCAATAATTTCGGGCGCACGCCACGCGTTACCAAAGCGTCGATCGTCGATTCTGCCGTGGTCAGGATCAACGGCATGGCGCAGATCAACAGCGGCAACATGACGAAGAGCCGACTGACCTTCTATCAATCGGAAATCCAGCTCGGCAAAATCAAACAGGTCTCGACGAAGGATGTCTCCACATCGCTCGTTACATCGCTTCTGAAGAAGCTCGATCTCGATATCAACGTGCTGTTCCTGACGATTGGCTCACCAACGGTTCTCCAGGCAGCGCTTGCCGATACGCTGGGTGCTGCGACGAAACCGATCGATGAGCTACTTTACAACACCTTGCTCGTGCTGGGCGTGAAGATTGGTGAAGCGGATGTGCGGGTGACGGATCTGCGCTGCATGCAGCCCGTGTTGGTTCAATAACTCTGCTTAAAACAAGAAAGCCGCCGGATCGCTCCGGCGGCTTTTGTATGCCTGCATGTCAATGAGATCAGGCGTTGGCGACGGCCAGGCGCTTTTCGTCGCGACCGCTCTTCATCCGCTCGGACAGGAGGAACGCCAGTTCCAGAGCCTGATCGGCGTTGAGGCGCGGGTCGCAGTGCGTGTGGTAGCGATCGGACAGCGAGTCGGCGGTCACGGCGCGCGCACCGCCGGTGCATTCCGTCACGTCCTTGCCGGTCATCTCGATGTGGATGCCGCCTGGATGTGTCCCTTCCGCGCGGTGGATCTGGAAGAAGCTCTCCACTTCCGACAGAATGCGCTCGAATGGGCGCGTCTTGTAATGGTTGAGCGTGATGGTGTTGCCGTGCATCGGGTCGCAGGACCAGATGACCTTGCGACCTTCCTTCTCAACGGCGCGGATCAGCTTCGGCAGATGGTCGGCGACCTTGTCGTGACCAAAGCGGCAGATCAGCGTCAGGCGTCCTGCTTCGTTGGCAGGGTTCAGAGCGTCGATCAGCTGGATCAGATTGTCCGGCTGCAGCGACGGGCCGCACTTCAGACCGATCGGGTTCTTGATGCCGCGGAAATATTCCACATGCGCGTGATCGAGCTGGCGCGTACGGTCACCGATCCACAGCATGTGGCCGGAGGTCGCGTACCAATCGCCCGACGTGGAGTCGATACGGGTCAATGCTTCTTCATAGCCGAGAAGCAGCGCTTCGTGGCTGGTGAAGAAGTCCGTTTCGCGAAGGCTCGGATTGTTTTCGGCGCTGATGCCGATCGCCTTCATGAAGTCCATGGTTTCGGAGATGCGACCAGCAAGCTTGCGGTAACGATCCGCCTGCGGGGAATCCTTGACGAAGCCGAGCATCCACTGATGCACGTTTTCCAGATTGGCATAGCCGCCCATGGCGAAAGCGCGAAGCAGGTTCAGCGTGGCAGCCGACTGGCGGTAGGCATCCAGCTGGCGCTCGGGGTTCGGAATGCGCGAGGCTTCGTTGAACTCGATACCGTTGATGATGTCACCACGGTAGGACGGCAGCTCCACGCCATTTTGCGCTTCGATGTTGGACGAGCGCGGCTTGGCAAACTGACCGGCGATGCGGCCGACCTTCACGACGGGCAGTTGCGCGCCATAGGTCAGGACAACGGCCATCTGCAGGAAGGCACGGAAGAAGTCACGGATGTTGTCGGCACCATGCTCCAGGAAGCTTTCGGCGCAATCGCCACCCTGCAGAAGGAAGGCTTCGCCTTCTGCAACGCTGGCAAGCTGCTTCTTCAGACGGCGTGCTTCGCCGGCAAAAACCAGCGGGGGATAGCTTGCAAGCTGGGCTTCCGTTGCTGCAAGCGCAGCAGCGTCCGGATATTGCGGAACCTGCTGGATGGGCTTCTGTCTCCAGCTACCGGGCGTCCAATTCTGTGCCATTCTACTCACCTGTCTCCCCGCCCGAAAAATTGCGCGGGCGTGCGCACCTTTAAAAATTGAGCGGCTTATAAACCTTTGCAGGGAGCTTGCCTAGTCAATTACCGACGCTTTTGGACCTGCGGAAAGTGCTTGGAATTCTGGATTATCCTAGAATTGAAGCCCGTGTGCTTCACGTCGTTGTTTCTGCAGCTAATCGCGACTGCACAACCGCTGCACTACGCGCCAGAGAAACAAGCCGAAATGGTCGAGACGGGTCGATGGCCATGTCTCCCATCGGTGATCATCGCCACTGTTCCTCTCTGTGACCTGGTTACGCGTCATCCTCTCCATTGCAAACATCGTTTCCGGCAACATGATCTTTCTCCTGTGTTCCCGACAGGAGGTAAGGCAGAGGCTGCGACGGGCGTAGATGCAGGAATGAAAGGCGCGTTTCACCGGCAAACGATGCAAAGCCAGACGGATCCGGCTATAAATGCCCTATCAGCCGGAGAGCCTTCCATGACAGATGTAAACTGGGACGATCTGAAACTCTTCCATATCGTTGCGTCCGAGGGTGGTCTTGCAGGCGCGGCAAACCTGACCGGCATCAGCGCGCCGACGATCGGCCGCAAGATGCTCTTTCTCGAACGGATGATGGGACGCACGCTCTTCATCCGCAGCCAGCAGGGCTACAAGCTGGCGCCCGACGGCGTGATCCTGTTTGAACGCGTTCAACATATGAGGCGGACGGCAGCAGAGATCAGCCAGTGGCACGGCGATGCCTTCTCGCTACCCATCGTTTCGATTTCCTCCAACATATGGCTGATGGGTTTCATCGCAGAAAACACGAGCGCCATTCGCGGACCAGACGACGCTTTTCGACTTTGCTGCAAGCACTTCGGTCCCGACGATGATCTGACCTACCGACGCGGAATGATCGGGGTCTTTGACGCACCCCCACAGCATGGCAATTTCGCAGTGCGCAAATCCGTTACGGTCAATTACTGCGCCTACCGGTCGGAGGGACTGACAACGACCGCATCCGCCCCCTGGATTTCAATCGGCACAGAAGTCGCGGCGTCTGATGCGGAGAAGTGGGTGTTTCGCAATCGGGAGCAGATGATCCACACATGGACAAATGCGCCAGCGCTCTTGCCGCGCCTGATCCAGAGCGGGGCCGGCAAGGGCGTGTTGCCCGCCTATATCGGCGACACTCTGCCAGGCGTGGTGCGAGACGGTGAGATCATTGAGGAGCTCGCCCACAACCTGTGGATCACCGTCAACGACGATGATCGACACACAGCGGAAATGCGGGTTGCCATCGACCGGCTCGCTGCGCTGTTGAAGCACAACGAGCGACTATTCGAGGGCGTGCAAGCCGAGCCTGTCGACAGGCAGAGCCCGGTTATACTCTTTCCCCGTTCTTGATACGGTAGCTTGGCGAATACATCGTCACCAGCTCCTCCGCAGCCGTCGGGTGGACGGCCATGGTGGCGTCGAAGTCGTCCTTGGTGCAACCGGCCTTCAGCGTGATGCCGAGAAGCTGTGCCATCTCACCGGCCTCATGCCCCAAAATATGCGCGCCGACGACCTTTCGGTCGGCAGCGTTCACAAGAAGCTTCATGATCGTCTTTTCCTGACGACCGGAAAGCGTTGCCTTCATCGGGCGGAATTGCGCGCGGTACACCTCGACCTCTTCGAATTTCGAAGCCGCCTGCTCTTCCGAAAGCCCGACCGTGCCGATTTCAGGCTGGGAGAAGACGGCAGTCGCAATCAGGTGATGATCGGGCTTTGTCGGGTTGTTCTTGAATTCCGTCTCGATGAAGCACATCGCCTCATGAATGGCGACGGGCGTCAGCTGTACCCGGTCGGTGACGTCGCCGAGTGCGTAGATGTGCGGGACGTTGGTGCGCGAATAGTCATCGACAATGATCGCGCCCTTCTCATTGATCTCGACTCCTGCCTTTTCAAGCCCGAGCCCCTTGGTGTTGGGATCGCGACCAAGCGCCAGCATGACGAGACCAACATGAACCGACGCGCCCTGCTTGGTGCGGGCCACGAAGCCGCCTGCCCCATCCTTGCTCACCTCCTGGATCACGTCTTCCAGGATGATGCGGATGCCCTTGGCTTCCATCGCTTCATGCAGGCCCTTGCGCATGTCGGCATCGAAGCCGTTCAGGATTTCCTTGCCGCGATAGATCAGCGTCGTTTCGACCCCAAGGCCATGGAAGATGTTGGCGAATTCGACAGCGATATAACCGCCACCAGCAATCAGGATGGATTTCGGCAGTTCCTCCAGATGAAACGCTTCGTTGGAGGAAATTGTCAGTTCATGGCCTGGCAAGGATGTGTGAGCATTTGGCGTGCCGCCGACGGCAATGACGATGCGCTCTGCCGTCACCGTCTCTCCGGTGCTGAGAAGCTTTATAGTGTGTGCATCGACAAGCTCTGCACGGCTATCGAAGATCTCGGCCTTGGCGTTTTCCAGACCCTTGCGGTAAAGACCCTCAAGGCGCTCGATTTCCTTGTCCTTGGCAGCAATCAGCTTTTTCCAGTCGAAAGTGCTTTCGCCGACAGTCCAGCCAAAGCCTTTGGCATCGTCAAAATGCTCAGGATATTGCGACGCGTAGACGAAAAGCTTCTTAGGCACGCAGCCTCTGATCACGCAGGTGCCGCCATAGCGATATTCCTCGGCAATGCCGACACGCTTGCCAAGCGATGCTGCCACACGAGCGCTGCGCACACCGCCGGAGCCGCCGCCAATAACAAAAAGATCGTAATCATAGGACGTCATCATAAACCCCTGTCATCGGCCGAGCCGCTCGAACGACGTACACTATCGACTGTCGCAGCGTGGAAAATCAGCCTGTTAAGCGAAGCTAGCGCCTTATAAGCGCGCAATGCCGAGGCATCTTCCTGATGCTCATATAGGTGCCGGTAGCGGCAAAAGAAAAGCCCGGAATCTCTTCCGGGCTTTGAAAAATACTGATTGATCAGCCAGCGATCATGGCTTTGGCGCAGGGGCCGCAGGTGGAGCAGTCGTCGCCCCAGGAGCGCCGCCAATGTTGGATGCGTTTGCAGGAAGTGGCTGCAGATCAGCGCCGGCAACCTTCTGAAGCTCTGCCATGCTGGAGGCGTTGAGATCGCGGTTGATACCAGCTGCCCAGATGTCGGCGGCCTTCATCAGTTCACGCGTGGCGATCGGTCCATCCTTGAGGAGCTTCTTGCCAGCATCGCTGCTGTAGAAGGTGGAAATGGCCTTCAGCTCTTCGACCGAGAAGGCGCGCGCATAGGTGAGCGCCGCTTCGCGTTCCAGGTCGGCACGGCGTGGTGCGAGTTCCAGTGCCTTGGCATCGACCGTCGCAGTAATCTGGTCTTCGACGTTTGGCGACGACTGAATGAGTTCAGACTTCAGACGCTCAGCAAGACCCGGCAGAATGTTGTCAAAGCGATCGGTCACGCCCAGTGCCGTGATTGCCTGCTTTGCAGCAGCGATATGCTCTGCAGAAATTTCCTGCGCACGTGCGGCAGTGCCGAACACGAGGCCGGAAATAAGGATCGAAGCAGCGGCAGCTTTGCCCAGTCCCGCTATTTTACCCATGAACTCTCTCGCTCCTATTATATTTTCGCCTGCATAACGCGGGCGCCATCCGGCCCTGCTATGATGGCAAGCGATGCCAAATTAATGAAAAGTCCGTGCTCGACGATCCCGGGAATCGTATTCAGCTGACGTGCCAGCGCTTCTGCATCAGGAATACGGCCAAATGATGCGTCGAAAATGAGATGACCACCATCGGTTTTGAACGGTCCGTCCTCGGAAGAACGCAGCTTCAACTCGCCCGAAAGGCCCATTTTGGAAGCCAGTTTCTCGATTGCGATGCGGGTTGCGATCTGGCCGAAGGCATTGATTTCGATGGGAAGCGGAAAGGCTCCCAGCGTCTCGACCACCTTCGTCTGATCCGCAATCACGATCATGCGGGCCGAAGCGGCCGCGACGATCTTTTCGCGTAGCAGAGCACCACCGCCGCCCTTGATCAGACGAAGACCGTGATCGACCTCGTCGGCGCCATCGATCGTCAGATCGAGTTCGGGCAGCTCATCCAGAGATTTCAGCGGAACACCAAGCTCGACGCACAGACGCGCGGTGCGTTCCGATGTCGGGACACCCTGGACTCTCAAACCGTTCGATACTTTTTCAGCAAGCAGGCGGACAAACTCTTCCGCGGTGGACCCCGTACCGATGCCAAGACGCATGCCGTCTTCAACATGGGCAAGGGCAGCCTCTGCTGCCTTGATCTTCATTTCGCGGGCATCCATACGCCTGCAACTCCGATTGACTCATGGGCTGCGCGGTGACTATCCGCACCAAATCGCCCTGGTGGTTGTGCATCGGAGAGGACAGATGACTGGTCCCGACCTTTGCGACTGCGTGTGTTTACACGTCTAGAAACTCAAACGAAAGCCCCTTTTGCTGCTTCAAAATCGACCATTCAAGGGTTTCGTTCGAAACGAGATCACGTGCTGTACCAGATCGGTCGAGGGAAGGTCCCAAAGCTCTGTTCAGACCTTGAAAAGACGCATCGTGCTTTTCCGAAAATCGGTTACGATTTTCGGGCCGATGCTGTAGGTTCTCGCAATATTGACACAGACAGACGAGGTTTCCTCTTTGACTTCACCCCTTGTTATTTTCGATCTCGACGGCACACTGGTCGACACCGCCCCCGACCTGATCGACAGCCTGAACCACACGATCGCTGCCGCAGGCCTTATGCCCGTAACCTTCAACGACCTGACGCATCTCGTCGGTCAAGGCGTTCGTGTCATGGTCCAACGCGCCTTTGCGCTGAGGAACAAGGAGTTGCCGAAGGAAGACGTGGAGCCGCTGCACCAACGGTTCATTGCCCATTACAAAGAAGAGATGCCGGGTCAGAGCAAGCCTTATCCCGGCGTTCCCGAAGCTCTGGATCGGCTGACTGCGTCAGGTTTCCGGCTTGCCGTTTGCACCAACAAGACGTCTGATCTGGCCCTTCCCCTGCTTGAAAAACTCGGACTGAAGGACCGCTTCGCGACGATTACCTGTGGAGACACCTTCGAGTGGCGCAAGCCGGATGCCCGTCATATCCTCGGAACCATCGAGAAAGCTGGCGGCGATGTGGCCCGTAGCGTGATGGTGGGCGATAGCGTCAACGATATCCTTGCGGCCAAGAATGCCAAGATCCCCTCCATCGGCGTGACCTTCGGCTACACCGATGTTCCGATGGCAGAGCTTGGACCTGATGTGACGATCGATCGCTACGAAACGCTGGATGCAGCACTTGTCGAAAGACTTCTGGCGCAGCGCGTCGCCGCGGCCTGAAGGCGCGGCCGACCGTGAAAGTCCTTGGCCTCGCGCCAAGGACTGAAATTTTCTCATCAAAAAATGCGCACAAAAAAGCCGGCCACAGGGACCGGCTTTTTTGCTGAACTTGGACGCGGATTAACGCGAGTAGAATTCGACGACCAGATGCGGTTCCATGATGACGGCGTAAGGCACGTCAGCGAGAGCCGGTACGCGAGCAAACGTCGCGGTCATCTTGTTGTGATCGACTTCGATGTAGTCCGGAACGTCGCGCTCTGCGAGCTGAACAGCTTCAAGAACGATTGCGAGCTGCTTGGACTTCTGGCGAACTTCGATAACGTCGCCAACCTTGCAGCGGTAGGAACCGATGTTGACGCGAACGCCGTTAACTGTGACGTGGCCATGGTTGATGAACTGGCGAGCCGCGAAAACGGTCGGTACGAACTTGGCGCGGTAGACGATGGCGTCCAGACGCGACTCGAGCAGACCGATCAGGTTCTCGGAGGTGTCGCCCTTGCGGCGGTTGGCCTCGTCGTAGGTTGCACGGAACTGCTTTTCGCGGATTTCGCCGTAGTAACCCTTCAGCTTCTGCTTGGCGCGCAGCTGCGTGCCGAAGTCGGACATCTTGCCCTTGCGGCGCTGGCCGTGTTGGCCGGGGCCGTATTCGCGACGGTTGACCGGGGACTTCGGACGACCCCAGATGTTTTCGCCCATGCGGCGGTCAATTTTGTACTTGGACGATTCGCGCTTGCTCATCGTATTTCCTTCTCAACAGTTTATACCGATCTGTTGCCAGATCGGATTAAGGAAACACGCCCTCCTCTGAGGTTCTGTTGAAGAACCTCTGACAGGCTTCTCACATGCGATATGGAGAGACCACGGGACATGTCGGTGATGTTGACCGCCGAACGTCAGCTATTTACTGCAAGGCAGTCAACGAAACACACCGGGCATTGCTACCCGGCGTTGGAGCGGCTTCTAGGGGCGCTTCATAAAAATGTCAACGATAAAACGATAAAAGCCTCTTGAAACCTGCGCCGCGCCTCCCATTTCATCCTGGTGATCAGGACTCGGGCCCCTCTGGCGTATTACCGGACAATACGCGATGTCGAGTCTCCAAGGTTGGGGCGTCGTCTATTTCTCATCACGTTCCCGACCATTGAGCCAACCTCGTCCGGACAAAGGTTGACTGATGGACTTTCTGTTTACGGATTTTCTCGGTACCCCCACATGGATGTGGGGCATTTTCATCACTCTCGTTTTAGGCCTCCTGGCGCTCGATCTTGGCATTCTGCATAAGAACTCCAAGGAAATCGGCATCAAGGAAAGCCTGCTGATGTCGGGCTTCTACATCGCCATCGGCTTGGCCTTCGGCGGCTGGATCTGGTTCCAGTCCGGTCAGCAGCCGGCGATGGAATATGTCACGGGCTTCGTGGTGGAAAAAAGCCTGGCGATGGACAATATCTTCATCATCGCCATGATTTTTTCCTACTTCTCGATCCCGCGCCAGTATCAGCACCGCGTGCTGCTCTGGGGTATTCTCGGCGTGATCGTCCTGCGCGGTATCATGATTGCCGCAGGCGCTGCGATCGTCGAAAACTTCCACTGGGTTCTCTACCTCTTCGCCGCCTTCCTAGTGTTCACGGGCATCAAGATGCTGTTCTCGGCAGATCACGAGGAACAGGACATTGGCAAGAACCCGATCCTGAAGTTCCTGCGCTCGCGCCTGCCTGTCACAGAGAAGCTTCATGAGGAGCGTTTCTTCGTCAAGCAGCCCGACCCCAAGACCGGTCGGTTGAAGACCTTCGTCACGCCGCTTTTCCTGGCGCTTATCATGGTCGAAATCGCCGACCTGATCTTCGCGGTCGACTCGATCCCTGCGATCTTCGCGATCACCACCGATCCGTTCATCGTCTACACGTCGAACATCTTCGCGATCCTTGGACTGCGCGCCCTTTACTTTGCGCTTGCCGCCCTGATCCACCGCTTCGCATACCTCAAATACGCCTTGGCTGCGGTTCTGGTCTTCGTCGGCTCGAAGATCTTCCTGGCGGACATGCTGGGCATCGCAAAGATCCCGCCGTCCATCTCGCTCGGTATCACCGTTGCGATCCTTCTGACAGGCATCGTCGGCTCGCTGTTTGCCACGAGAAACGACAAGAAGGTCATCGACGAAGTCTAAAAGACTTCACCTTCACGACCTGGAAAGGCGGGGCGACCCGCCTTTTTCTTTGGGCCGGCGATTCTGGCTATTTGGAGATTTACAAGGTCGACGTCATTCCGCGGCCAGGCTCACATCACCGTCGGGCGCATCTGCGTCGCCGGGCGCGGTCTTGGCGTCAAGCTCAGGGAAAGCCACGATGCGCTTGCCGGAAAAGTCCGCATGCACCACGACCAGTTCCTTCTCCTCGAAGTATCCAAGCAGTCGTCTTGCGCGGCGCGCCGAATGGGTACCGTAGGCGCGTGCAATCCGCGCATCAGAGGGGCATGGCTCTTCCGCAAGAGCTGCCTTCACCAGAAGCAGGAAGACGCCCTGCAGGTCATCCGAGACGCTGCGGGACAGCTCCAGAGCCTTCTGCCAATTTTCGCTTGCCGCCATCTCCACATCCACACCAGAGCGCGTAATCGCGATCTGGCGACGGAACTCCGATAGCGCCATGGGCGTGCCCGGAATACGGCGCATGCGGGCGCGAACGAGAAAGTCCTGATAGAGGACAGCATCGGTGCGATAGGCCGATTGCGGGTCATCGAGGATTTCGGTCAGAACAGCCGTAATCTTTTCCTCACGCTCTTCCGGCGTCAATTCCGGCTGGCTCGAACGTGAAGGTTGTTCAGAGGCCGGTGCGATGGCCGCTGGTGTCGAGCGCGAAAGTTCGGCGAGAATGTCAGTCGTGGGCCGCGGTGCTGGCGGCGTGCGACGGACAACAGGACGATTGAACTCTTCCGGATCTGGCGTGAAGATCAAATCCTCCACATCCTGCGGCGCGTCCGGCAGCGGCATGAGTTTCGGCGACGAGGAGCGCGCCGAGGTCTCCACCGGGCCGATAACGATCGGCAGCGGACGCCGCGAGAGAGCGGGACCAAGGGCGACGAAATTGCCGCGCTGAAGATCGCGGAACATTTCCGCCTGACGACGGTCCATGCCGAGAAGATCGGCGGCGCGCGCCATGTCGATATCGAGGAAGGTGCGGCCCATCAGGAAGTTGGAGGCTTCTGCCGCCACGTTCTTGGCAAGTTTCGCCAATCGTTGCGTGGCAATCACACCGGCAAGACCGCGTTTACGCCCACGGCACATCAGGTTGGTCATCGCGCCGAGTGAAGCCTTGCGGGCATCTTCGGTGACTTCGCCACCGACGGAAGGCGCAAACATCTGCGCCTCATCCACAACGACCAGGACCGGGTACCAATATTCGCGATCGGCATCGAACATGCCATTGAGGAAGGCGGCGGCGGCGCGCATCTGCTGCTCGATATCGAGCCCCTCCAGCGTGAGCACGCAGGAGACACGGTGCTGGCGAATACGGTTGGCAATCCCTGCAAGTTCGGCTTCGGTGCGCTCCCCATCCACCACAACGTGACCGAACTTGTCGGCCAGCGTGACGAAATCACCTTCGGGATCAATGATGACCTGTTGCACCCAGGGGGCCGATTGCTCCAGCAGTCTGCGCAGCAGATGCGACTTTCCGGAACCGGAATTGCCCTGAACCAGCAAACGCGTGGCGAGCAGTTCCTCAATATCGAGCTTGGCACTCTGCCCGCCCGAAAGCGTTCCCATGTCGATACCGACCTGCACGTTGACCCGTCCCTGCACTGCAATGATCAAAAGCGCCGCTTCATCGCGCGGCGAACACTCTCTTTACCAAAGTTTTCCACAAATGCCCCGCCGCATCGCAACAATGCACAGGGAATTGCAGATCGCTCTCACGCGTTGCCGGACGGCGCACGACCGAAAGACAGCCGGCGGCCAAACACATTCAGTGCCAGCCCGGCAACGACAAGCGCACTACCGACAATTTCCAGCGTGGTGATGTGTTCGGCGAAGGCAAAGTAGGCGCCAAGGAAGCCGACGATCGGCACCAGCAGAGAAAACGGCGCGACGGTTCCTGCCGGATAACGCAGCAGAAGAAAGCTCCATATCCCTGCCCCGACAATCGTCGCGCCATAGGCCATATAGGCAACGACGGCCACCGTCATCATGTTGGCATTTGCCAAACCTTCGCCAATCGCCTGCGGGCCTTCGAGCAGCAGCGAAAGCGCGATCAGCGGCAGAACGGGTGCGAGACTCGTCCAGGCAACGAAGGAGATCGCGTTGACCCGTCCGACCTTGCGATTGACGATATTGCCGATGGCCCAGCTGAAAGCGGCACCGACGCACATGAGGAGAGGCACAAGAGCGGTTAGTTCCAGACGTTCAAGGCCGATCACTGCGAGACCGGAAAAGGCAACAGCGGCACCGGCGATATGAGATTTCAGCGGAATTTCACCGAGCATCGTCACGGCCAGCGCCATGGTGAAGAACGCCTGCGACTGCATGACGAGCGAGGCAAGTCCTGCAGGCAGGCCCCATTTGATCGCCGTATAGAGCAGGCCGAATTGCGCGCAGCCCATGACCATGCCGTAGACGACCATGTGCTTCCACGGAACCTTGGGACGCGGCAGAAAGAAGATCAGCGGCACGGCTGCGAAGAGATAGCGCAAGGCTGTGAGAAACAGCGGCGGCATATCCATGACGCCGACCTTGATCACCACGAAGTTGAAGCCCCAGAGGAAGACGGTGACCAAGGCAAGAAGGATGTGCGGCACTGACATTGATATATTCCAGAACTCGGCGCCGCACGGAATGGCGACGGTTTAGGCGACGGCTTTCTTCCAGCCCGCCGCGAGCAGTCCGGCACCGATCAAAAGCCCACCACCGGTGCGATTGACGACGCGCTGGACGGAGGGCTTGCGAATGGTGTTGCGGGCCGCACTTGCCAGCAACCCATAAAGAGCGGCGTTGCAAGTCGCAAGCACTAGAAAAGTAACTTCGAAAATAAGCACCTGCGGCCAGAACGGCAGGGTTGGCACCAGGAACTGCGGCAGGAAGGCGACGAAGAAGATGATGCTCTTCGGGTTCAGTGCCGTGACGATGTAGGTGTGGAGGAAGATCTTCAGCGGACGCTCGCGACCCGTCACGTCACCCTCACCTTCAGCCGACGTGCCGACAGGCGCGCGCCAGAGCTTGATGCCGAGATAGATCAGATAGGCAGCACCCACCCACTTCAAGACAGTGAAGAGAGCGGCGGAGGTCGCGAGCAGTGCACCAAGACCCAGCATGGACGCCGTCATGGCGGTAAAGTCTCCAAGCGCTACACCGGCAACGGTGGCGCTGCTTGCCTTGCGTCCGTGGCCAAGCGCGTAAGAAATGACCAGCAAGATCGTTGGTCCGGGAATGGCGAGCATGATGGCAGATGCGGCAACGAAGGCCAGCCAGTTTTCAATCGGCATAATATGATCCCCTCTCGAAATGAGAGTGAACTAAGCCACCGGCCATGAGGACTGGCAAGTGGATTTTTGGGTCGTAATACGCCTGCTAGCAAGTCGGCTCTTTGCTATTTCTCGCCCCACCGGTCTTTGAAAATCAGTTCGTCCAGCGGCAAACGCTGACGCCAGCCCTTCACCGCTAACTCAGGCTCAGCATAGAGTTCCGAGACATAGCCGACGCAGAGCCATGCGACGATTTCGATATGCTCAGGGATACCCAGGATCTTTCGAATATCGTCGTCATGGAAGATACTGACCCAACCGACGCCGACGCCTTCGGCGCGTGCCGCCAGCCAGAGGTTCTGCACGGCGCAGACGGTGGAGTAGACATCCATGCGCGGATTGTGCGTTCGCCCGAGCACGACATCGCCACCCCTTGTCGGATCGCAGGTGACGCAGATGGAGAGCGGCGCCTTCCGGATGCCCTCTAGCTTGAGGCTTCGGTAGAGCGACTGCTTATCGTCGGGAAACATCAAGGCCGCTTCCTCATTGGCGCGACTGAAAGCCTGCCACACGGCATTTTTGATGTCTGCATCGCTGACGAGAGTAAAATTCCATGGCTGCATGAAACCCACCGAGGGGGCGGAGTGGGCGGCGGAAAGCAGCTTGTGGATCAGTTCATCAGAAACCGGATCGGATAAAAACTCGTTGCGGACATCGCGGCGGGTCTCGATGGCGCGGTAGACCGCAGCCTTTTCGTCCTTGGCAAATTCATAGGCCGGCACCGGGCCATGTGCAGTATCATCAGGTCGCATCGTCAATCCCCAACAATGCAGAAAGACCACGTGCGCGCCTGTCAGATAGGCACAAACGCTCTTCCTCACAACCTGCCGCCGTCCGCGCGGACTGGTCTATCGTGTCAGGCCGGTCTTCTGACTTGGCTTCGTTTGCCGGTTGCCGCCTTCCCGATTGCTCAGTGGCTTATGGCAACAGGCATCCGCCTTACAGCGTTGGGCACGTTGCGGTCTTGCACCGCATTCCCGATTCTCCTGCCAAGAGCAGGCACCTGACGACGTTGCGTATCGGCAATTGCCGATCGGAAGGCAAGCGCCGTAGGTCTATCCAACCGGAAAATATAGCACATAGGCGAACTCATCACCGTCCGGTGACCAGTTGGGCGAGTTCATCGTTCCCTGCCCGCCAAAGAGATCGAAGAGCGTTTCGACGTTGCCACCATCCGGGTCCATCAGCCGCACGCGAACATTGAGGTCACGCGGGTGGTCGAAGACGTCGCCATCATAGGAAATGAAGACGACCTTGTCTCCCTTTGGAGAGGGGTGCGGGAACCAGTCGCCATATGGGCTATCGGTGATCCGCTCGACGCCCGATCCATCCGGTCGCACCCGCCAGATCTGCATCTGTCCTGTGCGGCTGGAGTTGAAGTAGATCCACTGACCGTCAGACGAATAATCCGGACCGTCGTTTCGCCCCTCGCCATGGGTCAGACGTGTTTCGGTGCCGGTTTCGATGTCCATGGCATAGATATCGAAAACCTGATCCCTGATCCCGCAATAGGCGAAGCTTTTGCCGTCCGGCGCCCAACCATGCCAGTAGGAGGGAAGGTTCCGCGTCATCAGTTTCGGCGTGCCGCCTATGGATGGAAGCACATAGATCGCGCTCTTGCCGAACTCGACCTTGTCGGAAATGGCATAGAGAGAACCGTCGGGCGAAATGCCGTGGTCGTTGTTGCACTGAACCGCGAACCCGGTATCTACCTTATCGACCGAGATGTCTCCAGCAAGGGACAGGCGGTAGAGCACGCCATCACTGTTAAGCAGCAGATATTGCCCATCTGGAGACCAGTTCGGCGCTTCGAAAAGCTTCTCGGTCTGCCAGACAATCCGATCTTCGCGGGTACGGATATTGAATATCTCGACTGAACTTCGCATCGTCCCTCCCGTTGCGATTGCCCACTGACCCGTCGGACCTACCTGTCGCGGAATCGATTGGTAATAGGATACCTGCGATCGCGACCGAAGTTCTTCTTGGTAATCTTCACGCCAGGTGCAGACTGCCGGCGCTTATATTCGGCCAGGTACAACAGATGCTCGATGCGATGAACCGTTGCGACGTCGTGACCGCGCGCCACGATTTCGTCGACGGACATTTCCTGCTCCACCAGGCACTCGAGAATATCGTCGAGAAGCGGATAGGGCGGAAGCGAGTCCTGGTCGGTCTGATTGGGACGCAACTCGGCGGACGGTGCCTTGGAAATGATGTTGGCCGGGATGACTTCGCCCGAAGGCCCAAGCGCGCCAGGCGGCACGTGGGCGTTGCGCCATCTGGAGATGGCATAGACCTGCATCTTGTAGAGGTCCTTGATGGGGTTGAAGCCACCATTCATATCGCCGTAGAGCGTGGCATAGCCGACGGACATTTCCGACTTGTTGCCGGTGGTTACCACCATCGAGCCAAACTTGTTGGAAACACCCATCAGGATCGTGCCGCGCGCACGGCTCTGCAGGTTTTCCTCGGTGATGCCCTCTTCCGTTCCTTCGAACAGATCCGACAGCGCCGTCATGAAGCCATCGACAGGTTCGGCAATCGGAACGATGTCATAACGGCAGCCGAGCGCCCTGGCGCAATCGGCGGCGTCCTTCAGCGATTCTTCCGAGGTATAGCGGTAGGGCAGCATGATGCAGCGCACCCGCTCCTCGCCCAGCGCATCAACCGCGATTGCTGCGCAGATGGCCGAGTCGATGCCGCCGGAAAGGCCGAGAACGACGCTCTTGAAGCCATTCTTGTTGACGTAGTCGCGGAAGCCCAGCATGCAGGCCCGGTAATCGGCCTCCTCGCCTTCGGGAATATGGGAAACCGGACCATGGCTGCAGTGCCAGCCATTCTCCGTGCGTTTCCAGTCCGTGACCGCCAACGTTGCTTCGAACTGGCTCATCTGGAAGGCCAGCGTCTTGTCGGCATTGAAACCGAAGCTCGCGCCGTCGAACACCAGTTCATCCTGGCCGCCGAGTTGGTTGACAAAGACCAGAGGCAGGCCACTTTCAATGACCTGGCGGAGGGCGACCTGATGACGGACATCGACCTTGCCGCGATAATAGGGCGAGCCATTGGGCACCAGCAAAATTTCGGCGCCGGCCTCGGCCAGCGTCTCGCACACGCCGAAATCGTTCCAGATTTCTTCGCAAATCGGAATGCCGATGCGAATGCCCCTAAAATTATAGGGGCCGGAGATAGAGCCTTCGCTAAAGACGCGCTTTTCGTCGAACTCGCCGTAATTCGGCAGGTCCACCTTGTCGCGCAACGCGACGATCTTACCGCCATCGAGCAGAGCTACCGAATTGTGCCTGCCCTTTTCGCCCTGGCGCGGGAAGCCGATAACGACGCCCGGCCCGCCATCCGCGGTCTCCGCGGCCAACTCCTCCACTGCCTTGAGGCAGGACTTCAAAAATGCCGGTTTCAACACCAGATCTTCTGGCGGGTAGCCGGAGATGAAAAGCTCCGTCAGCAGAAGAAGATCGGCGCCTTGCGCTGCCGCATCGGCTCTTGCCTCGCGCGCTTTGGCAAGGTTGCCTGCGACATCGCCGACGGTCGGGTTGAATTGTCCAACCGCAATCCGGAACGTGTGGGGAATGGTCTGTGCTGTGCTCATGCCTTCCTCAATATCGTGCCGGCTCTTACAGTGCAACGCGCCGCATAAACTGTTTCAAAACAATGGCCAGTCAAGAAGGGTCCGGCGGGTGCATGCGCGAAATAAACGGCTCACGCGATGGTTATCCTCGAGACCTGTGAATTTTGCATAGTTCATGTCGCGTTCATTGCGCGCATGTGACAGTTAGATGACGCTTATATGACAGGTGATTCACACCTGCTTTCGAGACTGCCGGAGTAGAAACGTGACGAAATCGGTACCTAGAACAACGGTTACCGAAAGGATGAAGCTCGTCCTTTCAAAGCCGTGGACACGGTCCCCTGCCCGCCTCGCAAACGATGCACAAATGCTGGCCAATCTGGTCCTCGCAGCGGTGCTGCTCGTCGTCTGCATGGAATGGATCGCGCGCGGCACCTTGCATGATGTCGGCTCCTTTTTGCTGTCACCTGCACGACCTGGGCTGACGACGGTCGTAGCAGTCTTCATCGGCCTCATGGCGCTTGATGCCGTCTTCGGGCGTCATTACCAGTCGCTTCTGGTTGCCGTCCCGCTAATGATCCTGCCGGCTTTCATCTCGAGCCAGAAGCAGCTTTACCTTTCCGATCCGCTCTATCCTTCCGACCTGCTGTTCGGCCGCCAGATCCTTCAGCTTTTGCCTGCCATGCTGAAGGCTCAGCCCGTGACCGCAATCGCCGTTGGGGTTGCACTTTCGCTCTCTGCGTTTGCCATTGTGATGCTGTGGCGCCTTTCGCGGCGTGCCATGCCTGTGATGTCGTTCAAAGCTAGAATTTGGAGACTGGCGCTTGCCGTTCCACTCTTCGTCAGCTTTGGCTCCATGATGGAATATTCTAGCTATTCCTGGATCAGAGACCGCCTCAACATCATTCCGATGATGTGGGATCAAAAGGAAAACTATCGCCATAACGGTTTCCTCATGGCCTTCGCCTTCAATATCCCGATGGCGAAAGTGACAGCACCTTATGGCTATGGCGAGGCGACGATCGCGGACATTGCGTCCGACAGTTCCGCCTTCGCGGTCAACCATTCCAAGCGTCCCGATGTCATCATGATCATGAGCGAATCGCTGTGGGATCCGACGCGTCTGGAGAATGTCACGCTCTCGAAAGATCCGATGCCGCGCATCCGCGCCATGCAGTCAGGCCATGTGTTTTCGCCCGAGTTTGGCGGCATGACGGCAAATGTCGAATTCGAAGCGCTGACCGGCTTCAGCAATGCGTTCCTGCCCTATGGCAGCATTCCCTATCAGCAATATGTGCGCCGCCCTGTTCCTTCGCTTGCGACCTTCTTTCGCTCGGAGGGATATTCCGCAGTCGCCGTCCACCCATTCCAGGAATGGTTCTGGAATCGTCGTGAGGTCTACAAGCATTTCGGATTTGAGGAGTTTCGCTCCGAAGAAACCTTGCCGCCGATGGAAAAGCGTGGGGCGTTCGCGTCGGATGCGGCACTGACGAACGAAATCATCCAAACGGTTGATGCAGCCGAAAAGCCGCAGTTTCTCTTTGCCGTCACGCTTCAGGGACACGGCCCCTATGAAACGAACCGCTATGCTGAGAAAGCCGTCTCCGTCAGAGGTGATCTATCCGACAATGCACGCGATGCGCTCGCCACCTACGCGCAGGGCGTTTCGGAAGCCGACGAAAGCTTTGCAAGGCTTATCGCCTGGGCCAAGGGTCGCGAGAGGGAGACCGTCATCGTGCTTTTTGGTGATCATCTGCCGCCGCTCGGGCAAGCCTTTGTCGAAAGCGGCTATATGCCGGGCATGGTCGCAACCCGCCGCGCGCCGCTTGCCACGATGAAGACGGAGCATGAGACGCCTCTGGTGGTCTGGTCTTCAAAGGCAGGATTGCAGAACCGGATCGGCACGATCAGCCCCTCGTTGCTGCCCTATCACATCTTAAAAACCGCGGGCTTTGACGATCCCTTCTACACCGGCGTGCTGGGCAAGGTGCATGCGTCCTACTCCGTCATCGATCGCCATATGCTGATGCAGCGAAACGGTTCGGGCGTGCCGGACTGGTCGATTGCGCCTGCGACTCTACCATCTTCACTCAGCGAATATCGGCAACTGCAGTTCGACATGATGTTTGGCGACCAATTCGGAAAAGAGCGATTCTTCCCCGGCTTCAACTGGATCCACGAGACCACGCCATCCGGTTAAGACGCCTTCGAACCCGCGATTTTGTTTGAACTTGCCGGCACCTTGGGCTTATCTCCAGCCAACGCATTGCCGGAGATGAATCATGTCTGCCATTCCAGATTACGTCCTGTCCCACTTCAAGCGATCCTCCCGACAGATCGGTGAGGTCGAAAAGCGGATTCTGGAGGTGGCGCATCAGAAGCAACTGATTTCCACCGACACCAATGCTGAGTTTTCGAAGGGATCCACAGTCGGCGAGAGGCTAGCGGACAGCATCGCCCGCGTCGGTGGCTCATGGGGCTTCATCATCAGCTTCCTGGTGTTTCTGGCCGTATGGGCCGTCATCAATACAATTGTTCTGACAACAAAGGCCTTTGACCCCTATCCCTTCGTGTTCCTCAATCTCATTCTGTCCATGCTGGCCGCGATCCAGGCACCCATCATCATGATGTCCCAGAACCGGCAGGCGGAACGCGATCGGTTTGAGGCAGCCAAGGACTACGAGGTCAACCTCAAGGCCGAGCTCGAAGTTCTCTCTCTCCACGAGAAGATCGATCTCAAGGTTCTGGCCGAACTCGCCGCATTGCGGGAAGACATCGCAAAGCTGCACCAGCATCAGGCCCAGCAAAGCGACCGCCCCTCGTCCTGATCGATCGATAGCCGATTTGCGGCTTTTTCTGTGCCGGTTACGAATCCGTCAGATTTCTGCGCTACAGATTGACGCAGGCATTTGTTGCATTGCACTCTGCGGTCTCACGACATCCGGATGTGCGAATGCGGAGATCATTTCCGCAGGCTGAGAGCATCACGCTTTTCGCGGCAAATCCTCACATCGGATATTCACACATCCCGGCATTCTACCGGGCTTACGTCCAGAGGCTTTTTCATGAACCAGTACGATCTCATTGTTGTTGGCAGCGGTCCCGCCGGCAGACGTGCTGCCATCCAGGCGGCAAAGCTCGACAAGAAGGTCCTGGTCATCGAGAAGGGCAGCCGCGTCGGCGGTGTCTCGGTTCATACCGGCACCATCCCCTCCAAGACGATGCGCGAGACGGCGCTCAATCTTTCCGGATGGCGCGAGCGCGGCTTTTATGGCCAGTCCTATCGCGTCAAGCAAGAGATCAGCGCCGAAGATCTGCGCCAGCGCCTACTGATCACTCTCAACCACGAAGTCGAAGTGCTGGAGCACCAGTTTGCCCGTAACCGCGTGCAGCACGTGCGCGGCAAGGCAAGCTTCCTCGCGCCCGATACACTCCAGATCACCAAAGACGATGGCGAAGTGATGCATGTGTTGGGCAAGAGCATTCTGCTCGCCGTCGGCACTCGCCCATTCAGACCGGACTACATGCCGTTTGATGGCAAGACCGTCATCGACAGCGATGAATTGCTGCAGATGGAGAGGCTACCGCGCTCCCTGGTAGTCATTGGTGCCGGCGTCATTGGCATCGAATATGCGACCATTTTCAGCGCGCTCGATACCGCCGTCACGCTGATCGATCCCAAATCCACAATGCTCGACTTCATCGACAAGGAAATCGTCGAAGATTTCACCTACCAGCTCCGCGACCGGAACATGAAGCTGCTTCTCGGCCAGAAGGCCGAGAAAGTGGAACACACGCCGGAAGGCAAGGTGTCGATCACACTGGATAATGGCCGCACGATCGTGACCGAAATGGTGCTTTTTGCCGCAGGCAGAATGGGCGCGACCGACACGCTGAACCTCGCGGCAGCCGGACTTGAGGCCGACAGCCGTGGCCGTCTTTCCGTCAATCCGGAAACCTTCGAAACCTCCGTACCAGGAATTTTCGCCGCAGGCGACGTTATCGGCTTCCCGAGCCTTGCCTCCACCTCCATGGAACAGGGCCGTATTGCGGCCCGCGTCGCGGTCGGCGCAATCGGCATGGAGCCGCAGAAGTATTTCCCATACGGCATCTATGCCGTCCCAGAAATCTCCACCTGCGGCCTGACGGAAGAAGAAATGAAGGAACGCGGCATTCCTTACGAATGCGGGATTGCCCGCTTCCGGGAAACCTCGCGCGGCCACATCATGGGTCTTGATACTGGTCTTCTGAAGCTGATCTTCTCATTGAAGACGCGCCGGCTTCTCGGCGTTCACATCGTCGGCGAAGGCGCGACCGAACTGGTTCACATCGGTCAGGCTGTGTTGAACCTCAAGGGCACGGTGGAGTATTTTGTCGAAAATACCTTCAACTACCCGACGCTTGCCGAGGCCTACAAGATCGCGGGTCTGGATGCGTGGAACCGCATGGGTGATATCAAGAATAGGAATGAAGCGGTCAAGTGAGCCGCTTCACCACCTGATCTTGTAGTTTGCATGCACCGCCGGGCGGAAACGATCTTCAAAGCCCCGGTCGAAACTGCCTGTTACCGTCAGATTGTCGGAGAGCTTCTGTTCGAGCGCGACGCTGGAACTGAACTCGTCGAATGTCTCGCGGCTCGCGCCCGTCAAGACGAAGGCAGTGCCGGTCGCCGAGCGCGTCAGCCGCAGGGACTGCGTCACATCGAGCCCGCTCCACTGCTGACTATGGCCATCATAGCGCAGCGTGACGTTTCGGTTCGATTCCACATCGAAATCGGCTGTGGCGACGCGCTTTTGCGTCATCGTCATCGTCACGGCGGCCGAGCCCGTCAGCGCGTTCATCAGAATGCCCACGTCTCTGGCGATCTTGACACCCGGCAGATTGGTGGACATCAACGTCATGTCACCCCAGAACTTCACCGGCGTGTCGACCACAGCACCACCCTCAGACGCGCTCATGCCCATCTCAAGGCCGGCGCGCAGCGGCGTTTCCGTCGGCAGCTTTGTACCCAGCCGCGCCGAATAGGAGCGGTCGGAATTCTTGGCGGGCGCCCAGATCAATCCCCGCTCCTGTGCCTTCACCTCTACCGGGGACAAAAGGATGAGCGAGGCAGCGGCGAGCGTGCCCAGTATCTTGACCAACATGTCATTTCCTCAAGCTTTAAAAAGACCAGCCGCTCTTGGGAGGAAAACAGCAGGTCTCGTTTCGGCTTGGGCGATCCAGAAAACGGAGATCACCCGGACTCAATTCTGCCGGCGCTGGGCGCCAGACTTAACCGCACTCGCTGACAGGCGACGCGAATCGACAAGCGCGACATCACACCCGCGCTCGAAAGAAAGATGAAACTGAAGGCTTAAAGCCAAGCCGCGTTTGGCGGCAGATCGCTCTCGACGCACAAGCGCGTCCGGCAAATCACTCCCAAAGGGTGCCAGATGAACGGGAGATGAACAAGAGCATGTGCAGCAAAAAGTCATTGTGCACTGCATTGTGACCGTCGGAACACAGTTGGTGGACGTGCTGCCCTGTCGGAAATGCCGGAATTGCTACGCGTTGGTGTGGGATAACAACTCCGCAACAACCGCTTCGACGGGCTGGGTGGAATCGATTGCGATGAATTCCTTCGAAACGTCATCCTCACTCTCGTGGAGCGCCAGGATGAACGCCCGCTCCTCAGCTTTGCCACCGAACTCGTCTTCTGGCCTCGCGGACAGGCGCTTCTCCAAGGCGGCTCGATCAAGCTTGAGAATGAACACGGCGTCAAAGAGGCCGATGAAAGTGGAAATGTTGCGGGCGCCGCCGCAAAAGAAGGTGGCAGCATGGCTCTGATCGGCCGCCAAATCTTTTACTCTCTCGACACACCAGAGGTGATGACGGTGAGCAAAAGCGACATCCGTGGCCCACGCGCCACCCTGCCGCTCTTGCAAAGGTAAGCCGGTCTTAGGGTCACCTTTATAGGCGAGTTCCCTGTCGCCATGAATGACATGGTAACCTTGTCGCTGAAGCTCTGTTGCCACAGACGTTTTGCCCGAACAGGACACACCTTCAACAAGGTCGTTTTTGACGCCCATGACACCTCTACTTCAGCAAGATGCAGCAAAGGTCGCCCATACACTCTTCGGATGACGACAGGATGTCTTTTCGGCGTGAACGCAAACGCCTCTCGACACTCCTAAATGAAAAGGCCGCAGCTTTCGCCGCGGCCTCTTCGAAACAAATATGAGAAGAGCAGATTACTCTGCGTCGCCTTCGGCTGCCTTCTTCTTGGCAGGCGCCTTCTTCTTTGGAGCGGCTTCTTCGCCTTCAGCAGCGTCAGCCTTGGCTGCAGCCTTCTTCTTGGCCGGAGCCTTCTTCTTGGTTTCTTCGCCTTCTTCGGCGTCGTCAGCCAGAAGCTCTTCCTTCGAAACCGTCTTGTCGGTAACGGAGACTTCGGTCAGCAGCTTGTCGATGACCTTTTCTTCGAAGATCGGTGCACGCAGCGAAGCGGAAGCGCCAGGCGTGTTGCGGAAGTAATCGAGGATTTCCTTCTGCTGGCCCGGGAACTGCTGCAGCTGCTGGAACAGAGCGCGCTGCATTTCTTCTTCGGTGACTTCAACGCCAGCCTTCTCGCCGATTTCGGAGAGAACGAGGCCGAGGCGAACGCGGCGCTCAGCGAGCTTGCGATATTCTTCGCGCGCTTCTTCTTCGGTCGTGTCTTCGTCAGCAAACGTCTTGCCGGACTGTGCGAGATCCGTGTTGATCTGGCGCCAGATGTTGTCGAACTCAGCGTCGACGAGACCGGCAGGCGTGTCGAACTTGTAGAGTTCGTCCAGCTGGTCGAGGATCTGACGCTTGACCTTCTGACGGGTCACGTTGCCGTACTGGCTTTCGATCTGGCCGCGAACGATTTCCTTCAGCTTCTCAGCCGATTCGAGACCGAGCTTGGTTGCCAGTTCGTCGTTAATTTCAACGTCGGCGGCGGCAGCAACTTCCTTGACGGTGATGTCGAAGGTGGCTTCCTTGCCAGCCAGCTCAGCAGCCGGATATTCGCTCGGGAAGGTAACGGTAATGGTCTTCTCGTCGCCAGCCTTGACGCCAACGAGCTGGTCTTCGAAGCCTGGGATAAAGCGGCCGGAGCCGATAACCAGCTCGGCATCTTCAGCAGCGCCGCCATCGAAGGCTACGCCATCGACCTTGCCGAGGTAGTTCATGGTGACGCGGTCGCCTTCAGCGGCCTTGCCCTTCTTCGTCTCGTAGCTACGAGCGCTTTCGGCGATCTTGAGGATCTGCTCGTTGATTTCGTCTTCGGTCACTTCAACGACTTCGCGCGTGACCTTGATGCCGTCATTCGACTTCAGTTCGATCGGCGGGATGACTTCGTAAGCAATGTTAAATTCGAAATCGGTTTCGGCGGCCAGAATCTTGTCGGCTTCCTTCTCGTCTTCCGTCATGGAGATGGAAGGCTGAGTCGCAGACTTTTCGCCGCGGCTGGAAATGATCTCGGAAGGCTTTTCGCGAACCAGCTCGTTGACGAGATCAGCCATGATCGACTTGCCATACATCTTCTTCAGATGAGCGGCAGGGACCTTGCCGGGACGGAAGCCGTTGATACGAACCTTATCCTTGGCTTCGGCGAGGCGCTCGTCAAGGCGAGCCTTCATGTCAGCGGCCGGAATAACGACCTTGATTTCGCGCTTCAGCCCTTCAGCGAGCGTTTCGATAACCTGCATTTTCATACCTTCACATCATGGCGGCAGTGCTCAGACAGCCGTCGGTTTACTTTCGAGCACAGCGCCGGAATCTGAATTCACCGGCCGTGACTATAAAACTTGCATGCACAGGCGCGTTGCGGAGCAATTATGCCTGAGCCAGGGAAAGGGCAAAACGAAACGCTTTACCTGGCTTTCCCGGCGATTTGTGGTGCGGGTAGAGGGACTCGAACCCCCACAACTCTCGTCGCCAGAACCTAAATCTGGTGCGTCTACCAATTCCGCCATACCCGCGCTCTTTAAATCCTGCATAAACAACATCTGGCACATGAGGCCTTCCGGAGCGCGGCGTCTCTATATCATCCGTTTTCAGGAGCGCAAAGGAAAAATGACGCCGTACAAGCCCTATTTCCATGGGTTTTGAGGACTCTATGACAATCGCGAGCAGGCCATCTGCGGGAATCACGAGGCTCGCGGTCCACGCAGTTCGATTTCAGTGGACCGCCCATGAAAGCCCCTCCCGGATGGAATGCCATACCAACGTGCTCACCTCTCGCCGCGACCATTGACGAGAGTTTGTGAGGCCGGTTGAGATTTGGAGGGCCCGGGGACGGGCTTGAGAGCGTGACTGCTGCTGTCTGAGCCAGAAAATCAGCTTCGAATGCTGTCAAATTATGCATTTGTTAAGGAAGTAGGCGCCGATTCGGAGCTTGCCCTGCGTTACGCGCATAGGTGTCATCCTTCTTTGTCTGTTTTTGAAGCGCGGCGAAAGGCATATATTCAGTTTCAGAAAACGAAGCTGAGTTGATCCCAAGCAACCGGCGAACCGAAACGAGGAATAAGACCATGAACATTGCACGCTCGCTGAACAACTGGCGCAAGTATCGTCAGACCGTAACTGAACTGGACCGCATGAGCGATCGCGAACTGAGCGATCTCGGCATCGGCCGCACCGACATCCGTCGCGTTGCTCGCACTGCAGTCGGTATGTAATAGATCGATAACACCGGCTGACGATCCTTCGTCTGCCCGATGTGTTACCCTCAAAAGGCCCTGAGCACCCGCTCCGGGCCTTTTCTTTTTGCGCTCAACGCCCCTGCCCGCCCTGCAGCATCGGCCTGAAAACCGGAACCGATCTTCGAAAACACGATGCTTGAATGCAGCGTCCTCCCTGTGCCCAAAAAGACGGACGGGATCGTAACAGCGCCTCATCGACTTTCGCTCAAATAATGCGCATATCGATCCACAAGCTGCAAAAATAGACGACACATTGCACAAATGCATGGCAGTCGCTCAAAATCTGCACTCCAAATCATCGCTATGAATATGTATATACCACTCAACAGCCGAGAGCGCAGATGACCAGCGGCCCGGCGGACTGAATTTTAAAGATCACACACATCAAAGATTGAGGAAACAACCATGAACCCGCTTCGCATCGCAAAGAACTGGATCAGCTATCGCCGTACGCTCAACGAACTGGGCAGCCTCTCCAACCAGGCTCTCAGCGACATCGGCCTGACCCGTTACGACATCCGTAACGTCGCATCCCGTTCGTTCCGCTAATCAGCGTACAGGGTCATCCGCAAGAGCCGACCTCCCACGGCACCGGATGGCTGAGCGACAGGCAAAAAAACGGCGCCACGAGCGCCGTTTTTTGATTCTTGAGGGTCGCTCACGATCGTCGCATGAATCTCCTTCTCCTGAGGTCGGAGGCTCGCAGGCTTTCGAAAAAGTTTGGCGGTCCACACTGCTCGTGATACTGCATCGGGCAAATGCCTCCTCAGAGTGAGGCTAAGCCAATCAAGAAAGATGGTCGACCCGCAGCAACCTTTGTGCCGGTTGGCAACGTGAGCGCGCGATGCAAGACAATATGAACTCTCCCATCCACGTCATCGGCGGCGGCCTTGCCGGCTCGGAAGCGGCCTGGCAGATCGCCCAGGCTGGCATTCCCGTCATCCTGCACGAAATGCGCGGCGTTCGGGGCACGGATGCTCACAAGGGTGACAGCCTTGCTGAACTCGTTTGCTCCAACTCCTTCCGTTCCGACGATGCGACGGCCAATGCCGTCGGTGTCATTCATGCGGAAATGCGTCTGGCGGGCTCGCTCATTATGGCCTGCGCCGACAAGCACAAGGTTCCCGCCGGCGGCGCTCTCGCCGTCGACCGTGATGGCTTTTCCGAAGCGGTTACGGCGCAACTTGAGGCGCATCCACTCATTACCATTGTTCGCGAAGTTGTTCCGGGCCTCCCACCGAAGCAATGGGGCAACACGATCATTGCCACAGGCCCGCTCACCGCGCCCGAGCTTGCCGCCGCCATCCAGGCGGAAACAGGCGAAGATGCGCTGGCGTTCTTTGACGCAATCGCACCGATCGTCCATCGCGACAGCATCAACATGGATATCTGCTGGTATCAGTCCCGCTACGACAAGGTGGGCCCTGGTGGCAACGGTAAGGACTACATCAACTGCCCCATGGATGAGGCGCAGTATCATGCCTTCATCGATGCGCTGATCGCCGGCGATACGGTGGGCTTCAAGGAATGGGAAGGCACTCCCTATTTCGATGGCTGTCTGCCGATCGAGATCATGGCGGAACGCGGACGCGAAACGCTTCGTCACGGCCCGATGAAGCCGATGGGTCTGACCAATGCCCATAACCCGACAGTCAAGCCCTATGCGGTGGTGCAGCTGCGTCAGGACAATGCGCTTGGCACGCTTTACAACATGGTCGGCTTCCAGACGAAGCTGAAATATGGCGCCCAGGCGGACGTCTTCCGCATGATTCCAGGCCTGGAAAACGCCGAGTTCGCGCGTCTCGGTGGCCTGCACCGCAACACCTATATCGATTCGCCGCGGCTGCTCGATCCGTCGCTGAAGCTGAAGTCCCGTCCGGACATCCGTTTTGCCGGCCAGATTACCGGCTGCGAAGGCTATGTGGAGAGTGCGTCCATCGGGCTGCTTTGCGGTCGGTTCGCCAGTGCCGAGCACAAAGGCGAGCCGGTCCGCCTGCCGCCGGCGACGACTGCGCTTGGCGCCCTGCTCAACCACATTACAGGCGGGCATCTTTCCACCGATGAAGAACCGGGCAAGCGTTCATTCCAGCCGATGAATGTCAATTTCGGCCTGTTTCCTGAGCTCGCGCCGGGCTCGATCGTCAAGCCCGAAGGCGTGAAGCGCTTCCGCGGCAAGGACAAGACCATCATGAAGCGTCAGTTGATGTGCGCCCGCGCGCTGCGAGATTGCGCGACATGGCTTGGCGTCGAAGCGCCGGTTCTTAATCAGGTCGCGGAGGAAGGTGAGGAGCTGGCGTCAGCTTCCTTAGGCTGATCGGGCTCTGCATCCGCTGCCTCCAGATAGCTGCCGAGCAACCAGAGAGACACTTCTGCGGCCTCCCCAATCGTCTTGAAACGATAGGCACCGCTATATTTCGGCGTGTCGATGAAGGTGACGACAAAACCGTCGCCGCTTTCCAGATGTTCCACCGTGATGCGCTCCGGGTTCAGCATCATGCAGGCATTGTGCTTGCCCATGTTGCGCATGAAGCCAGCCTTGTTGTCGTGCAACCGAACAAAAACGGCGTTGCCGTCGGCGGTCATGTGCAGGCTGCGGATCGCCTCATTGGGAAAGGCCCGGGCGAAATCCAAAATGGCCTGCCCCGTATCGTAGCTGCTTTCGCCTTCCGAGAAACGCTTCAGGCGCCAGAGATAGATCGCGACCGCGATCAAAAGCGCGAGGATGATGATCCAAATGGTAAGGCTCATCTCTGTCACTCCTTGGAGCGTCGTCAGCCCTTCGGGACCTACAAGACACGCTCTGACTTCTCGAAATCACGTATTGGACAATGCTGTCGTCCATACCAGCTCATCAAGCGGCTTAGCAACCAAGACTTGCGCGGAGGTGAAGCGCGCCTCACGCATCGTGCTGAGATTTCAAAAAGGTGGAGCGCCCAAAAGACCCACTGCGCTTTGAAGGCATATCGTCATCGCAAAGCCGCTGCGGCTTTGCGTGCCACGCTCTAGAACCGCTTCAGATAGGCGGCCTTAGCGAGCAGCCACTGGCGACGGAGCAATGAGAGCTGGATGCCGTTTTCAACAACGTCCGCGCCTGCGCGACGTGCCGCCTTCAACACAGCCTCGACCTGTGCCACGGGCAAGAAAGCGGGAACGACCGCTTTAGGCAGGGACGTTTGGCGCGCCTTGTTCAGATGATCCTGAGCATGTGCGCAGAATATCTCGATCGCCGCACCGACCTTCTCACGGTCCTTGCCTTCCAGAAAACTCTCGCGGTTCAATCCGGCTACCGACAGAACGTCCTGCGGGACATATACCTGACCTCGACGGCGATGCAGCGGCATCAACAGCAGCATGCCAGCCATGGCCTGGGCAACGCCTGCGTGGCCCGCGGTCTCGGCGTTTCTCGCTGCATCATCCGGCGAAAGCACGATGCTGGATAGCTGTATCAATGCAGAGGCCGTCTCGCCCGCATAACCCTCGAGAGCGTTGCGATTCTCGAAGACGTCATCGTAGAGATCGAAGATGCGCGCTTCGATCATGTCGATCAAAGTCTGCCGCGGTAGATTATGGGTGGCGATCGCGTTGAGCAGTGCTGCGGCAACAGGATGGCCGACACTGTCCCCATGCGGATTTCCCTCCAGGAGATCGCGCCACCACTGCATGCGCACTTCGCCTGGAAGCGGCTCGCGAACGACGTCGCGGATACGGGCAATCTCGGCGTTGAAAGCGTAAAGGGCCGCGAGATCACCGCGCTTGTCTTCCGGCGCAAGGAGGCATGCGAGATATCTGTCGCGATCCATGTCACGCAGCATCGTCAGGCACGCGCCATTATCCGCCGGCAGGTCTGTCATCGATAACCGTTCTTCAGCCTTCGACCGCAATCAGGGCGGCGGCCACTGCCCGCGATTCGGAAAGCATGATGTTGTATGTTCTGACCGCAGCACCCGTGCTCATCGGATCGACAGAGATGCCAGCCTCTTTCAAGGCGGCCTTCAACTCTCTCGGGACGACGCGCATGGAGTCACCCATGCCGATCAATAGAAACTCGATGTCGGCCGCTTGTTCCAAAACCTTGGTGAAGTTATCGACCGAAAGCTGCGAGGGATCGGTCACGTCCCATCCGTGAATGCCGGAAGGCAGGCAAAGAAGCGAGCCGCGATGCGACATCTCGGCAAAGCGAAAGCCGCCATTTCCATAAGCATCAATGGGCGCCCGGCCAGGAAAATGGGCCGGGCGTATTTCGATTCCGCCAGCCATCAGACTGCCGGTTTGCCGCTGATCGAATGCGCCTTCTGGTCATCCTTGTCATCGGCATCCGTGCTGGTCGGACGCAGATTGAAGGCGATCAGAACAGGAGCCGCGATGTAGATCGACGAGAACACACCGATACCGACACCGAAGAGCATGGCGAAGGTGAAGGAGCGTATGACCTCTCCACCGAAGAGGTAGAGCGATAGCAGCGCAAGCATGACGGTCAGGCCGGTCAAGATCGTGCGCGACAGCGTCTGGTTCAGAGAGACGTCGATGATCATGGACAGCGGCATCTTCTTGTAGCGCCGCAGGTTCTCTCGAATTCGGTCGTAAATGACCACCGTATCGTTCAGCGAGTAACCGATAATGGTCAATATCGCCGCGATACTGGTGAGGTTGAACTCGATCCCCAGGAAGACGAAGAGGCCTATGGTGAAGACCACGTCGTGGACCATGGAGATGATCGCACCGAGCGCAAACTGCCACTCGAAGCGGAACCAGATGTAGATCATGATCGCGATCATGGCGAGCGCGATGCCGATGGTCGAGGTGACGGTGAGATCGCCCGAGACGGCCGGTCCCACAACTTCCACGCGGCGGAAGTCATACTTATCCTGCAACTCGCCACGGATCATCGTGATTGCGGACTGCTCGGCATTCTCGCCGCCTTCCTGCGCCTGGATGCGGATCAGAACGTCGTCGGGAGAACCGAAGCTTTGAGCCTGAATTTCTCCAAGGTTCAACTGGCTCAGGCGCTCACGAATATCTGCGATATCGGCAGGACCGCTTTTCGACTGCACCTCGATGATCGAGCCGCCCTGGAAGTCGATGCCAAGGTTCAGACCCTTGGTCATGAAGCCGCCAAGGCAGGTCAGCATGATGACGCCGGTAATACCGAAGACGATGCGACGGTACTTCATGAAAGGAATATCCTTGCCGTCAAACATGCCGGTGCGGATGCCTTTCGGCAGATGCTTGGGACGGCTGCGACGAACCCAGACACCAAACAGCCAAGCCGTCAGCGTGTAGGCGGTAAAGACAGTCGTCACGATACCGACGGCGAGCGTGACCGCAAAGCCCTTCACCGGTCCGGTACCCATATAGAAGAGCACGCAGGCCACGATAAAGGTGGTCAGGTTGGCGTCGATGATGGTGGCGAAGGCGCGGGTAAAGCCGTTCTCAAGCGACGATATCAACGGTTTGCCAGCTTTGACTTCCTCGCGAATTCGCTCGTAGATCAGAACGTTCGAGTCCACTGCCATACCGATCGTCAAGACGATACCGGCAATCCCCGGCAAGGTCAGTGTCGATCCGATAACGCTTAGGAGCGCCAGGAGCATCACGATATTGATGACAAGCGCGATATTTGCCAGCAGGCCGAAGAAGCCATAGAAGATAAACATGAAAAGGACGACGCCGATGGCGCCGATGGCACTCGCGGTCAGGCCGGCATTGATGGAGTCACTACCAAGGCTTGGACCGACGGTCCGCTCTTCCACCACCGTCAACGTCGCAGGCAGGGCGCCGGCTCGCAGGAGAACCGCGAGGTCATTTGCACCCTGAACGGTGAAGTTACCGGAAATCTGGCCCGAACCGCCGATGATTGGCTCGCGGATCACGGGTGCAGAAATAACGTTATTATCGAGGACGATGGCGAAAGGCTTACCGACATTCTGCTGGGTGGCCTGGGCGAAACGCTGCGCACCGCGGCTGTCGAAGCGGAATGTCACAACAGGCTCATTGGTCTGCTGGTTGAAGCTTGCCTGCGCATCGACAAGATTGTCGCCCGAGACCAGCGCACGGCGCTCGACAAGGTAAGGAACCGGCGGGTCGTCCTGCGAATAGAGGATTTCATCTGTCGCAGGTGGGCGTCCGTTCAACGCTTCCTGAACCGGCATGGATGTATCCACCATGCGGAAGGAAAGCTTGGCTGTCTGGTTCAACAGAGACTTCAAGCGCTGCGGATCTTGGAGGCCCGGAACCTGAACGATGATACGGTCATTGCCCTGGCGCACGATCAGCGGTTCCGTCGTGCCGAGTTCGTCGACGCGGCGGCGGACGACTTCGATCGACTGGGCAACGGCAGAAGACAGGCGATAATCGATGCCTGCATCGGTGAGGTTCAGGCGCAAGAGATTGTCGCCACCGTCGCTCATCGTCACTTCCTGCACCGAGCCACCGGTCAGCGTACCGACCGAGACTGGCAGTGTCAGATCTTTCAACGCATTCTTGGCCGCCTCATACTGAGCCGGATCGGTGATGCGAACCTGAATCTGCTGGCCGTTACCGGCCAGACCGGAATAGCGGATATTGGCGTCGCGCAACTGGGCGCGGACGTCGCCGACGATGGTTTCGAGACGTTCCTTGACGATGTCGGAACGCTCGACTTTGAGCATGATGTAGGAACCGCCCTGAAGGTCGAGACCAAGCGTCACCTTGTTGTGCTTGTACCAGTTTGGCATTCCCTCCAGTTGCTTGTCCGTGAACAGGTTGGGGGAAGCGATGACGGCGCTTATCAGCACGATCAACCAGATGAAGACTGTTTTCCAGCGGGAAAAATGAAGCATTTCGGTCTCGGTCAGGGTTGGGTTAGAAAACCCAGGCCGCGTCGATGCGCAGCCTGCTTATTGTTACTTCGCGTTAGCAGGAGCTTCGGTCTTGACCGGCTCACCCTTGACACGAACCTCGGCGATATAGGTACGCGATGCGCGGACCTTGACGCCTTCGGCAATTTCGACTTCAAGTTCGTTATCGTCGATAACCTTGGTCACCTTGCCGACAATGCCGCCGCCCAGCACGACCTGATCGCCACGACGAATGTTGGTGAGCGTCTCCTGACGCTTCTTCATTTGCGCGCGCTGCGGACGGATCAGGAAAAAGTACCACACGACCATGAGCGGGGCGAAAAGGAAAAGCATTTCCAGGCCGGATCCGAAAGCCGATGGTGTGCCCGCTGCATCCTGAGCAAAGGCTTGGCTAATGAACATAAAAAACTCCTCAGATTTCAGGCACAGTCTTAAGCCACTGGCCAGCTTTCAAGCCGCCGGAATATAGTTGCGATCCCCTAGAATGCAACAGAAAGACTTCGACCCCCGTACCGTTTCCACGGCTCATACTCTTTCGGGGCATGAAACACCATGCTAGGCCGCGCAAATTCCACGTCTGTTCCGGCATTTGACCGGGTTCAATGGGCCGGGGAAAGTCGACAAGGAGCATCGATCATGACGTCAGAAGAAACCAGCGCACTCCTGCTTCTCGAACTTCGCCGTCTTGCCGACGCCGTGGAGCGGCTCTCAGGCCCCGCACCTGCGTCAAATGACTGGAATAGCGCCGATTGTTTCGTCTGGACGCCTGCCAATGCCTGGCTGCAGCCCGTGCCGCGTCCTAACCGAATTGCGCTGACGCTGATCCGCGGTGTGGACCACGTCCGGGATATCCTGCACGAGAACACGCTGCGCTTCGCAGAAGGCTTTGCTGCCAACAATGTGCTGCTTTGGGGCGCGCGCGGCATGGGCAAATCATCGCTGGTGAAGGCGGTTCACGAAGACGTGCGCACCGCAAGCGGCACGTCGTTAAAGCTCGTCGAGGTGCACCGCGAAGACATTCATACCTTGCCCGTCCTCCTCGACATTCTGCAAGCCGCTCCGCACAGAATCATCCTCTTCTGCGACGATCTTTCTTTTGACCATGACGATACGGCCTATAAGTCTCTGAAGGCGGCACTGGACGGCGGTATTGAGGGCCGCCCTGAGAACGTACTGTTCTACGCGACCTCCAACCGCCGTCATCTCCTGCCGAGACACATGATGGAAAATGAGCAGTCGACTGCCATCAATCCATCTGAAGCGGTCGAGGAAAAAGTCTCGCTGTCCGATCGCTTCGGCCTATGGCTTGGGTTCCATAAATGCAGCCAGGATGATTACCTGGCGATGATCGATGGCTATGCGGACCATTTCGACCTCGGTCTCGCTCGCGATGTCCTGCACCGCGAAGCGCTGGAATGGGCGACGACACGTGGCGGCAGATCCGGTCGCGTGGCCTGGCAATATATTCAGGATGCAGCCGGGCGTCTGCGCAAGCCTCTGGACCAGCGATAGACAGATAAGTGATTGATCACAACCACAGCGATAGGCATTAAATCCGAGACGCTTCGGTATCTGCGAGAACTTAGTGCACAATGGAACCAACGGATGGGAAGGCCGTTGCTCCGCATGCGCAACCATCGCGCGATACATTAGGAGAGTCTTAAATGGCCGATCAGGTCCGCTATGCAACATCGACGGTGGCCGCGCGCAGCGCAGTCTTGCCGGAAGCCGTGACACGTATTTCCTGGGGTGGCGTTTTTGCCGGTGTCGCCGTGGCACTGACGCTTCAGTTGGTTCTCAACATTCTCGGCGCCGCCATAGGTGCTGGCGTGATCGACCCTGCTCGTAACGATACGCCATCGGCGATGTCGCTTTCGACCGGCTCCGTCATCTGGATCATCGCCAGCGGCATCATCTCGTCCTTCGTCGGTGGCTATGTCGCTAGCCGCCTGTCTGGCCGCGCCGTCCGCTCCACTGGCGCCCTTCATGGCCTGACCACCTGGGCTGTAACCACGCTGATCGTCTTCTATATGCTGACCACCTCGGTTGGCGCGCTGATCGGCGGTGCATTCACCGGCGTCACGAGCGTCTTCTCCGGCGCAGGCTCGACAATCGCAACCGCTGCGACGACTGCGGCCCCCGCGCTTGCCAACACCTCCGATCCCTTGGCGGGTATCGAGCAGCGCATTCGCGATGCGAGCGGCGGAAACGATCCGCAGGCGCTGCGCGATACAGCCGTCAGCGCCGTCCGCGCCGTGCTGACCGGCGACCAGGCTCAGGCTGAAGATGCACGCAACCGTGCTGCCGACGCCCTTGCCCGCGCACAGAATATCCCGGTCGATCAGGCCCGCCAGCAGGTGACGGACTACGAAAATCAGTACCGTCAGGCTGTAGAGCAGGCCAAGGTTCGTGCGACCGAAGCTGCTCAGGCAACTGCGACCGCCGTGTCGACAGCCTCTTACGTTGCCTTTGGCGCGCTTCTGGTCAGTGCGGTTGCCGCTCTCTTCGGTGGCAGCGTCGGCACAAGCCGCGCTTACCGCGAGGGCGACGTCGTCGTCGAATAATATCGATCGAAAGATCGTCTGGAATGCCCGCGCAAGTCGCGGGCATTTTTATGAGGACATGAAAAAGGCCGCCTCATTTCTGAGGCGGCCTTCTGATCATCGTATCTGATAGGACTGACTACTCGTCACGGTACACTTTTTCGCGACGCTCGTGACGCTCCTGCGCCTCGATCGACAGAGTTGCGATCGGGCGAGCATCCAGACGCTTGATACCGATCGGCTCGCCTGTTTCCTCGCAGTAGCCGTAGGTTCCGTCCTCGATGCGCTGAAGGGCGGCGTCAATCTTGGAAATCAGCTTGCGCTGACGATCGCGGGCTCGAAGTTCGATGGCTCTGTCGGTTTCGGATGAAGCGCGGTCCGCCAGATCAGGGTGATTGGCACTTTCCTCTGCGAGATGACCGAGTGTCTCGCGCGCTTCTCGCAAAATGTCGTTTTTCCAACCGATCAGCTTGGCCCTAAAATAGGCGCGCTGGTTGGCATTCATGAACTCATCGTTTTCCGAGAGCACATAGTTACTAAGATCGATCTTCTCACTCAACGCGATTCTCCTCGAAGAACATCTCATATGGCGGGGGTATACTCCAATGCCGTGTAGCCATTCAAGTCTGGAGATTCGTTTTTAGGCATTTTTAAATCTGTCATAAAAATCATCTAAACGACTATTTTTTATACATTATTGCGACGTCACGGATTATTTCTTCAATCACTTTATCTAGACTTGCTTCGCGATCGACGCCTCTTGCGAGTTTGCCCCCTCCTCCTGTAAACATCGTTCTCCCTCTTTGATTGCATTAGGATGCTCCGGAATGGCGCCGTCTCAACAGCAAACTTTCCGGCTTTATCTGTTGCGTCACGCCCAGGCAGGATGGGCGGAACCCGGCGAACGCGATTTCGATAGAAGGCTGACCGAGGAGGGCAAGGCCGAGGCCGCTCTCATCGGCAAATCCGCCGCGGAAAAAAACTATCGCCCGGAGCTCGTGATCAGCTCCGCCGCCACCCGATGTCGCGAAACCACGCGGATTTTCCTGCATTCATTCGGGGGAGCCATTGAAGCGTCCTATCTGGAGGAAATGTATAACGCACAGGCTGAAACCTATCTCAATCTCGCGCTGGCACAGGACAAGGTTTCCTCCCTCATGCTTGTGGGACATAATCCGACCATGGAGGCCGTTGCTGAAGCTTTGCTCGGCCGCGACATCCTCGAAGCGTCGCTGCCGCACGGGTTTCCCACGGCCGGGCTCGCGGTGCTGGACTGCGCGTCTAGGGACAAAGCCAAGCGCGACTCCTGGCGCCTCATCGACTTTCTGACGCCATAGCCAAGATCGAAGGCCAAGCAAAACTTTCTTCAGCGCTTCTTTTTTGAGCATGCGATAACCCTATATATTTTCGGGAAACCGATTATTTTTAGGAAGAGTCATTGCCACCATCCCTGACATCCTTCACCGACAGTGCATTGATCGCCCTCGACAACCTTGCCGACCGGGCAAGTGCGCTTGCCAATCCAACATTGCGGCTTGGTGTGACGGGACTTTCGCGCGCGGGCAAGACGGTCTTCATCTCGTCGCTCGTCCATAATCTCCTGAATGGTGGACGCCTGCCACTCTTCGAGGCGACCCGGTCCGGCCGGGTGTCGAATGTGCGCCTGGAGCCGCAACCCGATGACGCCATTCCGCGCTTCCAATACGAAGATCACATCCAGGCACTGGTGCGAGACCGCGTCTGGCCGGACTCCACGCGCGCGATTTCGGAGCTGCGCATCACGTTGGATTACCAGAGCGCGAGCGGCTGGGGACGGTGGTTCTCCCCTGGCAGGCTGTCCATCGATATCGTCGATTATCCAGGGGAATGGCTGCTCGATCTGCCACTGCTGGCACAGGATTACAAGACCTTCAGCGACAACACGGTCTCGCTGGCGCAGACAGGTGTGCGCGCCGAACTTGCCCGCGATTGGCTGGAGATTGCGTCCTCTCTCGATATCGATGCACCTGCCGACGAGATGACCGCCAAGCGCCTGGCAGAAAGCTTCGCGGCCTATCTCAAGGCCTGCAAATCCGATGAGCGTTCGCTTTCGACATTGCCGCCCGGTCGCTTCCTGATGCCGGGTGATCTCGAAGGCTCGCCTGCCCTCACCTTTTCACCTCTTCCCGGTATCGGCACCGAGAAGGCTGCCAAGGGATCGCTCCGGGCCATGATGGAGCGGCGCTTCGAGGCCTATAAGTCGATCGTGGTGAAGCCGTTCTTCCGCGAACATTTCGCCCGTCTCGACAGGCAGATCGTCCTCATCGATGCGCTGCAGGCGGTCAATCGAGGACCAGAAGCGGTGCAGGATCTGGAGCGCGCGCTTGGCGATGTGCTTGCCTGTTTCCGCCCTGGCAAGAACAGCCTGCTCTCGTCACTCGTCGGACGGCGAATCGACAAGGTGCTGGTGGCCGCGACCAAGGCGGATCATCTGCACCACGAAAGTCATGATCGGCTGGAAAATCTTACAGCGCGTCTGGTCGATCGCGCCGTGACGGCGATCGGCATGAGTGGGGCGGGTATCGAAGTCATGGCGCTTGCCTCGGTGCGCGCGACGAAGGAAGCAAGCGTGCGTCAGGACGGCGTGTCATTGCCGGTCATCGTCGGGACGCCGATTGCCGGCGAGACGATCAATGGTGAGGTCTTCGATGGCAATCGCAGCACGGCAATCTTCCCCGGCGATCTGCCGGAAGACCCCGAGCCGCTGTTTCGCCAGATCGACGCGCAGGGCGCTTCGGCAGACCTGCCGGACGTCAACGTCATCCGCTTTCGTCCGCCGAAGCTCGAAGAGACGGCTGGCGGCATCAAGCTCTCGGTTCCGCATATCCGGCTCGACCGCGCGATGCAGTTCCTGTTTGGAGACAAGCTCGCATGAAAGACGATACTAACGGCTCTTCCCGCAGACCTGCTGCTTTCACGCTGGAGACGGAAGCGAGACAAGACGCGCCGACGGCTTTGCTACGGCGTCAGCCACGCAGCTTCGATAGCGATGTGTCCATGGTACCGGATGAAGAGGATCCATTCCTGGCACCGGAAGAAATCGATGCAGCACCGCTTCCCGTGGCTGAACCGCGTCGTCACCGCTTCTCCTTCGGCAAGCTTGCTCTCGGCGCAGTTGGCGTTCTTCTGTCACTTGCCTTCGGGCTGTGGGCGGACCAGCTGATCCGCGACCTGTTTTCGCGCTCTGACTGGTTGGGGTACACGGCAAGCATCGCTCTCATCGTTGCCGTCTTCGCCGTCCTCTTGCTCGTCGGGCGAGAAGTCTTCGGAATCATGCGGTTGAATGCGGTGCAGTCACTGAAAGCCGATGCGCACGACGCTGCCAGCCAAAAGAAGGCGTCTGCCGCGCGCTCGGTTATCACAAAACTGACGGCTGTCCTTTCTCACCGGGCGGAGACAGCAAAAGGTCGTTCCGCCCTGAAGGACACCGAAAACGATGTGATCGACGGCCCGCATCTGATGGAGCTTGCCGAAAGGGAGCTTTTGACCCCGCTTGACCGGCAGGCGCGTGCGCTGATTCTCAACTCGTCCAAGCGCGTCTCCGTCGTGACTGCCGTCAGCCCGCGGGCGATCGTCGATCTGGCCTATGTTCTGTTTGAAGTGACCCGGCTTGTTCGCGCCATGGCAGAACTTTATGGCGGACGTCCCGGCACACTCGGCATGATCCGGCTGCTGCGTGATGTGATTGCCCATTTGGCGGTGACAGGCTCGATTGCGGTGGGTGATGGGCTTGCTCAGCAGGTGCTTGGACATGGTCTCGCCTCACGCCTTTCGGCCCGTCTCGGCGAGGGTGTCATCAATGGACTGATGACCGCACGGATCGGTATTGCCGCAATGGACCTCTGCCGCCCGCTTCCTTTCCGGGCTCTCAAACGGCCTGGCATCAGCGACTTCATGTCCGATCTCACACCGGATCTGAAAGGTGGTTTAAAGACGGAAAAGCCCTGATTTCAGGGCTCTTCAGGACCAAATGGTTACAATTCGTTATCCTTATTTCGGCGAAATATACCAAGCGTTAACCATTCGCGACATAGATTGCTCCCACACAAAGCGACCTACTCGCCAGGGAAAGTATCATGTTTTCGCGCTTCTTTTCGCTTCTGGGCGGGCTTGCCGCCGTTATGTCCGTGAGCAGCGGGCTCGCAGTTTCCGACGTTCAAGCCGCATCGCGTGACGATGTCTTTTTCGGATCGGTCGCCGGCACGTGGTCCGGCCCGGGCGAGATCGTCGCGGGCAAGTACAAGGGCACCAAGTTCAATTGCGATCTCACCGGCGAACCGCTGGGTGAAAAAGAGACCGGCATCAAGCTTGGGGGCACCTGCCGCGTTGGCGTCTTCAAGCAGCCCATGTCCGCCATCATTGCCAAGAACGGCAGCGGCTATGAGGGCAAGTTCCTTGACGGCTCCGAAGGCAAGGGACTGGACGTCACCTCCGGACAGGTCAGCGGCGACAAGGTGGTGCTCGGCATCAACCGCGCGAAACTCAACGGCGCCATGGTTGCCCGTGTGATGGAAGACAACAAGTCGATGAACATCACGATCTCGGTGAAGGTCGCAGACCAGATGATTCCCGTGATCGGCCTGACATTGGCACGCAATGTCGACTCGATGGCGGTCGGTTCGATCAAGCCGTAAAGCGCCTCAATCCAATTCTGATTGCTACAGCATCGGCCCGAAAATCGGAATCGATTTTCGGAAAGCACGATGCGTAGATCAAAGAAGATAGAGCGTCCTTTGTGCGTCCAATAGGACGCACGGGCCCGTCTTATCAGCATCTGCCAGCCACTCGATCACCCGCCTGCCCTTCACCACCAGATCCGGCGCAATATCGGCAAGCGGCATCAAGACGAAGGCTCGCTCCGTCATTCTGGGATGGGGAATTTCGACACGCTCCGTCAGGACCTGCGCGTCGCCATAGATCAGCACATCGATATCGATGGTGCGCGGTCCCCAGCGCTCAAGGCGAACGCGTTTCATCCCGCGTTCAATATCAAGGCAGAGATCGAGCAAGGCCTCGGCAGGCAGCGCCGTTTCGATCAAAGCGCAGCAGTTGAAGAAATCGGCCTGATCGGTCTTGCCCCAGGGCGGTGTGCGGTAGAGCTCAGACACAGACACAAGGCGGCAATCGCTACGGTCGCTTAAAGCAGCCAGCGCTTTGGCCATGGCTGCCCTCGGATCACCGATATTGCCCCCGAGACCGAGCGTTGCGGAGGTCCACATCTCAGGCATGCTGCTCGACGCAGACCTGAGCGTAATCGAGAATGCCCGGAACAGGCGCCGAGGGCTTGCGCACGGTGATCTTGACCCGCACGATTTGCGGGTAACGCTGCCGAAGCGCCGTTGCGATATCGTTGGCCAAAGCTTCGATCAGATAGCGCCGTTGGCCGACGACGATCTTTTCGATGACGGCGAAGGCCACACCGTAATCCACGGTGTTGCCGATCTCGTCCGTCTCGAGCGCATCTCCGGCCTCGACATCCATTTCGGCGTCGACGAAGAAGCGCTGGCCCAGAACCTCTTCCTGCTCCAGCAGGCCATGGCGAGCGAAGAACGAACAGTTTTTCAATAGGATCGTGTAACGGCTCAAGCGCGTGTCTCCTGTCGCTTCTTCTGGTCGAGGACAGCATCGGCGACAGCCAAGGCATCCCTTGTCATGGACACGTTATGAACGCGGAAAATGACCGCGCCTGCAAGACGTAAGATCGTGGTTGTTGCCGCCGTTCCCACATCGCGCTCATCCGCTGCTTCCCGCCCGGTCAGCGCGCCGATGAAGCGCTTGCGGGACGTGCCAGCCAGCATAGGCAGGCGGAAGGCTGCAAGCTCATCGAAACGCGACATTAGTGCGACATTTTCATCCACATCCTTGGCAAAGCCGAAGCCGGGATCAAGCACGATACGATCGCGCGCAATGCCGGCAGCGTCGGCGATCGCGAGAGAGTGGTCCAAAAAAACGAATTGGTCGGCGACGACGTCGTCCAGCTTCTGACGCTCTCGGCCGGTGTGCATGATGCAGACTCCTGCCCCGGAGCCCGCCACGACCTTGGCCATGTCAGTATCTCTCTGCAGGCCGAAGACGTCGTTGACGATGTGAGCCCCCGCCTCGATTGCCACGCGCGCCGTCGATGCCCGGTAGGTATCGACGGAGATCAGCGCATCCGTTTCCCGAGACAGCTTTTCGATCACTGGAAGAACGCGATCCTGTTCTTCCGCGTCTGTCACATTTGCAGCCCCTGGACGGGTCGATTCACCGCCGATATCAACGATGTGCGCGCCGTCTTTTACGCAGGCCAAGGCGTGCTGGACGGCTTGGTCCACGGTCGCAAAGCGTCCCCCATCGGAGAAAGAATCCGGCGTGGCGTTGACGATCGCCATGATAAGGCCATGTCCATCAAGTTTCAGGAAGCGGCCATGGGCCGCTTGCCACAGATTACTGCTGGCTGTTATCAAGTAACATATGCCTTTCCGAATTCGTGGAGTGCCTTGCCATCTATACCGATCCCGCTCCGTTTTCCGCATCGGTCGTTGTCAGACCGGTATCGACTTTCTCCAGGCGCGGTACGTTTTACGAAGGATTGAAGGGTCGTGTTAACACTTCTTCGGCCACCTTGGGCTCTATGCCGCAATCCTCCGGCAAGTTCAACATGAAGGCCGGAAAATGAAGCAGCTTTCACCTGTCTGCCGCGCGCTCCTCGCGGGTGCCCTGTTGCTCTCATGTCTGAACCGTCCGGCTCTCGCCGAGGCCATCAGCACCAAGACCTATTCCTATTTCACCATTGGCGGGAAGACGGCTGAAGATCTGGATCGCGAGCTTTCGCAGCGCGGCCCGGTCACCAAGTCTACGGGCTTCCGCCATCCGGGTGCGACAGAAATCAAGTTCGGTGGTGAACTCACCTATGTGGAGAAGAATGGACGATGCGGCGTGGGCACTGTGAAGGTCACGCTGCACACGAAGATTCTTCTGCCGCGCTGGTCGAACCGGCGTCGCACCAATGCCGATCTGGCACTGATCTGGGATACGCTTGCCGCCGACATCAAGCGCCATGAGGAACGGCATGCCGAGATTGCCCGCGGCTACGCGCGCGATCTTGATCAGAAGCTGCGCGCGCTTCGTCCGCAAGCCGATTGCGAGACCATGCAGAAAATGGTCGCGGAAGTCAGCCAGGAGGTCATGGATGCGCATGACAAGGATCAGGTGCGTTTCGACAAGATCGAGTCCAAGAACTTCGACGCCAGAATGACGCGGCTTCTCAAGAACCGCATTCAACAACGTGCAGGCTCACGTTGATGACGGCATGAAGCACATGGCGCTTGCGTCAACCATGTCACCGACCAAAAGGTTTTGCCGGATAATCACCGTTGATTTCTTGTCATGGCCGCCTGAGGCAGACTCACGTATTGGTGAAAGCACCAGATAACAGACATATTCGAAGACTTGAAATTCACGATCGCACGGGCTCTCCCGGTGCGTATGAAGCCGCAGGTGTCTTCCTCTCCGCCTGCAGGTGACGCGCCCAACTGGAGCGGCAGGTGGAGTGACTATGGCCACCGCCGCTCAATCTTTTCAAAGACTTCCAGTAGTTTTGATCAGCCCTGGCGCTCAGGGACGTGAACGACCAGACCGTTGAGGTCGTCGGTCATCTTGATCTGACAGGAAAGACGCGAGGTCGGACGGACGTCGAAAGCGAAATCGAGCATGTCCTCCTCCATCGGTTCGGGCGGCCCTACCCGCTCCGTCCATTGATCAGCCACATAGACATGACAGGTGGCACAGGCACAGGCGCCGCCACATTCAGCATCAATGCCGGGAACGGAATTGCGAACAGCGTTCTCCATCACGGTGGAGCCGTTGCTGACGTCAAGTTCATGGGACGTGCCGTCGAAAGCAACGATAGTCAGTTTGGTCATTTCAAAAGATCCAGGCAGAGTGTTTCAGAATTCTTCTAAACACATAGAAAGGCCGGCTGCGATTGGCAACCCGTCAATGTGGTTGCGAACCGAACCGGCCCTAGTCAGGTGTCGTGTTCCGGGCGCAGATTTGCCCGGACGCCATCCGCTTCGCTCAAGATTATCGGCAGAGCTTCAGAATGAAGTTTTCGGCTTCCAGAACGGAGGCTGCAAGCTTTGCAAGCGCCGCACCGTCATGCTGGCCATTTTCGAGGGCTTCGGCGGCAGCGGAGACTTTGAAGGCGCCAACGGCATCGGCAGAGCCCTTAAGGCGACCGGCAATCGCGCGCGCCGAGGGCTTATCGGCAAACGCAAGCTCCTGCAAAATGGACCGCGCATGCCGCGAGAAGAGCTGAAGAACAGCGATTTCAAGGTCCTTGTCACCCTTCGTCTGAGCGGCAAGGAGAGCGAAATCGATCGGTTTCTTTCCAGTAGCGGTGTTGCCGCCATGATTGTCCGGCGCTTCGAACGCGATACTCAGCGCAGCCATTTCCGTTATCCTTCATTATCTATGGGTAGAAGTTGCTTGAATGTGTTTCACATCAAAGCAGGCTATTGTCGCTTTCCGCTAAAAATGCGGCGCCTATAACGGGAAAATCTTTCGCTATGGTTAATTTATGTTAAACTTCTCATAATTCAGGGTTTCCAGGCCTTTTACGGGTTTAAAAACTGTTAACAAGCAGGCACTTGGACTGCCTTCCCCGCCCGTGTTAATTGTTTAAAAGCTGCAAATGTGTCACTACCGTTATTCGGTGCCGCATCACCTCTTCCCCGGTTTTGCGGATTCGGCAAGCTGATGTATTTTTTGCCTTAAAGCTGGGTGACCACTTTCAGGTGTTAGTGAGGAACAGGCCACCGGGCGACCATGATGGTTCAGGGTGTCTTGCAGGCATGATGGCGGATATTCGTTTGCAGGCGGCGGGCGAATGAACGGCATGAGCCGGGCGTATATGTAACGAGGCGTAACCGCATGGCGAACAACAAGTTTAGCGACTCGATCGACGAGACTGCGTATCAGGCACTTGAAGATGCTTTGCAGCTCGGCGCATACGAAAACCAGCCGGAGCCTCGTAGAAGGTCCACTCCCAAGCCCGCGGAGGCAAGAGTGCCAGAACAGAATAGACCGCGTAAGAACGACCAGCAGGCACAGTCTTCGGCTCAAGCAGCGGCAGCGCGTGCGGCGAGCGAGCAGCAGTCGCGAGCCGGAGGGCTTGAGGCTGCAAATGACGGCACCAAGCGTAGCCCGGCCATGATCCTGCGATCGCTGGAGGCCGGCTCCATGACGGGCGCTATCCGCAATGCTTCGATCGTATCGGTTTTCTGGGCGATTGCCGGCGTCGGTCTTGCACATGCCATCTATGGCGGCCAGATCTGGAATGTAGGCTCGATTGCACAGCTTTTCGCGATTCCTGGCCTGATGGCGATCATGGTCGGCATTGTCGTTCCGATCATGCTGTTCTTCGCCTTCGCCATCATGATGGCGCGCGCCAAGGATCTGCGCAACGCCGCACGCTCCATGGCAGAAGTCGCGCTGCGTCTCGCAGAGCCGGAAACGATCGCATCCGAGCGGATCATGTCGGTTGGCCAGGCGGTTCGCCGCGAAGTGTCCGCCATGAATGACGGCATCGAGCGCACCATTGCCCGCGCGACCGAGCTTGAGACGCTGGTTCATTCGGAAGTCAATGCGCTCGAGCGTAGCTATGCCGACAACGAACTGCGCGTCCGCGGCCTTGTTCACGAACTGACCGCAGAGCGCGACGCCATTATCAGCCATGCGGAACGTATCCGGTCCTCGATCTTCGGCGCTCAGGAGCAGCTAAAGGAAGAGCTGTCACTGGTTGGTGAAGAGCTTTCCATGCGTCTTGCCACCAGTGGTGAGGCGTTCGCGTCGATGATCGACACGCGCTCCGCAGCGCTTCTTGAGAAATCCCGCGTTTCGACGGAAGCCATGGGCACGCTGATTGCAGCGAAGACCGAGAATCTGCTGAATGCTCTGAACAGCTCTGGAGCGGCGCTCAACAACGAATTCGATCTGCGCCTCCACGATCTCTCCAATACGTTCGACGAGCGTGGAAATGCTCTGATCGAGAAATTCGCAACGCATGCGACCGCACTTTCGAGCGGCACGGAAATGCTCAACCAGTCCATGGACGAGCATACCCGCCTGCTCAACGACACGCTGACCAAGCGCACGCAGGAACTGTCGCAGAATATCAGCCGCGGCCAGCAGGTCATCGATGGGTCTCTCGACACGGTGCTCGGCAAGCTCTCCGCGACGCTGGAAGAGAAGGGCATGTCCTTCCGCCAGAGCCTGCAGAGCACGGCAGACGATGCGATCATGGATCTCGATCTGCGTTCGGGCCTCTTCGAAGAGAAGCTTCAGACGACCGTCGGCCTGGTGAACACGGCGTTCGACGCCCATGTTGCAGAGTTTGCCAGCGCCTTCGATCAGCGCGCCGGCACGCTCGACAGCAAGCTGATGGAGAGCCTGGCACGCATCAACGAGACGGTTGCAGGCGGCACGGATTCGCTCAGCGGCATTCTCAGTTCCAATATCGATCGCCTGAACAGCACCCTCACCGACCAGTCCCTGGCTCTCGCGACATCGCTGGGCGCTGGCCAGGAAATGCTGGAAAGCTCGCTCGAAACGCGCACCCGCGAACTGACGGACGCCTTGAGCGCCCGCACCAACGAGATTTCCAGCGCGATCGTCGGCACGCATGAAAAGATCGATGCGGTTCTTGCCGAGCGTAGCGCCCAGCTTTTCGGCGCGCTCACCGAAAGCCAGAATCGTTTCGACAGCGCGCTTGCCAGCCGCTCGGAAGCCATCACCGCATCGGTTGCCGGTACCGCCGAACACCTTGCCGCACTGCTGGATGAGCGAGCCGCCGCCATCAACAACGTCGTCGCCGATGTCGAGCGTCGCCTGGCCGAAACGCTGGATAGCCGCGCTGCTGCCATTACCGGTGCCGTCTCCGGCGTTGAAGACCGCATTGCCGACACGTTGGACAGCCGCACCGCAGCGCTCAGCCACGTCGTTGCCGGCGTTGAAGAACGGATCGCCGATACGCTCGATAGCCGCACCATGGCCCTCGACATGGCGTTCTCAACCGCTGAAGAGCGCATTGCCGAGACACTCGATACGCGGACCTCTGCTCTGACGACCATGGTCAACGATGTCGACAGCCGTCTGGCGGAGACGCTGGACAGCCGCACGTCCGCACTCGGCACCGTCGTTGCCGGTGTGGAAGAGCGCATCACCGATGCACTCGATAGCCGCACCATGGCGCTCGACATGGCATTCTCCACCGCTGAAGAGCGAATTGCCGAAACGCTGGATACCCGCACGTCCAATCTCACCAACCTCGTCAGCGGCGTCGAAGGCCGTTTGGCCGACACATTGGACAGCCGCACGTCTGCCTTGGGCAATGTCGTTGCGGGCGTGGAAGAACGCATTGCCGATGCTCTCGACAGCCGCACCATGGCGCTCGACATGGCATTCTCCAGCGCTGAAGAGCGCATTGCTGAAACGCTCGATACCCGCACGTCCAACCTGACCAACCTCGTCAGCGGTGCCGAAGGCCGTTTGGCCGATACGCTGGATAGCCGTACCTCTGCCTTGGGCAATGTCGTGGCGGGCGTTGAAGATCGTATCGCCGATGCTCTCGACAGCCGCACCATGGCGCTCGACATGGCATTCTCTACAGCCGAAGAGCGGATTGCGGAAACGCTCGATACCCGCGCGTCGAACCTCACCAATATCGTCAGCGATGTCGAAGGCCGTTTGGCCGACACGCTGGATAGCCGTACCTTGGCGCTCAACAGCGTTGTTGCAGGTGTGGAAGAGCGCATCGCCGATACACTCGACAGCCGCACTATGGCCATCGACATGGCATTCTCGTCCGCTGAAGAACGGATTGCAGAAACGCTCGACAGCCGCGCAGCCTCATTGACCTCGGCCGTTTCCGGTATCGAGACCCGTATTGCCGATACGTTGGAAAGCCGCACTCAAGCACTGAACGATGCCGTCAATGGCGTCGAAGGCCGCATCGCCGACACATTGGATAGCCGGACGATGGCGATCAATATCGCCTTCTCCAGCGCTGAAGAGCGTCTGGCCGAAACTCTGGATGGCCGCACCAACGCCCTCACCTCGGTTGTGTCCGGCGTGGAAGAGCGTATCACAGATACGCTCGATAGCCGCACCATGGCCATCGACATGGCCTTTTCTTCTGCCGAAGAGCGTCTGGCCGAAACCCTGGATGGCCGCACCAGCGCCCTCACCTCCGTCGTGTCCGGCGTGGAAGAACGTCTGGCCGAAACGCTCGACAGCCGCACCATGGCTATCGACATGGCCTTCTCCTCTGCCGAAGAGCGTCTGGC
>NZ_JAQZSF010000013.1:0-23086 GCF_028674915.1 Agrobacterium sp. CNPSo 3708
CGTGATCGCGGCAGTCAAAGACGTCTTGCCGTGGTCAACGTGACCGATCGTGCCGATGTTGACGTGCGGCTTATTCCGCTCAAACTTGCTCTTTGCCATTAGTGGCTCTCCATCTTGTCCCTAAGCGGGAATAAACTCTAAATCTCGTTTGGGGCGTACCCCGATCACTTCTGACCGGAGTACTTTGCCTGGATGTCGGCAGCAACGTTGCTTGGAACCGGCGCATAGTGATCGAAGGTCATCGAGTACTGTGCACGGCCCTGAGACATCGAACGAAGGTTGTCGACGTACTTGAACATGTTGGCCAGCGGAACGTGAGCACTGATCACGATGGTGATACCACGCGATTCCTGACCCTGAATCTGACCGCGACGCGAGTTCAGATCGCCGATCACGTCACCGACGTAATCTTCAGGTGTCACAACTTCGACCTTCATCATCGGCTCGAGAAGCTGTGCGCCAGCCTTCTTTGCTGCTTCACGGAAGCAGGCACGCGATGCGATTTCGAACGCCAGAACAGACGAGTCAACATCGTGGTAAGCACCATCGATGAGAGTTGCCTTGACACCCAGCATCGGGAAGCCAGCCAGAGGACCGGAAGACAGAACGCTTTCGATACCCTTCTGAACGCCTGGGATGTATTCCTTCGGAACAGCACCACCAACGATCTTGGACTCGAACTTGAAGTCTTCGCCGTCTGGGTTCGGTTCGAAGATGATCTTGACACGAGCGAACTGACCGGTACCACCGGACTGCTTCTTGTGGGTATAATCTTCTTCGTGCAGCTTCGTGATCGTTTCGCGGTAAGCAACCTGCGGAGCACCGACGGTGGCTTCAACCTTGAACTCGCGACGCATACGGTCGACGAGAATGTCGAGGTGAAGTTCGCCCATGCCAGCTATGATCGTCTGACCGGATTCTTCGTCCGTCTTGACGCGGAACGAAGGATCTTCAGCAGCCAGGCGGTTGAGCGCGAGGCCCATCTTTTCCTGGTCGCCCTTGGTCTTCGGTTCGATCGCGATCTGGATGACCGGCTCAGGGAATTCCATGCGCTCGAGGATAACCGGCTTCAACGGATCGCAAAGCGTGTCGCCCGTTGTGGTTTCCTTGAGGCCAGCCAGAGCAACGATGTCGCCTGCAAAGGCTTCTTCGATGTCTTCACGGCTGTTGGAGTGCATCTGAAGCATACGGCCGACGCGCTCGCGCTTGTCCTTAACCGTGTTGATGACAGATGTGCCCTTCTCGAGCTTGCCCGAGTAGATACGTGCGAAGGTGAGCGAACCGACGAAGGGGTCGTTCATGATCTTGAACGCGAGCATGGAAAGCGGCTCGGAATCGTCAGCATGACGCTCGATTTCGGCTTCCGTCTTGAAGTCGATGCCCTTGATCGCCGGAATGTCCAGCGGAGAAGGCAGGTAGTCGACAACGGCGTCGAGAAGCGGCTGAACGCCCTTGTTCTTAAACGCGGTACCGCAGAACATCGGGTGGAACTTCACGTCGATGGTGCCGCGGCGAACGAGCGAACGGATCTTTTCGTTGTCCGGGTAGTTGCCTTCGAGGTAGGCTTCCATCGCTTCTTCGTCGATCTCGACAACAGTCTCGATCAGCTTTTCGCGATATTCTTCAGCCTTGGCCTTCATGTCTTCCGGAATTTCGACGACGTCCCACTGGGCGCCGAGCGATTCATCGCGCCAGATGAGAGCATTCATCTCGATCAGGTCGATAACGCCCTTGAATTCTGTTTCTGCGCCGATCGGCAGCTGCATGACGACGGCAGTGGCACCGAGGCGGGTCTTGATCATTTCTACCGAGCGGTAGAAGTCAGCGCCCGTCTTGTCCATCTTGTTGCAGAAGATCATACGCGGAACGTTGTACTTCTCTGCCTGACGCCAGACGGTTTCCGTCTGCGGCTCAACACCGGCGTTGGCATCGAGCAGCGCGATAGCGCCGTCGAGAACGCGCAGCGAACGCTCGACTTCGATGGTGAAGTCAACGTGGCCGGGGGTGTCGATGATGTTGAAACGACGCATCTTGCCATCGCGACCCTTCCAGAAGGTCGTGGTCGCAGCAGAGGTGATCGTGATGCCACGCTCCTGTTCCTGCTCCATCCAGTCCATCGTGGCTGCGCCATCGTGAACTTCACCGATCTTGTGCGACTTACCGGTGTAATAGAGGATACGCTCGGTGGTGGTCGTCTTACCGGCGTCGATATGCGCCATGATACCGAAGTTACGGTAATCTTCGATTTTATATTCGCGAGCCATAATGGACTGCCTTTCGATCTTCGACCGTTGAGATTACCAGCGGTAGTGCGAGAATGCGCGGTTAGCATCAGCCATCTTGTGCGTGTCTTCACGCTTCTTGACAGCAGATCCGCGGTTGTTCGCAGCGTCCATGAGTTCGCCGGAGAGGCGATCGACCATGGTCGTTTCGTTGCGCTTGCGCGCAGCAGCGATCAGCCAACGGATGGCGAGAGCCTGGCGGCGCTCCGGACGAACGTCGACCGGAACCTGGTATGTCGCACCACCAACGCGGCGAGAACGGACTTCAACATGCGGGGCGACGTTGTCGAGAGCGGAATGGAACACGCCGAGCGGCTCCTGCTTCGTCTTGCCCTGCACGGCGTCGAACGCGCCGTAAACGATGCTTTCGGCGACAGACTTCTTGCCGTGAAGCATGATGGCATTCATGAACTTGGTGACGACCAGATCGCCGAACTTCGGGTCCGGATTGATCTCACGCTTTTCTGCACTATGGCGACGGGACATACTCTTTGTCTCTCATATGTTATTGACGCTAAACCACGCGGAGAACCTCGCGCAGCGCCGAATTGTTATTGCCGAATTACTTCGGACGCTTTGCACCGTACTTCGAACGGCGCTGCTTGCGGTTCTTGACGCCCTGGGTATCGAGAACACCGCGGATGATGTGGTAACGAACGCCCGGCAAGTCCTTGACGCGGCCGCCACGGATCATGACAACGGAGTGTTCCTGAAGGTTGTGACCTTCACCAGGAATGTAACCGATGACTTCGAAGCCGTTGGTGAGGCGGATCTTGGCAACCTTACGAAGAGCCGAGTTCGGCTTCTTTGGGGTCGTCGTGTAAACGCGGGTGCAAACGCCACGCTTCTGTGGGTTTTCCTGCAGAGCAGGAACCTTATTGCGCTTTACCTGTGCCTGACGCGGCTTACGGATCAGCTGGTTTACGGTAGGCATATAACCATCCCTTGCAAAAACTACTTTAGCCACCCTTTCGGGTGGCGGCTACGCCGTTTCCGGCAACGAAGCACGCATATCCTCATGCGCAAAACGTGGCCCGATCCGGTTTCCACGGATGGACCACCAAGAGCAGAGGACGTAAAGACATACGTCTTGCGTGCAACAATCGTGTCTCGTACGTGTTTTGGACCCCTGTTTGAAGTGATCTCCAGGACGAGTCGTCCCAGATGGCCAGACTTCACATCGGCTCCGATGGCGGGCGTACTACTGTCTTAGCCCGCTGTCGTCAAGGGTAAATCCGAATTTTGTCCCCGCGCGGCAGGCGTGAACGCCTTGCATTACGGGATATTGAAAGCCTTTTATCACAAAGCCCCTGCCCTCACCATTGTTTTTCACCTTCCGCCCTTTGGCTTTTCACAAAAGCCGTCTATTGATTCCCTGAAGCACCGCCTGTCCCAAGATCAGGGCCCTGCTGGTTGCAACATGTGGCAGGCGTGGAGGTTAGATGGATTGGCCTCAGGCACCTCCTCCACCAAGGACAAAAGGAATCGCGTCATGATCACCGAACCCGACAACGACAATGGACGCGACGAGGCTATGGTCTTCGTCATCATCGGCAAGGCCTATGAGCGCGAAGGCGAAGACGGCATCGACATCCACGTCATCCTCCAGGCGCCGGACGACGACACCGCAGTGCGCGAAGCTCTGAATGCGCTGTCGGAAGAAGGCTTCCTCGAAGCCGACCTCGACCAGATCGGCATGATCACCGAAGTGCCGGACGAAGAACCCCATGCGTCTGCCTATCAGGGCGCACTGGAAGGCGAAGTCTCTATTATCCGCTTTGCTTGAAATTGAGCTGGGCGCGCAACACCGCGCCCCTCTCTCTCTCTGCCTGCAGTCAACAGACGCTTCGCAGCATCATCTCCAGACCGAGCAACACCAGCATCACCAGAAAGCAGCGCTTGAAGGTCGCCGGATTGAACGCCTTCCTGAGCCGTTGTCCAGCCACCATGCCGAGCAGCGCCGGTAAGACGGCCAGAGCCGACAGGCCCGCCTCTCCCACTTGAAATGCGCCGTGTGAGACGAGCCCGATCGCCAGTGCGATCGTGGAGACGGTGAAAGACAGGCCGAGAGCCTGAACCAGATCGTCCTTCTCAAAGCCAAGCGATTGCAGATATGGAACGGCAGGAATGACGAACACGCCCGTCGCGCCGGTAATCAGCCCCGTCAGGATTCCCACCAGAGGCGAAAGCCATCGCTCATGCGCAGGCTGAACGCGATAGGGTTTAGCCTGCAGCGTGTAGATCGCATAGATGGTCAGCGTCGCACCGAGTGCGAGCGTGCTCCATCCAGCGCCCTCACCCGTCAACATCGAGGCCGTGGCAACCGTGCCGAACAGAAGCCCCGCCATCATCGTCCACAGACGGCGCAAGATCGGCATCACATTCATGCCGGCCATCAACTGCCAAACATTGGTGAGCAAGGATGGAACGATCAGCAGCGATGCAGCGACCAGGGGTGACAGCACTCCGCCAAGGATTCCCATCGCAACCGTCGGCAGGCCCATCCCCGTCACGCCCTTGACGAGACCAGCAGAGAAGAAGGTGGCTGCAATGACAAACAATATTGAAACGGAGTAGTCGCTCATTGCTCCGTCATAGCCCGGGCTCCAGCTTCCACAATGCGGCATTGCCTTGACCAGCCTTCGGCTGGACCGAAGGCTCATTTGCCCGTAAGCTTCTCTCCATGCGCTTTGACCTCACCGACCTTCGCCTGTTCCTTGCCGTTGCCGACGCTGGCAGCATCACCCATGGCGCGCAGGAGATCGGACTCTCTCTGGCTGCAGCAAGCGACCGGCTGCGCGAGATGGAGCTTGCGGGCGGCGTTTCGCTGTTGGAAAGAGGTCGGCGCGGCATCCGCCTGACGGAGGCTGGCGAGACGCTTTCCCATCACGCCCGCCAGATCATCGGCCACGTCGCGCTGATGCGCGCCGATCTCGGGCAATTCGCCAAAGGCCTGCGGGCAACGATCCGTATGGCCGTCAATACGGCGGCCATGGTGGACACTCTGCCGCAGCGCCTGACACCATGGCTCGCGGACCATCCACAGGTCGATATCGATCTTCGCGAACGTCAAAGCCATGAGATTTCCCGCAGTGTCACGGCAGGCTTTTCCGATATCGGTATCTTATCCGATGAGGCAGCACACGAGGCGCTTGTTTTCAAACCCTTCGCTACCAGTCAACTCGCCATTGTCAGCGCCAAGTCTCACAGGCTGGCAAACGAAAAGCAGGTGCGCTTCGAGAGCCTGACCGACGACTATTTCATCGGGCTGAAGGACGGAGCCTTGCAGGCCCATATCGAGTCCCAGGCGGAAAAGATCGGCGCGCGTTTGCGCTACCGTATCAGCCTGCGGACCTACGAAAGCATCTGCCGTGCCACAAGCGCGGGCCTCGGCATCGCCATCGTTCCATCCATCATCGCTCACCACTGCAAACGAAATTATCCCTTGTCCGTCACGCCGTTAGCGGACGCATGGGCGCGACGCAATCTCGTGGTCTGTATTGCCAGGGACGCAGAGCAGACGCCGCTGGTCCGAGACCTGTTCGAGCATCTGTCCGCATGAAACGCAAAGACGCCACAGCATTGGCTGGAAAATCAGAGCCGATTTTCTCAAAGCACGATGCATAGAGTCTAGGAGATAGAACATCCTTGGGCATCCGAGATGACCCACGGCGCTCTATCGATCCAACTGGATGACTCTATCCGGCGAAAGCGCCCTCACGAACGCCTCGTCGTGACTGATAGCCAGGACGGCTCCGTCATAGGCTGCCAGTGCCGCCTCAAGCGCTGCGATCCCGTCCAGATCGAGATGATTGGTAGGCTCGTCGAGGATCAGCAGTTGCGGCGGTGTCACGGCGCCAAGCGTGCAGGCGAGCCCCGCCCGCAAGCGTTCGCCGCCGCTCAAACTGGCAGCCTTGCGTAACGCATCGTCCGCGCGAAATTTGAACCGGGCAAGCGCCGCATAAGCCTCTTCATCGAGCGCGGATGCGTGCGTCCGGCGGAAATTCTCAAGCAAGGTCAGATTATCGCGAATAGACTGGACATGCTGGTCCAAAACGGCAAACGGGACCCGCATATCCACCACGCCCTCGAAGGGTGCCATCTCGCCAGAAATCATCTTCAGCAGTGTGGTCTTCCCGCTGCCATTTGGTCCGGCAAGCACGACGCGTTCCGGCCCGGTGATGGACAAGGAGAGGCCGCGGATGACGGGCTGCGATCGATCGTATCCGCCGGTGACGCCGTCGAGCCGCAAGACAATCTTGCCTGCGACCAGGCGGGTTGAGGGGATGTCCATCCGGATCGGCTGAAGCACCTCTATTCGGGACCGTGCGGACGATAGCGCTGCCTCCGCCGCCTCACGTCGGGCGTCGCGCAAGCGCGTGCCTGCTGCACCGGACGCTTCAGCCCGACCCTTCGCTGCATCCATCAATATTTTCGGCTGATCGCCTCTGCTCCGGCTCTTTGCCCCGGCACTGTCCTTGCGTGCCTTCCGCTCGGCTGCTTGCTGCGCGCGTTGCGCCGCCTCACGACCTGCCCTTTCCGCATGCGACAGGTCATGTGTCGCCGCATCCAGTTCCAACTGCTTGAGCGCACGATACGCGCTGTAATTCCCGCCATAACGAGACATGCCGAGCGTTGTCAGTTCGGCAATGGCATCCATCTCTTCCAGCAATTCACGATCATGGCTGACGACGATGGCGCCGCGCCGCCAGTGACGCAAAAGCTCGATCACCATATCCCGCCCTGCCCGGTCGAGATTATTGGTTGGCTCGTCAAGCAGAAGAAAATCCGGCTCGGCCATCGTGATCGCCGCGAGTGCAGCTCGCACGCGCTGCCCGCCGGAAAGCGTGGCAAGCGGCGTATCTGGAGCCGCACAAAGACTATAATGCTCGAGCGCCGCTTCCATCCTGGCGCCAGCCGTCCAGTCCGCTTCGGCCAGTTCGTCGACACTCGCCTGCCCCGCGGCCGCACGTTCGAGCAGCGCCAGCGCCTCCCGCAAACCGAAGAGATCCGCAAGCGTCGCATCGGGCCCAGTCATCCCGTCCTGGCGCATCAGCGCAACCGTGCCAGACAAGGCGACACGACCGGCATAGGGCATCATGTTGCCGGCGATCACGTGCAAGAGCGTCGTTTTGCCCACGCCGTTGCGCCCGACGAGCCCGATACGCTCACAGGTAAAACTGAAATCGATGTTGGTGAAAAGCCGTTTGCCGTCAGACTTGATGCAGGACAGACCGGAAAGAGAAATCGACGAAGCCATGGGATAAAACATCTCGCTGCAGAACCAAAGGGAAAGTGGTTGCGAGTGTCAAATCCATCGTCGTCATGTCTCCTCTATTGAAGTGCCCTCAAGATAGGGCCGTTAACCCGATCGTTCAAGTCACATCAATTTGCGCGCCCTCCAAGGAGGAATCCGGCGATCTGGGGCCACCGTGCAAAAACAAAAAAACGCCCGGATTGCTCCGGGCGTTTGTATCTCCACGAGCGCGACCCTCTCACGAGGTGCCTGCGCTGACTGCCTTACTCGGCAGCCGGTGCCTTGTCCGTCATGTCCTGCAGCATCTGGTTTGCGGAAGCAGAGCCAGTGCTCTTCTTGCGCTCCTCGATGATGAGGTCGTCGCGGGTCGTCGCGATGCGGCGGATCTGCGTCATGGTGCCGCCGGTACCAGCCGGGATGAGGCGGCCGACGATGACGTTTTCCTTGAGGCCCTGCAGCGTGTCCGTCTTGCCGGCAATTGCAGCTTCCGTGAGAACCTTTGTGGTTTCCTGGAACGAAGCAGCCGAGATGAAGGACGGCGTCTGCAGCGATGCCTTGGTGATACCGAGAAGAACCGGTTCGCCATAGGCAGGCTTCTTGCCTTCTTCGATCAGACGATCGTTGTTGTCTTCCATCTCGATGCGGTCGACGTTGTCGCCCACGATGTACTGGCTGTCGCCGGCATCCGTGATCTCAACCTTCTGCAGCATCTGACGAACGATCACTTCGATGTGCTTGTCGTTGATGACAACGCCCTGCAGACGATAGACTTCCTGGATTTCGTTCACGAGGTAGGAAGCGAGTGCTTCCACGCCCTTGATCGCCAGAATGTCGTGCGGTGCCGGGTTGCCGTCGAGAATGTACTCGCCCTTCTCGATGTAGTCGCCTTCCTGAAGATGGAAGGGCTTGCCCTTCGGGATCAGGTATTCGACTGGCTCGACGCCGTCTTCCGCAGGCTCGATCTGAACACGGCGCTTGTTCTTGTAGTCGCGGCCGAGACGGATCGTACCATCGATTTCAGCGATGATAGCGTGATCCTTCGGACGACGCGCTTCGAAGAGTTCGGCAACGCGCGGCAGACCACCGGTGATGTCCTTGGTCTTGGCGCTTTCCAGCGGCGAACGTGCAAGCACGTCACCCTGGAAGACCTTCTGACCAGGCTCGACCGACAGAATGGCATCCACCGAGAGCTGGAAGCGGGCTTCGCCGCCACGAGACAGCTTGGCAACTGCACCGGACGCATCCTTGATCACGATCGAAGGCTTCAGATCTGAACCACGTGGTGTCGAACGCCAGTCGATAACCTGACGCTTGGTGATACCGGTGGATTCGTCGGTCGCTTCGAGAACGGAGAGACCATCGACCAGATCTTCGAAGTGAACAGTACCTTCCACTTCCGTCATCATTGGACGGGTGTAAGGGTCCCACTCTGCCAGACGCTGACCGCGCTTGACCTTGTCGCCATCATCCACGAACAGCTTCGAACCATAGGCGACGCGCTGCGAAGAACGCTCGACGCCACGCTCATCGAGGATGGTGACCGACATGTTGCGGCCCATGGCGATGAGAACACCTTCCGACGAGCGGAGGATGTTGCGGTTCTTGATCTGGATCGTGCCTTCGTAGGACGCTTCCAGGAACGACTGGTCAACCACGTTGGCCGTACCACCAAGGTGGAACGTACGCATGGTCAACTGCGTGCCTGGCTCACCGATCGACTGAGCGGCGATAACGCCGACGGCTTCGCCCATATTGACAGGCGTACCGCGTGCAAGGTCACGACCGTAGCAGACGCCGCAGACACCAACCTGGATTTCGCAGGTCAGAGCCGAACGGATGCGAACGGACTGGATGCCAGCCTTTTCGATCACGGCAACGTCGGCTTCATCGATCAGCGTGCCGGCCTTGACGATGTTCTCGCCAGTAACCGGGTTGTCGATGTCATCGAGCGATGTACGACCGAGAATACGGGCGCCGAGCGAAGCAACGACCTGACCGGCATCGACGATGGCAGTCATGGTGAGGCCCTTGTCGGTGCCGCAATCACGAGAGTTGACGATGCAGTCCTGCGCAACGTCGACGAGACGACGTGTCAGGTAACCGGAGTTCGCCGTCTTCAAGGCGGTGTCTGCAAGACCCTTACGGGCACCGTGGGTCGAGTTGAAGTACTCGTTAACGGTCAGGCCTTCTTTGAAGTTCGAGATGATCGGCGTCTCGATGATCTCGCCAGATGGCTTGGCCATAAGGCCGCGCATACCGCCAAGCTGACGCATCTGGTTCGGTGAACCGCGGGCACCCGAGTGGCTCATCATGTAGATGGAGTTCATCGGCTTCTGGCGGCCCGTATCCGGGTCGAATTCCACAGCCTTAATGCGCGCCATCATTTCTTCGGCGACCTTTTCAGTCGCCTTGCCCCAGGCGTCGACAACCTTGTTGTACTTTTCGCCCTGGGTGATGAGACCGTCATTGTACTGCTGCTCGTATTCCTTCACCAGGGATTCGGTGTCGCCAACGATCTTTGCCTTGGTGTCCGGAATGATCATGTCGTCCTTGCCGAACGAAATGCCGGCGCGGCAGGCATGGGTGAAGCCGAGCTGCATGATGCGGTCACAGAAAATGACCGTGTCCTTCTGGCCGCAATGACGGTAGACCGTGTCGATCATCTTGGAGATGTTCTTCTTGGTCATTTCCTGGTTGCAGGTCTCGAAAGGCACGTTCACATTCTTCGGCAGAAGTTCGCCGATGATCATGCGTCCAGGTGTCGTTTCGTAGATCTTGGACACCAACTTGCCGTCGGCATCGATCGTCTTGAAGCGGCCACGGATTTTCGCGTGCAGCGTCACGACCTTGTTTTCCAGAGCATGATGCAGTTCGCCCATGTCGGAGAAGGCCATGCCTTCGCCGGGCTCGCGCTCGTTCATGATCGAGAGGTAGTAAAGGCCGAGAACCATGTCCTGCGAAGGAACGATGATCGGTGCGCCGTTTGCCGGGTGCAGAATGTTGTTGGTCGACATCATCAGCACGCGTGCTTCCAGCTGCGCTTCAAGCGACAGCGGAACGTGCACGGCCATCTGGTCACCGTCGAAGTCGGCGTTGAACGCCGTGCAGACGAGCGGATGCAGCTGGATGGCCTTGCCTTCGACCAGCGTGGGTTCGAAAGCCTGGATGCCCAGACGGTGCAGCGTCGGTGCGCGGTTCAGAAGAACCGGATGCTCGCGGATGACCTCGTCGAGGATATCCCAGACTTCCGGCTTTTCCTTTTCAACCAGCTTCTTGGCCTGCTTGACGGTGGAGGAATAACCCTTGGCGTCAAGGCGGGCATAGATGAACGGCTTGAACAGTTCGAGCGCCATCTTCTTTGGCAGGCCGCACTGATGCAGCTTCAGTTCCGGACCGGTCACGATGACCGAACGGCCGGAATAGTCGACGCGCTTGCCGAGAAGGTTCTGACGGAAGCGGCCCTGCTTGCCCTTGAGCATGTCGGACAGCGACTTCAGCGGACGCTTGTTGGCACCCGTGATGACGCGGCCGCGACGGCCGTTGTCGAACAGCGCGTCAACGGATTCCTGCAACATACGCTTTTCGTTGCGGATGATGATGCCCGGTGCGCGAAGCTCGATAAGGCGCTTCAGACGGTTGTTACGGTTGATGACGCGACGATAGAGATCGTTGAGGTCAGACGTCGCAAAGCGACCGCCATCCAGCGGAACCAGCGGACGCAGGTCCGGCGGGATCACCGGAACGACCTTCATGATCATCCATTCCGGACGGTTACCGGATTCCATGAAGTTCTCGACGATCTTCAGGCGTTTCATCAGCTTCTTCTGCTTGAGATCCGAGGTGGTCTCAGCAAGATCGGAACGCAGATCGCCAGCGATCTTTTCGAGGTTCATCGAAGCGAGCATTTCATAGATCGCTTCAGCACCGATCATCGCGGTGAACTGGTCTTCACCGAATTCATCGACGGCAATCATGTACTCTTCTTCGGACAGAAGCTGGTTCTGCTTCATAGAAGTCAGGCCAGGCTCGGTCACGATGTAGTTTTCGAAGTAGAGAACGCGCTCTACATCCTTCAGCGTCATGTCGAGCAAGGTCGAGATACGCGAAGGCAGCGACTTCAAGAACCAGATATGGGCAACGGGAGCAGCAAGCTCGATATGGCCCATGCGCTCACGACGAACGCGCGACAGCGTCACTTCAACGCCGCACTTTTCGCAGATGATGCCCTTGTACTTCATGCGCTTGTACTTACCGCACAGGCACTCATAGTCCTTGATCGGTCCGAAAATGCGCGCGCAGAACAGGCCATCACGCTCAGGCTTGAACGTACGGTAGTTGATGGTTTCCGGCTTCTTGATCTCGCCGTAAGACCACGACAGGATTTTCTCCGGCGAAGCAATCGAAATCCGGATGGAATCGAAATGCTGCGCGGGCACCTGCGGGTTGAAAAGATTCATGACCTCTTGGTTCATGCCTTGTCTCCTTAAGGGGATGGAGCCCCTTGCTTGCATCTGGCGCGATCTTTCCCGGGCTGACCGGCCAGTGCTTCAAACATGGATCTATCCGCAAAATGCGGCGAAAGTGTCCGCCCACGAACACGCATCCGTGAGCGAAGCTGGCAGGCGCTCATTTCGAAGCGCCTGCCTTTTCTGATCTTATTCCGCCGCGTCAGGCAGCTGATCGGCAGCCTGCTGCTCTTCGAGCTTGGAGTTTTCCAGCTCGACGGAGAGACCCAGAGACCGCATTTCCTTGACGAGAACGTTGAAGCTCTCCGGAATACCGGCTTCGAAGGTGTCGTCGCCACGGACGATCGCTTCGTAAACCTTGGTGCGGCCCGCCACGTCGTCCGACTTGACGGTGAGCATTTCCTGCAGCGTGTAGGCGGCGCCGTAAGCTTCCAGAGCCCAGACTTCCATTTCCCCGAAGCGCTGACCGCCGAACTGCGCCTTGCCGCCCAGTGGCTGCTGGGTAACGAGCGAGTAAGGACCGATCGAGCGAGCGTGGATCTTGTCGTCGACAAGGTGGTTCAGCTTGATCATGTACATGTAGCCGACAGTCACCTTGCGGTCGAAAGCCTCACCCGTACGTCCGTCATAGAGAACCGACTGACCGGACTCATTCAGACCGGCGCGCTTCAGCATGGAAGCAACGTCAGGCTCATGCGCTCCGTCGAAGACCGGCGTTGCGATGGAGACGCCCTTGCGGGACTGTTCTGCCAGGCGCAGCAGCGCATCGTCGTCAAAGGATGATACTTCATCCTTCGCTTCGGAGGCGTAGACTTCCGTCAGTTCCTTCTTCAGGTCGGTGATGTCCATCGTCTTGCGATACTCGTCGAGCAGATCGCCGATCTTCTTGCCCATACCGGCGCAAGCCCATGCGAGGTGCGTTTCGAGAATCTGACCGACGTTCATGCGCGAAGGCACGCCCAGCGGGTTCAAGCAGATGTCGACATGCGTACCGTCTTCCAGGAACGGCATGTCTTCGACAGGCACGATACGCGAGACAACGCCCTTGTTACCGTGACGGCCAGCCATCTTGTCGCCCGGCTGGATCTTGCGCTTCACAGCAACGAAGACCTTGACCATCTTCATGACGCCCGGAGGCATTTCGTCGCCGCGCTGGACCTTCTCGACCTTGTCCATGAAGCGCTGTTCAAGGCGCGACTTGGACTCGTCGTACTGACCCCGCAGAGCTTCGATCTCGGACTGAACCTTCTCGTCCTCGACCGCGAACATCCACCACTGCGAGCGGGGATATTCGGAGACGACGGCGTTGGAAAGTTCAACACCCTTCTTGAAGCCCTTCGGACCGGCAATCGAAACCTGACCACGCAGCATGTCGACCAGACGGCCATAGACGTTACGGTCCAGAATGGCCTGTTCGTCGTCGCGGTCCTTGGCCAGGCGCTCGATTTCCTCGCGCTCGATAGCCATTGCACGTTCGTCCTTTTCGACGCCGTGACGGTTGAACACGCGAACTTCGACGACCGTACCGAACGTGCCCGGAGGCATGCGCATGGAGGTGTCGCGAACGTCGGAAGCCTTTTCACCGAAGATGGCGCGCAGAAGCTTTTCTTCCGGCGTCATCGGGCTTTCGCCCTTCGGCGTGATCTTGCCGACGAGGATATCGCCGGGCTGAACTTCCGCACCGATGTAGACGATACCGGCTTCGTCGAGGTTCTTCAGCGCTTCTTCCGAAACGTTCGGAATGTCGCGCGTGATTTCTTCCGGACCAAGCTTGGTGTCGCGGGCCATCACTTCGAATTCTTCGATATGGATGGAGGTGAACACGTCGTCGGAGACGATGCGCTCGGACATCAGGATCGAGTCTTCGTAGTTGTAGCCGTTCCATGGCATGAACGCGACGAGCGCGTTACGGCCAAGTGCCAGGTCACCGAGATCGGTCGAAGGACCGTCCGCGATGATGTCGCCCTTGTTCAGAACGTCGCCGACGGAAACCAGCGGACGCTGGTTGACGCAGGTATTCTGGTTGGAACGCTGGAACTTCTGCAGGCGGTAGATGTCAACGCCGGACTTGCCAGCATCGAGATCTTCCGTTGCACGGATAACGATACGTGTCGCATCCACCTGGTCGACCACGCCGCCACGACGGGCTGCGATAGCAGCGCCGGAGTCACGGGCAACGATCGGCTCCATGCCGGTACCGACGAACGGTGCTTCGGCGCGCAGGAGCGGAACGGCCTGACGCTGCATGTTCGAGCCCATGAGAGCGCGGTTGGCGTCGTCGTTTTCCAGGAACGGAATGAGAGCCGCGGCGACCGAAACCAGCTGCTTCGGCGAAACGTCCATCAGGTTGATGTTGTCACGCGGGGCCAGCATAACTTCGCCCGCATGACGGCAAACCACGAATTCTTCCGTGAATGCGCCTTCAGCGTCGAGCTCGGCATTGGCCTGCGCAACGTAATACTTCGCCTCTTCCATAGCGGAGAGGTAGATCACGTCGGTGGTAACCTTGCCGTCCACGATCTTGCGGTACGGGCTTTCGATGAAGCCGTACTTGTTGACGCGGGCGAATGTCGCCAGGCTGTTGATCAGACCGATGTTCGGGCCTTCCGGCGTTTCGATCGGGCAAATACGGCCGTAGTGGGTCGGGTGAACGTCGCGGACTTCGAAGCCTGCGCGCTCGCGGGTCAGACCGCCCGGTCCAAGAGCCGAAAGACGACGCTTGTGGGTGATTTCCGAAAGCGGGTTCACCTGGTCCATGAACTGTGACAGCTGCGAGGAACCGAAGAATTCACGAACGGCAGCAGCGGCCGGCTTCGCATTGATCAGATCCTGCGGCATCACGGTGTCGATTTCGATCGAGGACATACGTTCCTTGATCGCGCGTTCCATGCGCAGAAGACCCAGACGATACTGGTTCTCCATCAACTCGCCGACGGACCGAACACGGCGGTTGCCGAGGTTGTCGATGTCGTCGATTTCGCCCTTGCCGTCACGCAGCTCGACCAGCATCTTGACCACCGCCAGGATGTCGTCCTTGCGCAGCGTGCGCACGGTGTCTTCCACGTCGAGATCGAGACGCATGTTCATCTTGACGCGACCGACGGCCGAAAGGTCGTAACGCTCGGAGTCGAAGAACAGCGAGTTGAACATGGCTTCCGCAGAATCCATGGTCGGCGGTTCACCTGGACGCATCACGCGGTAGATGTCGAACAGAGCGTCCTGACGGTTCTCGTTCTTGTCTGCAGCAAGCGTGTTGCGGATATAGGCGCCAACATTGACGTGGTCGATGTTGAGGACAGAGATCTCGTCGAAGCCATGGCCAAGAATGACGGTCAGCGACTTGTCATCGATTTCGTCGCCGGCTTCGAGATAGATTTCACCCGTCTCGTAGTTGACGATGTCTTCGGCAAGGAAGTTGCCGTACAGGTCTTCGTCGCTGGCCTTGAGAGCCTTCAGGCCCTTGTCCGTCAGCTGACGCAGCAGGCGCGGGGTCAGCTTCTTGCCACCTTCGACAACGACTTCGCCGGTATCGGCGTCGATCATGTCGGTGATGACCTTGGCGTTCTTCAGCGTCTCGGGCTGGAAAGGAATGCGCCAGCCGTCAGCTTCGCGAGTGTAAGTCGCCTTGGTGTAGAACGTCGACAGGATTTCTTCGCCATCCATGCCAAGCGCCATGAGCAGCGACGTGACGGGAAGCTTGCGGCGACGGTCGATACGAGCGAACACGACATCCTTGGCGTCGAATTCGATATCGAGCCAGGAACCGCGATAAGGGATGACGCGCGCAGCAAAGAGCAGCTTGCCGGAAGAGTGGCTCTTGCCCTTGTCGTGATCGAAGAAGACGCCCGGCGAACGGTGCATCTGAGACACGATGACGCGCTCGGTACCGTTGACGATGAACGTGCCGTTATTGGTCATGAGCGGCATGTCGCCCATGTAGACGGACTGTTCCTTGATGTCCTTGATGGACTTCGCGCCTGTATCCTCGTCGATATCGAACACGATGAGGCGCAGCGTCACCTTGAGCGGCGCTGCGTAGGTCAGATCGCGCTGACGGCATTCCTCGACGTCGAACTTCGGTGCCTCGAATTCGTAAGATACGAATTCCAGCATGGACGCGCCGGAGAAGTCGGTGATCGGGAATACGGATTTGAATACGGCATTCAATCCCTCGTCGGGACGTCCGCCCTTGGGCTCGTCAACCATGAGGAATTGGTCATACGAAGCCTTCTGAACCTCGATGAGGTTCGGCATTTCCGCTACTTCTGGAATTCTGCCGAAAAACTTGCGTACGCGCCTACGACCGTTAAACGAAAGGGTCTGAGCCATCGTCGCTCCTTTAAAATTGCATCCGGGCCTGCAACGGACGGGAACCGATGGCCAGTCGACCCCGTCGAATAATGGGTAAAATCAATCTCGTTCCACTTCCCGGATCGATCAGGCCGGATTGCCTGATGAGCCGGTTCGGAACCATTCTCTTGAAGAACCCATTACCCAAGAACCGTTTTCAGGCGGTTCTTGGGTAATCGGTTTCAAACAGAGCGACAACGGGAGAAGGATTTTCCTTCTCCCGCCAGCAATCGCAAGATTACTTAACGTCGACCTTAGCGCCGGCGTCTTCGAGCTTCTTCTTGAGGTCAGCAGCTTCAGCCTTGGAAACAGCTTCCTTAACAGGCTTCGGCGCGCCTTCAACGAGGTCCTTAGCTTCCTTCAGGCCGAGGCCGGTGATAGCGCGGACTTCCTTGATGACGTTGATCTTGTTGGCGCCAGCGTCAACCAGGATCACGTCGAACTCGGTCTTTTCTTCTTCAGGAGCAGCAGCAGCAGCACCGCCGCCAGCAGCAGCAACTGCTACAGGAGCAGCAGCCGAAACGCCCCACTTCTCTTCGAGCAGCTTGGAAAGCTCAGCAGCTTCCAGAACGGTCAGCGAGGAGAGGTCTTCTACGATCTTTGCGAGATCAGCCATTTTTCAGTTCCTTTAATTCGGTTCGAACCGGTTTGAATATTTACAGCGAAAAACCGCCTTAAGCGGCTTCGTCCTTCTTGGAGTAAGCCGAGAACACACGAGCAAGCTGGCTTGCAGGTGCTGCCACAACCGTTGCGATGCGCGTTGCCGGGGCATTGAGAAGGCCCAGCAGCTTTGCACGCAGCTCGTCCAGCGAAGGCAGGGTCGCAAGCGACTTGACTGCATCTGCTGTCAGCGTGGTTGCGCCCATGGCGCCGCCCAGTACAACGACCTTGTCGTTGGTCTTGGCGAAGTCCATGACGACTTTCGGAGCAATCATAGGGTCAGTGCTGTATGCAATCAGCGTCTGTCCCTTGAAGAGATCTGACATCCCTTCCGACTCCGTACCCTGAAGAGCGATCTTGGCCAGGCGGTTCTTCGCGACCTTGACGGTGCCGCCAGCAGCACGCATTTTCGAACGAAAATCGTTCATCTGCGCAACTGTGACACCAGCATAGTGGGCCACGACAACTGAACCGGAAGCCTTGAAGACTTCGTTCAGCTCCGTGACGAATTCGCGTTTTTCCGCTCTTTCCACTGTCTGTCTCCAGTAGATGACTACACATTGAATGTGTACCCATCGGGTTTGCCTTTGCCTCAAGGAATTTCGTTGCCGAAATCCCAAGCGACGCTTGAGGATCCTGTCCCCCGCTCTGTCGCCGCAAACGGCTTCAGGCACAGGCACATCAGGTTCGAACCGGATTATTTAGCATCGTCTCGATGCGAAAATCCGGGCTCTTACCCGTCTCATGCAGGTTGAATGATTAAGGCCAATATCCCGAGAGATACCGACCACCTGCAATCTCGGACAGGAATTCCGGGTTGCCCCGGAAATTTCCGGCCCTTGCGAGCCGGAAATCTGTGTTGCCGCGCCTCATGTGAAGCGCGGCGAATGGATTAGGCCGTAACCGACGAAGGGTCGATCTTGAAGCCTGGGCCCATGGTGGAGGAGATGGCTACGCGCTTGACGTAGTTGCCCTTTGCACCCGTAGGCTTGGCCTTGATGACGGCGTCAGCAAAAGCCTTGATGTTTTCTTCCAGCGCCTTGGCATCGAACGAAGCCTTGCCAACGCCAGCGTGAACGATACCGGCCTTTTCGACGCGGAACTCGACAGCGCCGCCCTTGGAAGCCTTGACGGCACCAGCGACATCCATCGTAACCGTACCGACCTTCGGGTTCGGCATCATGCCGCGCGGGCCGAGAACCTTGCCGAGACGACCGACGAGCGGCATCATGTCAGGGGTCGCGATAACGCGGTCGAAATCGATCTTGCCGCCCTGAACCGTTTCCAGCAGATCTTCGGCACCAACGATGTCCGCACCAGCAGCCTTGGCTTCGTCAGCCTTGGCGCCACGGGCAAAGACAGCAACGCGAACGTCGCGGCCTGTGCCGTTCGGCAGGTTGACAACGCCACGAACCATCTGGTCGGCGTGACGCGGGTCAACGCCGAGGTTCATTGCAACTTCGATGGTCTCGTCGAACTTGGCGACAGCCCGTTCCTTAACCATCGAAATGGCATCGGTCAGGCCGTAGAGCTTGTTCGGGTCAACACCTTCACGGATCTTCTGTACGCGCTTTGCAAGCTTAGCCATGATCAACCTACCACTTCCAGGCCCATGGCGCGGGCGGAGCCCTCAACCATTGCCATTGCGCCTTCGATATCGGCTGCGTTCAGATCCTTCATCTTGGCTTCTGCGATCGTCTTGACCTGAGCCTTGGTGATGGAGCCGACCTTGGCGCCCTTGCCAGGCGTCTTGGAACCGGAGGTGATCTTAGCTTCCTTCTTCAGCCAATAGGTCATTGGCGGCTGCTTCATCGCGAAGGTGAAGGACTTGTCCTGGTAATAGGTGATGACGACCGGGATCGGCATACCCTTTTCCATTTCCTGCGTGGCGGCATTGAACGCCTTGCAGAATTCCATGATGTTAATGCCACGCTGACCAAGCGCAGGTCCGATTGGCGGGGACGGGTTGGCCGATCCTGCCTTCACCTGCAACTTGAGCTGGCCTGCAACTTTCTTAGCCATTTCTCTCTGCCTCTCAAATCGAACCGGTTGCCCGGCCCATATGCCGGAAAATCCGGCGGCTGCGGTTGCGTGGTTCGATCCCTGCCCCGGCTTAAGAGCCAGACGATCTTCCACGCGTTCTGCGACCATGGCCGCATTCCATCAGGCTTTCAAAGCAAGTACTTGCTCGACATTCCTGATGTATTTGATGAAGGGCACGAAAGCCCCTCGAAACTTGATCAGACCTTTTCGACCTGATTGTACTCCAGCTCCACCGGAGTAGCGCGACCGAAGATCGAGACCTCGACCTTAAGACGCGAGCGCTCTTCATCGACGTCCTGAACAACACCGTTGAACGATGCAAACGGACCGTCGGAGACGCGAACCTGCTCGCCGATTTCGAACGATACCGAAGACTTCGGACGCTCGACGCCCTCCTGAACCTGACCGAGAATACGGTCGGCCTCGGAGTCGGGGATCGGAACCGGCTTGTTGTCGGAACCGAGGAAGCCGGTGACTTTCGGCGTATTCTTGATGAGGTGATAGGCCTCATCCGTCAGGTTGGCGCGCACCAGCACGTAACCTGGAAAGAACTTACGTTCGCTATCGACCTTGCGACCGCGACGCACCTCGACGACCTTTTCAGTCGGAACGAGGATTCTCTCGAACAAATGGTCCAGACCCTTCTGGCGAACCTTTTCTTCGATCGATTCAGCAACCTTCTTCTCGAAATTCGAGTAGGCCTGAACGATATACCAACGCGCTGCCATTATAGTTCTCCGTTCGATTCGTTAGCGGCCGACGTTCAGCACGAGGCTGAGCAACCAGCCGATGAGCTGATCTGCCGCAAAGAAGAACAGAGCCGCAAAAATGACCATAACCAGCACCATTGCCGTGGAAATCATGGTCTCGCGGCGCGATGGCCATGTGATCTTCGACGCTTCGGCGCGCACCTGCTGCAGAAACGTAAACGGATTGGTTTTGGATGCCATTGACTGCCCACGCAATTACGGCGCGTAAAGCCGATACTAATCAGCCCCACGCACCGCGTGTCTGTTTTGACCCTACATAAACGCCGATTCCCATTTTAACAAGAGGAAATCGACATTCGGCGAATTCGCCGGATAACCGGCACCCCATCCGCCATGCAGCGAAGTTGCGCGCTTGCGAGTGAGGAAGTGGCAGGGGCAGAGGGGCTCGAACCCCCGACCTGCGGTTTTGGAGACCGCCGCTCTACCAACTGAGCTATACCCCTTTAAGACCAGCCCAGACTCAGCTTAACGCCTCGCCCGTGCGGTGTGCGCCTCCTTTAAGGCGATGCGCCAAGATTGGCAAGGGTATTTTTGCTTTTTTCCTCGATCCCACGATCCACAGGCAGGTCCAGGAAGAAGACGTGTGAAAACACGCTGTCGCACACGTATAATTTAACTTACTAAAATATTAACAGAGTATTTACAAAATATAAACGCGTTTAAATAGAAATTTTTGAATATCGGCGTGAACCAAACCGAGTATTGCCTCGTTATGGCATCGTCTTGTTACGTCTGTCTTCAGGCCGCGAGACAAACGCCGCTCGAATGAGTTGTAGCGGCGCTTCAGACTTCATTCTGCTGCAGGAAGATATGATGGCTTCCCGCGCGCTTTCCGGCGGTGCGGGTGTCCAGGTCATGCTGGTCGGTCGCATTAGTGCTCCTCGTTCATCTGCGGCTAAGAGACATGATAAATCAACTGCAACATATGAAGACCTCTCTCAAGATCACGATCACCTTCGCGATCCTCATCGTTGTCGCGGCAACGGTCAGCTTTCTTAATTTTCGCAGCATTCATTTCATCGACAAGACGAATGGCTGGATCCAACACACCAATGAAGTCTACCGGGCGACGAACAGCATTCTCGTTGCTATCGTCAATCAGGAAACGGGATTGCGCGGCTATCTCATCGCCGGCAAGGACGAGTTCCTCGATCCCTATCGTGGCGGGATCAAGGACTACGAAGCTGGGCTAGCCAAGGTAAAGGAATTGACCGCGGACAACCCCGTCCAGCAGCAAAGGCTTGCTGCGCTTGACGAACAGGCCAGCGCTTGGCGCACAAACATAGCAGAAAAAGAGATTGCACTGATGCGCAATGCGGCCACCGCCGAGGAGGCAAGAGCGCTCGAGGCTCAAGGTGCGGGCAAATCTTATATGGACAATATCCGCAGCACCATTGGGGCCATTCAGGAAACTGAGCGAGCCCTGATGACGACACGAAACGCAGATGGCGATGCGGCGGTTACCAATTCAGACTGGGTGAACCTTGCTGGTCTGATCGGCCTTACGGGTTTCGCTGTGTTTGGTGGCTTCGCGCTGTATCGGGGCATTGCCGAACCGGTTGGCAGTTCCACGGCTGTCATGCGTAAGCTCGCCGAAGGCGATCTCGACGTGGATGTGCCATTCACCGAACTGAAGAACGAACTCGGTGAGATGGCGCGTGCTGTCGAGGTCTTCAAGCAGAACGCCATCAAGGTGCGTGAGATGAACGCCCAGGAGGCAGCGCTGCAGGCAAAGAGCGCAGATCTCCAATCCAATATCGGTGAGGTGGTCTCGGCAGCCGTGGCCGGCGACTTCACCAAGCGCATTACCAAGAACTACAACAATGTCGATCTCGACAGGTTCGCAGCTCAGGTCAACGAGTTGGTCGCCTCCGTCGATCGCGGTGTTGCAGAAACCCGCCGTGTCATCTCCGCCCTTTCGGACGGCGATCTGACGGCAGGCATGCATGGTGACTTCCAGGGTGCGTTTGCCGAACTTCGAGACAACGTCAACCACACCATGGCAAACCTTCGCCACCTTCTCGGTCAGGTTCGCGTCGCAATCGAAACCATCAATGGTGGCGCAGGCGAGATGCGCACAGCCTCCGGCGAGTTGTCCAAGCGCACCGAGCAGCAGGCTGCCTCTCTCGAAGAGACCTCAGCGGCTCTGGAAGAAATCACCGCAGCGGTGAAGAACTCCACCGAGCGCGCCACCGAGGCCAGCCTTATGGTTGACGAGGCACGCCGTTCGACCGAACAGTCCAGCGCCGTCGTGCAGAATGCGGTCTCCGCCATGGGCCGCATCGAACAGGCGTCTGGTGAGATTGGCCAGATCATCAACGTTATCGATGAGATTGCCTTCCAGACAAATCTGCTCGCGCTCAACGCGGGCGTCGAAGCGGCGCGCGCTGGCGACGCTGGCAAGGGCTTTGCCGTTGTTGCCCAGGAGGTTCGCGAGCTGGCGCAACGCTCCGCCAACGCTGCGAAGGAAATAAAGACGCTGATCTCCCGCTCCGGCGATGAGGTTCAGTCTGGCGTCAAGCTGGTCACGGCGACGGGCGAAGCCCTCGGCCAGATCCAGAACCATGTGGTCAAGATCAACGAGCACGTTCACTCGATCGCCACCGCAGCTCGGGAGCAGTCCACTGGACTGTCGGAGGTCAACACCGCCGTCAACCATATGGACCAGATGACGCAGCAGAATGCCGCCATGGTGGAGGAATCAACGGCCTCCTCCAATCGTCTGGCCGATGAGGCATCCAACCTCGCCCGCCTCATCACCCGCTTCAAGCTGGACGATACGGCCCCTGCCCTTCGCGCCGCATCGCTCGATGCAACGCCGGTCCTTTCTCCCGCCCGCGCACTGGGCGGCAGGTTGACCAAAGCGTTTGGCGGAAGAACAGCTGTTGCTGCTGCTCCAGGTCAGTGGGAAGAGTTCTGAAAACGATAGTAGCAACGCTGGTCCGCAACAAAGCGGACTGGCGGTGCTGACAGAATGGGTTTTTCGACAAACGCCCGGTGGCCTCCCACCGGGCGTTTTTGCTTGAATGCGAAGTGCGACGCGGATGGGGATCCGGCAAATGGTCAGCCGTCACATCCGGTAGTGACAGATCCCGTGTACCCAAAAAGCAAAAGCCCCGCTGTCGCCAGCGGGGCTTTGTCAAATCCCTTGCGGGAAAAGATTACTCGATGATCGAGGCAACGATGCCGGCGCCGACGGTACGGCCGCCTTCGCGGATAGCGAAGCGCAGCTTTTCTTCCATCGCGATCGGAACGATC
>NZ_JAQZSF010000014.1:0-22500 GCF_028674915.1 Agrobacterium sp. CNPSo 3708
ACCTTCAAGCCGTTCCGTAACGGCCTCGATCATATGGAAGTTTCTGGTTCCAGAGCTAGGCGCAGACATAGAAGCTCACAGTTTGTGAATCGTATATCTGATTTACAAGCGAACGCTCTAACTACGCCAGATGGGGTCAGCTTGCCGCTTACGGTCATGAACGAAATCCATCGCCCAAACATGGTTGGAATAGGTCGGCTCCGTGCGGTCAGCCCGTAGCTTCGCCTTGACCCGGCGCTTGGGAACCTTGTTGCGAAGCTGGAGGTCCATCTCCTTGTAAAGACGATAGATTCGCTTCGGGTTCACAGACCAGCCTTCACGCTTGATAAGGATATGCACACGCCTGTAGCCGTAGCGTACCCGCGTCTGGCAGATGTCCTTGATCTTCAGCTTTAACTCGGCCTGCTCGCCACGCCTGGACTTGTAGACATAGAGCGAAGGGTCAACTTTCAACACCGAGCATGCACGCCGGATCGAAACCTTCCAGTCCGCCTTGATCGTGTCGACAAGCTTGCGCTTGCGGGCAGGCCTCAAAGCTTTTTTGAAAGCACATCCTGCAGCATGGCCTTGTCCAGCGACAGGTCGGCAACAATCCGCTTCAGCTTGGCATTCTCCTCCTAAAGCTGTCGTAGCCGCTTCATCTCCGAGGGCATCAAGCCCGCGTATTTTTTGCGCCAATTGTAAAACGTCGCGTCCGAAATTCCCGCCTTGCGGCAGACCTCGCCGATTGGTGTTCCATCCTCTGCCTGCTTCAAAACAAACGCGATCTGCGCTTCCGAAAACTTCGAGGCCTTCATTGAATTCTCCTCCTCTTCCCACAAGGAATCATAAGTGGAAAATTCCAGTTCTAAATGGCCTAATTTAACGGGGGCACGTCAGCCATGCGCTTTATCAAACTTCTCAGCCATTTCCGGCATAGTGATGTCTGGCTTGCGCTCGACCTTGGCGACCAGCAGCGGCAAATAGGGAGAAAGCTCTCCCCTGGAAGGCGGGTGCCCTTACCCATACGGCTTGATCGTGCGGCTCACCGCATGACGCCGAACAAGTTTGATCGCAGCCCTCTCGCTAACGCGGAACTGCCGTGCCGCAGACCGACACGACTGGTGGCCGTCACCTACCGCCACAACACCTGAGGAAATATCAAACGATTGAAACCGACCCCGTGATGAACCTCCATTTGAAGGGAATCAGAGATCGTCCAAAGATGGAATTCATGCGATTAAGGATAGTCGATCGATGCTCTAATTCATCTCACTGGTGTTGAACGTTGTGGGAGAAATTGCCCCTCACCTGTCTAACATAGTAGCTACCGGGTGACTCGGCGTCTACAAAACCTTCGTAGACGTCACGCGGCACATCACAATATTCGCGGCGTTGACCGTTTGTGAGAAAGATCTTCAGGCGGTTCGCGCTTTCATCATAGTCCACGCCTTCAATCAACTTCGACTTCAGAAGTACTTTCATGAGACAGCCTCCTGTTTGCTATGCAGCATAAGTTACGTTGCATCGCAAAAAAGTCAAGCAAACTGAGCGAATGCGTTTAAGTTTTCGGTAACACTTTCCACCGCTCCAGTCTCTGACGACGTTCTTCTGGGAGATGCATGGTAACGCTGAAGATATAACTAGACAGCGTCGGGCTCGGCTGCTTCAGCAGCTCGCGAACTGTCGCAGGCGATGCGTAACCTAACAGGGTGGTGAGGTCTCTCGTAAGAGCGGGCTCCGCCGCCTTGAGGCTGGCCGCATCCAGCTTTCGCCATTGCGCAAATCGGCTGCGCAAACCACGCATGCTCGCGGGATCAAGTTCTACAGCCCTGGACATCAAAGTAGCTTGCTGGCTAGCCTCCTCACCCGCAGCTCTCTTGATCATAGCAAGCCTCAGCGAATAATCGGAGACGAACGGTGCACAGCGTACAGCATGTTCGACCACGTTTTGGGCGCGACCTGCCGACTCCACCCATCGTTCGTAATCTGTATCAGGGTTTAGCCGATCAAGATCCGCAAGAACGACACCGACCGCAGCATCTAAGATATCCGAGCGGCACTCGCCACGCATCGACACTTTCTCGGCTACGAATGCGTATTCGTGAATGATGGAGTTGGCACGTTCGCCCCTGCCCTCGAACTTATCGTTCACATAAACAAGGTCGACATATCGGAGCGTCCTGGCAAGTTCATTCGCCGCGACAGCAAAAACCAACGTTGCTGCAATTAAAACAAGTGCACCGGACAGCAGCTTCACTCTAACGTCAGCTCGCCTCGGAATAGTAGGACGTATATCGCGACATATAATACGCCTCCGAGCCATGCGTCTCGTAGAGTTTCATTTTCTTTGTATCAACCTTGTTCAATATGGCGCCAACGCATTTTGAACGGATCTCTTCGTCTCTGCCCAACGTCGTCGAAACAATCCGCCGAGAAATCCTGCCCCATTCGATGACAAACACAAAGTCATCGATGAGCGGTTCAATACCACGTGCATCAACAACGGGCGCCAAGGGTGGCAAGTCAAGAATGACATAGTCAAACTTAGAACGAGCGAGATCCAGGACGTTACGCATCATTCGCGAAGACAAAAGTTCGGATGAGTTCGGTACTCGGTGCCGAACAACAGCAGGCACAAACGACAGACCAGTTTTTTCGCTTTGAAGGATCACATCCTGAAGCCGTGCACCGGAAATCAATACCTCCAAAAGCCCGACCTCAGCGTGCGATCCAGCGGCTTTCGTTGCTCCTGGATTCCGGAAATCGCAGTCGATCAGCAGCACCCGGGACCCTTGAGACGCCGCCAATTCAGCGAGATTGAGCGCGACGGTGGACTTCCCTTCTCCTGGAAGGGTCGATGCGATTCCGACGACACGGCCACCCTCACCCGCCTTTCGCATGTCAATCGACATTTTGGCACTGCGAAGTGTTTCGGCAAACACCGAGAGAGGGTGATCGATAGCGTAACTGGCAAGTGTCCCACTCTTCTGGAGATTTCGTTTCTTTGTATTATCGATAACCGTCAAGCCGAGAGGCTTGTCTTCGAGCCGCGGAAGTGAGCCCAGATACTCCAGGTTAACTTCGTCCCGAATTTGCTCTCCCGTCCGGAAAAAACGGTCGCGCATTTCACGAATACCGGCAAATCCAGAGCCAAGGGCGGCACCGAAGATACCAAAAAGTGCAATGACCATCAACTTTCGCGGATAGCTGGGGCGTTGCGGCTTAACCGGGCGGGTTATGATACGCGCTTCTGTTATGGGGAAGGACTGTTGCTGGATCGCTTCTTGGTATCGCTGTAGGAATGTCTGATAGAGATTTCTATATGTTTCCGCTGAACGTTCCAATTCACGCAGCTGTACGCTGCTCTGCCCCGCCGATGCACTTTCAGTCTTGGCACTAGTGACGCTATCGGCAAGTGACTTCTCACGAGAACGAGCCACATCGAGCTCGTTTTTATAGCTTTCCGAAATACGGTTTAGCTCTTCGAACATCAGGCGGCGGTACTCTGCCATCTCTTCGCGAAGGCGGACCGCACGAATATGGTTCGGACCCAGCCGCGAAGAGATGTCAGCTTCGAGCTTAGACGCTGCAAGATACTTTTGGCGGAGTTCGTTGGACACCGAGCTTTCAAGCACCTCGGGTACGATAGCATCGGACTGACCAGACTTCAGTATTTCCTGGATATGATTATATTTCGCTTGGGCTTTCGAAGTATCCGCTTGCGCAACAATCATAGCACTATTCAATTGTGCAAGCTGCTGATCAGCGAGAAGGCCGTTCCCTGTCGCCAAAAGGTTGTTTTCAGCACGGTATTTCTGAACCGCCAGATCGCTTTCCAGAGCCTTTTGCTTGAGTTCGTCGATGCGCGTTTGCAACCATTCACTGGCGCGGCGCGTCGCCTCATACTTGGCCTCGAGCTTGTCGTTGATGTAGATGTCGGCAATCGCATTCGCAACCGTCGCGGACATCTCCCGGTTCGGTGAGGTGAAGCTGACGTCCAAAACGTAAGACTTTCCCACGCGCGCAATGGTCATATTGCTCTGAAGGACGTTTAGTGCATCGCGACTGGCCTCTTCTTCGTCAGTCTGCGCCAGGTCGGAACTCACAAACAGAGAGGGCAAGTCCAGGAGCACGTTGAACGCACGCTTCAGCGTGTCGACCGCGCCTCCCGAAGAGGCCATGAATTCGCCATTTGTCGAAAGCGATAACTTATTGACGACGGCCAAGCCGATCGTGTCAGATTTCAAAATCTCGATTTGGCTCAAGATAGTCGCATCATCATCTGCCGCGGCCTGGTCCATCGAAAGCCTCGTCACGAGACCTTCCGGCGAACCGCCGATGAGCACACTGGCTGTAGCAGTATAACGAGGGACCGCGGTGATAACATATGCACAGCCCAGCAGCATGGAAATCAGCGTGATACCCGCGACCACTCTCCATTGCCGCCGAATGATCGCGAATGCGCGATCAAGGTCAATTGAACTGACAAGCGGCCCGTTGTCCTCCCATACAAATTGCGAGCCCGATTTACTATTGGGTGACTGCACAGGATACTCCAAGTGGCGACAGATGGCAGCCCACTGCTTAGAAGGGGCTAGTGCCGTTAACTTCGTTTGTAATGTTTGTGATGTTGGTCACGAGCCTGCGGGACCGCGAACCGGTCGTGAAGTCCCCAGCCGTCTGCGCAGTTGAGCTGTCTCCTCCGAGACCGCCTGAACTGTCGCCTGCAGCGCCGCCTCCAACACCGGCTGCTGCGCCCCCAGCACCCCCGCCAGCGCCGGCACCAAGTGCCGCTGTCTGCACTTCATTCAAAGCAGAAAGGAATGCCGTCGTGACTTCAGGCGAATTTGCAGCAGCAACCTTTTCTTGAATTGTCTGAGCGTATTCAGGAGTCGAAGCCGCACAGGCGCGCGCAACCCGCGCCAACCCTGTACCCAATGCCGCCTTCTGTGTCGCATTGAACTGCGGCACAAGACCAATCATCGGGTCGAGCACGTCGGCACTAGAGCCCGCGAGAGCGCGCACGCGACTTACCATTTCGAAACCGCCGCTAGGATAGACGGTGACCATCTCAGCTGGCGCACCCAAAAAAGCGCCAATCACGTCGTCACCTGCCTTAGCTGGAGCGATAAAACAGCCAGCCGCATGAGATTGCGCGAATACTTGACCCGGCGCAATAATTGCCAAAGCCAATAAAACCGAACCTACCGTTAATCTACTCATACTATCCATCACCATCGTGGTTTTTCTGGAAATACAATACGTCCAGAATGTCGCACAAGCAAGCCCAGCAGGCTTTGCTTTAGGATTTAGAGTTAAACGGTTAATTGCGGAAGATTCTCTTGGCAGCGTCACGTCCGTCAACTGCGTCGGTCACAGCACCCGAGGTGTTGGATGTAACCGAATTGAGGACATTCAGGAACTTGACGACTTCAACAGAGTCCGCATTCGAGATGTAGATAATATCCTTGTCCTGCATCGCGAATTGTTGGACGGCGAAGAACGATCCCGGGTCACGCATGTTTGCGCGGAAGATCACAGGTATATCTTCTCCAACGAAGCGGCTGGTGTCTATGCTAAGCCCTTGCATCGTCTTACGAGAAACCTTCCGATAGAGAAAGACCTGACCTGGATCGGCACGTGCGTCCAACAGTCCGCCAGCCTTCCCAAGCGCCTCACCCAAAGTAAGTTTCGTTTCTTCGAAATCGAAACGGCCATTCAGGCCCGCAGCACCATATACGGTGTACGTGCGGCGCTCGCGATTCACGAGGATAGTGTCGCCTGGAGACGCATATATATTCTCAGCTGGCGTAGTTTGCAGCTTGTCGTAAGAAATTGTCCCCGATTTCCCGCGACGCTGCAGGGTCACATAGGTTTCGATACTCGGCGCACTGATGCCCCCGGCTTCCGAAATCAGGTCAAGAACGCGTTCCCCGGCCGACGTCACCTCAAACTTACCGGCCTTGGCGACATCACCCAGGACTGCAACCTCACTCGATCGGCCGTTGACTGTCGTTATAACGACCTGCGGCTCGATCGCGCGGTTTGAGAGCTTCTCTTCAATTTCCCGCTCGACTTGCTCTTTCGGTCGTCCTGCCGCGACGATTCGTCCGGCATATGGAACCGTAAGTGTTCCACTTCTGTCGATCGATTGAGAAGGCAAGGTGATGTAGTTTCCGGGACGACTACCCGCTTCGGTCGGAATGAACAACCCACCTGCCTGAGCTTCGAAAATGGAGACCTGGACGGTATCACCAATACCGAGAGGTACATCAGGCGGACCGCCGCGCCCGCCACCGAAACTATCACGAATCGACGTCGCGGCCGGCTGCTGGAAACTTGGCAAAATTGTCTTGTTGATATCAACGAGAATGTAGTCGATTCCCACTTTTCGACCTTCAGTCGTCACACGGACAGACGCCTGCTTTTCAACAGCAGCATCGTCAGGCCCAGATCGAGGTAACGCCGTGCATCCGGACAATGCGGCCGTTGATGCAAATAGTGCTAGCAATAGAAATTTAGCCAAATTCATTCTCGAACAGTGGGATTGTTATTGATCATGAATTACATAGATCAGATTATTGTAAAAGGAGTTAATTATAAGCCTCGGCAATAATCAGAGGGATGTGTCTATGGGGACACAATGATTCTTTCGTTTCGATGAGATGCCTTCGACAGTTGTATGTATTACATAAATTATACGAAGCCTAGCGAACAAATGGCGGTAGAGACCGGTAACCGGCACCATACGCTTCGGGGCTTGCGTCATCTTGAAAAGTCCGACGTTACGCCTCGATACCGCTTGAACCGGGCCAGTGTCGTCGGGTCCGTTTCTTCATCCGAGCGACCGAGCTTAGAGCGCCGCGCGTTCTTCTAGACGCATTAAGGACGCGTCTCGCTCTTCAAATCTAAGCCTCGTGCAGGGATGTTTTCGCCACCGGGTATCTACATGCAGTCCCGAAACCCGAAAGCACGGCTGCGCTGATTCGTCAGTGGAGATCGACTATGAGGGTATCCAAGCGTCTCCGTTGCTGCGCTCCACTCGGCACCGGTTCCTCCAAAGGCCGTGGCTTTCCCAAGCGAATACGTTGCAGAATTACCTCGTCGCTTAGGGCGTTTCCGCTCCCTTCTTTAGGACACGAAACATCAATGAGCCAACGAACCGAAAGGAAGTCGGTTCACGAGCCATTGCTGAAAGTGACAAGTTTTACATCGGAAAGATCTTCAAGCGTAAACGCCTGACCACCGGCGACAGACTTCAATTCTAGTTTGGATTTCACACCCGAGACGACATCCAAACTATCTCCAGTTTTGGACTGAACTCCTGCGGTAGAGGTGAGTGCGAAATTAACCGGCTCTTTCGATGGCCCTGTGCGCCAGATGGCAACTATGGTCCTACCTTTGGCATCGACCCACGGGTGAACCTGTACATCTGAGGCGTCAGGCGTGAGTGTCACGGTGCTCGGTTTGAGCTCAGAGACATCTGGCAATGCCTCTATAATTCGACGATAGACGTCGAAGGCGGGCTTCTCACGCTTCAAATCGGCCGAGACAAGTCCGAAATTGTGCTCCTGATTGCTCGCATCCGGGCCGTCGTTTTTCAGATCGTACCAAAAGACCGCTTCGGTTGGTATTCCGTCACGTATTTTGAAGTCTAGATGAAGCATCATCAATCGGGCCAAGTATTTAGCCTGTAGATCCTCGCTTCCAATTCCTGCTATACCATTAGGGGCGCTGGAATATCCAAGCTCCGTGAGGTAAATTTTCAAATTTTTCCCTGCAGGAGAAGCGGCCTTCATCTCCTTCCAAAATGCCAGCATTCCTTCGCGGAGACTGCCCTTTTGAGAGCCCCTCTTAAGGTGCGGATCAATTTCTGGAGCTTCCTTGAGATTGTAGGGATGAACGGAAACTCCGTCAGCAAATTCCAGCAAGCCAGCGCTTATAGCCTCCCGAAGCCATTTTCGACCCGGCTCCCAAGAAAGGCTCGATATCGCGCCGACCGTTATAGCGACCTGCGGGTTCTGTTGTTTTATCTTTCCCGCAATTCCACGGTAGAGCTCGACATAGTCAGCGGCACTGTCAGGCCAAAACGAACGTAAATTTGGCTCGTTATGAAGTTGTACGACTTTGATCGACTTATGCCTCGACACAAGTTCTGCAATCCAATTGCCGAAGTCGTCATTGATTTTATCGGAATTCTTCGCCCGAGGGGCAGCAGCCATCACTGTCAACAGAACCTTGGTTCCGGCCTCATCGTAGTTTGACAACCACTTGTCTATCAGTTTCCGTCGTTCGGATATTCTGTACTTATCGGCATTGTTCGCTGTGCCGTCGTCGACGAGAGCTCGGCTCTTTGCCGTCAATGCATAGATTTGTTCGGTAACCCAAGGATTTCCCAGCCTAGCTTGAAGTGGGGCGGTCCGGGTTAGCGACCAGCTGTCATCTTTATCTGTGTAGATTTGCCTGGTGTGTAAGAAATGGCTCACGACACCGAAAAACTCCGAACCCGCTTTCCCGCCGTCTGAACTCTGAGCACAGCTGGAATATCCAAGCCCCAGAGCAAACGCGACTGCGAACAACTTTCTCATGTAACGTTTCCTCTTTTCACCCGGGCGAGGGCTAGACGTAGAAGTTTATGCGAACCGAAGGCATTTGAGGCAAGAAGTATGGCGCCGTAGACAAAGGCACCTGCGGCAACCGATGCCGAGAAGTCGACTATTGCGTTATCAAAACGAACTAGCTGGATCGAAGCATACATGGTAATTGCCGCGACCGTGATTCGAGCGAGGTTTGGCAAATCCAAAGAGAAATGGAACAAGCGCCGAGCAACGATGATTGACGAGATCGATCCTGCTAAGACCCCGAAACAGAGAGCTTTCGAAAATAGAAGTGCTGACGGATCTTGTAATGAAGTAAGCACAAAAACGGATGCAATCGTGACCGCGGCCGTAACGAGCGGCCCTACCAGTCCAGTATACGGTCTACCAAGAACGATAAATATACTGTCGAGTGCGAAAGCTCGAAATCCGAGCAACCCAGCCGCAACCATGCACCACGCGATGTTTGGAAGAAAAACATCGCGGTAGGCATCGGGAATGAAGATGAAAGTAAACCCGTCTTGTACCGCAATGAACCCAACTACGGCCGGCAAGATTGTAGCTACCACCACTGAAAGCTGCATGCCGATGCGCCGCCTGACAACCTCATGCTCCCCAAACTCGCGCGCACGGAAAGTGGCTTGCAGAGTTAGAATGTTGATACTGACGCCGATTACCCCGACTATTTTCTGTGAAATATCCATCGCGAGCATGAGTTTTCCGCTGTCCGAAAGTGTGATGAACTCTGCAGCAAGAAGACGCACAAGCGGAGATAGCAGCGTGTTGGCGATCGCAGCCATTGCAACCCCAACCCCGAAACCAAGTAAGAACCTGAGAGTTTTCCAATCCGTAGGCCGCGGGACCGATTTCCCTGCAAGCGATCGGGTAAAAAACAGGACCACCACGTAGGACGCCGCCCATCCGCACATGACGAAAAAAGCGTCGTTGGATAAGTACCCTATCGCGCATAAAAGAGAGAAGCCCAGAAGAGCTCTGGCTACAAGGCTTACAGCATAATTCCGGTCCAGAAAGTCTGCTCGAAAGAACGCCTGGCGAGCTTCAAACATAGCTTGAGATACCGCGAAGAGGCACGCCATACTAAATACAAGCGCATACCAGTTACTGCTGAAACTGTAGGCAACAATGCTGATCACGAGCAGAACTATGCTTGTAACGATATTGGCGCGCTTCAATACTGACCTACGACGGCTCATCTCCTCGGGATCAACGGCAACGCTGTATCGCATTATCGTAATGCGATTCCATTCGTAGAGGACAGCGATGAGGAAAAGGCCTGAAGATGAGGCGAGGCTGAAGAGAGCAAACTGGCTGGGGTCGATGATCTTGGGAAGAACAACGATACCCACCATATTGAGGAAATTTGCCAGCAGAAGTGCCAGTGGGAGGAGTATCGCGGTTTTGCGTCGTGCGGCCATCTTCATTCTCTGCTAGGCGATCGGCACAGGATCTCGACGCGATCCCTCCGTCACACTGAAGGTCGCCCGCCTCTGGGCTCTAGAGGCTGGCCTAACGAAAGGCACGCCCGCGATAAAGAAGGAGAAATAGCCGTAGGTCCCGAGGTAGCCGACGTTCCATATAGACAGCAAGCACACAAAAATTGATGCTGGATTCTCTGACCGCCATGTTCTCAAGATCGAAATCATTAAGGTGAAAATCCAAAGCCCTAAATACACGTAGCCTAAGGTCCCGTATCGAAGATAAAATAGAACCCAACCATAATGTGCATTAGAATAGTCCAGTTTCCATTCCCACGTATATTTCACATCGTACGACGCGCCATGACCTGCGCCGAAAATCCTGCCAGTTGGTCCAAGCGCGGCAATTTTGTCTCCTACTGCGTCGGACTCTGCTTCACGTTCGCCGATCGAGCCAGTACGGGCTGACAGATCGACGTCCTCAAGGCCCGCAAGTCGACGAGAGAGGGCACTATCCTCAGGGAGGGCGGCTAAAGCGACGGCGGCCACCATAACTGATGCCATCGACAAATAGGCGATTTTGAAAGGCATCTGCCCAACCTTTCTCGCAAAAAGGATGAGCACTGCGGCGGCCACAAATACAAGTGTTGTTCTATTCCAGCCCTGAACGGTCGCAGCGAGCATCAGCAATCCAACCGTCCCTCGCAATATCGCTCTGCCCGACAGCGAGCGCATCAAGTAGATCTCGGTGAATATCAGTGACACGGAGATCGCAGTTGCAGTCGAGCCTCCCAGGGAAATGACGGAAGAGGGATTTACAACCAGAGCAACGGCAGAAAGAGCGACCATTACGACCGCATATACGCGGTTCACGAAGAAGATGCGGTCAAATGCAGTATCCGCAATCTTGCGTGGGTCTGAGAGAATGACAACGTTGGCAAAGACTACAAAGACGTTTACCGTATCGATCACCATGCGAGAGATAGAGTTTCCCCACCATAGCCCAATAACTATGCCGTGAAACATCATAACTATTAGCATGATGCATATAGGACTAACCTGCGCCAAGGCAGGCCTAAACGTTTTGTAGCGAAAGGCTATTATCAAGTACTCTAGCGCTACAAGTCCGTAAAACACGAATTGCTTCGGCTGATTTACAGTAATTGCAGGGACTTTCAGAATAATTTCATACACAATCTTTGCCATCAGATCCGGCAGAAGAAAGTAATAAATTAATCGCTCAAAAAACGTAGGCCAACGATAGACAAACTTCATTCAACTCTCCGGGCATTTGAGCTGTTGCATGAAGATCTATTATTGTCAATTTGAGAGTCAAACAAGCAAACCAATTGATTGAGATTGGCCGGCTTGAGCCGGCCAATCTCCGTTTCTCAATTATACGGGCGTCGTCCAATCGATACCGATGAACTTGATATCGCCACCGGCAAAGTGGAACGTTACCGAGTCGCCATTGGTATCATACGTCGCAGAGCCGGAATTGACGAGAGCATGCAGATCATCGACAGAGCTGACCGTAGCTACTGCCTGTCCTGCCACATACCCGTCGTAAAGATTGATCTTGTCGCCAGCGGAGAAGTCGGCGATTGTGTCTTTACCGTCGCCGAACTTGAAGTTGAACGTGTCGTTGCCGCTGCCGCCGGTCAGGATATCGTTACCGGTTCCCCCGGAGATTTCATCGTTGCCGGCACCGCCGAAGATCATGTCGTCGCCACCTTGGCCGCCGAGAATGTCATTCCCTGCACCGCCCACGATGAGATCATGATCTGCTCCGCCGCTAATCTTCGTTCCACCGGCGCCTGCAAAAACCGTATCGTCGCCGTTACCGGCATTGATCAGGTTGCCGTTCTGGCCGCCGAAGATTGTGTTATCCGCGGAATTACCGTTGATATGAGCACCGGCAGCCGACTGGTCGCCGAAGCCTTGCAACGTCAGGGTGTCACCATTCGGGCCGTACTTGATGACGAGATCGCTTCCCTTCACCTCAGACGAAACATCGGTGCGGCCGAGGAATGCCATCAGGTCAGACTGCGAAGAAATCGTCAGCTGCTTGTTTCCCATCTCGTTCAAGGTGCCGACGGCAAATGTGATGACATCGCCTTCACCAAAATTCAAATCGGTGATGCGATCGTTACCGGCATTTGCTTCAAAGAAGAACTTGTCGGCACCGTTGCCACCTGAAAGGATGTCGTTTCCGACTCCGCCAAACAGTACATCGTTTCCTTCTCCGCCGAGAAGGATATCGTCGCCTACGCCACCATTAAGCGTGTCATTGCCAGCGCCGCCGTAGAGAAGGTCGTCCCCGGCGTCCCCACGCAGGGTGTCATTGCCAGTGCCGCCGAAAACGATGTCGTTACCGTCGCCGGCCTGCGCAATTCCAGCACCACTCATGAACAGGAGATCATCTTTGCTGGAGCCATTGATGTTCCCCTGGCCGTCCGCCGCGATCTTCGTGACGTCAATATCAGCTATGGTCGAAACCATGTCGCAATCCTCTCTTTTAAGTTAACTAGCTCTCTATTTTTAATTAGCGAACATGTCTAAATTAACTGTTCTGAAACTATTTAACTTTTCATTAACCTATGGTCAACTAGTAATCGCAGAAGACTTACTTTATAATTAACGCTCAAATCGCCCAGTGTGGAGTTTCCGCTCTCGAAAAAAAGGTAAAATTGAATATTTTTGAGAATGTTAGCAATATTCCCTGCCATCATGACTTTTCTTAAAGATTCAAGGGATTCTGCGATCTAATTTTGCACGGCGGTTTAATTGATTTAACTTAAAATTGCATAATCCAGTGAGTCCGGCGAAACAGCCTTGCATGTTAGCCCGCACCGCTTTATTTGTTTTTTGCGCTGCACCCTCGGGATTAACAATATCGAAATGGCGCAGATTTCTCTTTGCCCCGAACAATTCGCCTGCCGGAAGGATACTAACTTGAAAGTCGCGATCGTACATGACTGGCTCTACGTCATGGGTGGGGCAGAAAAGGTATTGGCGGAGCTATTCGAGATTTTCCCTCAGGCAGAGCTGTTCACCCTCATCGATTTTCTGCCGAAGGCGGACAGGGGCTTCTTGGACGGAAAGAAGATACATACGAGCTTCCTTCAGAAGATGCCCATGGTGCGGACCAAACACCGGCAGTACATTGGAATTATGCCCCTTGCTATTGAGCAGTTCGATTTTTCTGCTTTTGATCTGGTGATCTCATCTTCGAGTTCAGTTGCCAAAGGGATAATAACTGGGCCGCAACAGATCCACATCTCTTATGTCCACTCGCCGATGCGGTATGCTTGGGACCAGCAAGCGGTTTACCTCAAGGAAGCTCGGATGGAGAAAGGCATCAAATCGGGGATTGCTCGCATACTACTTCATTATTTACGGATGTGGGACATAAGAACCGCCCACGGACCCGACCTAATGATTGCCAATTCAGCGTTCGTAGCTCGACGAATTAAGAAGACTTATGGCCTCGAAGCAAAGGTCGTCAACCCTCCGGTAGATCTTCGTTTTTTCAAACCCCATCATGAAAAGCAGGATTATTATATTACGGCATCCCGAATGGTGCCTTACAAGAAGATTCCTTTGATCATCGAAGCTTTCGCCCAGATGCCAGATAAGCACCTGGTCGTCATTGGCGAGGGTCCGGATTATGAGAAGGCTCGTAAGGCCGCGAGCGGCAATGTCACGCTGATGGGATACCAGACCAGCGACGTGCTGCGATCGAAGATAGCTCAGGCGAAAGCGTTTGTTTTTGCGGCCGAGGAAGACTTCGGAATTGTCCCCGTAGAAGCTCAAGCTTGCGGCACGCCAGTCATAGCTTTCTCGAAAGGCGGCACTTTCGAAACTGTGAGAGGCTTGGATAAGGCTTCTCCCACTGGAGTCCACTTTCACGAACAGACAGTCGATGCAATCATTGCCGCGGTAAAGCAGTTCGAAAATCATCGATCGGAAATTACGGTCGAGAATTGCGTCAAGAATGCAGAGAATTTTTCCGCTCAACGTTTTAGAAGCGGCATTACCACCCTCGTTGCGGATTATTTCCCGAATTTAGGCTTGCCAGATGCAGAAGATCAAAGCGCTCTATCTTTCGCCAGTTCCAGATTTTAAGGGGGGCGCCGAACGGTCTCTTTTCGATCTTCTAGCAAACCCGAATATCGACCCGGTTTTGGCTGTCCCTGAAGAGGGGGAGTTGGCCGTCCGAGCGCGGGCGATGAATATTCCGGTTGAGGTCATCGACTTTGGCTCTGTTCATCACGTACGTCGGCCATTTAAAGTATGGCACGGACTTAAGGCGCTCTCCGACGCTTGGCGTGCTTCGAGAGATCTGCGGTCCACCGCCTTGCGTCACAACATTGATATCGTTCACACGAATGGCCTCAAGGCTCACTCGATCGCCCTGCTGACGAAATTTGGCAAGTCGCCAAAGCTTGTCATGCACTTTCGGGACATCGCCTATACGGCACAAGAAAAGGCCGTATGGCGACTTCTCACCAAACTAGCGTCCAGGGCCGTTTTTGTTTCTCGGGCTTGCTATCCAGACGAGAAGCTTCCCAGCAACGGAAGAGTTATATTCAACGGCATCGACCCGCGTCCGCAAATTGCGTTATCTCCCGGTACGCCGGTGAGGGTTGGTTTCATCGGCCGCATTCATCCCCATAAGGGGCTCCACACACTTCTTAACTGGGTGAAGCAATCAAATTCTGAGGGATTAGAGACGCATCTGTTTGTCCGTGGCAAGTTCGCTGCTGAGTCTCCTGAGTACGAGGCGGAAATCAAGTCGCAGGTCGCTGCTTTGGATTTGACACGGAATGTCACATTCGAGGGATTTTTCACTGATCCAGAGGCTGTCTATCAGAATTTGGACGTCATTTGCGCGCCTGCCCAGGCAGCGGAACCACTGGCCAGAACGATTTTGGAGCCTATGTCGATGGGGCTTCCAGTGATCGCGACACCAACGGGCGGCACAACGGAAATGGTGCTTGATGGCGTCACTGGCTTCATAGCGACAGACGGAGAGGGTTTCAAAAGCGCGATACGAACGATTATCTCTGACGAGGCCAGGATTAGTTCGATGATGACCGCCGGTCGCGACCATATCAATAAGAACTTTAGTAAACACAAACTCCACACAACGGTGCATCATCTCTATCGCGAGCTTCTCGATGGCCAACATGCCTCGGCCACCGAAGTGGTTAAGTCACCACTTTAAATTGGCCTCTCTCCTGTCGGCGGCTTACACCGCCATCATCCTGTTAGGGATAGTCGCTTTCGGCTCCGCGCGTCCTTTCGCCCTTTCAACCGCATGCTGCGCGATATCAATATTGCTCATTCTTGCCGTTTGTCTGCGAGGAATCCCGAGCCGGAGTACTAGTCCCGTCATCGTAGCATCAAGCTATCTCTGTATTGCAATCGCGTGGATTCTCATCCAAGCGGGACTACTAAATTTTGGCATGCCTGGAAGCTCTGGGACGATCTCCGTCCAACCAAGCGATTCAATTTTCGCCGTACAATTCTTAGCGTATCCGGTCTTGATCTATTTGACGGGTGTCGTCGTTTTACAAACAGAGACTGATGCACGAGAATTCAACGTCATGCTGACGTTGGGTTGCAGCGCTCTTGTCATGTTGTCGTTTGTTCAGTTCCTTCTGAGCCCAGGATACGTTCTGACAGTCGAAAAACAGGCTTATATCGACAGTTTCACAGCAACATTGATCAATCGAAATAGTGCTGGTACTCTTGTCGGGCTTACGATCATACTTGTTGTACGGCAGCTTTGGTCTGCGTGCCGTGACTTTCGCAGCCGCGATATTTTCGCTGGTGTGCTGTTCATGCCAAAATCTACAGACCGCTCAATGACTAAGATCTATTTTTACGTGATCTTGTTTTGCGCACTAACCGTAGCTTTATTTCTGACAAAATCGCGAGGCGCCATCGCGTCGACTATTTTCGCTGCACTACTGCTGGCGTCTCTGCTCGTGTGGCTTAGATTAAAGCAGAGATATGCCGGAGTAAAATTGGCGCGCCATATTGCCGGCTCGATCGTAGTTATTGCTGTTCTTTCGGTAGGAGCTACCGTTTTGATTGGCGAGCGTGTCGTATTTCGGGCGACGGCTATTGGATCGAGCGAGCCCCGCATGTGCGCATTGCCGGGGATGTTCCGCGCGCTCGACGCGAACATAGTACTGGGAAGCGGAGCTGGAACATTCAGGGATGTCTTTGCGCCTTACCGCGATCCTAGATGCGGATTGCAAGGAATTTGGGAAAAAGCGCATAATACCTACTTACAGTCCTGGATTGAACTTGGCGTCATGGGACCGGTATTAATTGTTGCGACAATTGGTTGGATCTCGTTCCTTCTCATATCATCGCTTAAAGCAGCCCCGCGGCAACGTTCCTATGTTGCGATGGGCATCAGTTCGCTAGCTCTCGTCGCCATACATGCTTCCGTCGATTTCTCGCTCGAGATTCCGGGAATATCAGGGTTATTCGCAGCAATTATCGCGATATCGACCTCAATCGCTAAAAAGAATCTTCAGTGAAGAGGTAGCGACGGATCAGACTTCGTCGCTACGTAGATCGTTTCTCCGCGCACCAAACTATATTTGGAAACATCAGGTTCTTGGGCGATATATTCATCGATCTCGAAGCCGACCCGCTGGAGGCTATCCTTGAAATCAGCGCCATAGTATCTGAGGTGGTCAGATTGTCCGAACAGTAAATCTCTCGTTTTTGCATCACTTGTGCCAATATCAACCAGTGAACTCTTCCACTTGGCGACGACTGGCGTGGTTAAGAGCACCCGTCCAGAGGGCCGCACCACGCGATGAAGCTCTCGCATCGCAGCAGAGTCGTCTACGACGTGCTCTAGGATCTGATGGCAGATCACGGTATCAAACGTGTTATCCGGGTATTGGATTTTTTGGATATCGACCTGTGTTTCCTCACGAGTCGGGACCGCATCCGCCATGATATAGCGAGAGGCTCGCGACTTGTATTCAGGGACAAAACAGCGCTCCGCACCAAAATGCAGGATTTCCGCGCCATCAATCCAATCAGGGTGCTTTTTGGTCAACAGATGATGCTGCCTGTGGCGCTCAACCGAACTGCATTGCGAGCACGCAGCGTCGAAACGGAGTGGCACTCCTACCGCGTAGAAGAACCCCTTGTATCCACAAATAGGACATTCGCGCTTGTGGCGGCCGTTAAACTCGCGGAGAACCTGGAACATCCTTCGATAGCGCGCAAGGCGGTTAGCGATAGAGACAGGAATATATCTTCGCAATTCATAAGCGAGCTTTCGGTTCATAGTCCCCAACCAAAACTTTTACCCCTAGTTCACAAGTTGTTGAACCGATCGATGATTCGCGCAAGAACTATTGGAGTTGAAACCCACAAGTCTCTAATATTTGTCGATTACTGTTGCCAGCATAAGTCGATTGTTGATGGAACCCGCGCCGTTGCATCCAGAACACGCACCAATAGGGTTGTGAGTCTAGGAACTGCAATCAGGGACTTACTCAGCAATAAATTGCTATCCAGACACCCATGTAGAAAATCCGTAGTTAGCGAGGCAATTCTCGCAGCTTAATGGGCGTGTCTATCCGCGCTGCTGCACAGATCCCAGTTACTCGGGCTTCGTCACATGTAGAGTTGTGATCTCATTGGGCTGGATGGGAAGAGGTATCGATAGCATCCAATTCTGTCTGCAGATTCCTAATAAGCCTAGCCGGCACGCCGCCGACCATCGTGTCCGGAGCAACGTCTTTGGTAACTACTGCCCCAGCAGCAACAATTGCTCCTCGTCCGATCTTGCAGCCGCCAAGTAAGACAGCATTGGCACCGATCCAGGCACCATCCCCGACAACAATCGGAGCGGGCTTGACGTTCCCACATCGAGTGTTGCTGTCGCCTATCTCATGGTTGGCAGTGACAAAGCTGACACCTGGCCCAACCTTGACGTTAGCGCCAATTGTCACCTCTGCCGAGAGATCGATATAGCAACGTTGGTTAAGATAGACGTTGTCGCCGAGCGTCAGCTTACCACTGTTAATATAAACGAAGGGCAAGATAGCGACATTCTTCCCGAACCTCCGTCCGCCGCTCAGCTTGTAGAAGTATGCTCGAGCCCGGTTACTCAGAGGATCCGGAGGTAGAAGGCAACTCACATAGTAGAGACCATGCACAATCGCCTTATTCAGCGTTTTCTTAATCACGAAACTTCCCCAACAAGCAGCGTCGCGCTCAGAAACCACTTTGCCAAAGAGATTACAATCCCACTCCGGTCGAAACTAGCTATTGCAGCTGCTGAACCGCCCCTGAACGCCTTCAACGAAAGCTCAAATGGGTGATTGCGAGATGTACTCCCGAATGAAACGCTTGTCTCATCACTGCCCCCCGCTTGAGCAACGCTCTCAAGCTCGCGCAGCGATCACAAGATAATCAACAACATTAGACTTGGTCGCTGACGTCCTCCGAGTTCGCTGAGGCGTCAATCAGCTACGTGATGCGAGTTCAAGTCGCCGGACGGCTTGGCGCCGCAACCCACGGCTAACACCCCAAAGACAGCAACCAAAAACCGCCGGAGCGAACTCAAAACTAGATGGAACGTCTGGGCACTGTAACGTCAAACCGCCCACGGTTTTCGTGATGGCGGCGCGCCAGGCGCAACACGCAAGAAAGCCCTCCTTTCGGGAGGGCTTGATACATTGAAATTTTCTAGAATTTCTTGGTTGCGGGGGCAGGATTTGAACCTGCGGCCTTCAGGTTATGAGCCTGACGAGCTACCGGGCTGCTCCACCCCGCGTTGACTGCGATCGACTTGGATGTCGAGTAAGCTTTAGAACTGCAAAAGGCCGCTTTGTGTGCGGCCTATTGTTTCGGCCTGTGCCGAGAGGTTTGTGATTGAGAAGATAATTTGAGTTGCGTTTAGCAGACCTGGCAGCGACCTACTCTCCCGCGTCTTAAGACGGAGTACCATTGGCGCTGGGGCGTTTCACGGCCGTGTTCGGAATGGGAAATGAACACGTGATGCGATCGAGTTTTATTCGATGAGCATGAACAATGGGAACGAAGAAGTCGCTCGAGCTATTAGTAACGGTAAGCTTCATGCATTACTGCACTTCCACACCCGTCCTATCGACGTGGTCGTCTTCCACGGCTCTGATAGGGAACACTCGTTTTCAGGTTGGTTTCCCGCTTAGATGCCTTCAGCGGTTATCCATTCCGTATATAGCTACTCTGCTATGCCCTTGGCAGGACAACAGATCCACCAGAGATACGTCCATCCCGGTCCTCTCGTACTAGGGACAGATCCTGTCAATATTCCTACACCCACGGCAGATAGGGACCGAACTGTCTCACGACGTTCTGAACCCAACTCACGTACCGCTTTAAATGGCGAACAGCCATACCCTTGGGACCTGCTCCAGCCCCAGGATGCGATGAGTCGACATCGAGGTGCCAAACAACCCCGTCGATATGGACTCTTGGGGGTCATCAGCCTGTTATCCCCGGCGTACCTTTTATCCGTTGAGCGATGGCCCTTCCACACGGGACCACCGGATCACTATGACCGACTTTCGTCTCTGCTCGACTTGTCAGTCTCGCAGTCAGGCTAGCTTATGCCATTGCACTCGACGACCGATTTCCGACCGGTCTGAGCTAACCATCGCGCGCCTCCGTTACTCTTTCGGAGGCGACCGCCCCAGTCAAACTACCCACCATACACTGTCCCGGATCCGGATAACGGACCGCGGTTAGACATCCACGAAGATAAGGGTGGTATTTCAAGGATGGCTCCACAGGAACTGGCGTCCCTGCTTCAAAGCCTACCACCTATCCTACACATGCCTTGGCGAATGCCAGTGTAAAGCTATAGTAAAGGTGCACGGGGTCTTTCCGTCTGACCGCAGGAACCCCGCATCTTCACGGGGAATTCAATTTCACTGAGTCTATGTTGGAGACAGCGGGGAAGTCGTTACGCCATTCGTGCAGGTCGGAACTTACCCGACAAGGAATTTCGCTACCTTAGGACCGTTATAGTTACGGCCGCCGTTTACTGGGGCTTCAGTTCAAAGCTTGCACCTCTCCCTTTAACCTTCCAGCACCGGGCAGGCGTCAGACCCTATACGTCGTATTGCTACTTCGCAGAGCCCTGTGTTTTTGATAAACAGTCGCTACCCCCTGGTCTGTGCCACCCCATCACACTTGCGTGCAAAAGGGTCACGCTTCTTCCGAAGTTACGCGTGCAATTTGCCGAGTTCCTTCAACATAGTTCTCTCAAGCGCCTTGGTATACTCTACCTGACCACCTGTGTCGGTTTCGGGTACGGTCTATACGGTGGAGCTATTTCCTGGAACCTCTTCGCCGCCCAACCAATCCAATAAGGTTGAACAACACACAAGATCCGTCACTACCACCAGGCCCACGAATATTAACGTGGTTCCCATCGACTACGCGTGTCCGCCTCGTCTTAGGGGCCGGCTAACCCTGCTCAGATTAACTTTAAGCAGGAACCCTTGGTCTTTCGGCGAGGGAGTCTCTCACTCCCTTTATCGTTACTCATGTCAACATTCGCACTTCCGATATCTCCAGCAGCCCTCACGGGTCCGCCTTCACAGACTTACGGAACGCTCCGCTACCACACAACTTACGTTGTATCCTCAGCTTCGGTGCATGGCTTTAGCCCCGTTACATTTTCGGCGCAAAGACCCTTATTTAGACCAGTGAGCTGTTACGCTTTCTTTAAATGATGGCTGCTTCTAAGCCAACATCCTGGTTGTTTTGGGATCCTCACATCCTTTCCCACTTAGCCATGACTTGGGGACCTTAGCTGGAGGTCAGGGTTGTTGCCCTCTTCACGACGGACGTTAGCACCCGCCGTGTGTCTGCCGACTAGTACTCCTCGGTATTCGGAGTTTGGTTAGGATCAGTAAGACGGTGAGTCCCCATAGCCCATCCAGTGCTCTACCCCCGAGGGTATTCGGTCGACGCTCTACCTAAATAGATTTCGCGGAGAACCAGCTATTTCCGAGTTTGATTGGCCTTTCACCCCTAGCCACAAGTCATCCCGAACTATTGCAACAGTTATGGGTTCGGCCCTCCAGTTGGTGTTACCCAACCTTCAGCCTGCTCATGGCTAGATCACTCGGTTTCGGGTCTAATGCAACGAACTGAACGCCCTATTCAGACTCGCTTTCGCTACGCCTACACCTACCGGCTTAAGCTTGCTCGTTACACTAAGTCGTTGACCCATTATACAAAAGGTACGCCGTCACCCTTGCGGGCTCCGACTGTTTGTAGGCATCCGGTTTCAGGTTCTATTTCACTCCCCTCGTCGGGGTGCTTTTCACCTTTCCCTCACGGTACTTGTTCGCTATCGGTCATGCACGAGTACTTAGGCTTGGAGAGTGGTCTCCCCATGTTCAGACAGGATTTCACGTGTCCCGCCCTACTCAAGGACAATGACTGTTCTACGCGTACGGGGCTATCACCCGCTATGGCCGACCTTTCCAAATCGTTCCGCTTTATTCATCATTGCCACTGGCCTGGTCCGCGTTCGCTCGCCACTACTTACGGAGTCTCGGTTGATGTCCTTTCCTGCAGGTACTTAGATGTTTCAGTTCCCTGCGTTCGCTTCTTACACCCTATGTATTCAGGTGCAGATACCTCATTGCGATATCTAGAAACCTCTTTCGCTGAACCCTTGAACCCGATCTCCCGGGTGTCCTCTGTCCTCACGGCCGAAGGCCTGCGGACGGCGCGCCAAACGATTGGCGACGACCTGAAGGTCTGTATGGGAAGTCCCATGCAAACCAATAAGAAGACTATTCAAGTGTGCAGCAAAACAGATTTTCTAGATATCTGAGGTGGGTTGCCCCATTCGGAGATCCATGGATCAAAGCTTATTCGCAGCTCCCCACGGCTTTTCGCAGCGTATCACGTCCTTCTTCGCCTGTGCATGCCAAGGCATCCACCAAATGCCCTTAATTCACTTCTTCGTTCTCATTGTCTATGCTCATCATCAAGTCGTCATTCCGAAGGAATGAACGACAGGCAAGGTTACCTTTTACAACCCAGCCAAGTCACGATGCCATCGACGTGTTCGGTATAGTCTTCATTGAGGGCACGCCGGTGCACCTCGAAGCCATACCATTAAGACCAGCTTCTCGAGATATCATCCGGTGATGCGCGGTCAGGCAACACCAATCCAGCATCTTCATCAGAGGGACATAAGCCCCAACAACAAAAATGCCTCGGACAAGCTTCCTTCCTACCTCCAATCCCTCCACCAATTCCAGCCGACTAAGCCATCACATGGTTTCTCTGAGACTGGGCTCGGACGTCTCAAACCCAATGGGTTCAAAACACCTGGAAGCTTCCAGACATATCTTCTCTTCACAATGTATCCAAAACAGGCACTTCCATCGATAGTCGATGAAGGTGCAAACCTTTATTTCTCCAGA
>NZ_JAQZSF010000015.1:0-6571 GCF_028674915.1 Agrobacterium sp. CNPSo 3708
GTAAGCGCGATTTTCTATGCGCATTGACGTAGGCGGCATCGCTGACCCGGCCCTCTTGCGTAGCGATATCCGGCTCTATCAGGCAGCGGAGGTTTTGGAGAAGTTGAACGGCAGCAGGTCGCCAATGTCGGCCGCTTCGTCGCGCTGCGGCAGCTCAGTGAGCACGTGGCGTAGCCAGGTGAGTGGGTCGATCCCACAGGCGCGGCAAGTGAGCATCAAACTGTAGACCACGGCGCTGGCCTTGGCTCCGTCAGCGGTGTCGCTGAACAGCCAACTCTTTCTTCCGGTGGCGAAGACCCGGATATCACGTTCCAGAATGTTGTTGTCGATCGGCATCCTGCCGTCGCTGATGTAGCGCGTCAGGTAATCCCATTGGTTCAGGGTGTAGGAGACGGCATCGCCGAGCTTGGTATCGGGTACGACCTTCGGCGCGATGTTGTCGAGCCATGACTTGAGTGCGGTGAGGACAGGCAAGCTATGCTGTTGGCGGAAACGGCGAACGCAATCGGCCTGCGTTTCACTCGCGTAGGGCTTGCTGTCTCGCGCCTGCTTTTCGATCCGGTAGAGCTGCTCGAAGAACCGGAGCGCCTGTTCCGGCGGTCCGCCTCCGTTTTTGCGGGTCTTGAGGGCCTCGACGAAGCGCCGCCGTGAATGAGCCATGCATCCGACATGGGCTGCGCCATTGATGGTGCGCCAGGCTAGGTAGCCATCGCTTACCAATATGCCGCGATAATCACCGAGGAAGGTCTGCGGATGGATCTGGCCGCGGCCGGGTTGATAATCGAGAAGCACGATTGGCTCGTCACTGTCCTCGCCGCTGCGGTACGCCCACATGTAAGACGTGCTGGTGGCTTCCTTGTTCTTTTCCTTCAACACCTGAACTGTCGTCTCATCGCCATGAATGAGAGGCTGCGACTGAAGCTTCAGCCTCAGCGCATCATAGATGCGGTGCAGATGCCTCTCGCTTGAACCGATCACCCAGTGCGCAAGAGCGCCACGGCTGATCGGTACGCCGGCCCGTTCGAACGTTTGTGCCACGCGGTAGAGCGGTGTGCCGTCGACGTATTTGTGGACGAGTGCGAAGGCCAGCGTCGAAGCGGTAGCGATGCTGCCTGGCAATGGTTGCGGCGGCATCGGTGCGATCACGACAGGCGTGTTGATCCCGGTGCGGTCGCAATGGCGGCAGGCGTATTTGAACCGCACATTCTGCAGAACCTTTGCCTTGACCTCGATATGGAGTTGCTCGGTAACGGCCTCGCCCATGCGATGCATTTGGCTGCTGCAGCACGGGCAAGTCTTCTGATCGTCAGCAAGGTCGTATTCGACTCGCTCACGTGGAAGATCTTGCGGCAAGGGTCTGCGGCCCCGCTCCTTTCCTGCGGTGCTGTCGACCGCGGGTAGGCCTGTATCAGGGAGATCGATGGCAGCATCGCCGTCATCGCTGCCATCTTCCTCCGCAGCCTCTTCGGCTTCGTTGAAGAGGCGATCAATGTGCTTTTCGCTGCGGGGAGCAAACCGGTGCAGCCTTGCGAGCGCCAGCTCTTCTTCCAGCTTTACGACCCGCCGTGACAGCGCTTCCTTCTCGGCTTTCAGCGCAGCAATTTCGGCGGCATTTGCCGCCAATTGCGCCATCAGTTCTGCAACGCTCGGTTCGCCGGCTCGGATCATCCCAGTTTTGAATCTGAACCGCGTCGCCGCGTCAACAGATCAACACGTAACCTCAGCCGGCAATCTGATATTGCCGCACGGGATGGCGGATCATCGCATCGATATCGATACCGTCGAGAATCCAATGCAGTTGTTCGGTTGTGAGTGTGACCACCGGCACCTCTCGGCGCGGCCATCGGAACTTGTCTTCCGTCAATCGCTTCAGGATCAACACAAAGCCTGATCGATCGAAGAACAGCAGCTTCATCCAGTCACGCCGGCGATTGCAGAAGGCAAACACCGCAGGGGCAAACGGGTCCAGCGCCATCGTCTCCTGAACCAGGACTGCAAGGCTATTGATGCCGGCACGGAAGTCGATCGGCTCCCGATGCAGGTAGACCTTGAGATCAGCGCCCAGTCTGAACATGACCCAACGCTCCTATGATTGCGGCCAGCCCATTCTCATCGTCATACTCAACGGTCAGGCTGATCCCGTTCGGCAGGAGCGCACTCACCTTGGACGCCTGGCACGGCTTGCCCAACGGCGCGCTCTTCGTCACTAAATCGGCGCCAAAAGTCGGAGGCATATCTGGAGCAATCTGAGCCGGGACGAATGCCGAGACCGAAGGCAGAAGACGTTCCTCCATGGCCTTCTTCATCCACTTGCGTACGAGATTGGCATTCACGCCGTGTTCCCGCGCAAGTCGAGACACCGAAACGCCGGGCTCTAAACACGCTGCGACGAGCTGATCACGAGAAGCAGGGTCATATCGACGGCGGCCGTCGCGGCCAACAAGCCGAACCTGCAGTTTAGGAGCATCTACATCCATGATTTGGTGTCCACCTATTTTGGTGGACACCTCATGCCTGAGAGCAATCTCCCTCAGAAGGTGCGTAGAAATTCGCGCTTACGATATTTCGCTGTCGCCAAGGTCGCTCAGGTTATTCCAGATCCCAAAGCGCCAGGCATGTATTTGGCGCTTATCGAACCTGGCAGCTATCTCGATTTCGTAAACCCCGTTGCGTTTAGTGGGCAGGATGGTGTTGTTGAGCGAGGCGTACTGAACGAAGCGGGGCGGATTTCTGGCCGTGCACAGGCTGCGGTCCGATCAATATCTGCTGCCGATTTCAATCGGATTCTGTCGTTGGGATTGGCGGAAGATCAACTCGAATTACCGCGAACCGGCGAGTCGCTGGAGACGTCATCGCTGAACGATCTTTCCGAAAGAGTTCAGGAGCCCTTCCTATACGAGCGCGATAGGGAGCGGATCATGCAGCTGTCGTCTCGAATTGTCAGAGATCGGCTGTTTCGGCGTCTCGTCCTACAAGCCTATGATAAACGATGCGCGATAACTGGACTGAAGCTGATCAACGGTGGTGGTCGTGCCGTGGTAGACGCCGCTCACGTCACGCGAACGATCACGATAGCATTCTAGGGCTAATCAACAAGACGGGAAGAGCGATTGTCCCGAGCGTTGTTCACCAACGGCCGCATCCCCAGTTTTTAAGTTGGCATCGCGAAAACACCTTCAAGCACTGACGTTGGCCGACGAATTTATCTAATGCCTTCTGGCGGCCCTGATTAAGAGTCCCACGTATCTACGACTTTCTGGTCCCTATCCATGGCGTATTGGGCCGGATTGAAATTGTATACCGCCTTGACATATCCCTCCGCGATGACTACATTGGGTTTGGTTGCACCGGGAGATATGAAGAGATGGAGCAGGGCTCAGTTTTCAAGACTAATCGTAGCCAAGCGGTCCGCCTCCCAAAGGCAGTCGCTCTGCCTGACGACGTTAAGCGCGTCGATATCGTTGCTGTTGGACGCACTCGCATCATAGCGCCCGCCGGTGAGATATGGGATAGCTGGTTCGACGGACCTCTTGTGACTTCCGACTTTATGGATGAGCGCGACCAGCCTGCTGCGCAGGAGCGCGAGGCATTTTGATGCTCAGGTACATGCTCGATACGAACATTTGTATTTTCACGATTAAAAACCGTCCGCAGCGGGTGCGGGAGGCATTCAATCGGTTTCAGGATCAGTTGTGCGTCAGTTCGGTTACCATGATGGAGCTGATATATGGGGCGGAAAAATCGGCAAGCCCCGAGAAGAACCTCGCTATCGTGGAAGGGTTCTCTTCGCGGCTTGGCGTCCTTCCCTATGACGAGCCGGCTGCAAGCCATACAGGTGAGTTACGAGCAGAGCTTGGACGCCTCGGTACTCCCATCGGTCCGTATGATGCACTCATCGCAGGTCACGCGCGCTCGCGCGGGCTGATCATGGTTACAAACAACCGCAGGGAATTCGACCGCGTGCCCGGCTTAAGGGTAGAAGACTGGACCAAAGAGGACTGATTACTCTCTGGCCCCGTGGAAGGCGGCCGCTTGCTGGATTATGACGCATGGCGAGCCTCCGTCTTTCTCAAGGCGTCGTATCGTTCAACATTGGCCTTGGGTTCATTGGTGAGCGTCAGTGCCTGAGGGGCATCGAGGGTCGGCGGCGTGAAGGATTTACCGTAACGAGCCGATTCAGCAGGTTCAGCACATGCGTCTTGGTCGGAACGCCAGACTTCAGCGCCATGTCGACGGCAGACGGCACTGCCTGTTCGTCGTGCTGAAGGACGAGGGCCAGGATATCGACCATCTCTCGATCGCCACCCGGCTTCTTGAGCAGGTATTGCTGTAAGGTCCGGAATGCATCGGGAAGCTCGATGAACGGTGCGCCGTTGCGAAGAGCACCGGGCTTGCGCTGTACGACCGCCAGATAGTGACGCCAGTCATAGATTGTCTGTCCTGGCCGATCATGGGACCGATCGATGATGCGACGGTGCTCGCAGACGATCTGGCCTTCTGCGGCGACCACGATACGATCCGGATAGACCCGGAGGCTCACCGGTCGATTGGCGAAGGATGCCGGAACGCTCTAGCGATTGCGCTCCAGATGCACGAGGCAGGTTGGCGTGACCCGCTTCGTATATTCGACAAACCCGTCGAACGGCCTGGAGAGCGGCATGAGAGCTGGGACTTCCTCGGCCCAGATGTCGGCAATGGTGCCACGCATCTGACCGTGGGGCGTCTTGGCCCAGAACTCCTTGCAACGCTCCTCGAGCGAATCGTTCAGGGCCTCCAGTGATGGAAAGCGCGGGATCGGTTGAAAGAAGCGATGATGCGCATCCTGCACGTTCTTCTCGAACTGCCCCTTCTCCCAGCCGGACGCCGGATTGCAGAACTCGGGCTCGAACACATAATGACTGGCCATCGCCATGAAGCGGACGTTGACGTCGCGCTCCTTGCCACGACGGACCTTGTCGATCGCCGTGCGCATGTTGTCGTAGATGCCGCGACCAGGAATGCCAGCGAAGACACGGAAGGCATGGTTATGGGCATCGAACAGCATCTCATGCGTCTGCAGGATGTATGCCCGGACGATGAAGGCCCTGGAGTAGCTCAGCTTCGTGTGGACGATCTGCAGCTTGGTGCGCTCATTGCCGATGAATCGCCCAATCTTCTGACCAGTCGAACTGGAAGGCCTCGCCTGGTTCGAACGCCAGGGGCACAAGTGTCCCGCGGCCGGTCGTCTGCAATTCCCTCTGACGATCATCGCGCCATTCCCGCGCAAATGCCGCCACACGATTGTAGGACCCCTCGTAGCCGAGGCTGACAAGATCAACGTGTAGCTGCTTCATCGTCCGCTTCTGCTTGCGGCTCTTCTTCGACTCCGTCTTCAGCCAGGCCAATAACCGATCTGCAAACGGATCAAGCTTGCTCGGCCTATCCGGCACGTTGAATTTCGGCTCCACGCCGCCGGCCCGCAGATATTTGCGGATGGTATTCCTGGATAAGCCGGTCCTGCGGCAAATCTCCCGGATCGATAGATGCTCTCGAAAATGCCAGCGTCGGATTACGCAAAGTAACGCCATGTTGATCACTCCAGAGCCCCCGCTGAAAACATACGAGGGACGGTTGAAACATGGGTCAATTCTCAATGGAAATATCTGGCTGCGCCGGGTCAGCTCTCAGTGGAAATCAACACTAATGACGGAAAAAAGCTGCGCCGGCGACGAGAAGGTGAAGACTGCGACAGGCTCAGAGGAATTACCTGAGCGCATTGCGTTCGTTGCCCTGACAAACGCCTCATCAAGGGCAGCTTCACTGTCTGCTCGGATTTGAATTAAGGCTTCTCTCATGGTTTCTGCCTCCTCTTGATTATTTCCTTCCGAAAATCGGATAGGAGGGTATCGGTCGTCGTGAACGAGTAAGGATGCTCAGCTTCGTCAAGGTGACGATGATTGCCTTTACCGCGTTTGTTTTCGAAACCGACGATGCGGCGACCGTCCGTTCCGTAAAACAGTCGATACTTGAACAGGTGCGTGCTACCAGGAACGGGCTCCGGCACTTTTCAGACAACGATCTCGACGATCGCACCGTCTGGCAAAATAGTTTTGGAACGCTCGATAAGGACCGCCGCAATCATGTTGTCATTTACGCCATCGGTTCGGTTTGTTGTCAACGGCGGCAAAGGTTCGAGAGAGGGCTTTATGGCATATTATACCTATATATAATAAATTAATACACATATTATATATTTTATACTGTGTGAATGGAATAATTTACCCTGAAATGGATTGGCGGGCGTGATTTGCGAGCGACGCGAGTTCACCAGTGGTAGGGATTGGCACTTAAAGTGTAGATTGGCCGAGGCAAAAATATAAATTAATTGAAGCTATCTTGGGGAAGGGATTTAGCGTGGATTATTTGGGGTGCATTTGTTTGCGAGGACTGATAATTCTGACTGTTATAAATAGATGATTTTATAGGTTTTCTGATTGTGAGGAATCAAAATGATGGGCGAATCCTATGGGCATATGGATGAGAAGGCAGATTGGAAGGGCGCTGATAATTGGTGGCAATCAATCATAATAAC
>NZ_JAQZSF010000016.1:0-5820 GCF_028674915.1 Agrobacterium sp. CNPSo 3708
ACCTTCAAGCCGTTCCGTAACGGCCTCGATCATATGGAAGTTTCTGGTTCCAGAGCTAGGCGCAGACATAGAAGCTCACAGTTTGTGAATCGTATATCTAATTTACAAGCGAACGCGCTAACTACGCCAGATGGGGTCAGCTTGCCGCTTACCATAAAGTGCCTGAAGGCGAATCTTCTTGAACGCCGCCGCGTCACTCGCACGTAGGCGCCGCAGTACAATTTTTTCCACAATGAGTTCCAGTTCCAAATATATCGAAGAATCTGACGCGCTGCTGTCTAGGTCAACATTTTCATGCGTGCCGCTTTATGCTGACGCTCTCACGCTGCGCCGCACCGGCTTAACAAGCTGGTAGCGACTCCGCCGTTTGCGCCTGCGACGGAACTGCCGGGCAATTCTATGGTGAGGATTGTCTCCCGTGTTAACGCCGCTCCGCGCCGAATTCTCGATCCAGAATACCCATCATGATATCGTCGTGCCATTCGCCGTCGACAAAACCCGCCTCACGCTCACGTCCTTCAACGACGAAGCCCGATTTCTCATAAGATCGGATCGCCCGTGAGTTGTAAGCGATGACTCTCAGGCTGATGCGATGGAGCTGCAGGGTGGAGAAGGCAAACTCCAACACCATGCGGGTCGCGTTCGTGCCAAGCCTTTTCCCAGCCAGTCAGGGGAATGGATTCCGATGGCAAAACTGGCCCGCCGATCCTGCATGTCGATGCGGTCTAACCGCGCAGTCCCAATGACGGTACCCACATCGATCACCCAGGTACAAGGATGCTCCATAGCGTTGTGAACCCATTCACGGGCTTCAACCTCAGTATGAGGCGGTTTGAGTGACGCCGCGCTGCCGCCGTACATACGATGGATAGCGGCATCTCGTGCCAGGCCAACAATGAATTGCGCATCACTCAACACGGCAGGACGTAAAACGAGATTGTGAGCCGTGAGGGTGGGAACGTCGATTTTGTGCATACCAGACCATCTCACGGGCCGCAGAAGATGCCAAGTTGGTGAATCGGCAGGTATGTCTGTGGAATGAAGAAGCTGTTACACCAAAGTTACATGAACCCGGCATTGCCGGGCTAAAATCGCGTAACTATTTGGAAAATTTGGCGCGCCCATCTTGTGAAGTTAGCCCCGTTGCCCTCGCGAGCGGCAGACATAGCGTTCGAGTTAGCACGCGAGTGATACAGCTAGTCTGATGCGCGTTCGGTCCATTCTTCCCAAATCTTGCAATGGACTGCGCGAGTGTGGCTACTAAAGCCAGCCTGCCTTCTTGAAACGGTAATAAAGAATGGCGCAAAAAACCAGAATGGTCCCTATTACAACGTAGTAGCCGTACTCGGTCTTCAGCTCAGGCATGTTTTCGAAGTTCATGCCGTATATCCCGGCGATAGCGGTTGGCACGGCGAGGATCGCCGCCCATGCAGCAAGCTGCCTCGTGATCGCCCCTTGCCGCTGCTGCTCGAGGAGATTTGCGGCTTCGAAGACGGATGTCACGATGTCGCGTAGCCCGATCACCATGTTTTCCACGCGGCGGACATGATCATGAACGTCCCGGAAAAACGGTCTTGCATTGTCGTCGACGCAGGGCAGTTCGAGATGGGCGAGTTTGCTGGCAACTTCCGCCATCGGACCAATGACCCTTTGAAACTTGATGACCTGCCTGCGCATCCGGAAGATCCTGCGGATCTGTTCTGGTTCGAGGAAGGAGATGAGGACGTGCTTCTCGATATCCAGCACCCGGTCTTCGATCGTTTCGACGAGTGGTAGATAGCCATCGACGATGAAATCCAGAATGCCGTGGAGAACATAGTCGGGACCGTGCGAGAGGAGCTGCGGCGCCTGCTCGAGTTGTTCGCGCAGTTTCTGGTGCGATCTTGCCGATCCGTGCCGGACTGTGATGACATGCTGCTGGCCGACAAAGATACAGGTCTCACCGTAGATTATCTTGTCGTTTTCCAAATGGGCGGTCTTGGCGACGACGAAGAGCTGATCGCCGTAGATGTCGACTTTGGGCACCTGCCGTCCATTCAGCGCATCTTCGACCGCGAGGGAATGAAGCCCGAACATCGCCTTGAGGCACGCCATTTCTTCGACCGTCGGATCGCTCAGTCCGGTCCAGACGAAGTCGCCTGCGGTGGTTTCGAAAGGTTTCGAAGAGAGTGCGACCGCGTCGGCGCGCTTACCGTTGCGGTAGAGATAGGATGCGACGACTGTCATTTGAGTCCGTTGAAGCTGCCGGGGCGGGAGTCACGATAGTTAAAGAGATCGAAGACTTGATACACGCAAAGTCGGTGGGGAGGTAGGGCTTTGAAATCCGCGGCCGAGAATTCAATCGACACACTAGGCGTTTGCCGCAGACGAGATGATTAGCTTTGCATTCGACGTTCTCGGGTTAAGCTAGTGCGGTTCGATTTTCAGCAAGTGCCACTAAGTCGTCAGAAGCCTCTGCCACCGTTGGCACCGGTAACGCGCTCGACTCCGGTGCCACCTGCGCAAGACACTGAGCGCTCTGAGCCCAAGTTCGTGCGTGGGAACAGTGTTGCTTTGAGGCAATCGCCGAACGCAAAAGCCAAAATCCTCGACCGGCTCAATATGGGCAAACGCGTAATGGTGTTGGCACTTGAAGGCCAGTGGTCGCGCGTAAGGGACGACCTTACCCAGCGCGAGGGCTGGGTCGCGAGCAGGCTTCTGAGCGATGATCAACCTGTTGCGAAACGCGAAGTACCGGAGGTCAGGGAGACCGTCGAGGTCAAGCCGAAGATTTCTCCGTCGATTATCATTCAGAGAATTATTGCGGAGTCGATCGCGGGCTATCCCGGAACGTGCGCATGCCCGAACAGCACCGACAGGTGCGCGTCTTGCTCGGAAGGTAGAGAGGGAGCCACCGGTAACGCTATCATTGGACAAGACGTCAGACACTAAAACGAAAGCCGCCCTGGAGGACGCCAGGCGGCTTTCCGTTGATTAGATACAAGAGGTAATCAGCCTTTGCGATGGAGCTCGTCTTCGACCTTGTCGCGGCTGTTGCCAAGGAAGGCATCGTTCTCTACGAGCTTGATGACGAGCCGCTCGCTGAGCCGAAGCTGTTGTCGGCATAGGAACGGTTGAGTGTGGCACGCGAGCATTTTGAACACCGATACGCGGAAGCGGAGGCTACACTCAAGGGCTCCCACTTTTATCGAGACGCCTCAAAAGCGCCGAGTGATGTAATGGCGGGTTGGGTGGCATTCCTTCTTCATCAAACGCTGGAGCAAGCCTATTAAGCGTTTTGTTGACACTCACGAACTACGGGCCCGCCTCTCACAACGTGAAATTCCTGCGCTCTCTTGCGAAGGGCAAGATTTGCGATTGGTGGAAGCCTTTCCACGGGATCACCATCGGCAGAGAGCCTGGTTTAACACGATCAACGAAGCCTATGTTAAAGCTCGATATTCCAAACATTTCGAGATCAGCGAAGAGGCGCTTGTGTGGCTTGGTGACCGGACCGCGCATCTGCTGGAATTGGTGAAGGTCGTCTGCGACGAGCATATCCAGAAGCTTGAGCGCGATGTTTCGTGACGAGAGACCACAGTCACTGGTAGTACTGAATAGAGCTGCAGGTCCTAACCTGGCATCCGCAACTAAGTTCTGCGAAGTTGTTTGAATTTTTCTCCGACATCGAAGTGTCGGTTTAATCCATGACAGCACGCCTGCTGAGTGCCCAAACGACGGCTAGCGCGCCTGATAATCGCAACCACTTGTGCGAGTACCTCATGAACAAGGCCTGATCCTTGACTGCGCGTGCCAAAATAGATAATTAAACGTATCATTTCGTCATTGAAAGATATGTTTAAGTATCACATGTCAATGGACACAACTATATTGGTTGAGATCGGTGGTCTTTTAAAGGCAGCGCGTAAAGGCTTGGATCTGACACAAGAGCAGGTCGCCGAGATGGCTGGCATATCGCGGCCACGCTATCGCGAGATTGAAAGCGGAAACAGCGCTGCCCGCACGACCACGCTGATCAATATCGCACGTGCGCTTGGTCTCGAACTGATGTTCATCCCGCAGTCGATGGTGCCGGCTGTCAATGCGCTGCTTCAGCCGCATGGCAGCGACGACGATTTGCCTGCGTTCGTTGCCAGTTCCAACGGTGATGACGATGCCTGATGCGTATCTCGATCCAAAGTCCATCTCCTCGCTTGAGGTGCTGCTGAATAACCTTAAGGTCGGCACAATTGTCCGGACGCCTGGTGACTTCAATGCATTCAGTTTCGAGGAAAGCTATCGCCTGACTGGTGGCTCTCCTGTGTTGAGCCTGTCCTTTCGGGCGGCAACCGGAGGCTTGCGCAAAGACCCGAAGCCTGTCGCCAGGGCCTTGCCAGCTTTTTTTGCCAATCTGCTTCCAGAAGACAAACTGCGCGAGGCGATGGAGAAGCACCATGCCGGCAGCGTTCGGCCCGGCAATGATTTCGATCTTCTTGCGGCGCTCGGTGCGGATTTGCCAGGAGCTGTCCGCATCGTACCGAGCGAGGGCGCAAGTGCTCTATTCAATGCCCCCTCACGTCCCGAACCGAAAGCCCGGTTTTCTCTTGCTGGGGTGCAGATGAAGCTCTCTGTGATCAAGAATACGGGCAAAGGCGGTGGTCTCACCTTGCCCTTGGGCGACGCGCAGGGTTCGTATATTGCGAAATTTCCGTCGACATCGTTTCCAGGTGTTTCCGAAAACGAATATGCCAATCTGGCTCTGGCCGAAGCAATTGGCATGGATGTGCCGGAACGAGAACTCGTCGATCAGTCGGAATTCGAAGGCATTCCTAAGGAATTTGAGACGCTCTCGGATGGAAAGGTCTTGCTCATCAAGCGCTTCGACCGCGGCACGGGAGCGACGCGGATCCATATCGAGGACTTTGCGCAGGTGTTCGGCATTTATCCATCGCGTAAGTATGAAGGTGCGGCCTATCACGATATCGCTGCGGCTCTGAACGTCGCTGTTTCCCCAGCCGCAGCGCTGGAATTTGTGCGCAGGTTGGCTCTGGCTGCGGTCACGGGAAATGGTGACATGCATTTAAAAAATTGGTCGCTGATTTATCGCGGAGCGGGAGACAAACCCGAGCTTGCGCCAGTTTACGATGTCCTTTCGACGATCCCCTACATTCCGACAGATTCCATGGCGTTATCCGTTTTGGGCGAGCGATCCTTTAAAGCACTGAGTGCCCAGCGCTGGAAAGCGTTCGCAAGGCGTGCGCGCTTGCCGGAAGCTGCTGTTCTTAGAGCGGTGGTCGATACCGTCGAGCGCGTCAATCAAATCTGGTGGTCGATGCCACAGCGCGAGGTCGTGCCGATAAAAGTGCTCGAACGGATTGATACCCATGTCAAACTCATGACGCCGATTCTAAGTACCCCGGGCGAGTAGCTTGCCTTTCCCAGATATGAAAGCGTTTCGATCGATGTTGAAGTTTGTCGATCTGTCGATAACGGACGTACAAAGCGGCACGTTTGGAGGGTAAGCGTCGTCGTTGATCTGCCTGTTTTGGGTCGCGATTATCATGATAGAGATTGCATATGGGATTCGGCGTATTCATCCACCGCACAGACTCGATCTACGAGGATAGCCCGGCTGAGCAGTATCAGTTCCCTGGCCAGTATCTCGGTCGCGTTCAAAGCTGTGCTGGAGATTGGATCATCTACTATGAACCTCGAAAGGTCGCTGCAACGCGTGGATATTTCGTAAGCGCGATTTTCTATGCGCATTGACGTAGGCGGCATCGCTGACCCGGCCCTCTTGCGTAGCGATATCCGGCTCTATCAGGCAGCGGAGGTTTTGGA
>NZ_JAQZSF010000017.1:0-2442 GCF_028674915.1 Agrobacterium sp. CNPSo 3708
GTAAGCGGCAAGCTGAGGCCGTTCAGGCCTTGTAGTTCCACGGCATAAGGGCATGGATTTCGCTGCTAGGCCAGCCGTTTGCGATGCGCTCGAGCGTCTGCGTCAGCCAGGCCTGGGGATCGACAGAATTCATTTTTGCAGTCTGCAAAAGTGTCGCGATTGTCGCCCATGTTCTGCCGCCGCCGTCGCTGCCGGCGAAGAGACTATTTTTTCTTGTTATCGCCTACGGTCTGATCGCTCGCTCGACGATGTTGGAGTCGAGCTCGACACGGCCGTCCGTCAGGAAGCGTTCGAAGACGTCACGACGCTTGATCGAGTACCGTAGAGCTTCGGCGAGTTTGGATTTGCCTGATACTCGCGGCAAAGTCGCCTGCCACAGAGTGAAGAGGTCACGGACTATCGCCGCCGAGCGTTCTTGTCGGGCAGCGACACGCGCCTCAGGGCTTTGACCACGGACAGTATCTTCTATTTCCCAAAGCGTTGCCATTCGCTCGACTGTCTCAGTTGCAACCTTGGAGCTCTTGGCGACATGCAATTCATAGAACTTGCGACGGCTATGGGCCCAGCAGCCAGCCAGAATAACGCCGTCGTTGCCGCCGTCCTTGCGGACGAGTTTGCTGTAGGCCCCGTACCCATCAACCTGCAGAATCCCGCGATAGCCGCTGAGGTGTCGTGCCACGCAGTCGGTCGCCCGACTGCCTTCGAAGCGATAGGCCACCATGGGCGGGCTGTTGCCTGCGAAAGTTCGATCATCCCTGGCATAGGCCCATAACCAAGCGGTCTTCGCCGACCCGGATCCAGGCGCCAGTGTCGGAAGGGTCGTCTCGTCGGCAAATATTCGTTCCGCCTTCTTGATTTCGTTCAGGATATAATCGGCGAGGATGTCGAGCTCGAACCCTAGCTTTCCCATCCATTGAGCCATGAGCCTGCGGTCAAGTTCGACCTTGTCGCGGGCTTAGATCGCCTCCTGCCGATAGAGTGGTAGGCCATCGGCATATTTGGAGACGGCGATCTGGGCCAGAAGCGCTTCGGTTGGGATACCCGCCTCGATGATATGTGTCGGGGCCGCAGCCTGGATCACGCCGTCTTCGTTCTTAAAAGCGTATTTGGGACGGCGCGTGACAATGACACGGAACTTCGCTGCAACGACATCCAAGCGTTCGGATATGTCTTCTCCGATCAGGATTTTGGTCTTACCCGCATGCTCCGGCAAGTCTTCCGGCTCGATCACCACCTCGATACGCTCCAGATGCGCCGCAAAGCCCTTGCGTGGCCTCGGTGGACGTTTGTCATCTTTGTTGATGCCACTCGTAACCTTGGCCCTGATCGCCGCAATACCGGTCTCGATCTCCTCAAAGACAAAAGCATGCTGCTCGTCATCAGCACTGGCCGCTGCAAGTTTCTCTGAACGCCGTCCGAAGCGCGCGCGGTCAAAAGCTTTCAGGATCTGTGTCAGCCGCTCGATGCGCGCATCGGCGTCAGCATTTCGGGCCTCGAGATCATCGACCTGCTTTTCCAAAGCCTCGACGCGAGCGGCCTTTTCGGCCATGGCAAGAACCATGGCCTTGAGTGCCTCTACATCATCCGGGAGCTCTATATCGGGTCGCGTCATGGGTATGATCAGAGCATATTTTGCTGTGATCCGCCCGCAGTTTCAGGTGCATGATTCAATTCGCCGCAGGGGTTTTACCCAACAATCTCTGGCGGCTTGATGGGGGTTGAGCGAACGCGTTTCCAGTCCATCCCATCCACCAGAGCCAGAAGCTGGGCATTGTTGAGCTGGACCCGGCTATGTCCGATGCGCGGCCAGCAGAACTGGGCTTTCTCCAGCCGCTTGGCGTAGAGGCAAACGCCGGAGCCATCCCACCATACGATCTTGATACGGTCTGCTCGTTTCGCCCGGAAGACATAAAGAGCTCCGTTGAACGGATCACTGCCAGCATCTCGAACCAGTGATAGCAAGCTGTCAGGTCCCTTACGGAAGTCGATCGGATGGCTCGCCAGAAAGACTTTTACGTTCGACGGGATCATGCCGACCGCACCGCTCGGATCACGCGACTGAGGTGTGCTTCATCGGTATCCGCCCCAGCCCGGACAACGACGTCGCCAATAACCACCTCAATCACCGCCCTCGCGCAAATCGGCCCCGAATCCGCCTCGACAGTCCCAGCCACCAAAGAGCCCCTTGTCCGGTGCGAGCATCACGACGCCAGCAAAATAGTTGTGATGGATGAATGCCAATGCGATGTGCAATCGCTGAAACGCTTGCGCCAGGCTCCATCGCCTCAGCCACTGCCCGTTCTTTAAATTCATCGGACCAACGACGCCGGAACTGCCTTGCGCACCTTCAAGCCGTTCCGTAACGGCCTCGATCATATGGAAGTTTCTGGTTCCAGAGCTAGGCGCAGACATAGAAGCTCACAGTTTGTGAATCGTATATCT
>NZ_JAQZSF010000018.1:0-1502 GCF_028674915.1 Agrobacterium sp. CNPSo 3708
CATGCGCGTCTCCTTCATTTCGGAAGAGGGCGTGTCGCTTTCAGACATCAAGGAAGGCTTCAAGCCGGTTGCCGAGCGCTTCAAGATGGAAGCCGAAATTTTCAGCGATGGCGAACGCACCAAGACGCTGCTGATGGTCTCGCGTTTCGGTCATTGTCTCAACGATCTGCTCTATCGCTGGAAGATCGGCGCGCTGCCGATCGATATCGTCGGCGTCGTTTCCAACCACTTCGATTACCAGAAGGTTGTCGTCAACCACGACATTCCCTTCCACCACATCAAGGTGACGAAGGAAAACAAGCCGAAGGCCGAAGCGCAACTGAACGACCTGATCGAAAGCACCGGCACCGAACTCGTGGTCCTGGCACGCTACATGCAGGTGCTGTCAGACGACATGTGCCGCAAGATGTCCGGCAAGATCATCAACATCCACCACTCCTTCCTGCCAAGCTTCAAGGGCGCCAACCCCTACAAGCAGGCCTATGAGCGTGGCGTGAAGCTGATTGGCGCCACCGCCCACTACGTCACAGCCGATCTCGACGAAGGTCCGATCATCGAGCAGGACACGGTACGCATCACCCACGCCCAGTCGGCAGACGATTACGTCTCGCTTGGCCGCGATGTGGAAAGCCAGGTTCTGGCGCGTGCTATCCATGCGCATATCCACCACCGCACCTTCATCAACGGCAACCGCACCGTGGTCTTCCCGCCAAGCCCGGGTTCCTATGCGTCGGAGCGGATGGGGTAACGTTTCCGCCCACCATCATTCTTTGACAAATAGACAACCATAGTTTACACTTCAGATGTTCACCATTCGCGAAACAATGGAGTTCTCGAACTGGCTGACCAAGCTTAAAGACGTTCAGGCGCGAGCGCGGATTGTCCGGCGGGTCGATAGGCTCCAGCGGGGCAATCCCGGCGATGTCAAGCCGGTTGGCGAGGGCGTCAGTGAGCTGAGGATCGATTACGGTCCCGGCTACCGGGTCTATTTCATTCAGGAGGGTAAGCTCATTATCGTGCTGCTCTGCGGTGGAGATAAGAGCTCGCAGAGCCGGGACATTTCACAAGCCAAGGCACTTGCCAAGGCGTTGAAGGAGTAGGCCATGGCCGTGGAAACTCGTGAGTTCGACGCAGCACGTTATCTCGATAACGAAGAGGCAATCGCCGCTTATCTCGCTGACGCCACCGAGAGCGGCGACGCGGCAGAGATTGCACATGCCTTGGGCGTCGTAGCTCGCGCCAAGGGCATGACCGATCTGTCCAAGCAGACCGGCCTGTCCCGGCAGACACTCTACAAGGCGTTGAGCGGAGAAGGGAATCCAGAACTCGGCACCATCAGCAAGGTGGCCGATGCTCTGGGCTACAGGCTCTCTTTGGTCGCTAAAACGCAGACCGATGCCGCGGCTTAGAGCGCCGTGCGTCCTATTGGACGCACAAAGGACGCTCTATCTTCTTTGATCTACGCATCGTGCTTTCCGAAAATCGATTCCGATTTTCGGGCC
>NZ_JAQZSF010000019.1:0-1178 GCF_028674915.1 Agrobacterium sp. CNPSo 3708
GATTACTCGATGATCGAGGCAACGATGCCGGCGCCGACGGTACGGCCGCCTTCGCGGATAGCGAAGCGCAGCTTTTCTTCCATCGCGATCGGAACGATCAGCTCGACTTCAACCGTGACGTTGTCGCCAGGCATAACCATTTCCGTGCCTTCTGGAAGCGAAACAATACCGGTAACGTCAGTCGTACGGAAGTAGAACTGAGGACGGTAGTTCGTGAAGAACGGCGTATGACGGCCGCCTTCTTCCTTCGTCAGGATGTAGGCTTCTGCCATGAACTTCTTGTGCGGCTTGACCGAACCTGGCTTGCAAAGGATCTGACCACGCTCAACGCCATCGCGCTGTACGCCACGAACCAGTGCACCGATGTTGTCGCCAGCTTGGCCCTGATCGAGCAGCTTGCGGAACATTTCAACGCCGGTAACAGTCGTCTTCGACGTCGCACGAATGCCGACGATCTCGACTTCTTCACCAACCTTGACGATACCACGCTCAACGCGGCCGGTCACAACCGTACCACGACCAGAGATCGAGAACACGTCTTCGATCGGCATCAGGAACGGCTGGTCGATCGGACGCTCAGGCGTCGGAATGTAGGCGTCAACCTGAGCCATCAGCTCGCGGATGGCGTCTTCACCGATCTTCTTGTCGGAATCTTCAAGAGCAGCAAGTGCCGAACCCTTGACGATCGGAATGTCGTCGCCTGGGAAGTCGTAGGACGACAGAAGTTCGCGAACTTCAAGCTCGACGAGCTCCAGAAGTTCTGCGTCGTCAACCTGGTCAACCTTGTTGAGGAACACGACGATCGCCGGAACGCCAACCTGGCGAGCAAGCAGGATGTGCTCGCGCGTCTGCGGCATCGGGCCGTCAGCAGCAGAGCAAACCAGGATCGCGCCGTCCATCTGCGCAGCACCGGTGATCATGTTCTTCACGTAGTCGGCGTGGCCGGGGCAGTCAACGTGAGCGTAGTGACGGTTCGGGGTCTCATACTCAACGTGCGCCGTCGAAATCGTGATACCACGAGCCTTCTCTTCAGGAGCCGCGTCGATCTGGTCATACGCCTTGAACTCGCCGAAGTACTTCGTGATCGCGGCAGTCAAAGACGTCTTGCCGTGGTCAACGTGACCGATCGTGCCGATGTTGACGTGCGGCTTATTCCGCTCAAACTTGCTCTTTGCCAT
>NZ_JAQZSF010000020.1:0-1158 GCF_028674915.1 Agrobacterium sp. CNPSo 3708
TGATACTCGCACAGACACCGAGCTCGGCGCTCTGCGCGGCTTCATCGGCTTCCGCGGCAATGCTGACAACGGTTCTTCCGCTTCTTCGTCGGTATTCGTCGACCAGGCCTTCATCGAACTCGGCGGCCTGAAGGTCGGTAAGTTCTACAACTGGTGGGATGACGGTCTCTCGGGCGAAACCGATCTCCTTTCTTCCAACACCCTGTTCAACTCCGTTCGTTACTCCTACGACGCTGGCTCTTTCTACGCTGGTCTGTCGGTTGACGAACTCGAAGGCATCTCCTTCGCTGGCGACACCACCACGGACAACAACGTTGGCATCTCCGCTGCTGTTGGCACCAAGCTCGGCGGCGCTGCTCTGCAGCTCGTTGGCGGCTACGACATCGACCGCGAAGATGGCGCTGTTCGTCTGATCGCAACGGCTGATGTTGGTCCTGGCACCCTCGGCCTGTCTGGCGTCTGGGCTTCTGGCGTAAACTCCTACTATGCTCTGTCTGAGTGGGCTGTTGCTGCTGAATACGCGATCAAGGCAACCGACAAGCTGACCATCACCCCTGGCGTTCAGTACCTCGGCAATGTTGCAACGAAGACCAACACGTTCGCAATCGTCAACGCTGACTGGTCTTCCAACGACGCTTGGACCGCTGGCCTGACTGTTGACTACAAGATCACACAGGGTCTCTCTGCTAAGATCGCAGCGAACTACTACGACGAAGACAACCGTCCTGAATTCTGGACCGGTTTCGTCCGTCTTCAGCGTTCGTTCTAATCTGATCTAACGTATAAGAATAATAAGAACCCGGCTTTCGAGCCGGGTTTTTTATTAAGCTGATGTGAGTCAACGGTGCCAGACTGTTAAGGATCGCGTAATAGGTTCCTCTTTGTTCGCGAACTATGTAGCGAAACGGCAACGGTGCGGCGAAAGGCAGATGTAATTGTGACGAAAATGTTTCCTTATCAATTGCGCGAATCCTTCATCTTGTCTCTAATCAACCTCACAGGAGCACAGCAGTTCACGCTATCCCACCCGCTCCTTCGACTCTTTGACTGGAGGTCAATATGAACATCAAGAGCCTTCTCATTGGCTCCGCTGCAGCTCTTGCAGCAGTATCTGGCGCAAAGGCCGCTGACGCGATCGTTGCTGCTGAGCCTGAGCCA
>NZ_JAQZSF010000003.1:0-536374 GCF_028674915.1 Agrobacterium sp. CNPSo 3708
CATCTTGAAGCGCTCGGCAACCGGCTTGAAGCCTTCCTTGATGTCTGAAAGCGACACGCCCTCTTCCGAAATGAAGGAGACGCGCATGAAGAACTTGCCAGTTTCGAGGTCGTCGAATTGCGAGCTATCGACGATGTTGCAACCCTTGTCCGCGAGATAACCCGAGATGGCGGCGACGATGCCGCGTGTGGATTTGCAAGCTACGGTCAATACATAGGTCGTCATCTGGTCTTACCCCTCGCGATCTTTATGGTGCCTAATAGCGCAAGCGTGCGTGGGCGCAAGTCCTCCATCGCGCCGCTTTTGCGCTTCAGATCAATGTATGGAATTCATAAGGCACGCGCAGGGCGCGGAACATGCCGGGAGCGACATCGGCTGTTCAAAGCAGGAGTGGCGTCGGGCTGCCGAGATGGGATCATTCGGCAGCCCCTGATTCATGACCGTCAGGCGCGAAAACTATCGCGAAGGGTCTGGAAGCGGGCGACCTGGTGGGGCAGCAATTCCTTCTCCGCATCGCGACGCACGAAGATCTTGAACATGGCGCTGCCCGCCGCATTCATGAACCAGACCGAGAGCGACCGGCGTCCATGAAAGGTACGGTCGACGAAGGCGATGGAGGCGCAGGCCTCTTTCTTGATATGGCCGCCAATCGGGCTATCGCCGTGGATGTTGAACCAGCCATGTCCCTCGCTGCCTTCCGGCAACGTGCCTGCCACTTCGAAGACGATATCCGGCGTCTGGACGATCATCAGGATTTCGCCCCAACTGCGAAGCTCTTCCCAGATGGCGTTGAAGCTTTCGGCAGGCGCCTGGACAGCAGCACCGGGCGGCAGGATCGCCAGAATTTCGGCAGGTGTCACCTCAGCCTTGCCGGCAATGGCTTCCACCACACCATCGGGCTTTTCGGCGAGCGCGGCTTGAGCGCGGGCGCGGCGTTCGGTTGCCTCGTTCGAAGCGTTCAGCGTTGCGGCTGTCATCGTCATGCGGCGACCGAACGGGTTTCGCCGTTGGCGTCTTCATGGATGATCACATCGAAGCCTTCGAAATGCGGGCCTGAGAGATATTCGACCTTGCCGCGATTGTTGCCGGCATTGGCATGGGCAGCGCGGAACTGCTCGGAGCGCGTCCATGCGGTGAAATCGTCCTTGGTGGCCCAGACGGTGTGCGATGCGTAAAGCGTATGGTCTTCGGCCTTCGGGCCTTTCAGCATATGAAACTCCAGATAGCCGGGCATTTCGGCCAAATGGCGCTTGCGCTCGCGCCAGATGGTCTCAAAGGCCTCTTCATAGCCCGGGACGACGCGGAAGCGGTTCATTGCGATAAACATTGGGGTCTCCATTAAGTGGTGTATGCTACTCAGGATATTGAGCGCCTCGGCAAATGAAAAGAGGAAAATAGAAAAGATAACGCTCATACTCCACTTTATCGGATTGTGCGCATTTTAAAGATGTGTAAATAACTCAACTTATAGGCGGCACGCCTGCCGCACCGTTCGATAGCAGGGTTATGACATGCCGGTTTTCACGCGTTCCGCTCTCTTTGGTGTTGTTTTGCCAGCGCTCGCCGCGCTCGTGCCGTTGCACGCCGCCGCCTCGGACAAGGGCAATCCTGAGGCGAAGCGGATCGTTGCCGTCGGCGGTACGATCACGGAAATCCTTTATGCACTGGGTGCGGGCGAGCGCGTGATTGCGCGCGATTCCACCAGCACCTATCCTGCCGAGGCCATGCAAAAGCCGGACGTCGGCTACATGCGTGCGCTCTCCTCCGAAGGCGTTCTGGCGCAGAAGCCGGACCTCATCCTTTCCGAAGACGGTGCCGGGCCGCCGGACGTGATCGGCATCCTGAAAGCCAGTGAAGTGCCGATGGTGACGATCGATACCCCGCCGGATGCCAGGGCAATCGCCAAGAAGATTGAAGACGTTGGGGCGGCGGTCGGTCTGGACGATAAAGCGAAGGTGCTGGCCGACAAGGTCGATGCTGAGCTTGCTGCTCTCTCCAAGGATGTCGCCACCGTCGGCGACAAGAAAAAGCGGGTTCTCTTCGTGTTGTCCATGGCCGGAGGCCGCATCATGGCGGCGGGCAAGGATACCGAAGCGGCTGCGATCATCGAGCTTGCAGGCGGCGTCAATGCCGCGCCCGAGATTACCGGCTACAAGCCGCTGACGGACGAAGCGGTGATTGCCGCAGCACCCGATGTCATTCTCACCATGCAGCGTGGCGATCACGCGGCGAAGCCCGACGAGGTCTTTGCACTGCCCGCCTTCCAGTCCACACCCGCTGCTGCCGCAAAAGCCCTGATCAGCATGGACGGGCTTTACCTGATCGGCTTTGGCCCGCGCACGCCCGCTGCCGGTCGTGAGCTTGCGTCCAAACTCTATCCGGAGATCGTCAAGCCGTGAGTGCGATTGCGATGAATGCGGCTGCGGGAAGGGTGCCAGGAGATCGCTCCCGCAAGGGCGTCGTGACGCTTGGCGCACTCTGCCTCATCCTGTTTCTCGCCTGTCTCGTGTCGCTGGCAAGCGGCCCGACAGGCGTTGGCTTGCATGAACTCTGGCTTTATTTTACCGGCGGTGCCGAGGGCATGGATGCGCGTGACCGCATCATTCTGGAGGCCGTGCGCCTGCCGCGCACCGGGCTTGGGCTGATGATCGGTGCTGCCCTTGCCGTTTCGGGTGCGATGATGCAGGGGCTGTTTCGCAATCCTCTGGCCGACCCTGGCCTTGTCGGCGTGACCTCGGGTGCCGCCCTCTTTGCCGTTGCGGCATTGGCGCTGGGCGGCGGGCTGCTTGCGCCGCTGTCGCTCTTGCTCGGCGTCCACTTTCTGCCGGTCATGGCCTTTGCCGGCGGGCTGATCAACACATTCCTTCTCTACATTATTGCCACGCGCAATGGCGCCACCTCGACCACGGTGCTGATCCTTGCCGGCATTGCGGTGGCCGCCTTGAGCGGTGCCCTGACGGGCCTGATGATCTTCATGGCGGACGACCGGGCGCTACGCGACATCACCTTCTGGAGCCTTGGCTCGCTTGGCGGCGCCACCTCCACCAAGGTGCTGGCGACGCTGCCCTTCGTGCTGGCGATCCTTGTCAGCATTCCCTTCGTCTCCAAGGGGCTGGATGCGCTGATCCTTGGCGATGCCGCGGCTTTTCACATGGGGATTCCGGTGCAGCGGCTGAAGCGCATCGTTATCGTCGTCGTGGCCGCTGCCTGTGGCGCAAGTGTCGCGGCGGCGGGCTCCATCGGCTTTGTCGGCATTGTCGTGCCGCACCTGCTGCGCCTCGTCATCGGCTCGTCGCATCGTTTCCTGCTGCCCTCCTCGGCCATTGGCGGAGCGGCACTTCTGCTGCTTGCGGACAGTTTTGCCCGCACCGTCGCCGCTCCTGCCGAATTGCCGATCGGGGTGGTCATGGCGCTGATCGGTGCACCGGTCTTCCTCTTCCTGCTGCTTGGCAAGAACGGTCTCGGTCTGAGGAGCACGACATGATTTCGGCGCGCAATGTCACCGTCACGCGTGGAGAGCGGCATCTGATCGATGACGTGTCGATCAGCCTTGCACCTGGGACTTTCAGCATCATCATCGGCCCCAATGGTGCGGGAAAATCGACCTTGATGAAGGTGTTGTGCGGCGAGATGACGCCCGATCAGGGTCATGTCGCCTATGGCAATGTCGACCTCTCGGTTTTCTCTCCGGTGCAACTCGCGCGCCGTCGCGCCGTGCTGCCGCAGAGCACGGTACTCGCCTTTCCCTTCACCGCGCTTGAAATCGTGCGGATGGGTGCGGTGGCGCAAGGGTCGCGCACCCCGGATGAACAGGCACGACGCGCGCTTGCGAAAGTGGGCTTGAGCGGCTTCGAGGGCCGGGCCTACAACATGCTGTCTGGCGGAGAGCAGCAACGGGTGCAGTTTGCCCGTGCGCTTGCCCAGGTGCCGCTTGCCGTGGAGAACGGCGAAAGCCGTGTGCTGCTTCTCGACGAGCCGACCTCCAGCCTCGATCTCGGTCATCAGATTTCCGTCCTGGAAACAACGAAAGACTTTGTTGCGGCTGGCGGCACGGTGCTGGCGATCCTCCACGATCTCAATCTTGCGGCGGAGTTTGCTGATCAACTTATCGTCATGCACCGTGGCACCGTCACCGCGTGCGGATCGGCGCTCGAGACCATCAATGACGAAACCATTGCGCGGGTCTATGGCGTAGGTGGCGCGGTCGGGCGTCTGCCGGCCGATCACATCGCCTATGTGCTGCCCCAGGCGCGGCACCGTTAGGCCGCTCGTTCAGTCCTTCGGCGGCGATGGCCGCGTGACGACGAAGGTTCCGGCGCCGATCATCACCACCGCGACGATCAATGCATGAAGCGCCAACGGGGCCATGATGATGAGGTAAAACAGATAACTCATTGTCATCAAAGAGACTGCGGCGATCTTGGCGCGCCGCGGAATGGCGCCGTGTTCGCGCCAGTTGCGCAAGGATTTGCCGAAGCGTGGGTGGTTCAGCAGCCATGCCTCCAGTCGCGGCGACGATTTGGAAAAACACCAGAGCGCCAGCAGAAGAAACGGCGTCGTCGGCAGCACGGGCAAAAACGCACCGACCACACCGGTGGCGACCATCAGACAGCCAAGACAGAGATAAACAATGCGCATATCTGCCGGTAACACGGGCGTGCCATTCCTGACAAAGAAAAAGCGTGGCAGACCCTCGTTCCGAGCCAAGGGGTTGAACTCTCTGCCTTTCGGCTTTATCTGGCTGCCAAAATGCCGGGGTACAACCGGCCCAGCATGGTCCGCGCAATATGCGTTGCGGTTTTGCGATAAGGACATGCGACAAAACAAAAACTCGAAGCGTGAGGCGCGAATCCGAAAGATCGCGACACGCTTTAACAGGAAGAAGGAAAACACCATGGCCAAGCTGATCCACTCGATGGTCCGGGTGCTGGACGAGACGCGTTCGGTGAATTTCTACAAGCAGGCTTTCAATCTCGATGTTGCCGAGCGCTTCGAATTCGAAACCTTCACGTTGATTTATCTGAGCAACAGCCAGGGCGACTTCGAACTGGAACTGACGGTCAACAAGGGCCGCGAGGTGCCGTATGCGCTGGGTGACGGCTACGGCCATCTTGCCGTCAGCGTCGACGATGTGGATGCAGAGCATGCCCGCCTTTCCGAACTCGGCCTTTCGGTTGGCAAGATCATCGAGGCGGATTACAAAGGCATGCCGTTCGCCAAATATTTCTTCATCTGCGATCCGGACGGCTACAAGATCGAAGTGCTGCAGCGCGGCAATCGCTTCAAGTAAGAAGCTTACAGGGGACGGCTCACCATGGCAGAGGCTGGCGTAAAACTCGAAGAGAGCTGGAAACAGGCGCTTTCGGGTGAATTCGACAGCCAGTATATGCAGAAGCTGAAAGGCTTTCTGCTGGCCGAAAAGGACGCCGGCAAGCAGATCTTTCCCAAGGGGCCGGAGTATTTTCGCGCGCTCGATCTGACCCCGCTCAACGAGGTCAAGGTCGTGATCCTAGGGCAGGACCCGTATCATGGTCCGGGCCAGGCGCATGGTCTCTGCTTTTCCGTGCGCCCCGGCGTGCGCATTCCGCCCTCGCTCGTCAATATCTACAAGGAATTGCAGAGCGATCTCGGCGTCCACCCAGTCAAGCACGGCTTTCTGGAAAGCTGGGCCAAGCAGGGCGTTCTGCTTCTCAACAGCGTCCTGACGGTGGAGCAGGCGCGGGCCGCCTCGCATCAGGGAAAAGGCTGGGAGACGTTCACCGACGCCGTCATCCGCGCCGTCAACGAGCAGTGCGATCATGTCGTCTTCCTGCTCTGGGGCGCTTACGCCCAGAAGAAGGCGTCCTTCGTCGATCAGCGCAAACATCTGGTGCTGAAATCGGCCCACCCATCGCCGCTTTCCGCCCATAACGGCTTCTTCGGCAACCACCATTTCTCCAAGGCCAATGCCTTCCTCATCTCGCATGGAAGAGACCCGATCGACTGGCAGTTGCCGGACGAAGTGTAAGGGCTTTGCTCGTCAGGAGTCATGCAAAAACCCGCAGCGCCGAATGAGCGCATGCGGGTTCCAACACGACCGTCCGAGCGGTCTCAGCCTTTAACGTCAATCACTTGACGACGTTGATCTCGGCGACAGAATCTCGCACCACACCGTCCTTGTATGAGTTGCGGATCACAACCTTGTCACTGCCGGTGAACCCCTTTTTCGAGGTGTAATAAGCGGCGGCCCCTTGCACGTCTTTTCCGGTGCATTTTGCATAGGTCCCGTGGAATTTTCCATCTAGCTTTTCGTGGACGATGTCGACGGTGCCGTGTTGAGGGGCTTGCAGAACGCGCAGTTCCGGGATGACGCGAGCGCTGCAATCTCCCTTCACCGCGACAGCCCAATCGATTTTGGTGCGCTCGCCGCTGAGGGCGTTCTTTGTATAAGTGGTTTGCTTGATGCCTTCGGCATTCGTGGTGACACAGCTTGATACTGCAGTGGAAATCAATATTGCGGCAGAAATTTTAAGGAGGATTTTGTTCATGGTGGTTGTCCCAACCGAGGAATTTACACGCGAAATCTAGAAGTGCCGGTAGTACAGTCAAATTAAATTTCGTTTAGAATTGCGCATGTATTTCAGCGACTTGAGATATAGTGAGAAAACAACTGTCAGCGAGGAATCTGCGTAATTGCAGATAAGCTGGTGACGATTGACAGCCCAGAACTGTTCTCGGAAAAAGAACGATCCGTTCTGATTGTTCACTCTATGCGTCAGGGCCGATCTGCACCATCTTCAGCCCATCAAACACGGCACCTGCTTCCAGAGTGAAGCCCCCGCCGAAGCACAAGGGTTTTATCATGTTGAACCAGATCAAGGGCCTGCACCACGTCACCTCCATGGCCGCGAGTGCATCGGGCAACAACCGCTTCTTCACCGATACGCTGGGCCTGCGCCGGGTCAAGCAGACCGTCAATTTCGACGCGCCGGATGTCTATCACCTGTATTATGGTGATGAGGTCGGTTCGCCGGGCTCGGTCATGACCTACTTTCCGTTTCCGCATATTGCTCGCGGGCGTCCGGGTACGGGTGAAGTCGGCACCACGCTATTTTCAATTCCAGAAGGGTCGCTCGGTTATTGGCAGGATCGCCTCTCCAAGGCGAATGTCGAGGGGCTGAAGAGCGATGAAGCCTTTGGCAACAAGCGCCTGCATTTTGCTGGCCCCGATGGCGATGGCTTTGCTCTGGTGGAAGTCAAGGATGACAGCCGGGCGCAGTTCACTGGCAATGGTGTCGGCCAGGATCAGGCGATCCATGGTTTCCAGGGTGCGTCGCTGCGCCTACGCGATGAGGGTGCGACAGCGGAGCTTTTGAAGTTCATGGGCTATCAGGAAGTAGACCGGCAGGATGGCGTTGTCCGTCTTGGCATTCCCGGTGGCAATGGTGCCGATGTGATCGATATCGAGACGATGCCAAATATCTCCGGCGCGCGTCTGGGTGCCGGTTCCGTCCATCACATCGCCTTTGCTGTCGAAAACCGTGCAAAGCAGTTGGAGGTTCGCAAAGCGCTGATGGATACGGGGTATCAGGTCACGCCGGTCATCGACCGCGATTACTTCTGGGCGATCTATTTCCGGACGCCGGGTGGGGTGCTGTTCGAGATCGCCACCAACGAGCCGGGCTTCGATCGCGATGAGGATACCGCGCATCTGGGTGAGACGCTGCAACTACCCGAGCAGCACCAGCATCTGCGGCCCTTCCTTGAGCAGCATCTCGAGCCGCTCGATGGTTCGCTAAAGGCTTGAACATCAGGGGAACGAGGCTGGCTCAAACGCCGGCCTCGTAGAGGATTTGAGGAGTACGAGATGAGCATCGACAGTTACATTCATAAGCTGCGCGCCGGCACGCCCGGCCAGCCGGCTTTCTTTGTCTTTCACGGCACGGGCGGCGACGAGAACCAGTTCTTCGATTTCGCCTCACGGCTTTTGCCAAGCGCAAGCGTGATTTCGCCACGAGGTGATGTTTCCGAACATGGCGCGGCGCGATTCTTCCGCCGCAAGGCCGAAGGCGTCTATGATCTTGACGACCTTGACCGGGCGACCCGCCGCATGGCCAATTTCGTTACGGCGCACCGCGACGCGCATCAGGCGGGCAAGGTTGTTGGGCTCGGCTTTTCCAATGGCGCGAATATCCTTGCCAATATCCTGATCGAATTCCCCGATCTCTTCGATGCGGCAGCGCTCATGCATCCGCTTATTCCGTTCGAGCCGAAAGCGGCGCCTGCGCCGCAGACACGTCGGGTTCTGATCACGGCCGGGGAGCGCGACCCGATTTGCCCGGTGCCGATGACCAAGACCTTTGCGGACTATCTGAAAGCCCAAGGCGGAGAGGTCACGGAAGAATGGCATCCGGGCGGGCATGAGATTCGGTCGAATGAAATCGAAGCGGTGCGGACGTTTTTGACGCCTTATATGTGAGGCGTAAGAGAAGCGGCGGCCAAGCCTATTTGCGGCTCAGCCGCGGCTATTTCTCAATAGCCGCTTGTCAATAGCCGCATTGGCGAAGCTGTGCTTCGTAGCGGATCGCCATATTGGCCGAGCGCCGCGCCGCCTTTTGAATGGCGGTGTTGTTGCGCCACACGCCATTGGCGTAGCCGCCATGGCCGGAGTAATACGCGAGATAGAGGTTGTAGGGGTCGTTCAGCGCAATGCCGTTCTGGCGGTTGCTGGTGGAGTGATACCAGCCGACGAAATGAATGGCGTCGGTGAAGTCGGTGCGGCTGGCGCCCCAGCGACCGGTTTCGCGGCGGTAACGATCCCACGTACCGTCCAGCGCCTGGGCATAGCCATAGGCGGTGGATTTACGCTTCCACGGGATGAAGCCGAGAAGCTTGGTGCGCGGCGGGCGGGCATAGGGCTGGAAGCTCGATTCCGTATAGATCGTCGCCATCATCACCGGCACGGGCACGCCGAACTCGCGTTGTGCGGCCTCGGCATCCTTGCGCCAGTTGTTGAACATGCCGTTGCGCTGTTCGAAAATGGCACAGGCATTGGTAATCTGCGACGGGGCTGTCGCACAACCTGCCAGAACGATCAAAAGAAAAAGGGCGACAAAAACGCTACGCATCGCGAAAACCTTTCGTTCCGCGCATTAGTAAATCGTAAATCTTAATGCTCGGTTTTGAGACAGGGTTAATGCAAATGCGATCTGTTAAGGACCTGTTAACCGCTCAGATACGGCCCATGGCCGACGCCATCTGGTAGAGTGCGAGACCGGATGCGGTGCCAGCGTTGAGGCTATCGAGCTGCGGCGATTGGGCGATGCGCGCCGAATGGAAGCGCGAGAGCACGGCAGGCGGCAGTCCCTCTCCTTCGGTGCCAATCACGAGCGCCATGCGGGGCGAGGGCGGGATATGTCGGATTTCCGTTTTGCCGGCTGGCGAGAGGCTCCAGATCTCGAAACCTTCATTTGCCAGTGCCTCCAGCATGGAAAGCGCGTCTCCGCCGCGATGATAGGGGACGGAGAGGACCGAGCCGACAGAGACGCGCAGCGCCTTACGATAGAGCGGATCACAGGAGGTGGAGTCCAGAAACACCGCGTCCGCCATGAAGGCTGCGGCGTTGCGAAACATGGCGCCCATATTGTCGTGGTTGGAAAGGCCGCAGCCTGCGACGACCAGCGAGGCTTCCGGCAGGCTGGCAATCGTCTGCGCTCTGTCGCGGCTTCCCACCCTCACGCCCAAAGCCAATATGCCCCGGTGCAAGTGAAAGCCGACGATGGTGTCCAGGACCTCGGCCTCAGCGACATAGACCGGCACGTCTGCTGGAAAATCGGAGAGAATATCCAGTACGCCGGCGAGGCGATTTTTCAGGATCAGGATGCATTCGGCGCGGAAATCGCCGCCTGTCTTGTGGGCTGCCGCCAGCATGCGCAGCACAACCGTGCCTTCGACGATAAATTTGCCGTGCCTGCCGGTCAGGTCGCGTTCCTTGATGTCGCGAAAGGCAGCGATCCTTGGATCGTCCGCTCGCTCTATCGCAATGGGACGCGCGCCATTCGGCAGGGCAGGCAGATCATTGAGCATCGATGGTGACGTCTGCGACGAAGCGGCGTGTCTGGACATTGAAGACCAGCGCCTTGCGTGTGCCGTTGGCGAGGCGACCATAGAACAGCATGTCGCCATTGGCGAAGGAGACGTTCTCGATGGTGAAGCCCTGCGGCAGGCTTGCGGTTGCCGAGACCGGCTGATCGGACGGCACCTGCATGGACTGGCTCGCCGCCGGTGTGGCGGTTTTCGATGATCCCATCGCCTTGTAGACAACCGCGCCGAAGACGGCCATAAGGCTGATAAACATCACCAAGCCCGACACGATCTGCAAACGGATCATCTTGCGGCGAACTTTTTCCATGGCCGGGTCTAGCGGCTTGTCGTCCTGTTCGTCTTGCTCGATCTGCGTCATCGGGGTCCTTGGAAGTCTCGGATTGATCGGAAAAATAAGAATGAACGACCCCTTTAAACAAGGCGAAGACGCAAGGAAAGTCCTGATTGCTGGCGATGATGCCGAAGGGCGCCTCGATTCCTGGCTGGCAGCCGAAGTTGGGGGCGATCTTTCTCGCAGCCGCCTCAAGGCGCTGATCGAGCAGGGGGCCGTCTTCGTCAATGGTGTGGCCGTCACCGAGCCGAAGAAGAAGATCCGCGTCGGCGACCGCATCGAGATCACCATGCCGGAGCCGGAAGATCCCGAACCCAAGGGTGAGGATATTCCACTCGAGGTGGAATATGAGGATGATGACCTGATCGTGCTGATCAAGCCCGCCGGTCTCGTGGTGCATCCGGGTGCCGGCAACTGGACGGGAACGCTGGTCAACGCGCTGATCCATCATTGCGGCGACAGTCTCTCCGGCATCGGCGGCGTCAAGCGCCCCGGCATCGTTCACCGGCTGGACAAGGAAACCAGCGGTGTGATGGTGGTCGCCAAGAACGACAATGCCCACCGGCATCTGGCCGCACAATTTGCCGACCACGGCCGCACCGGCCCGCTGGAGCGTGCCTATAAGGCGATTGTCTGGGGCCGCCCGAAGAGCCTGCGCGGTACGATCGATGCCGCCTTGGGACGCAGCACCGACCGAACGAAACGCGCCGTCAAGCGCGAGGATGCCGATGATGCGCGGGAAGCCATAACCCATTATGAGGTGGTGGAGCGCTATCACGAAAAGCCGGATGCAACCTCGCTCGCCTCCATGGTGGAATGCCAGCTGGAGACCGGGCGCACCCACCAGATCCGCGTTCACATGGCCCATATCGGCCATCCACTGATCGGCGATCCCGAATATGGCGCGGCCTTCCGCACCAAGGCGAACCTTCTGCCGGAACCGGCGAAGATCGTCGTCAACCGCTTCCCGCGCCAGGCGCTGCATGCCTATCTGCTGGTCTTCGAACATCCGCGTACCGGCGAGGTGATGGAGTTCGAAACGGATATGCCGGACGACATGGCAGAACTGGCCGAAGCGTTGCGGGCTTAAGCGGCAAGCAACGCCTGACGGTGCGCGCCACCCTGCCGTTTTTCAATGATGATTTTTTTGGGAACGATTTCCGCTGAGATCGGTTTTTTCAACGTCCCGTGATGAGGTATTATTGGTCGCTATGGGAGTGTCGCGTTTCCTTGAAACGTGACATCCGCATACATATTTAAGACATGGCTTGAAGCGGGGTCGGAAATGAACCGCGATAAGGTTCGCCTTAGGTTTGGGAACCGTGCCTGAAAAAACATAAAGGGGGTGCTTTATGGCCCGCAATAGTTTGCCATCGATTACGGCTGGTGAAGCCGGTCTGAACCGATATCTAGACGAAATTCGCAAGTTCCCGATGTTGGAACCGCAGGAAGAATATATGCTGGGCAAGCGTTATGCCGAGCACGGCGACAGAGATGCCGCCCATAAGCTCGTGACCAGTCACCTTCGCCTCGTTGCCAAGATCGCCATGGGTTACCGTGGTTACGGTCTGCCGATCGGCGAAGTCGTGTCCGAGGGCAATGTCGGCCTGATGCAGGCGGTGAAGAAGTTCGATCCCGATCGCGGCTTTCGCCTTGCGACCTATGCCATGTGGTGGATCAAGGCGTCGATCCAGGAATATATCCTGCGCTCGTGGTCTCTGGTCAAAATGGGCACGACCGCCAACCAGAAGCGCCTCTTCTTCAACCTGCGTCGTCTCAAAGGGCGTCTGCAGGCGATCGACGACGGCGATCTGAAGGCCGAGCATGTCAAGGAAATCGCGACGAAGCTGCAGGTGTCCGAGGAAGAAGTCATCTCGATGAACCGCCGCCTGTCCGGCGACGCCTCGCTGAATGCGCCGATCAAGGCGTCCGAGGGCGAATCCGGCCAGTGGCAGGATTGGCTGGTGGACGACCAGGAAAGCCAGGAAGCGGTGCTGATCGAGCAGGACGAGCTCGAAACCCGCCGCCGCATGCTTTCCAAGGCACTCGGCGTTCTGAACGATCGCGAACGCCGCATCTTCGAGGCACGCCGTCTGGCGGAAGATCCGGTAACGCTCGAAGAGCTGTCCACCGAATTCGACATCAGCCGCGAACGCGTTCGCCAGATCGAAGTCCGCGCCTTTGAAAAGGTGCAGGACGCGGTGCAGAAGCAAGCCGAAGAGGCTGCCAAGGCACTCCGGCTCGTGGACGCCTGATACGTTTAAAGCGTGTCGCGATCTTTCAGATTCGCTCCCTACGCTTTAAGTCCTTGTTTTGTCGCATGTCGTTATCGCAAAACCGCTGCACACTTTTGCGCGACATGCGTTAGAGCGCCGTGCGTCCTATTGGACGCACAAAGGACGCTCTATCTTCTTTGATCTACGCATCGTGCTTTCCGAAAATCGATTCCGATTTTCGGGCCGATGGTTGAGTTATCCGACCTGCTTACTGCGCGGGCGTCGGCGATGCCGCCATCCACTCGCGAAGCGCGGTCTCAAATGCAGACTTGCCGTCAGCGCCCTTCTGAAGCGTCAGAAGCGCCCGGCGACCGTTGCGGTAGGACACCGGGATGTCGATCCAGTCGCGGGTTCTGAGCAATTCCAGATTGGTCTTGCGTGCGTCGGGGAAGTCGTTCAGCGCGATCATGTGGAAATCGTCGGTGATCTTTGCAGGAACGGCGATGAGTGCGTTGCCGCGGTCCTGTTCAGTGGACTTCATGGCGATGCGCTGGACGCTGTCGATGGCGCCGCCTTCGAAGCCGGGCGAGACCGAGAAGACGATCTCGACCAGATGGCTTGCGGGAAGCGACGGGTCGGTGTTGCGCTTGAAGGTGATGAGTGCGCTGAGGCCACGGCCGGGAATGGTGATCTGGCCCTGAACCTCAGGCGATGGCTTTCCAGCCTCGTCCTTCTCGTTCTGCAACGTCCAGGAGACCGTTCCTTCGATCGCTGTCGGAACCGTCTGGCCAAGCACTTCCTCGTAAAGGAACATGCGGTCGCCGGTTGCTGCGGCAGCCGGGGCTGCGGTCTGCTGTGCGGCGGGCTGGTTGCCAGAGGCTGCAGGTGCCGCGGCAGCTGTGTTCTGGGCCGAAGGCGCTTCGTTCTGCTGATAGACCGATTGGCCTTCTGCGGTCACAGGCTGGCCATTGGCGCCTGGGCCTGGGCCTTCGTCCTTCTCCGTACCATCGGCGAGAAGCCGCTGGGTGAACTTCGTGCCGGTGACGGAGCCGTCATCGGCAGGACGCGTCGCTGCCGGCGTCGCTGTCGACGCCTGGCCCTGGGCCGGTGCCTGGCCGTTGGCCGCTGGCTGATTGCCAGCCGGTGTTTGGCCATTGGCCGGTGCCGATGCCGTCTGCGAGGTTCCGTTGGATGGTGTCTCGGTCGATGTGCCCGTCTTGGCCGAATTGACCAGACCGCCGACCATGTCGTTCAGGGCCTCGCGGTTCATCCAAGCGGCGTAACCACCGCCTGCAAGCAGCACCAGGAGGCCAACGCCAAGAACCATGCCGGCATAATTGCGCTTCGGCTTTTTCTTCGTCGCATAGGCGGCGGCCGGAATGCCAGCGCCGGTAAAGCCGTTGTCGAAATTATTGCCGGCCGTCTTGTCGGAGCGCTCGTTTGCGCCGCCATCATAGCCGATCAGTTCTTCGAGATCGTCCCAGGGCGTGCGTTCCTTGTCGTCCTTCTTGGCGCTTGCCGCAAAAGGATCTTCATCTGCACGGGGCAGGGATGGCGAAGACTTCGGCGGCAGATCGAGTGCCGTGTCCTGAAAATACGAAGAGAAATCGTCGACCGGAGCCGCAGCCATGCCAGCGGCAGTTGCTTGCGTGGTTTCCGGCTGATCGCGATGAGCGTCATGCTCGTCGAAGGCGGCATAATGCGTCTCGTCGGAAGCGGGACGGTTCTCCGGCTCTACGCTGACATTGCCATAGTAATTGGAATGGCCGTCGAAGCCTGCCGTGTAGGGAAGCGGTGCGTTCTCATGCAGCACGGTTTCGGTGCTGAAGGGTTCTGCCTGACGCGGTTCTTCGCGCGCGTCGTCATCCTGACGGATCTCCTCATGACGGTAATCGTCATGGGCAACCTCGTCGTGGCGATAAGCGGCATGAAGCTGATCGTCAGCTACATGGTCGCCGACCGTCGTCTCTTCGCGCTCCCACGGGGCGGGCTCGAGATGGCTGTCCTGGCCGACCCAGTCGCGGTGCGCGTGGTCTTCCTCGGCGACGGGCTCATGACGCGCTTCGACACCGTGGTGCTCGTCCTCATGCTCATGAGCATAGGCCGGGGCCTCGTGGCGATAGGTCTCCGGCTCCTGGTGCGTCGCGGGCGTCTCGTCGAATGCCGGGCGCTCGTAACGCTCGGTGTCTTCTGCCGTCTCCCCGGCACGGTAGGCCGGCTCTTCGGCCGGCTCAGCCTGATAGGCGGGCTCGCGCTCTTCGTGCCGTTCCACATCTTGGTGGGCAGCATAGGTATCGTGCTGCTCAGGCTCCGCCTGCTGATCTGGATGGGCGGGTTCCGCCTCATCCCGATGGTCATCGGCGTAGCGCTGCTGCTGTGCGACGCTTTCTTCATAATAGGGCGACGACACGTCTTCGGTCGCAGGCGCCGCGTAAGCGGCGGCCGCGCCTTCGTCTTCGTCCTCCACTGCGGGAAGTGCTTCGGAATACTCGCCCTCGACCTCGGCAATCGCGGTGTCGAGCTTCATGATCTGCCGCTGGAGCATTTCTTCCGGCGGGCGTGGCTTCATGTTTTCAAGCTGGCGCACGACGGCGCTGCGTGCCTTGTCGTACACCTTGGCCCGGTTTTCGGGAGTATTGTTCGCCAAGCCATCCACGGCCTTGCGAATGACTGCTACAAAATCCGCCATCAGCACTTTCTCGTCGGGACCGGCAACACGCTGACCCGAAATGGTTTATGAAGTTTGATCGCCGAGGACATTAGTCCTCAAACGGGTCAGTCACAAGTATGGTGTCGTCACGCTCCGGGCTGGTGGACAGCAGTGCCACGGGCGCGCCGATCAGTTCCTCGACCTGACGCACATATTTGATCGCCTGGGCCGGCAGGTCCGCCCACTTGCGGGCACCGACGGTCGATTCCTTCCAGCCCTCAAGCGTGATGTAGATCGGCTCGACGCGGGCCTGTGCGCCCTGGCTTGCCGGAAGGTGATCGATTTCCTGGCCGTCGAGCTTGTAGCCGACGCAGATTTTCAGTTCGTCCAGGCCATCGAGAACATCGAGCTTGGTGAGCGCAATGCCGGTGATGCCGTTGGTGGCGACCGACTGGCGCACCAAGGCCGCATCGAACCAGCCGCAGCGGCGCTTGCGGCCCGTAACGGTGCCGAATTCATGACCCTTCTCGCCGAGGAACTGGCCGATTTCGTCGTGCAGTTCGGTCGGGAAGGGGCCTTCGCCGACGCGCGTCGTATAGGCCTTGGTGATGCCCAGAATATAGCCGAGCGAGCCGGGGCCCATGCCCGAACCGGCAGCCGCCTGACCCGCCACCGTGTTGGACGACGTCACATAGGGATAGGTGCCGTGGTCGATATCGAGAAGCGAGCCTTGCGCGCCTTCGAACAGGATGCGCGCACCAGCGCGGCGCTTCTTGTCGAGCAGCAGCCAGACGGTTTCGCTGAAGGGAAGAATGCGATCGGCAATCGATGTCAGCTCTTCCATGATGGTTTCATGCGCAACTTCGGCAGCGCCGAAACCGCGACGAAGGGCATTGTGATGGGTCAGAATGCGGTCGACTTTGGCCGACAGCGCCTCACGGTCTTCGAGATCCATGACGCGGATGGCGCGACGGCCGACCTTGTCTTCATAGGCAGGACCAATGCCGCGGCGGGTGGTGCCGATCTTGGTGCCACTGTTGGAAGCCGCGTCTTCGCGCATGCCGTCCAGTTCGCGGTGCAGAGACAGGATGAGCGTGGCATTGTCGGCGATGCGCAGGTTCTCAGCCGTCACCTTGACGCCCTGGGCTTCCAGACGGCCCATTTCCGCAATCAGTGCGTGAGGATCGACCACCACGCCATTGCCGATGACGGCAAGCTTGCCAGGACGAACGACGCCGGAAGGAAGCAGGGACAGCTTGTAGCTGACGCCATCAATGACAAGCGTATGACCGGCATTGTGCCCACCCTGATAGCGCACGACCACGTCGGCGCGCTCGGAGAGCCAGTCAACAATCTTACCCTTGCCTTCGTCGCCCCACTGCGAGCCGACCACGACTACATTCGTCATTTCTTGCTTTCCTGCTCATGGCGCCGGGGCGCCCCTACCTCAAACCCGCAAATCTATACTGCGTTGTTTTGCGGAAAGCGACCCTGTTTATGCAGCGGAATTTTGCTTTTGTAGGATAATTGTGCCCATCCTATGGCTGAAAAGCGTGCAACTGCTCTTGCGAAGCCGTGAGGGCGAGTGCAGAAATCGGGCACGTCTTTGAATGAAAGTTCTGTGCCCGTGCCCTCCAGAGCCTATCTCGTCCTCACCATTGCCGCATTGTGCTGGGGCGGCAATGCCGTCGCGGGCAAACTTGCGGTGGGCCATATCAGCCCGATGGTGCTGACCTTTCTGCGCTGGGTGGTTGCGGTGGTGATCATTGTCGCGATCTCCTTGCCGCAACTGGCCCGCGACTGGCCGGTGGTCAAAAAGCGGCTGCCCTATTTCTTCATCCTCGGTACGGTGGGATACACCTGTTTCAACGCGGCTCTCTACTCGGCGCTGAAATACACAACCGCGATCAATGCCGCGGTCATCCAGGCTGTCATTCCGGCGGTGATCTTCATCTTCAATTTCGCGCTCTTCCGCACCAAGGTGCTGGCCGTCCAGATCATTGGCTTCATGCTGACCATCTTTGGGGTTGCGCTTCTCGCCTCCCGCGGCGATCTGATGTCGCTCGTGCGGCTTGAGTTCAATCCGGGCGATGCGATCATGCTGCTCGCCGTGCTCGCCTATGCGATCTACACCGTGATCCTGCGCTGGAAGCCGGCGGTGGACTGGCGCACGCTGATGGCCATTCCAGCGACGGCCGCTCTTCTGACCTCGATACCGCTCATGGGATGGGAAGTCTTGAGCGATCAGGCGATCTGGCCCGAAGCGAAGGGTTGGGCGATCGTTCTTTATACCGCACTCTTCCCGTCGCTCGTCGCGCAAATCTCTTTCATCAAGGGCGTGGAAGAGATCGGTCCGAACCGCGCCGGGCTCTTCATCAACCTCATTCCGGTTTTCGGCACCTTTCTATCGGTGATGATCATCGGCGAGACGCTGCATCTCTATCAGATCATCGCCCTTCTGCTCGCACTTGGCGGCATTGCGGTGGCGGAACGAAAAAAGCCGCCTGTCGTGTAGGCCACAAGGGCGCAACGACGGGCGGCAGTCGGTCATGAATCTCTTTGATATTCGGTTCAGCGCAGCTTTTCGAACTGGTCGAAGCGCTGGAAGTAGAAGTCGAGCGAGGCGATCGCGGCCTTGCGCTCGATGTCCACTTGCTCGCCCTGTGTGATCGATGGGGCGGATGCAATGAGGTTGCGCTCGATCTTGGCAAAGCTTCTGGCGAGACCGCCGGGGCCTGCCGCGTCTGCGTGGCTTGCGATGGATGCGATAACGATGCCGCACAGTGCGGCTGCGAAAAGCTTCTTCAACATGTCTAACCCCGTTTCGTGGCCGGCTTGCCCGCCGGTTTCTTTTGCGCTTCGGTTACCGGGCCGGTTTTTCTTTTGTTGTCCGGCCTCTGTTGAAGACGACATTACGAGGCAAAATTTTCGGGGCGTTTAAATCGATCGGTACAATTTTATCGGTCTTTATTTTTAATGCCGCTCATCGCATTTTTTTCGGCGATCCTCACCAGGGAACCTCACGTCCTTCCCGGTCAAGATAGCGAAGACCTGGCTTTCCCTGCTGCGCGAGAAGCGTGGTAACGATCTGCGGTATGGTTTCTTCCATGCCGAAGGGCGCGTTGGGGCCGCCAAGTCCGGTGCGGATCCAGCCTGGCGCCATCAGCGCCAGGGCGCGAGAATCGTGGGCATGGCGAGCCGCATAGCTGCGCATATATTGGTTCAGCGCAGCCTTGGAGCCGCGATAGACCTCATGACCGCCATTCGTGTTGTTGGAAATGCTGCCTTGCCCGGACGACATGACGCCGATCAGACCAGCCGGCGTCACGCAATCCTGCAAGCCTTCAACCACCCGCATGGGGCTAAGCGCATTCGTGACCATCACGCGGATGAACTCATCGGTGGATACCTCCGCAATCGTCTCATCCTGATTGGTGTTCGCCGTACCAGCGTTCACGAACAGGATGTCGATCTGTTTCTCCGCCAGCCGATCACGCAACGCGGCGATCTGCTCCGGCTCTGTGACGTCGAGCTGTTCGATTTTGACACGGCCTCGATGTGCGTCGGCAAGGTCGTGCAGCTGGCTTCGATCAAGTCCGCGCACCGTTCCGATCACATTCCAGCCGCGTCCCAAAAATTCTGCCGCCATGGCATGGCCAAGTCCGCGCGATGCGCCGACGATGAGACTGGTTCTGTTGGTTTTGTTTGCATGGTTCGAGGTCAAGATCTCGCCTTTCCTTTTGATGTCGGACGCCATCATCCTCCTCGCAGGTGAAGTGCGCCAGACGCACAGGATGCAAACTATTATTGCATGAGACGCTATGCATCTGTCGGGTATCGGATAGAGTGTTTCGATGGACACCATCGACCTCAATCTTTTGACGGCACTGGATGCGCTTCTGACTGAAGGCGGTGTAACGGCGGCCGCGCGGCGGCTGGGCCTCAGTTCATCCGCCATGAGCCGGACGCTTGCCCGATTGCGTGCCGCGACCGGCGATCCTCTGCTCGTGAGGGCAGGTCGTGGGCTGGTGCCAACGCCACGCGCCATCGCGCTGCGTGAGCGCGTTCATGTGCTGGCGCGCGATGTGCGCGCCGTTCTCAGCCCGCAGGACGGTACCCTCGATCTGGCCGCTCTGGAGCGGACCTTCACGATCCGGGCCAATGAAGGTTTCATCGCCCTGTTTTCCGCTCCCCTGGTCGCCGCGGTGGTTGCGACCGCTCCCCATGCGCGCCTGCGCTTTGCGCCGAAGCCGGTTAAAGAGGCGGGACCGCTCCGGGACGGAACGATCGACCTGGAAATCGGAGTGCTGGGTGACTTTGCGCCCGAGGTTCGAACGCATCTTCTCTTTCGCGACCGCTTTGTCGGCGTTGTCCGACAGGGGCATCCGCTGCTCTCAGCACCGGTGACGCCTGAGCGGTATGCCGCCGCCCGGCATGTCGTCGTGTCCCGGCGCGGGCAATTCACCGGGCCGGTCGATGACGCTCTTGAGACGCTCGGCCTTAGCCGCGAGATCGTGGCCGTGGTGCCGGGCTTCCCCGATGCCTTGCGGATTGCGCGCCAGTCCGATCTCGTCGCGCTGGTCACGCAATCCTGCCTGTCCGACGCACGGTTCGAAGATCAGTTGGTGAGCTTTCCGCTACCGGTGGAAACGCCTGAGATCGCCGTCGTGGCGCTTTGGCATCCCCGCATGGAAGCCGATCCTGCGCATCGCTGGCTGCGCGAGACGGTCATTGCCGTATGCCGGTCCTCCGCGCCGTCGTCGAAACCGGAGGACAATGGCGGCTAGAGTGCCGTGCCTCCTATTGGACGCATAAGGGATGCTCTATCGTCTTTAATCCAGGCATCGCGCATTCCGAAAATCGATTCCGATTTTTGGGCCGATGCTGTCGGCAAAATCTGGGAAGCCACGTCCGCCACAACAAAAGCGACAGGAAGCTCACATGATTGTCCAAGCCTGCATCAACGGAGCCCGTCCCGCCGGTTATCATCCGAATTTGCCCCCTGACGATCGATGGCATGGTCCGCGATGGTGTTGCCTCGATCGAGGCGGGTGCGGCCGAACTGCACATCCACCCTCGCGATGATGCAGGCCGGGAAAGCCTTGCGGCCGTCGATGACACGATCTGCGCCATGCGCCGCGCCTGCCCAGGCACGCTGATCGGCGTTTCCACGGGCGCATGGATCGAAGCAGATGCAGCAACCATGCGGGCGCGCATCGCGGCCTGGCGTGAGCGGCCCGATTATGCGTCGGTCAATCTCTCCGAACCGGATGCTCCCGCGGTGATGGCGCTTCTCGACAGGATCGGGGTCGGCATCGAAGCGGGTCTGGCGACGATCGCCGACGCGAAGCGGCTCATCGCATTGCCGGATTGTCCGCCCCTGTTCCGGGTGCTGATCGAAATTGAAGAACAGGATGTCAACAAAGCCGACGAGATCGCCGATGGCATCGCGCAGGTGCTGGCCGAGGCCGGGCTGTCCAGGCCGATCCTGCTGCACGGCTTCGATGCGACCGTCTGGCATTTCGTGCGACGCGCGCGAGAGCGGCGCTGGTCGACCCGGGTCGGATTGGAAGACGGCCTGTCAAAGCCAGATGGGACTCTGGCCAGCGGGAATGCCGAGCTGGTCGCCGCGGCTGTGGCAATATTCGCGCCGAACGGATGCGTCCGCTGATCCTTCGCCACGTGTATCGTTGCGCGTGGCCGAGGCTACATCACTTCCGAGAGCGCCGATGATGGCGCTCACCCTTGCTACGGCGTGAGCATCCTTCTTAGGATGACCCGGCGCGGCGCGCCATCAGCTCGCGGGCGCGGTTTGCCAGGCTTTGGCGGTTACCTGCGCTTTCGGCATTGGCGATGAGAGCGGGGATGGGAGAAGTCTCACCTTCTTGCGCGGCAGTGAGCGCGATCATGCGTGCAGCAATCTGGCTGATCTCGTTGCGGATCGCGTCATCATGGGTGTCGCCCTTGATGTTCAACAGCCGCTCCGTCAGCGCCGTGCCCTGATTGCGGATATCCTCGATTTCACGCGAAAGTCGTTCTGGCGTTTCCACAGAGGTTTCAGACTGGATGAGCGGACGAGGGGCGGTGCTCAGCGCATCCTTGCTGCCCTCGTTGCCGCTCATGCGCTCTTTCAGGCGGGCGATTTCCTGGGCGCGACGCTCCAGCAGCATTTCGCTATCGGCATTGCGTGCCATTTCCTTGGCAAGCTGATCTTCAAGCCGCGCAATCTTGCGACTTTCGCGGTTCATATGCTGGGCGGTCTCGCGCGCTTTTGCGGCAGCGTCTTCCAGCTGGCGGGTGATGTCCTCACGCTCCTTGCGCCAGGAGGTTGCCTTGCTCTTGCCCTGCTCAACTTCCAGATCGCGGGCCGACAGCGCGATCTTGAGATCGTCCAGCTCACGGGAAATGGCGCTGACGCGCTTGGTGAGATTGGAGATTTCCTGGGTGCGGGCGATCGCCGTTTCTTCGGCGTCGTTGAGCTTGGTCGTGAGCCGAGCGACGGCGTCCTCGTGACGGCGGGCCTTGGCGCGCAGGTCGCCCGCCTCCAGCGTCATCTGCTCGAGCTGCAGTTTCAGCTCGCGGGTTTCGGCGAGAAGCCGTCCGGCATCGCCCTGGGCCGCTTCATTTTTGAACTTCAATGCCAGAGCCTTTTCCCGCTCGGAATCCAGTTCCTGACGGGTACGGGCATTTTCCGCGGCATACAGCGCACGCGCCATGTCCTTTTGCGCACGCACCTCCTGCGGGCTCATCGGCATCGTCGCACGCAGTCGCTTTTCGGTATAGGAAACGATGCGCCGGTGGATCGCAGGGGCAATCAATGAAACCAGCAAAATTGCGCAGAGGAAACCAAGGCCGAAAATAAGGGCGTACTCAATCACGCGTGGTCGTCTCCACAGGAAGCGCCATGGGTCGATGACCCAGAATGGCAGCTCATTTCATCGTCGCGGCGAAGACTGTCATGGCAATCTTGCGCCAGGCGGTCATCGCCTTACACGCTAAAGCGCCGTGTGTCCTATTGGACGCACAAAGGACGCTCTACCTTTTTGAAGCTACGCATCGTGCTTTCCGAAAATCGATTCCGATTTTCGGGCCGATGCTGTAGTCGCGTTAGAGGACTTTACTGCAAAAGTGAGCGGCTGACGAATCAGAAAGGATTCCAGGTCGGCTGCGGGGTGAGCTTCAGATAGCCGACATTGATGCCAAGACGCGCGCCGATGCCGGTACGGATCGGGGCGATGGTGACGTCGCTGTTCTTCAAAACCGTCATGCCAACGCCGGCGACGATGAAGGCCGAGCCGCTGACGCCGCCATAACGACGATAGAGCGCGTTGACGGAAGGAAGGTTGTAGACGAGCATCATGGCGCGTGTGCCCTGGCCGCCGTAATCGAGACCGAGCGATGGGCCCTGCCAGAAGACAGGATGCTGACCGGCATTCTTCGTATAGAGCGTACCTTCGCCATAGGTGAGGCCTGCAACAAAGGCGCCGGAGCCTTCCTGGCCCAGAATGTAGCCATTCGGCAGACCATATTGCTGGAATGCGCGTTCCACGACCTTCGCAAGGCCGCCCGTCGTCTCGCCGAAGAAGCCGTGACCGGCATCGACAATTTCCTGGATTGTGTATTGATCGCTGCTTTGTGCCGATGCCTGCGCAGCCGACAAAGACAGGCTCGCGAGCATCACGAAAATCTTTACCAGTCCGAGGCGTGCGATGGTGCGGAGTTGGTTAAGTCGCATCGTCAGTTCCGTCCGTCTGTTTGTTACCATTGCCGTGTTAAGACATTTGGCATTTTGAGACCATGATATTAACAATCGGTTTACCAAATATGGTGTCATTATGGCTTAGAGCGTTTCCTTGCTAAATGGAATCGGTCCGGCGAAGCACGTTTTCGACAGGACATATTGTATTTAACAAGGAAAAGCTCATGAGAGCGCCTCGCGTCCTTTCGGACGCCCGTGGGGCGCTCCAACAGTTTGAAGTGACGCGTCGTGCTTTTGCGAAAATCGGTTCCGATTTCCGGGCCAATGCTGAAGCAATTTTTATAGGGTCCGCGCTCCATCCGCGCAGGAGAAAATCTATGACATCAAAATTCAATATCTCGCTCTCCGGCCCGGATCTGGCGGCACTTCTGTGCAGCCGCGTCTGCCACGACGTCATTTCGCCGGTCGGAGCCATCAATAATGGTCTTGAACTCCTCGACGAAGGCGGCACCGATGCCGATGCGCTGGACCTGATCCGCACCTCGGCGCTGAATGCCTCCGTAAGGCTGAAGTTTGCACGTCTTGCCTTCGGTGCTTCCGGCTCGGCCGGCGCGTCGATCGACACGGGCGAAGCGGAAAAGGCCGCCAAGGATTTTGCCGCTGCGGAAAAGAAGGTGGAAGTCACCTGGTCCGGTCCGCGCGCCATCGTCGCCAAGAACCGCGTCAAGCTGCTGCTGAACCTCTTCCTCGTTGCCTATGGCGCGATCCCGCGCGGCGGCAATGCGGATATCGTCCTGGAAAACCCCGAAGGCGATGCCCGCTTCGAAATCACCGTCAAGGGCCGCATGATGCGCGTGCCCGCCAAGTTTGCAGCGCTTGCCGAAGGCACGGAAGAAGAGGCGATCGACGCCCATTCCGTTCAGCCTTACTACACGCTGCTGCTGGCGGAAGAAGCCGGCATGAAGATCGAGTACAAGATTCATGAGGACCGTGTGGTCTTCACAGCCTCCATGGCCGAGGCTGCCGAAGCGGCCTGATTCAGATGTGGGCTGCCGTGAGGTGGCCCGTTTTTGTGCCGAGTGAAATGTGGGGGTAGCTTCAAAGCTGTTGCCCCCATCACTGACATTGCGAGCCGCTTTTTCGGGTCGTTAAAGACGCTTCACCATCACCTCGTTGGCATAAAATTGCTCGCCGATCCGGAACGTAGTCTGGCCGTCGCGCGTAAAACCGAGACGTTCATAGAAGGCGATGGCGTCTTGATTCTCGCTGTTGACCGCGAGCCACACGCCGTCACATTTCCGTTCGACGCAGAGCCTGAAAACTTCATCGAGAAGCCGTCTGCCGATGCCTTTTCCCTTGTGTCGCGGCTGAACATAGAGCGTTGCGACTTCTGTTTCTGGGCCGTTCTCGATAGGGGCGGGGCTTTCGAGCGTGACGCGCACGAAGCCGTCTATGCCGTCGCTATTGTCGGAGACGAGAACGATCTCGTTTTCATCATCGATGAAGGCTTCGAATATCTGCGTGGTGAAGGTCGAAAGGGCGTAATCGGCAAAGAATTTCGACACGCCGTTCCTGAGATAGGTGCCGATCCAGACTTCGATGGAGAGTGCCGCAAGGCTGGAAGCGTCGTCTATTGAGGCTTTGCGAATCGCCATGGTACGCTCTTTCCCATTGTCTCGCGGTGTCGCAAAAAACAAAACCCGCCGTTTGCGCGGCGGGTTTGTCATGACAATCATGCTTGGGAGGCATGTTCAGGAGATAATCAGGCGGTCTCGAGATATTCGGTGTTGCTGTCCGGCTCGCGTAGCACGTAGCCGCGGCCCCAGACGGTTTCGATGTAGTTCGCGCCGCCTGCTGCGTTTGCGAGCTTCTTGCGCAGCTTGCAGATGAACACGTCGATGATCTTCAGTTCAGGCTCGTCCATGCCGCCGTAAAGGTGGTTGAGGAACATTTCCTTGGTGAGCGTGGTACCCTTGCGGAGCGACAGAAGCTCCAGCATCTGGTATTCCTTGCCCGTCAGGTGAACGCGCTGGCCGCCGACTTCAACAGTCTTGGCATCCAGGTTAACGATCAGTTCGCCGGTGGCGATGACCGACTGGGCGTGACCCTTGGAGCGGCGCACGATGGCGTGAATGCGGGCAACCAGCTCGTCCTTGTGGAATGGCTTGGTCATGTAATCGTCGGCGCCGAAGCCGAGACCGCGCACCTTGTCTTCGATACCAGCCATGCCCGACAGAATGAGAATCGGGGTCTTGACCTTCGAGAGACGGAGCGTTCTCAAGACCTCGTAACCGGACATATCCGGGAGGTTGAGATCGAGAAGGATAATATCGTAATCGTAGAGCTTTCCAAGGTCCACGCCTTCCTCACCGAGGTCGGTCGTATAGACGTTGAAACTTTCTGACTTCAACATCAGCTCAATGCTCTGAGCCGTTGCGCTGTCGTCTTCAATAAGTAGAACCCGCATAATTATCCCCTTTGCCGCCCGCGGTTGGTAAATCAATGCCTTTGCGCGATGCGGATCCAGACGTTGCCTGATTTGCAGGCTGCCACCAAATGGTTAACAAATTCTTCTCTCCTTTGGCAAGGTATGCAGAATTTATTAAATAATTCGGGCACTCTGCTGTTTTTCAACGTGAATCCCTCATCGCCAAACATGAACCAATAGATGAGGAAAACCCCCTAAGTGATTCAATCGACTCTTGCATTGTCGTGCCCAGTGGTTTTTTGGGCTTGGCATTTACCGACCTTTAAATGATCTCCCTTATCATTAACGATGCCCGTAAATGAAAAGTTAACAGCGCAGTTTTTTTATTAATGGCGGGTAACTTTTGAGAATCATTCCGGCACAGCCGGAGTGGCGGGTTGGTTCCTGTTTGAACCGGGGTCTCGCTATCCACGGAGTATTGAGTATGAAGTCGCGTGACAGCCTAGTTCGCCTGAAGGAATTTCAGGTCAACGAAAAACGTCGTCAGTTGCAGCAGCTGCAGTCGATGATGTCCGAATTCGAACGGATGGCCAAGGAGTTGGTCCATCAGATCTCGCTGGAAGAAAGAAAGTCCGGGATCACCGATCCCAGCCACTTCGCCTATCCGACGTTTGCCAAAGCTGCGCGCCAACGTGCCGACAACCTTCAGGTCTCCATTCGCGAGTTGAAGATGCAGCAGGAAGCCGCGGAAGCCTCTCTGGAAGAAGTGCAGGCCGAGTATGACAAGGCCGCAGCACTGGAAAACCGCGATACGGCGGTGCGCGCCCGCGCTTGACGCTTTTGCGTTAACGCAGGTGCTTTGATCCTGACGTCATTGACGGCGGCCAGCTGATCAGGAGGCTGCTTTCAATGACGCTGTGTCATTTTTGTAGATGACAGTCCGCCTGGCGAAAGCCGGGCGGATTTTTTATGGGTTACTGACCGATCAGATCGAGGGGCAGGGGAGAAATCCCAACCACTTGCCATTAAGACAGTGTGAAGTCCGAAAACAAAAAAGCGCCACGCCGTCCCGGATGAGCGGGATGGGGTGACGCCGTATCTGGCAAGGCTGGACGCAACCCATGCGCCCAAGCCTAAACTCTTAGTGGCGGTATTGCTGAATGCGCGTGGTGCGCAGGCCGGCGAGGCCATGATCTGCAATCGACGACTGCCAGGACAGGAATTCTTCCACTGTCAGCGTATAGCGCTCACAGGCTTCCTCCAGGCTGAGAAGACCCCCGCGCACGGCGGCGACGACTTCGGCCTTTCGGCGGATAACCCAGCGACGGGTGTCGGCTGGTGGCAGATCGGCAATCGTCAAGGGGCTGCCATCGGGACCGATGACATATTTAACTCGCGGGCGTATCATTTCGGTCATTGGACACTCTACACAAACTCAAGACCATATGCTGGGCACTTTAGGGGCGTACCTTTAAAAAATACCTAAGCGTGCAGAGATAATTTATTAACAATTTGAATGATTTCGCTGCGTTTGTTCGTGCTTCGCGGCACATAAGCGCAAAATGAGCGCTTTACCGCTCACGGAATTGTCAAAAATTTTTTCGTCAGAAACGGAATCTGGGAGAGGTTGCAAGGGTCGCGCGGATGGGCGGCTGCGGCTTCTACGGGTTACGTTGCAGGCCAGCACCCAGCTCTTCGCATGGCATTGGATTGCATCTTTGGAGCGCCGGGTCGCTCGGTCAGGAGAGATTCCTGCGGCAATAGGGAAGCCGTTATCGCGGGGGAGCGCCCCAGGCGATGAAGTCGGGGTTGGCCAGCATGTCGTCATTGCTCTGGTCGATTTCGTAGCGCAGCGGCAGGCCCGCCATATCGAGCGTGATGCCACCGGCAGCCCTGAGAACCGCGTCGCCTGCGGCGGTGTCCCACATCATGGTGCGGCTGAAGCGCGGGTAGACGTCGGCCGCTCCTTCCGCCAGCATGCAGAATTTCAGCGACGAGCCAATAGAGATACTGTCGATCAGGCCGTTTTCGGCAACGAAGGCTTCGGTCTTGGGCGTGCAATGGGAGCGACTGATCACGGCAACCGGCATGGGCGGTTTGGCACGGCAGCGAATGGAGTGGTTCGACACCCGCTCGAATTCACCTGAGATGAAGAGCTTGCGCGCCGTTTCCTTTTCGCCGGTCCATGCCACGCCAAGGGCTGGCGCATAGACGACGCCGAGCACAGGCGTGCCGTCGCGGATCAGCGCAATGTTGACGGTAAAATCCTGCTTGTCGGAAATGAATTCCTTGGTTCCGTCCAGGGGATCGACGAGGAAAAAGTCGCTTTTGATCTCTGGTATATGGCCGCTGGCGGCGGCTTCTTCGGCGACGACGGGGATGTCGGGATAGTGGCGCGCAAGAGAGGAGAGGATGATGTCTTCGGCGCGTTGATCTGCCTCTGTCACGGGAGAACAGTCATTCTTGTAGGTGACCTGCGGACCTGCGGCATGAACCGCCATGATTTCCCTACCAGCGCTCAAAGCCGCGGCGATCAGACTTTCCAGCATTTCCATTCCTTCAGAACCCGCAAGCCCACAGCCCTTCTGCTGCAAGGCTTTCTGTCATCACGAGAAGCGATCCGGTGAAGGTTGGTTACGCCTGAAGAGAGCGATGGTCAAATATATCTATTTATGAACAAAGTGGTTGTCTTCGGCGCTTAAAATTTCGGGCATTGTTGCCGCTTTCATCATCTTTTTGATGCCGATTGCAGCAATCGGTGGGTCAACATTAAATTTTGTGCATATTTCCACCTTTTTAGCTTCACATTTTTAACGAACGCGATATGGGTTTGGGTCAAGAGGGACCAAAACAGCAATGAGAGCCCTCAGGAAGCAACATAAACGAGGTGCGTTCCAACTTGAGGACGTGCCCGGGGGAAAAATATGGAGTATTTTATCCAGCAGCTCATCAACGGGCTGACTCTTGGATCGATCTACGGCCTCATCGCTATTGGCTACACGATGGTCTACGGTATCATCGGCATGATCAACTTCGCGCACGGCGATATTTTCATGCTTGGCGGCTTTGCCGCGCTGATCGTCTTTCTCATTCTCACATCCTTCATCGCAGGCATTCCGGTCGCCATTCTTCTGTTGGTGATGATGGTCGTTGCCATGCTGGTGACGGGCCTGTGGAACTGGGCAATCGAGCGCGTCGCCTATCGTCCGCTGCGCGGCTCGTTCCGCCTTGCGCCGCTGATCACGGCAATCGGCATGTCGATCGTGCTGTCGAACTTCATTCAGGTGACGCAGGGTCCGCGCAACAAGCCGATCCCGCCCATGGTCACCGAGACGTATCATTTCGGCGCAATCACCATTTCGCTGAAGCAGCTTCTCATCGTGGCCATCACCTCGGTGCTGCTGTTTGCCTTCTGGTACATCGTCAACAAGACGCCGCTTGGCCGTGCGCAGCGCGCCACCGAGCAGGATCGCAAGATGGCGGCGCTGCTTGGCGTCGATGTCGACCGGACGATTTCGGTGACCTTCGTCATGGGTGCAGCGCTCGCCGCCGTCGCCGGTACGATGTATCTGATGTATTACGGCGTGGCCTCGTTCAATGACGGCTTCATCCCAGGCGTCAAGGCTTTCACGGCTGCGGTTCTGGGCGGTATCGGCTCGCTTCCGGGTGCTGTTCTCGGCGGTCTTCTGATCGGGCTTATCGAGTCGCTCTGGTCGGCCTATTTCTCCATCGCCTACAAGGACGTGGCCGCCTTCGGTATCCTGGCTTTCGTGCTGATATTCAAACCGACTGGCATTCTGGGCCGTCCGGAAGTCGAGAAGGTTTAAGCACATGGCAAACATTCCTTCTGACAACACCGCCGAGCAGGACGTCATGGCAAGAGCGGTGAAGGAAGCCATTATTGCTGGCTTCGTTTCGCTCGGCATGTTCCTGCTTTATGTGGGCATCGTCACCTATCAGGATATCAACAACCAGCTGGTCTGGGGCACGCGCTGGGGTCTCCTGGCGATCTTTGTCGCCATTGCCGCCATCGGTCGCTTCGTCGTGGTCGGTGTCATCGAGCCGCATCTCGACCGCCGCAAGCTTGCCAAATCCAAGGCTGGCATTCTGGAAATTTCTGAGGAAAAGAACTTTTTCCACAAGCATTTCCTGAAAATCGCGCTGGTGTTCCTGCTGCTCTATCCGATGGTTGCCGTCTATTTCCGAGGCGCTCAGGGCTCGCTGATCTTCGTCGACAATTTTGGTATCCAGATCCTCATCTATGTGATGCTCGCCTGGGGTCTGAACATCGTCGTCGGTCTGGCGGGTCTGCTCGATCTCGGTTATGTCGCCTTCTATGCCGTCGGCGCCTATTCCTACGCGCTGTTGTCCAGCTATTTCGGCCTGTCCTTCTGGGTGCTTCTGCCGCTTGCCGGGATTCTAGCCGCCTTCTGGGGAATCATTCTCGGCTTCCCGGTGCTGCGTCTGCGCGGCGACTATCTCGCCATCGTGACACTTGCCTTTGGTGAGATCATCCGGCTTGTGCTGTTGAACTGGACGGATGTGACCCGAGGCACATTCGGTATTTCCGGAATTGCCAAGGCTTCGGTCTTTGGTATCTGGTCTTTCGATGTTGGTGCGCCGAACAACTTCGCCAAGGCTTTCGGCCTGCCGATGTCGTCGGGTTACTACAAGATCTTCCTCTTCTACGTGATCCTGCTTCTGTGCATGCTGACGGCCTATGTCACCATCAAGCTGCGCCGCATGCCGATCGGTCGTGCCTGGGAAGCGCTGCGTGAAGATGAGATCGCCTGCCGTTCGCTCGGCATCGATACGGTCAAGACCAAGCTCACCGCCTTTGCAACAGGTGCGATGTTTGGTGGCTTTGCGGGGTCCTTCTTTGCCGCACGTCAGGGCTTCGTCTCTCCGGAAAGCTTTGTCTTCCTTGAATCGGCCGTCATCCTCGCCATCGTCGTTCTCGGTGGCATGGGCTCGCTGACCGGTATTGCGATTGCTGCCGTCGTCATGGTTGGCGGTACGGAACTGCTGCGTGAGATGGAATTCCTCAAGCACGTCTTCGGTCCGGACTTCACGCCAGAGCTTTACCGCATGCTGCTCTTCGGCCTTGCCATGGTTATCGTCATGCTGTTCAAGCCCCGCGGCTTCGTCGGCTCGCGTGAACCCACGGCCTTCCTGAAGAAACGCAAGTCTGTCTCCGGCAGCTTCACCAAGGAAGGTCACGGCTGATGGCTTCCGGAAACACTGCGATGAACAAGAATACCATCCTGAAGGTCGAACATCTGTCGATGCGCTTTGGCGGGTTGATGGCGATCAACGACCTTTCCTTCGATGTGAAGCGCGGCGATATCACCGCGCTGATCGGTCCGAACGGGGCCGGCAAGACCACCGTGTTCAACTGCATCACCGGCTTCTACAAGCCGACGATGGGCATGATCACCATGGTGCGTAGCAATGGCGAGGAGCATCTGCTCGAGCGTCTGCCGGACTTCGAAGTGACCAAGAAGGCCAAGGTTGCCCGTACCTTCCAGAATATCCGCCTGTTTTCAGGCCTCACGGTTCTGGAAAACCTGCTGGTTGCGCAACACAACAGGCTGATGAAGGCCTCCGGCTACACCATCCTCGGCCTGCTCGGGCTTCCGGCCTATACGCATGCGGCCGAAGCATCGGTCGAAAAGGCCAAATACTGGCTGGAGAAGGCCGATCTCATTGATCGTGCCGACGATCCGGCGGGCGATCTGTCCTACGGCGCGCAGCGCCGTCTGGAAATTGCGCGCGCCATGTGCACCGAGCCTGAGCTTCTGTGCCTAGACGAACCGGCCGCCGGTCTCAACCCGAAGGAGTCGCTTGCGCTCAACGCCCTCCTGCGCGGCATTCGCGACGAGGGAACCTCGCTGCTTCTGATCGAACATGACATGTCGGTCGTCATGGAAATCTCCGACCACGTCGTGGTCCTCGAATATGGGCAGAAGATTTCTGACGGTACGCCCGATCATGTGAAGAACGATCCCAAGGTCATTGCCGCCTATCTTGGTGTCGAGGACGATGAAGTGGAAGAAGTGATTGCAGAAGAACTTGACGGGAGAGCAGTCTGATGTCTGACACTCTCCTGAAAATTCAAGGCGTTGAAACCTATTACGGCAATATTCGCGCTCTTGCTGGCGTGGATGTGGAAGTGAAAAAGGGTGAGATCGTCTCCTTGATCGGCGCCAACGGTGCCGGCAAGTCGACCCTGATGATGACGATCTGCGGCGCGCCGCAGGCACGCAGTGGCGAAGTCATTTTCGACGGCGAGGATATCACCCGCCTGCCGACGCATATGATTGCCCGCAAGCGCATCGCCCAGTCGCCTGAAGGCCGCCGAATTTTCCCGCGCATGTCGGTGCTGGAAAATCTGCAGATGGGCGCCAATCTCGACAACCTCAAATACTTCAAGGAAGATGTCGAGAAGGTCTTCACCATGTTCCCGCGCTTGAAGGAGCGCCAGAGCCAGCGTGGCGGCACGCTTTCGGGCGGCGAGCAGCAGATGCTCTCCATCGGTCGCGCGCTGATGTCGCGTCCGAAGCTTCTGCTCCTCGACGAGCCGTCTCTCGGCCTGGCTCCTTTGATCGTCAAAGGCATTTTCGAGGCGATCAAGAAGCTCAACCAGGAAGAGGGGCTGACTGTCTTCCTCGTGGAGCAGAACGCTTTCGCGGCCCTGAAGCTTTCCGACCGCGCCTATGTGATGGTCAATGGCAAGGTGACGATGAGCGGTTCTGGCAAGGAGCTTCTCGCCAATCCGGAAGTGCGTGCAGCCTATCTCGAAGGCGGACGCCACTGACGATGAGAGGGTGCGGGGGTCGTCGATCCCCGTCCTTTGACAAGGCGCAAAAGTTTTTATGATTTTGTGCCGCTGCCCATGAAAAAATGCTTGCTTTCGAAGGCGTTGGGCGCAAATCTGCTGAGAGCCTGTCAGACTGCATAGCCGGTTTGGCGGATCAAAAACAAACAATAAAGCTTGCCGGAAAACGGTCAAGCGAAACAGAAAACAGGATCGTTTGCTTCTCGTGGCGGCGGTGCTGATTGGGGAAAAGATGCAGGGCCTTTTTTTCGAAACCGATAGTGGCGTTCGCTATATCTTGCGTGGCCTCGTCGTTCTTCTCGGCTTCTGGACTGCCTGGCGTACAGGCAAGTCCGTTGCCGATGGCTGGGGTCAATATCCGCAGGTGGTGATTTACGCTCTGCTTCTGGGCTGCGTCATGCGCTTTTTGCATTACGCGCTCTTTGCCGGTCCGTTGTTGAACGGCTTCTACTACCTGATCGATGTCGCGGTTCTCCTGGCCTTCGCAACGGCCGGCTTCCGCATCCGTCGGACCAGCCAGATGGTCGATAACTACTACTGGCTCTACGACCGGACATCGGCATTTTCCTATAAGAAGAAACATTGACAGACGGGTTTTTCTGAAATCAGAATTCCCTCCTGAGAGGAACAGCCTGGACAGTTAATTTGGGTGCTGGACAGGTCGAGAAAACCAACCCAATCAAAGGAACTGGGAGTAATATAATGAAGAAGTCTCTTCTTTCCGCAGTTGCGCTGACCGCAATGGTCGCGTTCAGCGGTTCGGCATGGGCCGATGTCCTGATCGGCGTCGGTGGTCCGTTGACTGGCCCTAACGCTGCTTTCGGCGCTCAGCTCCAGAAGGGTGCAGAGCAGGCCGCAGCGGACATCAATGCTGCTGGCGGTATCAACGGCGAGAAGATCAAGATCGTTCTCGGCGACGACGTGTCCGACCCCAAACAGGGCATCTCGGTTGCCAACAAGTTCGCAGCCGATGGCGTGAAGTTCGTCGTCGGCCACTTCAACTCCGGCGTTTCCATTCCGGCATCTGAGGTTTATGCTGAAAACGGCATTCTCGAGGTCACGCCTGCTGCGACCAACCCGGTCTTCACCGAGCGCGGCCTGTGGAACACCTTCCGTACCTGCGGCCGTGACGACCAGCAGGGCGGCATCGCGGGCAAGTACCTCGCGGACCACTTCAAGGATGCCAAGGTCGCCATCATTCATGACAAGACCCCTTATGGTCAGGGCCTTGCCGATGAGACCAAGAAGGCTGCCAACGCCGCTGGCGTGAAGGAAGTCATCTATGAAGGCGTCAATGTCGGCGACAAGGACTTCTCCGCCCTCATCGCCAAGATGAAGGAAGCTGGCGTTTCCGTTGTTTACTGGGGCGGCCTCCACACCGAAGCCGGCCTGATCATCCGTCAGGCAAAGGACCAGGGCCTCAAGGCCACGCTCGTTTCCGGTGACGGTATCGTTTCGAACGAACTGGCTTCGATTGCTGGCGACGCCGTTGAAGGCACGCTGAACACCTTCGGTCCTGATCCGACCCTGCGTCCGGACAACAAGGACCTGGTTGCGAAGTTCAAGGCTGCAGGCTTCAATCCTGAAGCTTACACGCTCTACTCCTACGCCGCCGTTCAGGTGATTGCCGAAGGTGCAAAGGCTGCCGGTTCTCTCGACGCTGAAGCCGTTGCTGCAGCGCTGAAAAAGGGCACCTTCAAGACCGTTCTCGGCGATATCTCCTTCGACGAAAAGGGCGACCCGAAGCTTCCTGGCTACGTCATGTACGAGTGGAAGAAGGGCCCGGACGGCAAGTACAGCTACTTCCAGCAGGGCATGTAATCTGCTTTCTGGATTTGAGATTGATGGAGCCCGGCAGCGATGCCGGGCTTTTTCCGTTCTTTGGCTCCCGGTAGTATCGGCATCCGGCGGCAAGCTCAGTCTTCTATCAAGCATCCTGCTGTCGTTCCCGGCGAAGAGAGGACTGAGTGAGACTCCCCTTCGAGCATGTTCGATCACAATAAATTAGATAAATGTGATGACGGGCGGAACCGGCTGCGACGCGCCACGTTTCCCGCAGCCTCAATTCAGGAGTTCATGAATGAAAAAGCTTGTTGTTTCCGCAGTGCTCGCCGCCGCGTCGTTCTTCTCGGTCACCGCACCATCCTTCGCTGAAACCGTCACCGTAACGACGTCGCAGCGCGTCATGCGGGAGCCGGTCCGTGAAGAATACCGCCCGCGCCACTACCGCCATGCCCCGCGCGATTGCTTCGTCAAGAAGGAACGCATCCGCCGCCACGGTGAGATCATCGTCCGCAAGACGCGCGTTTGCCGCTAATCTCAGCGCTTGGTCTCCCTTCCGATGGTGTCGGAGGGGAGGACAGGTGCGATGCTGTTCTTTGTTGGGTGGCTGTATGTGGCGGACGGAGTTCCGCCTTTTTTGCATTGTGGGGGATCTGAGTGGTGGCTACCCCCCGTGTCCTGCAGCACATCTCCCCCTCAAGGGGGGGATCGGTAAGGGGCGCCGACGCGGTTTAGCCTCGACGTTTGCGATTTTTGCTTCGTATCGGTTTAAGCGGGCCTGTCTTTTTCATTTGTCTTGAAGCAGGTTCAGCACAAATTCCACGCGGTCATCAACGCCTATCCTCGGCAGGATGACGACGTCATATCCCAGATCATCGTAATCGCGGCAGAGCCGCTGATACTCATCTACGGCGTCCTCGAAGCCGTGGCGGCGCTCGTTGTCCGTTGCGTAGATTTCGGGCCACGGGGGCGTGAGGAAGACCCGATTGTCATAACGAAATTCTCTACGCAGCCCTTCATACCAGCGGTCGTGTCCCAGATGGCGAAGCGCGGAGGCGGCGTCGATCAGGCTGCGGTCAAAGATCGAGATGCCTGATGCGTTGCGGGCGGCTGCGTAGTCCTGTTCCGCCATCGCAAGTGCTTGCTCAAGGAAGGCTTTGAGATCGAGCCAGGGGAGGGCCGTGCCTCCCGTTTTCAGCTGTTGTGCGACGACGCGTCGGCCCGGTTCTTCGACCGTGGCGAACCCGTGTTTTGAAAGGTTTGAGAGGAGCGTGGATTTGCCGCCGCCGGAGCAGCCGGAGAGGATGACGAGTTTGGCCATGGGTTTATCCTTACAGCATCAGCCCGAAAATCGACCTCGATTTTCGGAAATCAGGATGCATCAATTCAAAAAAGTAGAGCGTACTTTGCGCGCCCTATAGGACGCACGGCGCCTTAATGGATGAGATGGTGCAGCCCCGTCGTGATCAAGCGACAATGGCGCAATGGAGCGTGACACTGTGGAGCGCGCGAGGGCTCGCAGATCGGGTGTTACTTATCGGGCAGGCGGCGGAGACAGACGGCTCCTGGGATCTCAGCTATCGTGCAGCACATTTGCCGCTTTCACTGCGGCAGAGGCGCGGTTTTCGACGCCGAGTTTGACGTAGATCTGTTCCAGATGCTTGTTCACCGTGCGGGCCGAGAGGCCGAGAATCTCGCCGATGTCGCGGTTGGATTTGCCCTTGGCGATCCAGACCAGCACTTCCGATTCCCGCGTCGTCAGCGAGAAGCGGTCACGCAGTAAAGCGTCGCCGGATTTGTCGTTGGTGGTGGTAAGGCGGAAGAGATATTCGTCGGCGCCGACGGCACCCAGAAACGTAAATTGCAGCGAAGGCCGGTCCGACTGTGTGATCACCAGCGGCGTGTCACGGGAGGCCTGCTTCTCCATCCATTCGCCAATGGTGCGCGACACGATATCGAGGCCATCATTGCTGCCGGTTGCGGCGTTGATGAGGCGCGTTGCCTGTGGCGTGGACCAGAGGATCGTGCCATCGGCGCGCACCGCCAGAAGGTGACGGCCAGCGGCATCCAGCGCGACGCGCGCGCTTTGGGCGGAGCGCGCATTGGAGAGGTGAACCCGAAGCCTGGCGCGCAGCTCGTCGATATTGATCGGCTTGCTCAGATAATCCACGCCGCCGCATTCCAGCGCGCGCACCACATGTTCGGTTTCGGTCAGCCCGGTCATGAAGATCACTGGCACCTGCGCCACGGCGGCGTTTGCCTTCAGCCGCAGGCAGGTTTCGAAGCCATCCAGGCCCGGCATGACGGCATCAAGCAGCACGAGATCGGGCGTCACGCGCTCGACGATGTTGAGGGCTGCCTGTCCCGAGGTTGCGATCAGCACAGAGAAGCCGGACTGTTCCAGCGCCTCGGTCAAAAAGCCGAGCGCTTCCGGGCTGTCATCGACCAGAAGAACGATATCGCGGGGCTGCAACGATCGGTTCATCCGTGTCCGTCCTTTCTGTCGAAAGCCTGGAGATAATCGGCATAGCCGGCGAGGTCAAAAGCGCGCACGAAGCGGCGGGCTTCTTCGGTAAAGGCGAGGTTCTCAGGTTCAGCCGCAAGGCTATCAAGCTTTGCTTCGATGCCACGAATATAGCCTATTTCGCCAAGTGCAATCAGATCCTGTAAATGAGCCGGTGCCGGTGCCTGTATTGCGCCGGGCTTTGCTTGACTTTGGGCTAATGAGACCGGGGGCAGGTCGGTATCATAAACCCATTGCAGGCCGAGATGAACGGCCAGCCGGTCGCAGAGCTTGCGGATATCCACGGGCTTTGCCAGCGTGTCATTATGGCCATCCTTACCAGCGCCGATGATCGCCGTATCGCCGATATTGGCCGAGAGCATGAGGATGGGCGCCGTTTGGCCTGCGTCGCGCAGCCTGTCCACCAATTGCCAGCCGCTCATGCCAGGCATGGAGATGTCGATCAGGAAGGCGTCCGGCTGCATCGCCTCGATCAGCGCCAGGCAGTCTGGCCCGCTTTGCGCCGTCAGCACGACGAAATCGAGCGGCGACAGCACCTCCATCATCAGGTCGCGGTGATCCTCATTGTCATCGACGACGACGATGGTGCGGCGTGGGCCGGCATAGGAAACGATCTTCTTTTCCGGTGCAAGTGCGGTGCTGGGCCGATCGACGGAGGAGAGCATCAGCCGTACCCGGAAGGTCGAGCCGACATCCTTCTCGCTTTCGACGGAAATCTCGCCGCCGAGCGTATTGGTCAGCAGTTGAGTGATGGTGAGGCCGAGGCCGAGCCCCGGCATGGGCTTGATGATTTCGGCTTCGCCACGCTGGAAAGGCTCGTAGATACGGGCAAGATCCTTTTGCGCAATACCGCGCCCGGTGTCGGTGACGGTGAAGGTGGCGACCTGGCTTCGATAGGTGACGTCGAAGCTGACAGTGCCTTCGTCGGTGAACTTGATGGCGTTGGAGAGCAGGTTGACGAGGATCTGGCGCAGGCGTTTCTCGTCGCTGCGCACATATTGCGGCAGACCTCGTGCCCGTTCATGACGGAAGGTTAGCCCCTTGGCCTGCGCCTGCGGGCGGAACATGTCGATGATCTGGTCGAGGAAATCCTGAATGTTGATTTCGTTGGATTGCACCTGCAGGCGTCCCGCCTCGATCTTGGAGATATCCAAGAGACCGTCGATCAGGCCGGAGAGGTGATCGGCGGAGCGGCGGATGACCTTGATGGCGGACTGGCGAGGCGCGGGGATGGTCTCGTCGCGCTCAAGGATCTGGGCGTAGCCAAGCACGGCGTTGAGCGGCGTGCGCAATTCGTGGCTGAGCCCCACCACATAGCGGCTCTTGGCGCGGTTGGCGGCTTCGGCGGTTTCCTTGGCGTTTTGCAAGGCGGCGTCGGTCTTCTGGTGGGCGGCGATTTCCTTCAAAAGCAGCGTGTTCTGACGCGAAGATTCCTCCTCCGCCACGACGCGGCTGTCATGGGCGAGCACCAGGAACCAGCAGACGATGCCGGCAATGACGGCAAAGACGAAGAAGACGATCAGGATGGTGCGGTTGACGACATCCGCCGTCGCCGGCGTGCCCGTGCCGACCTGATGAGCGATCAACCCCAGAATGCCGCCAATGGCGGCAACGGCGAGTATCGAGAAGATGGCATAGCGGCCTAGCCGGGTCGATAGCTTGGCAACGAGCTGTTCCGGCAGGAAGGTCTTTGCCACCTGGGCCGTCTGATAATTCAACCGTGCCTTCGGCTTGCACATATCGTGGCAGCGGCTGTCCAGCGAGCAGCAGAGCGAACAGATCGGACCGGCATAGGCGGGGCACCAGGCCATGTCTTCCGGCTCGAAAGGATGCTCGCAGATGGAGCAGGTGATGCTGGAAAGCTCCTTCCACTTCTGGCGCGGCTTGCGCGCTAGATAGAATTTTCCCTTCGTGCCCCAGGCGATCAGCGGTGAGGCGATGAAGGCGACGATGAGGGTGATATAGGGCGCCAGCGATGCGGCAAGTGTGCCGAACAGACCGAAATGGGCGCTGAGTGCGATCGTTGCGGAGAGCGCCATGGCACCGACGCCGACGGGATTGATATCGTAAAGATGGGCGCGCTTGAACTCGATGCCGGGTGGGGCAAGGCCGAGCGGCTTGTTGATGAAGAGATCGGCGGAGATGGTGCAAAGCCACGCCATGGCGACGATGGAGAAGATGCCCAGCGTTTCTTCCAGCAGCCGATAGATACCAAGCTCCATCAGAAGGAGTGCAATCGCAACGTTGAAGACCAGCCAGACGACGCGGCCCGGGTGGCTGTGGGTGAGCCGCGAGAAGAAGTTCGACCAGGCGAGCGAGCCCGCATAGGCATTCATCACGTTGATCTTCAACTGCGACACGACGACGAAGGCCACCATCAGGATCAGCGCGGCATTGTGGTTCGGGATCATGTAGCCGAAGGCGGTCAGATACATTTGCGACGGGTCGGCGGCACGATCCACCGGCACGCCGGAGGATAGCGTCAGCACCACCAGGAAGGAGCCCGCCAGAAGCTTGGGAACGCCCACCAGAACCCAACCGGCACCGGCGAGGAAAACGCCGAACTTGTGGCGCCACTTGCTCTGACCTTCGGCCGGCAGGAAGCGCAGAAAGTCCACCTGTTCGCCGATCTGCGACATCAGCGCCAGGATGACGGCGGAGGCCGCACCGAATTCGATGAGGTTGAAGGAGGCGATTTCACCGGGGGAGGCAGAGGCATGGTGAATGCCAGAAAAGGCGAGCCAGAGATCGAACTTCTGCCAATCCATCAGGGCGATGAAGATGAAGGGCAGGACGTTGAGAACGATCCAGAAGGGCTGCGTCAGGATCTGGAACTTGCTGATGAGCCGCACGCCATGGGTGACGAGCGGAATGACCATGACCGCCGAGATGATATAGCCGATCCACAGCGGAATGCCGAGCGCCAGTTCCAGCGCGCCGGACATGATCGACGCCTCGATGGCAAAGAGCATGAAGGTGAAGGCGGCGTAGATCAGCGATGTGATGGTGGAGCCGATATAGCCGAAGCTTGCACCGCGCGTCAGAAGGTCGATATCGACGCCGTGGCGGATGGCGTAGCGGCTGATCGGCAAGCCGACGAGCAGCATGGCGATCGCGGCAGCAATGATGGCGAAAAAGGCGTTGGTCGTGCCGTAGGAGAGGGTGATGGCGCCGCCGATGGCTTCCAGCGCCAGAAAGGAGATCGCGCCGATGGCGGTGTGAGAAATGCGGCTTGAGGAGAATTGTCGGGCGCTCTTGGCGGTAAATCGCAGCGCGTAATCTTCCAGCGTCTGGTTCGCGACCCAGCGGTTATATTCGCGTCTGACGGGGATGATGCGTTGCCGTGCGGCCATGCCAGTGTTTCACAGCCTCCACTAAAGCTTGGTGTCCGTATCTCTCTCCGGCGTCATGGTCGGGCTTGACCCGACCATCCACCAGCGGATGGAAACCTGGATCCTCGGCTCAAGCCCGAGGATGACGAGCGCGCCGCGGTCGTTGAGTCCACGTTGCCCGCTACCGGCGGACAGAAAAATGGCGTCGCCCGGATCGAGCGACGCCATTCATTTTACCTTAGGCAGCAGCCGACTTTGCGGTCGGGACTTCTGCGATCGTCTTCAGCACGACGGAAGCGATCTGGTAAGGGCAGCCCTGGGAGTTCGGACGACGGTCTTCGAGGTAACCACGATAGCCGTTGTTGACGAAGGAGTGCGGAACGCGGATCGATGCGCCACGGTCTGCAACGCCGTAGGAGAACTTGTTCCACGGAGCGGTTTCGTGCTTGCCGGTCAGGCGCAGGTGGTTGTCCGGACCGTAAACGTCGATGTGCTCTTTCCAGTTCTTTTCGAAGGCAGCCATGAGGGCTTCGAAATACTCCTTGCCGCCAACTTCACGCATGAACTTGGTGGAGAAGTTGCAGTGCATGCCAGAGCCGTTCCAGTCGGTGTCGCCGAGCGGCTTGCAATGGAATTCGACGTCGATGCCGTACTTTTCGCAAAGGCGAAGAAGCAGGTAGCGAGCGATCCAGATCTGGTCGGCGGCACTCTTGGAGCCCTTGCCGAAAACCTGGAATTCCCACTGACCCTTGGCCACTTCGGCGTTGATGCCTTCGTGGTTGATGCCAGCTTCGAGGCAGAGGTCGAGATGCTCTTCGACGATTTCGCGAGCGATCGAACCGACGTTCTTGTAGCCGACGCCGGTGTAATATGGGCCCTGCGGAGCTGGGTAGCCCTGCTCTGGGAAGCCGAGCGGACGACCGTCTTCGTAGAAGAAGTATTCCTGCTCGAAGCCGAACCAGGCGCCTTCATCGTCAAGGATGGTTGCGCGGCTGTTGGACGGATGCGGCGTTACGCCATCCGGCATCATGACTTCGCACATGACCAGCGCGCCGTTGGTGCGGGCAGGGTCAGGGTAGATTGCGACTGGTTTCAGAACGCAGTCAGAGCTGTGGCCTTCGGCCTGCATGGTGGAGGAGCCGTCAAAGCCCCAAAGCGGAAGCTGCTCGAGTGTCGGGAATTCGTCGAATTCCTTGATCTGCGTCTTGCCGCGCAGGTTTGCTACCGGCTTGTAACCATCCAGCCAGATGTACTCGAGTTTGAACTTAGTCATTACGAACCTCTCATGGGTTAAGATGCGAAGCCTTGATTGTTTTCGTCCGGTTACCGGTGGAAAACGCTCTCGCTTTCAAGGGCTGCCGATAGATATGCATGCCGCGTGCCAATTCGCGTGTGTCTCGAATCGGCGCCTCATTTTTTTCTGCCAACCTTGCTGCCGAACCGGTTGGTACGGCAAAATTCCGTCCTGACATGCGATGAGGGTTTTTCTCAAATTTTTAGAATTATGAAGGCTTTATGAAGCGAAATCGGCCGATTTTCTGCTGAAACTGTAAGCGAAGGGGTCGTTCTGAATGTTTTTTGACCTGAAAGTGCGAAATTTGAGTGATTAGCTGCATAAAGACTATTCGATTAACCGACGCGCAATCGATGTGATTAAAAATTAGGCTTTGTGATATTTTTTTAAGCGAATGGGGTGAATTTCGGCTTTCAATCAGCTATAGTCCGGAACGAAGCATGGTGCTGAGGTGTTTGACTGGAAGAAAAGAGGCCGTCATGAGAACCGAACCCAATTTTGAAAGTGCCAAGATCTATCAGTTCCCCGTCGGAGGCCGTGCAGGCTACCGAGGCTTTCGCAAGGATGCGTCGGTTCAGTCCATCCAGGCAGAGGCTCCGCGCGTGGACTTCGACAGCTGGTACCATCAGGACGCCATTGCCGAGGACGAGAAGCCCCATAACTGAGGTATCTCGCATCCTCGCTTACTCCGTCGGCTGACCTTGCGTCGGCCCTCACACTTCCATGTGCTGATTTCGCCACCCCACCTACGTCAAACGACGTATACGGTTTCGCGGCACCGAGCCCGATAGTCCCCTCCAGCAGCGGTTCAACATGCCGCTGAGGCCTTCACGGCCCAACACGAAGAGGGGTTCTTCCGATGACTTTCAGCAAGATGCTCACTGGCGCGCTGCTCGGCGCCATCATGTCCACCACTGCATTCCACGGCGCATTTGCCGCTGACGACACGATCAAGATCGGTGTGCTGCACTCGCTCTCCGGCACGATGGCGATTTCGGAAACGACGCTGAAGGACGCCATGCTGATGCTCATCGATGAGCAGAACAAGAAGGGCGGCGTTCTTGGCAAGAAGCTGGAAGCCGTCGTCGTTGATCCGGCCTCCGATTGGCCGCTCTTTGCCGAAAAGGCGCGTCAGCTGATCAGCCAGGACAAGGTTGCCGCCGTCTTCGGTTGCTGGACCTCGTCTTCGCGCAAATCCGTTCTGCCGGTTTTCGAAGAGTTGAACTCTATCCTCTTCTACCCCGTGCAGTATGAGGGAGAAGAGTCCTCGCGCAACATCTTCTACACTGGTGCTGCGCCGAACCAGCAGGCGATCCCCGCCGTCGATTACCTTGCCAACACTGAAGGCGTCGAGCGCTGGGTTCTGGCCGGTACGGACTATGTCTACCCGCAGACCACCAACAAGATCCTGAAGGCCTACCTGATGTCGAAGGGCGTCAAGGAAGAGGACATCATGATCAACTACACGCCATTCGGTCACTCCGACTGGCAGACGATCGTCTCCGACATCAAGAAGTTCGGCTCTGCCGGCAAGAAGACTGCGGTTGTCTCCACCATCAATGGTGACGCGAACGTTCCCTTCTACAAGGAACTGGCGAACCAGGGCGTGAAGGCTGAAGACATTCCGGTCGTTGCCTTCTCCGTCGGTGAAGAAGAGCTTGCCGGTCTCGATACCACGCCTCTCGTCGGCCATCTTGCCGCCTGGAACTACTTCCAGTCCGTCGATACGCCGGTCAATGCCGAGTTCATCAAGGAATGGCACGCCTTCACCAAGAACGACAAGCGCGTGACCAACGACCCCATGGAAGCCGCCTATATCGGCTTCAACGCCTGGGTGAAGGCCGTCGAGGCTGCCGGCACCACGGACACCGACAAGGTTCTGGACAGCATCATCGGCGTTTCGGTGCCGAACCTGTCCGGCGGTTACGCCACCGTCATGCCGAACCACCACATCACCAAGCCGGTGCTGATTGGCGAAATCCAGTCGGACGGCCAGTTCCAGATCGTCCAGCAGACCGCGCAGGTCGTGGGCGACGAGTGGTCCGATTACCTGCCGGACTCCAAGGACCTGATCTCCGACTGGCGCAAGCCAATGTCCTGCGGCAACTTCAACGTTGCGTCGGGCAAGTGCGGCGGCAAGGGCATGTGATTGGGTGATCCCTCTCGAGGCGCTGATGCGCCTCGACTGGACTCCGGCTCAACTCCGGGGTGAGGGAGACCGGGCAATCGCCCCACGCCGCCGTCATCCTCGGGCTTGACCCGAGGATCCACTGTTTACACTCACTCTCTCTAGCGTCGCTGGTTTCTGGCAGACGTGATGGATCCTCGGGTCAAGTCCGAGGATGACGTCGAGAGGGAGAGAGGCTCCAAGGGGGACTTGGGACCATGTTTTTCCGACTGTTGGCCGTGATCGGCCTGTTGTTCAGCCTGACGGCTTCGGCCTTTGCCCAGCAGGGCGATGCCAAGCCGTTGATCGATGCGCTGGGCAAGGCCGATTTCAAGCAGGCTGAAGCGCTGATAGGGCAGATTGCTGCGACCGGCGATGCACGCGTCGTGCCTGCACTCGAAGTGCTTGCTGCCGGCGAACTCTATGTTCGCAAGGCCGACAGCCTGGTGTTTCTCACCAAGCCCGCCGGCGATAATCTGACCCTGATCGATCCGATGACGGGTGAGGCGATCGGGGAAGCGCCGAAGGCAGCGGTGACGAAGATCAAGGTCAACAATACGCTGCGTCGTGTCACGCGCGCAGCACTCGGCGGTCTGACGCTGCTGAGCCCCGATCGTGGTGTGCGGCTTGCCGCGGCGGATGCCGTGTTGAAGGCGCCGAGTGCTGAAAATCTCGGGCTGTTGGAAGCGGCTCTTGCCAAGGAAACCGACGCCCAGGTTCGCGCGCGCATGGAAGAGGCGCGGGCCGTTTCCCTGCTTAGCTCCGATCGTTCCGTCGAAGACAAGCGCGGCGCCATCGACACGATCAAGACGATCGGCGGGCGTGATGCGATCAGCATCCTGATGGCTGCATCATCCTCCGTCGATGCCAGCCTGAAGCCGGACATTGACGCGGCGATCTCGCATATCCAATCCTCGCTGGCGCTATGGGATGCGGCCCAGAACATCTGGTACGGCCTGTCTCTCGGTTCCGTGCTGCTGCTTGCGGCCATCGGCCTTGCCATCACCTTCGGCGTGATGGGCATTATCAACATGGCCCATGGCGAGATGGTGATGATCGGCGCCTATTCCACCTTCATCGTTCAGGATATCATTCGCAGTCACTTCCCAGGACTGTTCGACTGGTCGCTCACCATCGCGCTGCCGGTCGCCTTTATCGTCACCGGATTTGTCGGTCTCGTCATCGAGCGCGGCGTGATCCGCTTTCTCTATGGCCGGCCGCTGGAAACACTGCTGGCCACCTGGGGTATTTCGCTGATCCTCCAGCAGGGCGTGCGCTCCATCTTCGGGCCGACCAACCGCGAGGTCGGCAGCCCAAGCTGGATGTCCGGCTCCTTCAGCGTCGGCTATCTGAACTTTACCTGGAACCGCGTCTGGATCGTCTGTTTCTCGCTGTCGGTGTTCGTTGCCCTGCTTCTGCTTCTGAAGCGCTCCTCCTTCGGCCTGCAGATGCGCGCCGTGACCCAGAACCGGCGCATGGCCTCTTCCATGGGTATCCGCACACCCTGGGTCGATGCTTTTACCTTTGCGCTCGGTTCGGGCGTTGCGGGTCTTGCGGGCGTCGCGCTCAGCCAGATCGACAATGTGTCGCCCAATCTTGGCCAGAGCTACATTATCGACAGCTTCATGGTCGTGGTCTTCGGCGGTGTCGGCAATCTCTGGGGAACGCTGGTCGGCGCGCTGTCGCTTGGTGTTCTCAACAAGTTCCTGGAGCCCACCGTCGGTGCCGTTCTCGGCAAGATCCTCGTCCTCGTCCTCATCATCCTGTTCATCCAGAAGCGGCCACGCGGTCTCTTCGCACTCAAGGGAAGGGCGATCGAAGCATGATTACCGGCTTTCTCCTTCGCGCTCTCGACCGCCGCATCTCGATTGCCATCGGCATCATTCTGGCCGTGGCGCTCATCATTCCGGCACTGAACCTTCTCTTGCCGCCCAGCAACCCGCTGCATGTGCCGACCTATATGATGTCGATGCTCGGCAAGTATCTGGCTTACGCGCTATTGGCGCTGGCACTCGATCTCGTCTGGGGCTATTGCGGCATTCTCTCGCTCGGCCACGGGGCGTTTTTTGCGCTCGGCGGCTATGCCATGGGCATGTATCTGATGCGCCAGATCGGCTCTCGCGGCGTCTATGGCGATCCGGTGCTGCCGGATTTCATGGTCTTCCTCAACTGGAAGGAACTGCCCTGGTTCTGGCACGGCTTCGATATGTTCTGGTTCGCCATGCTGATGGTGCTCGTCGTGCCCGGTCTGCTTGCCTTCATCTTCGGCTGGTTCGCTTTCCGCTCGCGCGTCAATGGCGTCTACCTGTCGATCATCACCCAGGCCATGACCTACGCACTGCTGCTTGCCTTCTTCCGCAACGACATGGGTTTTGGTGGCAATAACGGCCTGACAGACTTCAAGGATATTCTCGGCTTTTCCGTTCAGGCAGACGGAACACGTGCCGTGCTGTTTGCCATGACCGCACTGATGCTGGCGCTGTCCCTGATGATTGCCTCCGGTATCGTCAACTCCAAGTTCGGCAAGGTGCTGGTGGGTGTGCGCGATGCCGAAAGCCGCGTTCGCTTCCTTGGCTTTCGCGTCGAAAACATCAAGCTCTTCACCTTCGTCGTCTCGGCGATGATGGCGGGCATTGCCGGTGCGCTTTTCGTGCCGCAGGTGGGCATCATCAATCCGGGCGAGTTCGCGCCGGCCAACTCGATCGAAGTGGTTGTGTGGACGGCCGTTGGCGGCCGCGGCACGCTGATCGGGCCAATCATCGGCGCGCTGCTGGTCAATGGCGGCAAGAGCTACTTTACCAGCGCCTTTCCCGAGTTCTGGCTCTTTGCGCTGGGCGGCCTCTTCATCGCCGTCACGCTGTTCTTCCCCAAGGGCATTGTCGGCACCATCCAGCACACTATGGCGGGTCGTCGCGGCAAGGGTGCAAAGCCCAAAGACAACCCGGCAAAGCCCGGCAATGACGATGCGGTGGCGCATCAGGCAGCGGAGTGAGGCGGATATGAACACAGTTTCTGATACGAGAGCAAAAAGCCTGCTCTATCTAGACGGCGTTTCCGTTTCCTTCGATGGCTTCCGGGCGCTGAACTCTCTCTCCTTTGTGGTCGAGCCCGGCGAGTTGCGCGCCATTATCGGCCCGAATGGAGCCGGCAAGACGACGATGATGGACATCATCACCGGCAAGACGCGGCCGGACAGCGGCACGGTGCTGTTCGAAGACCAGATCGATCTGACGAAGAAGGACGAGGCCGATATCGCCCAGCTCGGCATCGGCCGGAAATTCCAGAAGCCGACCGTGTTCGAAAGCCACACGGTCTGGGACAATCTGGAACTGGCGCTGAACCGCAAACGCGGCGTCTTCGCCACGCTGTTCTACCGTCTGACGGCGGAAGACAAAGCGCGCATCGAGGAAATCCTCGCAACTGTGCGCCTCGGCCACCGCCGAGATGATCTTGCGGCCAATCTCTCCCACGGCCAGAAACAGTGGCTGGAAATCGGCATGCTGCTCGCTCAAGAGCCGAAGCTTCTGCTGGTGGATGAACCGGTGGCGGGCATGACGGACGCCGAGACGGCGGAAACGGCCGTGCTGTTGAAGGAAATCGCCAAGACCCGTTCCGTGGTGGTGGTGGAACACGACATGGGCTTCATCCGCGAGCTTGGCGTCAAGGTGACATGCCTTGCCGAAGGCTCCGTGCTGGCCGAGGGATCGATCGATTTCGTTTCGAACGATCCGAAGGTCATTGAGAACTATCTGGGGCGGTGAACATGCTAAGCGTCGAAAACATCAATCTTCACTATGGCGCGGCGCAGGCTTTGCGTGGCATTTCGCTCAATGCCGAGATGGGCAAGATCACCTGTGTGCTAGGGCGAAACGGGGTGGGCAAGAGTTCGCTGTTGCGTGCGGTCACCGGTCAGCATGCCATCAGCGGCGGCTCGATTACCTTTGGTGGAGAGAGCCTGAATGGACTTGCACCCTATCAGCGGGCGAAGCGTGGGGTGGGCTACGTGCCCCAGGGGCGTGAAATCTTTCCATTGCTGACGGTGCAGGAAAATCTGGAGAGTGGTTATGCGCCGCTGCCGCGCAAGGAGCGGTTTATTCCCGACGACATCTTCAGCCTGTTTCCGGTGCTGCAAAGCATGTTGTCACGCCGCGGCGGCGATCTTTCCGGCGGGCAACAGCAGCAGCTGGCGATTGGCCGGGCGCTGGTAACGCGTCCGAAGATCCTGGTGCTGGACGAGCCGACCGAGGGCATTCAGCCGTCGATCATCAAGGATATCGGACGGGCCATCAAGTATCTGAGGGATTCAACCGGCATGGCGATCCTGCTGGTCGAGCAATATCTGGATTTCTGCCGCGAGCTTGCCGACTATGTCTACATCATGGATCGCGGCGAGGTGGTGCATCAAGGTGCGGCGGAAACGCTCGACACGCCGGAAGCGCGGCGGCATTTGACAGTATAGTTGCTGCGGATTTGCTCACGCCGTAATAAAAACCCCGTGATAAAGTGAACAGCCATGCGCTCAGGCATGGCTTTCATGCAGGTTTTTACGTTTCATTCACCAAAGTCCTGTGTTATTGGCAACATGAATGCTGCATGCAAGACACACCCGAGAGGTCATCTGCACGCCGCGACCGTCGATCCCTTACATTCCGCGAATTTTCCGGCATCTTGTCGGAGAACTGTGCCAATAAAGGCGTGCCGATGAATTTGACTGTTGCTGGCCGGACGTTCCGGCTTCAATTCCCTGCCAAGACATTGTTCGCAGGGTTTGCCATCCTCACAAGCATGAGCGCCGCAGCATCGGCGTCGATGTGCGGTCAGGCTGCAAAGCCCGGTCGGCATGAGTTTTCGCTCATGTCACAGGGGGCAGAACGCGAGGGAGTCTATTTCGTTCCATCCTCTTATGATGGATCGAAGCCGGTGCCGGTGGTTTTTGACTTTCATGGCAGCAACAGCAATCCGAACGGCCAGCTCGATCGCAGTGGCTGGGACAAGGTCGCCGAACGCACGGGCGTCATGGTCGTGGCACTGCAGGGCAGTCTCGACGGCGATCTGCCAGGTACCCATGCCTGGAACGTGCCGGGCGTGACCACCCGCAAGGGCGGGCTGGATGAGGTCTCTTTCATCCGCGATGCGGTTTCCATGGTGAAGTCGAAGTTCTGCGTCGATGAAGAGCGCTTTTATGGCTCCGGCTATTCCGGCGGCGGGCGCATGCTTTCCCAATATCTGTGCAGCGGCAGCAACGATTTTGCCGCAGCTGGCTTTGTCGCCTCGCTTCGCGCAGGCGTTCCGGTGGAAGCCGAAGGCCGCTGGCGGCCGGATATGGCAAGCTGCACGCCAGCCAAGCCGATGTCGATCATCGCTTTTGCCGGCACGAAGGATCCGGCCAATCCCTATCAGGGTGGCGGCAAGCCTTACTGGCAGTATGGCGGCGAGACGGCGCTGAAGCGTTGGGCGGAGCTCGATGGCTGCAAGGGTGCGGTGAAGAGCAAGTCTCTCGGCAACTTCACATTCAATTCCTATGATGTCTGCAAGAGCGGATCGCGCATTCATTCCTATGTGATCGACGCCTGGGATCATGCATGGCCGCGCGCCACGATGAAGTCCGACGTCATTGCCGCTTCTGCCGTTCTGACCCGCAAGCCCGGCAGCGATGTGACGCCGAAGGCTCAGCCTGCGGTGGACCGCAGGACATCGGGTGATGAGAGCGCAAGACAGGTTGATGCAGCCGAAAGAATGTGGGATTTCTTCCAGAATACGGAAGGGCAGATGGTTGTCGACGCAACGTCGAAGACGGATTGCTCTGTGAAAGCGGTTTCCGCATCCGCGAAGCCCTCGGAGACGACGTGCAGCCAGTCCTTGAAAGCATCAGCCAACCCCGTCCGCAACGCGCCCGTGGCCGAGGACGCATTGTAACCAAAGCGCTTGATGGGCGCAGTCGTCTGGATGAATTGTTCCAGGAAGGCTGCGCCAAGATCAGGCTGCCCGATACATTTTCCAATGAAATGGAAGCCATTCTCATCAATTCCTCCGGCGGTTTGACCGGGGGAGACGAGGTGGAATGGCAGGCGCATGCCAAGGCAGGCACCCGCCTTGTCGTGACCACGCAGGCCTGCGAAAAGGTCTACAAGGCCGCTGCCGGGACTGCGAATGTCTCCGTTCGTGTCACAGCGGAAGAAAACACTCGGCTGCACTGGCTTCCCCAGGAAACCATCCTCTTTGATCGCGCCTCGCTGACACGCAGGCTGGAGGCTGATCTGCATGCCTCGTCCGAGTTTCTCGCTGTGGAAGCGGTGTTGCTTGGCCGTCAGGCCATGGGCGAAGCAATGGAAGAAGGGCTGTTTCGTGACCGCTGGCGCATTCGTCACGGCGGCAAGCTCGTTCACGCGGAAGAGCTTTTTCTCGACGGTCGCATTGCCGATCTGACGCAGCGGTCTTCCGTTCTCGCGGGCCGCGTCGCCTTCGCCACCATCCTTTATATCGGGCCGCTGGCTGAGGCACTCTTGCCTAAAATCAGAGCGTTTGCCGGAGAAAGCGGCGGCGCCAGCGAATGGCAGGGGAAGCTCGTCGTGCGACTGTCTGCACAGGACGGTTTCTCCTTGAGAAAAATGCTTTTTCCCATCATTTCGCTCTTGCGCAACGGCGCGCCAGTGCCGAAAGTCTGGAATCTGTGAAGCGGGTGCAGCGCCCCTAAAGCCGGATGACCGTCTGGCCTAAGTGACTGCATCGGCGGGATGATTTTGAGCGTACCTTCCAAGCCCTGAAGGACGCTCGGCTGGAATGGGACGACGATGAACCTTACTCCCCGGGAAAAAGACAAGCTCCTGATCTCCATGGCCGCCATGGTGGCGCGCCGGCGGCTCGAACGCGGCGTCAAGCTCAATTATCCAGAGGCGATCGCGCTGATCACCGACTATGTGGTGGAAGGTGCGCGTGACGGCCGCGCCGTGGCCGAACTGATGGAAGCGGGCGCCCATGTCATCTCGCGCGATCAGGTCATGGAAGGCATCGCCGAGATGATCCACGACGTGCAGGTGGAAGCCACCTTCCCGGACGGCACAAAACTCGTCACCGTGCATGAGCCGATCCGTTAAAGCGCCGCGCGTCCTATTGGACGCACGGCGCTTTACCTTTTTTGAATCGACGCATCGTGCTTTCCGAAAATCGAGTCCGATTTTCGGAAAGCACGATGCGGTAAGACCGACAGAATTTGTTTTACGCATTGTCCAGGGCAGAATCGCCTACACGTTTGCTGGCTATGCTGAAGGGAGAACTGGGATGATACCAGGTGAGATCATTGCTGCCGAGGGCACGATAGAGCTCAATGCCGGCCAGCCGACCGTGACCATCGAAGTCGCCAATTCCGGTGACCGCCCGGTTCAGGTGGGCAGCCACTATCATTTCTTCGAAACCAATGCCGGGCTGATTTTCGAGCGCGACAAGGCCCGCGGCATGCGACTGGATATTCCGGCCGGCACGGCGGTGCGTTTCGAGCCGGGGCAAAAGCGTGAAGTGACGCTCGTGCCGCTATCCGGCAAGCGCGAGGTCTATGGCTTTCGCCAGCAGATCATGGGGAAGCTGTGATGGCCTCACAGTTGAATCTGAGCGCCTTGGTTTCTCTCGTCCTGCTTGTCGGCTCCGGCGCCGCCACCGCGGCGTTTGCCCAGGACAAAAAGGTCAATTGTGCCGACCCTCAGACGCAGATGGAGATGACCCAGTGCGCCGGGGAAGACTACGACAAGGCCGACAAGGACTTGAATGTCGAGTACCAGAAGCTCCGCAAGCTTTTGGGCGAGCGTGACAAGGCGGCTGACGAGAATGGCAAGGGCGCGGTCGACGCGCTGGTTGCTGCGCAGCGCGCCTGGGTCGCCTACCGCGATGCCAATTGCAACCTTGCGGGATTTCAGGCGCGTGGCGGGTCGATGGAGCCGCAGCTTGTCGCCTCTTGCCTTGCGCAGATGAGCCGCGATCGGACGCAGGAGTTAAAGACGCTTTCCGCACAGTTCTGGTAGCCCTGATCTGTCAAGACACGTCACGATGCCAAGGCGGATGCCGCCTTGGTCTTTATCAAAACAATAGCCTTCTCCGCCTCTGAGGGAGCCAGACCGCCCATGTCCTACAAGATTTCCCGCGCCGCCTATGCCAACATGTTCGGCCCGACCACCGGCGACAAGGTGCGCCTGGCCGATACGGAGCTGTTCATCGAAATCGAAAAGGATTTCACCACCTATGGCGAAGAGGTGAAGTTCGGTGGCGGCAAGGTCATTCGTGACGGCATGGGCCAGAGCCAGGCGACGCGTGCGGAGGGTGCGGTCGATACCGTCATCACCAATGCGGTGATCGTCGATCATTCGGGCATCTACAAGGCCGATGTCGGCTTGAAGGACGGGCGCATCCACGCAATCGGCAAGGCGGGCAATCCGGATACGCAGCCGGGCGTGACGATCATCGTTGGCCCTTCGACCGAAGCCATTGCGGGTGAGGGCAAGATTCTGACCGCTGGCGGCATGGACGCCCATATCCACTACATCTGCCCGCAGCAGATCGAAGAAGCGCTGATGAGCGGCGTGACCTGCATGCTGGGCGGCGGTTCTGGTCCTGCGCATGGAACGCTTGCCACCACCTGCACCGGCGCATGGCATATCGAACGGATGATCGAAAGCTTCGATGGCTTTCCGATGAATCTGGCGCTTGCCGGCAAGGGTAATGCCTCGCTGCCGAAGCCGCTGGAAGAAATGATCCTGGCAGGCGCCTCCTCGCTGAAATTGCATGAGGACTGGGGCACGACGCCGGCTGCCATCGACAACTGCCTGACGGTGGCCGACGCCTTCGACGTGCAGGTGATGATCCATACCGATACACTGAACGAAAGTGGCTTCGTGGAAGACACGGTGGCCGCCATCAAGGGCCGCACCATCCATGCCTTCCATACGGAAGGGGCAGGCGGCGGTCACGCGCCGGATATCATCAAGATCTGCGGCAATCCCAACGTCATTCCGTCCTCCACCAATCCGACGCGGCCCTACACGGTCAATACGCTGGCGGAGCATCTCGATATGCTGATGGTCTGCCACCATCTGTCGCCGTCCATTCCGGAAGACATTGCTTTTGCCGAAAGCCGTATCCGCAAGGAGACCATCGCGGCGGAAGATATTCTACACGATATCGGCGCCTTCTCGATCATTTCCTCCGACAGCCAGGCCATGGGCCGCGTCGGCGAGGTGGCGATCCGCACCTGGCAGACGGCCGACAAGATGAAGCGTCAGCGCGGCCGCCTGAAGGACGAAAAAGGCGAGAACGACAATTTCCGCGTTCGCCGCTACATCGCCAAATACACGATCAATCCGGCGATCGCCCATGGTGTGAGCCACGAGATCGGATCGGTCGAAGTCGGCAAACGTGCCGACCTCGTTCTGTGGTCCCCGGCCTTCTTTGGCGTAAAGCCGGAAATGGTGCTGCTCGGCGGTTCGATTGCGGCGGCACCCATGGGCGACCCGAACGCCTCCATTCCCACGCCGCAGCCAATGCATTACCGCCCGATGTTTGCGGCTTACGGCAAGCTGCGCACCAACTCCTCCGTCACCTTCGTATCGCAGGCCTCGCTCGATGGCGAGTTGGCACAGCGTCTCGGTGTTGCCAAGAAGCTGGTGGCGGTGAAGAATGTCCGCGGCGGTATCTCGAAGGCCTCGATGATCCACAACACGCTGACCCCGCATATCGAGGTGGACCCGGAGACCTATGAGGTGCGCGCAGATGGCGAGTTGCTGACCTGCGAACCGGCAACGGTTCTGCCCATGGCGCAGCGCTACTTCCTGTTCTGATATCGGGCTTTTTGAAATGGTCCGCATAACTGCGCGATCGTCGCCTTAGCGTCGTCTCCGCTCCGTTGGCGGATTGGCGAGGGGCGCACGCGTTTGAAATGATGCGTTGTGCTTTTGCGATACTGACGTCAGTTGCGAGAATTGGTCTACCTCCAAAAACGAAGCGGGCGCCGTCCAGAGACGGCGCCCGCTTCGTTTTGTTATCGGTCGCAGACCCCTGATGAGGGTCTTTAGTCTTCGATGATCTCGCTCTGCTTGCTGGTATCGCGCATGAACAGGTAGACGACAAGCGACACGCCGATCATGGCGGTGACGTACCAGTAGAAGCCCTGTTCCCAGCCAGCGCTCTTGAAGCGCAGTGCGACGAACTCCGCGGTACCGCCGAAGAGCGTGTTGGCGAGAGCGTAAGGGAGAGCAACGCCGAGTGCGCGGATATGGGCGGGGAAGAGTTCCGCTTTGACCACGGCGTTGATCGAGGTGTAGCCCGTCACGATCACCAGTGCGGCCATGACCAGCAGTCCGGCAATCAGCGGGTCCTTGGTGTGTTCCAGGGCCGAGAAGATCGGGTAGGTGAAAAGAACGCCCATCACGCCGAATGCGATCATAAGGGGTTTGCGGCCGATCTTGTCGGACAATCCGCCCGCGATTGGCTGCAGCAGCATGAAGATGAGGAGCGTGATCGCATTGATCTCGCTGGCGACTTCGCGCGAGAAGCCGGAGGTGTTGACGAGGAATTTCTGCATGTAGATCGAGTAGGCGTAGAAGGCCAAGGTGCCGCCTGCGGTCAGCAGCATGACGAGTGCGGTCTCTTTCGGATGCTTGGTCAGAAGCTGCCAGAAGCCGGACTTCGGCTTGCCTTCAGCCTTGGCGTTCTTGAAGCTTTCGGTTTCTGCAAGGCCACGACGCAGCCAGAAGACCACGACGGCAAGTGCCGCACCGACGAAGAACGGGATGCGCCAGCCCCAGGCATTCAAATCTTCCGTGGTCATGACGTTTTGCAGAATGATGAGGACGGCGATGGCCAGAAGCTGGCCCGAGATCAGGGTCACGTACTGGAAGGAGGAAAAGAAGCCGCGGCGTTCCTTGCCGGCCATCTCGGAAAGATAGGTGGCAGAGGCACCATATTCGCCGCCAACGGAAAGCCCCTGCAACAGACGGGCGATGACGAGAAGTGTGGGCGCGGCCACGCCGATCGTGTTGTAGTCAGGCGTCAGCGCAATGATCAGCGAGCCCAAGCACATCAGGGTTACCGAAAGCGCCAGACCGGACTTGCGGCCATGACGGTCGGCATAAAGGCCCATGATCCAAGCGCCGACAGGGCGCATCACGAAGCCGACGGCGAAGACGGCTGCGGAATTGAGAAGCTGCGCGGTCTGATCGCCTGCGGGAAAGAAGTGCGGGGCGAAGTAAAGCGCAAAGGCGGCATAGACATACCAGTCGAACCATTCGACGAGATTGCCCGTCGAGCCGCCGATGATCGATTTCAGGCGATGCTTGCGGTCCGCCGACTGCGCGGCTCTTCCCTGGGTGACAGTATTTCCGGTCTCGATCAACACACTCAGACCCTCCCTTGGTCAAGTTATACAAAGACGCCCAGTGCCTTCTTCCAGGCAGGGCCAAGATCGTGACGCGCGGCTTGGGGCTTGGGTCTTCCCTTAGAGTGACCAGCGATTGTCCCGCTTAAAGCGTGCTTGCTGATCAGCACATGGCCGTTAATTTTTAGCTGTTGGGCCATCCTCCCGACGGCGCGTCCTCGTCTTGCAATCTGCGGGAGGGGCGGTCGACGTGTGAAGGTTTTGTTGCGCTGTGGTCAAGCTGTTGAATTTTATTATCGTTTCAAAATCTATCCTCGTACTGCGAAAGAAATTTGTGCTGATTTATGCATGGCATTCTGATAGATTGTGCAATATCCTGCACAGATGTCAGTGAAACCTCGTCTACAAATCGTCGTGCTGGTGCTGCTCGTCCTGGCCGCTATCGCTCTCGTCTGGAGCGGAGCGTCACTCTGGTCGCGTCGGCAAGCATCGCAGCAACTGGCCGGAGAGGCCGAGTTGCTGGTACGCCAGCACAGCCTGTTGATTGACAGCGAACTTGCCCGTTTTCGGCTCATGCCGATCGTTCTGGGCGAATATGGCGATCTGGTCGATGTTCTCTCGACCAGGAATGCTCAGACGGCAGCGCGGCTCAGCGAGAAGTTTGGCTCTCTCGTGCGAGAGACCGGAGCCTCCTATATCTACCTGATCAATCGAAACGGCGTTGCCGTTGCCGCCTCCAATGCCAGCGATGACAGCAGCTTCGTCGGGCAGGATTTCGGCTTCCGGCCCTATTTCTCCGGCGCCATGCGCGACGGGAAGGCGGAATATTATGGTGCCGGCTTACTCACCCGTCAGGCGGGATTGTTTCTGGCGCGGCGCGTCGGCCAAAACGACGCGGCATCCGGTGTCGTCGTTGTCAAATACGAGTTCGGTGCGCTTTCCTCCATCTGGGCCGGTGATCCGGGGCGCACGCTGATCGTCGATGCCAACGGCATCATTCTGGCGGCACCTGACAAGGACCAGATTTTGACAACGCTGGCGCCGCTGCCAACCGCCGTTCGTCAGCGCATCGATGCGATCAGCCAATATGGCGATGCAAAGCTGCAGCCGGGCAATTATCGGTTTGCCGGTCCGGATCATATCGAGACGGCTGAGGGCGCGGACATGGTCTATGCCGCACTTCCCATTGCCGGAACGGATCTTCGCATCCTGCATCTTCTCAACACGCGGCAAGCGCGTATCGCCGCAGACCGGCGAGCGACGTTTGCCACGCTTGCCATCCTGCCGCTTCTGCTTCTCGCCGGTTTCGCCGTCTGGTGGCAGGCCAATCGCACCGCAAGGCGCGCTGCGGAGCGGCGTAGCCTGGAGGCGGCGGTCGCTGAAAGAACGGCGCAGCTGCGTGAAGAAATGGGCTATCGGGCAATTGCCGATCAGCGTTATCGGGAGGCGCGCGAGGAATTGGCGCAGGCCAATCGGCTTGCCTCCGTCGGCTCCATCACTGCTGGACTCATGCATGAAATCAATCAGCCGGTTGCCACCATTCGCACCCTTTCGGAAAATGCGCTGCACCATCTTGCCGCCAGTCGCAGCGAACGTGTTCGCGACAGCCTCGGTACGATGATTGCGATGACGGAGCGGATCGGCACGCTGACGCAGGAAATGCGTGGGTTTGCCCGCAAGGGGGAGGGGCAGATCGGCGAAGAGCCCCTGGATGAGATGATCGCCGGTGCCATGCTGTTGATGGAAGACCGGATCCGCAAGGCGGGCATTCGCCTGACCTTGCCGCCAGGCGGTCAGCCAACTGTGCTGGGCAAGCGTGTGCCGCTCGAACAGGTTGTCGTCAATCTGCTGCAGAACGCCATGGATGCGCTGGAGGGACATCCCGATCCAGAGATTGCGATCACGGTGAAGCGTGAAGAGAGCATGATTTGCCTGACGGTTGCCGATAACGGCCCCGGCATCGATTCACAGCTTGGCAAGCAAGTCTTCGAGCCCTTCGTTACCGGCAAGCCCAATGGACTTGGGCTTGGTCTCGGCATTGCCCAGGACATCATGAAGGATCTCGGCGGTTCTCTCACCATCACGGCGTCGGCGCTTGGCGGCGCGGCCTTTACTGTAACCATGAGGGCGGCATGACGCAGAACGCACCGGAGAAGATCCTGCTCGTTGAAGACAATCTCGCCTTTCGCGCAGCATTGGCGGACAGCTTCGCCATCGCCGGGTTGGAGGTGGAGGTGCATGACGATGGGAAATCGGCGCTCGCCAGCCTCTCCACGACGCTGCCCGGTGTCGTCGTCACCGATCTTCGCATGCCGCGGCTCGATGGCAACGACCTGTTCGATGCCATTCTGGCGCGCGACCGCGAATTGCCAGTCATCCTGATGACGGGGCATGGCGATATCGCCATGGCAGTGGCGGCTTTAAAGCGGGGCGCTTTCGACTTCGTGGCAAAGCCGTTCATGACGGACCATCTGATCGCCTCCGTCCGGCGGGCGCTCGAAACCCGTCGCCTCGTCGTCGACAATCGGCGGCTTCGCCAGGCGGCACTGGAGGCGGAACTGACATCGCCGCTGCTTGGCCAGACGCCGGCGATGGTGCAGTTGCGGGATCTGGTCGAGCGGGTTGCGCCAACGGACGTCAATGTTCTGATCGAAGGGGAGACTGGCACCGGCAAGGAGCTGATTGCCAGACTGTTGCACCAGGGAAGTGCGCGACGTGCGCGCCCCTTTATCCGCGTCGATTGCGCGTCGATCTCCGACGCGACAGTTGACGAAACGCTGTTCGGGACGCGCCTGCGTCGTGGGCTGATTGCCGAGGCCCAGCGCGGAACGCTGTTTCTGGATGGGGCGGAGACCATGTCTGCCCTGATGCAGGGGCGCATGCTGGGCGTGGCGGAAAGCCGCGAAATGCCCAATCCCAGTGGCGGGACGATGCCCGTGGATATCCGGATCATCACCACCCTGACACGCAAACACCTTGCCGGTGATGACGAAAGGGCGGGCTTTCGCAAGGACCTGTTGTATCACCTCGAGACCGTGCGCATTGGTGTGCCGCCACTGCGTCAGCGGCAGGGGGATATCGCCATCCTCTTCCACGTGTTTTTAGAGGACGCGGCGCGTCGGCATGGGCTTCCCAGCCCGCAGATCGATGGCGAGATCGAGGCGTTTCTCTTGAGCAACGAATGGCCGGGCAATGTCCGTGAATTGCGCAACTATGCAACGCAGATCGCGCTTGGCCTTGCGTCACCGCGCAACGGACTGTCGACGAGGTTGGGCCTTGTGGAGCAGATGGATGCTTTCGAAACAAGCGTTCTCACCCAGGCACTTCAAAACCATGGCGGTGACGCTACGGCTGTTGCGGAAGCGTTGAAACTTCCGCGACGAAGCCTCTATGCGCGTTTGCAGCGTCTGGGCATCTCCCCATCCTCTTTCCGCAAGCCTAGGGAGGAGAGCTAGGATCTGTCTCTCTTCGTCTCGCTGAGAGCATGCCGCGGAAAGCCCTCGGACGCTGTCATGCGGAAATCTGGGGATAACGACACCAAAGCAGAACTGGGGCCGCGTGCGGCAAAGCGGAGGCGCCCGACAGCATTTTGATGAGAATTCTGCGGATCATTCCTGCTGCTTCGCCGTTCATGCCCGTGGGGAATGACAAGCTTAAGGTCATCCTTGTTTAAGCACATATGCGATTAATTTCACCACGACCGCATATGCATAAAACTAGCTTAAACTTTTACTTGTTCTATTGAAGATGTCGCAACCTTTTCTGCTTATCGGTTGCCTTATGGAGGTAAGAGGCTGATGGCTGACGGGTTCGCAAAGTTTATCTCGCTCGATATGAGCCTCAGCGATCAAGGCCGGGGCCAGACGCTGCGAAGCTTTGCGATGAAAATGGTGTTCATCTCCATATCCTTGTCCATCGTGATCAGTCTGGCCGTCATTTTGATCGGTTCCGCGCTGGGGCTTCTTCCTGTTCCGCTTGCGGAGGCTGTCTCCTACAGTATCGCCATGGGCTGGATCGTTGGCGGCCTGGTCGCCGGAATTCTCTGCACGGTTCTTGCCAAGGCGATCCGCCAGTTGCGGGAATCGCAGGCGGAGTTTGAGCGGCTGAGCCGCACCGATACACTCTCGGGCCTGGCCAATCGCCGCGCCTTCAACCAGGCATTCGAAGACATTCAGAACAACGCCTCGCTTGCGATCTTCGATCTCGACCGCTTCAAGTCGATCAACGATAATTTCGGCCACAGCGCCGGCGATCTGGTGATCAAGCGCGTTGCCCGGGCCATCGAGGATGTGTTCGGCGATTTCCACTGTGTCGCGAGGCTCGGCGGCGAAGAATTCGGCGTGATCGTCTGTGGCGGAGAGCGCAAGGACCGCGTCGCGCTGATCGAAATGGCGCGAGTCCGTGTTGCCTGTCTTTCCGTCAATTTTGAAGGCAATCTGCTGCAGACGACGGTGTCCGTCGGCATTGCCGAAATCGAGCCGTCGCGATCGAAACACGATACTTTCGCCTTGGCAGACAAGGCGCTCTATATTGCCAAGGCCGCCGGGCGCAATCGCCTTTGCCATAGCGATGGATTTGCCCGTGTGGAGCGTAACGAGACAGTTGGCATGGCGCTCCAGGCGGCCTCCTGAGCCGAAGTGAACGCGGTGCCGCCGTCACTCCATGAGGCGCATTTGTGCTTGCTATACGCTTGAGATTTTGAATCCACGCATCGTGCGTCTGCGGAAATCGATCTCGATTTTCGGGCCGATGCTGTAGCGGCTTGCAATCCCCCATCCCATCCGGCAAGACTCTTCGCTTGAAGCATCACAGTCAGGCTGGACAACTCCATGTTACGTGTTCAATCCTATCTCCCCGCAGGCACACACGCCGATGAGCCGAGCGGCTATGTCACCCTTGCCCATGACCAGAGACATTTGAGACGCAAATTGTTGCATCTCCAGAATGACGAGATGGTCATGCTGGACTTGAAGGAGGCCGTGCTGTTTGCCCATGGCGATCTGCTGGTCGTCGAAAACGGCGATCTGGTGGAGGTGCGCGCAGCCAATGAGAAGCTGTTCGAGATCTCCGCAAAGAGCCCGCTGCATCTGATCGAGCTTGCCTGGCATCTCGGCAATCGCCATCTCTCGGCGCAGATCGAGGAGGATCGCATTCTCATCCTGCGCGATCACGTCATCCGCGCCATGCTGGAAGGCCTGGGTGCAACGGTGCGGGATGTGGAAGAACCGTTCCAACCCGCGCGCGGCGCCTATCATGCACATGGTGGGCATTTGCATGGCAGCCATTCCCATGGGGATCACGGGCATGGCGATCATGGACACGGCAGCCACGGCCACCACCATCACGATTGACGCATGATGCCGAAACGCAATGTGGATAGCCTGCTCAGACTGCTGGCCTGGATGTCGCCCGCCTTTCCGGTGGGCGCCTTTTCCTATTCAGGTGGTCTTGAAAGCGCTGTTGCGGACCGCCGCATTACCGATGCTGAAAGTCTCAGCGACTGGATTGGGCTTTCACTCCAGCGTGGGACCTTGTGGAACGATGCGGTGATGGTGTGCCAGGCCTGGAACGGCTTTGCCGACGACGCCATGCTCAACGAGATTGCCGATCTGTCGCGTGCTCTTGCGGGTTCGGCGGAGCGCTATCGCGAGACGGTTCTCCTGGGCGATGCCTTTGTGGAGGCTGCGCGCGCCTGGCCGTCCCCAGTCTTCGACAGGCTACCGGCCTCGCCGACCTATCCGGTTGCGGTGGGTGCAGTTGCCGCCGCGCATGACATTGCGTTGGAGGATATTCTCGCCGCCTATCTGCACTCCGGCCTGTCGCAACTGGTTTCCGCAGGCATCCGTCTTGGTGTCGCGGGGCAGAAGGATGGTGTTGCGATCCTGGCAAGGCTGGAGGAGGTGGTGGGAGAGGTTTCAAGCCGAGCCTCTACCGCCACGCTCGATGATCTCGGATCGGCCACCATCATTGCCGATACGGCGCCCATGCGCCATGAGGTGCAGGGAACGCGGCTCTTCCGCTCCTGACCGCCTTCCCTTTACTTTGGTGTTGATGAGGCAGGCGTGAGACCGCTATGGTCGGCAAAACACATCCAGAAGGGAAGCAGGCATGAAATCGGGAAATGGGCCGCTTAGAGTTGGTATCGGCGGACCTGTCGGTTCCGGCAAGACGGCATTGACGGAAAAGCTGTGCAAGGCGATGAGCTCTGAATTCTCCGTCGCCGTCGTCACTAATGACATCTACACCAAGGAAGATGCCGAAGCGCTGGTGCGCATGCAAGCGCTGCCATCGGAGCGCATCGTCGGCGTGGAAACCGGCGGCTGCCCGCACACGGCGATCCGGGAAGATGCTACGATCAATCTTCAGGCGATTGCCGGTTTGAACGAGCGCTTCCCCGATCTCGACGTGGTCTTCATCGAATCGGGCGGCGACAATCTCGCGGCCACCTTCTCTCCCGATCTGGCGGACATCACCATCTATGTCATCTCCGTCTGCCAGGGCGAGGAAATCCCGCGCAAGGGCGGGCCAGGCATCACCCGCTCCGACCTTCTGGTGATCAACAAGAAGGATCTGGCACCTTATGTCGGTGCCGATCTTGAGGTGATGGATAGCGATGCCACCCGCATGCGCAAGGACATGCCATTCTTCTTCACCGACATGAAGCGCGGCGAAGGCATCGACCGGATCGTCGGCTTTCTCAAGCAGCAGGGCGGTTTGTAAAAGGATTAGCCTGTGGGAGGCCCGGTCCGCTTTGACACGTCCACAGGCTCAATCCGGGTCACAGCCTGTTCAGGGCCGCCGGGTCTTTGATGTGGATAACGCGTCCGCGCACGCTGACGCCGCAGCTTTTCAGGGTGGAGAAGGCGCGCGAGAGCGCTTCGGGTGCAAGGCCGAGCTTGCCCGCCAGCACGCTTTTCTGAAACGGCAGGCGCAGCGAATATGAGCCATTATCCGTCGGCGCCTGGGTCGCCAGGTAATGCGCCACGCGTTGAGGCGCGGTCTGCAACCTATCATTGGCGACGCAATCCATGACTTTCAGATTGTTTTTCGACAGGGTTTCGATCATGGCACGCGCCACCGTTGGGTCCGCTTCGAGCATCGCCCTGATGCGCGACAGTTCCAGCCTCGCCAGCAGGCAGCATTCGGTGGTCTGGGCGCTGTAGCGGTGGTTGCCGGTCTCGAAGATCATGCAATCGTTGAAGGTTTCGCCTGGACTGCAGATGCGAATATCAGCCTCGCGCCCGTCGCGACTGGTGCGAAACAGGCGCACATGGCCGTTCAATACGTAATAGAGATATTCCGCCGCACTCGCCTCGGTGAAGAGCACATGACGGGAGGGTAGCGTCAAAAGTGACGCGGCATCGATGACCGACCGCGCCGATGTCTCGCTCATGGGAGACAGAAGGTCACTGCGAATGAGAAGGGCTTTGTCCCTGTTGGTCAGTTTCTCGATCTTGCTCACGCTCGTCCCCCGTAACCATATCATCCGCGCGCCCGTCTCGTCAGATCGATTGGAAGAGGCGCGAACCTTCGGCCATGGATGTTGTCATGGGGGAGAGGATAGCCGGTTCTGCAGAGCTCAAATTGATTTCGATCAAACTTTGATGAAATTTGAGACGTGTGGGCCTTCGCCCAATAGGCTTGACTAAGAGCGCGCCGCTTCCCTTATGCGTCGCAATCACGCCGCCGTTGCGACATCGATTTCAGGAATGGTCTCCAGTGCATCTTTCAAATGCGCCGCTTCGATCTTCAGGTCGTAACTGGCCTGCATGCTCATCCAGAACTGCGGAGAGGTCTTGAAGAACTTCGCCAGACGAAGTGCGGTATCGGGCGTCACCGAAGCCTGCTCGGTCGCGAGCCGCTCGATGCGCGTTCGGGGCACCTGCAGCTTTTTTGCCAGTGCGCCAGCACTCATCCCAAGCGGCAGGAGATACTCTTCTCGAAGGATTTCACCGGGGTGAACAGGGGGCAAGACACTTGTCATAACGGCTCCTCTCAGTGGTAGTCGACAATCTCAACGTCTTCGGCGCCGCCGTCTTTCCAGACAAAACAAATGCGCCATTGATCGTTAATCCTGATCGAATGCTGGCCTGCACGATTTCCCTTCAACGCCTCCAGTCTGTTGCCCGGCGGCGAACGAAGGTCTTCCCAATCATGAGCCACGTCGATCATCGTCAATTTGCGAACCGACGATCTGACGATGTCGGCCGGAAAACCTTTCGGGGCTTTTCCGCTCGCGACCATCTCAGTCATGGAGTCTTTGAACGAGCGGATCACGCCTAGCCTCTAACTACGACATGTATCATAGCGTGATACATTTCCAACATCAAGTGGTGTGTATCATGATATGATACAGATGTTCGTTATGACGTGGACCTGAGTGGGCAATCCGGTGAATGCGGTTTCACCGGATTGAAGGATGTTGTGAAGACGTGATCTACTCTGCCGCGAGAGGTGGAAGCCGAAGCACGTTGTCGGATTTGCCTTTGCGGCTATCCTTTGGCGCATTCTTCTCTACCGCTGCGATACGCTCTTCCATGGAGGCGATAGCCTCGCTGTTTTCCCGCGCGACGTTCGACAGTTCTTCCGATGACAGGATCGGGTGCTCCTCTTCCTTCTTGCCGATGAATCGGCCGAAGAGGTGAGAGAGCAGGCGCGACAGGTCGTCCATGATCAGGAAGAAGGCTGGAACGACGATCAGGGACAGAACCGTCGAGACGATGATACCGCCGATCACCGCGATTGCCATCGGCGCGCGGAATGAGCCGCCTTCGCCGACGCCGAGTGCGGATGGCAGCATGCCGGCGGACATGGCGATCGAGGTCATGATGATCGGACGGGCGCGCTTGCGGCCGGCCTCCACCATGGCTTGAACGCGCTCCATGCCGTGGCGTCGCATCTCGATGGCGAAATCGACGAGCAGGATGGCGTTCTTGGTGACGATGCCCATCAGCATCAGAATGCCGATCAGAACCGGCATGGAGAGCGCGTTCTGCGTGACGATCAGCGCCACTGCCACACCGCCGATCGCAAGCGGCAGCGAGAAGAGAATGGTGAAGGGCTGGATCACGTCCTTGAAGAGGAGGATAAGAACGACGAGAACCAGCAGCAGGCCGAGCAGCATGGCGTTGACGAAGCCTTGCTGCATTTCACCTTGCACCTTGGCATCACCGCTTTCCGCAAGGCGAACCGTTGGCGGAAGCTTTGTTTCTTCAACGATCCGTTTGAACTCATTCGTCGAGGTATCGAGTGCAGTGCCGAAGGGGACGTCAGAGCCGATGGCGACAACGCGGTTGCGGTCATTGCGCTTGATGGAGCTCGGGCCTTCCGAATAGTCGATATCGGCCACGCTATAGAGTGGCACGGTTGCGCCGGAAGCAGTCTTGATCTTCAGCGCGCGGATGGCGGCCAGATCGCGCCGCACATCGAGCGAGGTCTGGACGCGGATCGGGATCTGCCGGTCATCAAGTGAGATCTTCGTCAGCTGCGCATCGATATCGCCGATGGTGGCAACGCGCACGGTCTGTGAAATCTGCTGCGGCGTGATGCCGAGGCGGGCGATTTCATCCTTGCGCGGGCGGATCTGCAGTTCGGGACGCGGCAAGGCACCTTCCGAGCTGACATTGGCGAGGATCGGTGAGGCACGCAGGCGCGATTCCAGAATGCCGACGGCCTGGTTCAGGTCCTCTTCACTGGACGAGAGGAAGTTGAAGGCGAGTTCGCGTTCCGCGCGGTCGTTGAGCTTGATGATGCGCACATCCGGGATGTTGTGAACGCTGGCGAAGATGTCGCGCTCCACATCCCATTGGGGCCGGGTTCTGCCATTTTCTTCGATCTTTGGCAGATGAGGACCGATCAGCGGAATGGAGCCGAAACCACGATTGACGATGGTCTTCAGCAGCGAGTGGTCGATCTTCTTCAAGATGACACGCACTGTCGCACGGCGCAGTTCAAGATCGCCCTTGGGGGACGCGCCGCCGAGGATGAAGACGCTTTCCACGCCGTCGATGCCCTTGATGGCGTCATTGATCTTGGCAGTCGTGGCGTCGGTCTCGTCGAGCGTCGCATTGGGCGGAAGCTCGATCGACAGCACGACGCGCGAGGAGTCGTCCGGCGGCAGGAAGCTGCCGGGCACCTGGGCGAGCAGCATCAGCGAGGCGACGAGGAAGCCGATCGCGCCGAGCAGGGTCAGGTAGCGTGCCCACCATCTGCGGGTCGTGCCCGTCACCATGCGCGTATAGGCCTTCATCAGGCGACCGTCATTATCGTGATGATCGTCGACGGCATCGTCGGCGCGCATCAGATAGGCGGCCATCAGCGGCGTGATCAGACGCGCAACCATCAGCGAGAAGAAGACGGAGAAGGCGACGGTCAGGCCGAACTGGATGAAGTACTGGCCGGGAATGCCGGGCATGAAGGAGACGGGGACGAAAACCGCGATGATGGTGAAGCTGGTGGCGATCACCGCAAGGCCGATTTCATCGGCAGCTTCAAGCGCTGCGCGATAGGGCGTCTTGCCCATCTTGATGTGTCGCGAGATGTTTTCCACCTCCACGATCGCATCATCGACGAGAATACCGGTTGCCAGCGTCAGCGCCAGGAAGCTGACGAGGTTCAGCGAGAAACCGAGCAGGTCCATGACCCAGAAGGTGGGGATGGCCGAGAGCGGCAGCGCGACGGCCGCAATCAGCGTTGCGCGCCAGTTGCGCAGGAAGAGCAGCACGACGATGACGGCCAGGATCGAGCCTTCCATCAGCGTGTGAAGGGCGGCCTCGTAGTTTCCATAGGTGAAGTAGACCGAGTCATCCACCATCTGGATGGCGACATCCGGATGGTCTGTGCGCACCTTGTCGAGGTTCTGCGCCACGGTTTCGGACACCGTCACTTCGCTGGCGCCCTTGGCGCGGAAGACGGCGAAGGTGACGGCGGGATTGCCGTTGAAGCGCGAGAAGGACTTCGGCTCCTCATACGTATCGGTCACTCTTCCGAGTTCCGACAGCTTGACGAAGTTGCCGTTCGGTAGTGCGATCGTCGTATTGGAAAGTTCCGCCACGTTGCGGGCGTCGCCGAGCGTGCGGATCGTCTGTTCGTTGCCGCCGACCTGTCCACGGCCGGAGCCCAGATCGATATTGGTGCCGCGCAGCTGGTTGTTCACCTCGGCTGCGGTGATGCCATAGGCATCGAGCTTCGATGGGTTGAGCGACACACGCACTTCACGGTCAGCACCACCGTAGCGGTCGATCTTGCCGACGCCCGGCTGGCCCTGGAGTGCGCGCTTGATGGTGTCATCCACGAACCAGGAAAGCTCTTCCAGTGTCATGTTCGGCGAGGAGACCGCAAAGGTCTGGATCGCCTGGCCCTCGACGTCGATCTTGCTGACGACGGGCTCTTCGATGCCGGCGGGAAGGTTGGAGCGGATCTTGTCGATCGCGTCCTTGGTGTCCTGCACGGCCTCTTCGGTCGGCTTTTCGATACGGAAGAGAACGGTCGTCAGCGACTGACCGTCGGTCACGGTGGACTGGATTTCATCGATGCCGCTGATCGAGGCGACGGCATCTTCCACTTCCTTCGTCACCTGCGCCTCCAGTTCGGAAGGCGAGGCGCCGCTCTGCGTGACCGTGATGGCAACGACGGGAACGTCGATATTGGGGAAGCGGGTGATCGGAAGGTCGTAGAATGCCTTGATGCCAAGGAAGAGCAGCAGCGCGAAGGCAAGCAGCGGCGCAATCGGATTGCGGATGGACCATGCAGAGAAGTTCATGGTTGTGCCTTCGCTTTAGTTCGAGGCCGCGGCGGCAGCCGGAACCGGGTTGATCTTGTCACCGTCGCGGACGAAAGCGCCAGCCTTCTCCACGACCTTGTCGCCCTGCGACAGGCCTTGTTTGATTTCCACAAAGCCGGAATCCTGAATGCCGGTTTCGATCTTCACCTGCCTGATGACACCGTTTTCGACCTTGCGCGAGGTGGAGCCGTCACGCCCCGAGGTAACAGCCGACAGGGGGAGGGCCAGCGCATTGGCGGAAGCAACGACGATCTCGGCATTGGCATACATGCCGGCGCGCGCCGGGCTATTGGCTGGAAGCACGATATGGACTGCGCCGAGGCGCGTGGTCGGATCGACCGTGGGAGAGACGATGCGCACGGTGCCCTCGATCTTCTGACTGCCGCCGGCGACGGTGAGGCGCGCCTTCTGGCCGACCTCGACCTTTTGAATATCGGTCTCCGACAGGTCGGCGACAAGCTCGATCGCGCCATCCCGGATGATGGTGAAGAGGGGGTTGCCCGACCCGCTGGCAATGGCGCCGATGCGGGCATTCTTGGCGGAAATGACGCCGGCGACGGGCGTCTTGACGCCGGTGCGGGCGAGCTTCAGATCGATATCCTCGATCTGCGCATCCACCACCTTGATATCGGCTTCACCGACCGTCACGGTCTGCCTGGCTGCCTCGAGGCGCGCCTTGGCGACATCTGCCGCCGCTGCCGTCTGTTCCACCTGGGATACAGAGCCCGAGCCGGACTGGCCAAGGCGGGCGGCGCGATCCTTCTGGCGCACGGCGTCATCCAGATTGGCCTGGGCTTCGATCACCTGCGCTTTGCTCTGGGCAACGCCTGCCTCGGCTTTCGCCCGGTTGGCTTCCAGCTGGCTCTTTTGCAAAAGCAGGCTGTCGCGGGAAAGCTCGGCGAGAACCGAGCCTGCCTCCACTTTGTCGCCCACATCGACATTAAGCTTGTCGAGGGCAAGGCCCTCCACCTGCGGCTGGACATAAATCTCGTCCACCGGGCGAATGGTGCCGGTGGCAATCACGCGGTCCACGAGGTCGCGCTTTGCCACCTCCGTCACCACGATGGCGGGCAGGTTGTTGCGGCTTGCCTGCACGGGCTCACCTTCTGCCTGCGCCACTGTCTGAAGAGCGGAGCCCAGAAGAAGAAGGGCAGTAAAACCTGCAATCGGTGCGATGCGCTGCATATATTTGTCCGTCCACAGTGGGTCGCGCGATGATCATGCGCCGTCATCGGCGCCAATCATCTTCGGCGAGAAGTGCATGCGATATTCATTAGACTCTTCTACGATATCAGCCTCCATCCGGTTTACCTGACCGCGATGTCGGCGATATTACGCAAGCGTGTCCCATTCCCCTGATGCACGCTTTGTAAAAGCTCTGGTGAGGGGAATGTAAATGCGAGATCGCTACTTTTCAATCCGTCTAGCCGATGGCCCGGCTATACATTTTTGAATAGCGTTCTGGTGGGTGGCCAACGGGTTCATCGGCACTCAGGTACCAGCCTATCAGGAATTTCCGCGCAGTGCGCTGCATGTTTGAGAAAAACATGACGATTATCATCAACTTTATTCTTTACTCTAAAACTCATCTTTAATATCGTGCGCTCCAAGAACCGGCAGAGGGCCGGGTTTCAACGGCAAGGTGAGGCATGGCGCGGAAAGAAAAGAAGAAGGCAGTTCGGGGCAAGCAGGATGATCGCTCTCAATCGCCGGACACGTCCGTACAACAGCAGGCACCTTCCGGTCCGAAGAGCTTTCTCTATGTCGGCGGGCGCGACTGCCAGGTGGCGCATCTGCGCCAGATCGCCAGCAACTTCGATGCCGAACTGATCCACCATGACGGGGGCTTGCGCGAAGCGGTTTCCCGCATCGACACGCTGCTACCGTCGGTCGACTGCGTCTTCTGCCCCATCGACTGTATCAGCCACGACGCGTGCCTGCGCGTCAAATCCGGCTGCAAGAAGTTCGGCAAGACTTTCATCCCGTTGCGCAATGGCAGCAAGTCCAGCCTCGAGCGGGCGCTGCAGACGATGAATGAGCGCGGTGCGAATTAAGGGATGATGCTGAGGGGGCTTAAAAGGCCTCTCAAGTTCGGCTCTCGCCATCCTCGGCCTTCAGCCGAGAATCCGCAGCCGCACCCGTAAGCGCTTGAAACATGGATCCTCGGGTCGAGCCCGAGGATGACGGAGAGGTTGAAGCTTGCAGTGTCACCTCTCTTCAGGAGAGTTCCTATCACCTTTTACAAAGCGTTCTTCCGAATCACATCGCTCAGCCAGTGATATGACGCCTTCGGAATACGCTGTAGTGTCGGGTAATCGACATAGACCAGACCGAAGCGTTTGGAATAGCCGCGCCCCCATTCGAAATTGTCCATCAGCGACCAAGCGAAATAGCCCTTGATATCGTGGCCTTCTTCGAGTGCGTCGAGAAGAACGTTCAGGTAGCCTTCGAAATAGGCGATGCGATCCTTGTCGATGACCTTGCGATCCGGGCCGAGCGCGTCCGGATAGGAGGCGCCGTTTTCGGTGATGTAGATGGTCGGCTTGTTATAGCGCTCGCTGGTATCGCGGATCTGTTCGAGGAAAGCTTGCGGATCGACGACCCAGTTGACATCGGTGAGCGGACCCATGCCGGTGGGCGGGGCGGTCTCGGCAACGCCGAAGGTCGTGTTCTTGTTGGGGCCGACGAAGACCGGATTGTAGTGGTTGAGGCCGAAGAAATCCATTGTCTGGCTGATATCGGCCATGTCGTCGCCAAGAATGAACGGCTCCATTTGCTTGGCGATCGGCTCCGGATAGGTGCCGAGCCACAGCGGGTCGACGGTCACGCGGCGCCAGAGGCAATCGCCTAGAATGCGGGCTTCCTCGTGGGCCGCGTCGTCGTAATGCGGACGTACCGGCCCGAGCGAGACGATGTTGCCGACTTCCGCCTTGGGCGCTTCGGCGCGAACGGCCTTGACCGAGTAACCATGGGCAAGGTTCAGCGTGTGGATGGCCTGCAGGCTGTCCTCGTAGGACTGTTTGCCCGGCGCGTGGCGGCCGACATTATAGGCGACCCAGGGAATGACGTTCGGTTCGTTGATCGGCGCAAAGCGTTTGACGCGATCGCCAAAGTGGCGGGCAATCGTCGCGGCGTAATCGGCGAAGATCTTTGGGGTTTCGCGCGAGCGCCAGCCGCCCTTTTCTTCCACCGCCACTGGCATGTCCCAATGATGCAAGCAAATCCACGGCTCGATGCCTTCATGCAAAAGGAGGTCGATGACGCGGTCGTAGAAATCGAGCCCGCGCTGGTTCACCTGGCCGGAGCCTTGCGGGAAAATGCGCGGCCATGCGGTCGACAGGCGATAGGCGCCGACGCCAAGACCGCTCATCAGGCCGATATCTTCCGGATAGCGGTGGTAGTGATCGCAGGCGATATCCGCCGTCTCGCCATTGGTGGTGCGGCCCGGCGTGTGGGCATAAACATCCCAGACACTCTGGCCGCGGCCATCCTTGTTGACGGCGCCTTCGGTCTGGAAGGCGGAGGCGGCGACGCCCCAGAGAAAGTCCTTGGGAAAAGAACGCGTCATGACAGATGCTCATAATCGATGAAGGAGGCTTGCGGCGTGCCCCGCACAGGATGCGGGACACGTGTCTTCTTGGGAGGAGAGGTGACCTCAGTTTCCGGTGCTGACATTCCAGAAATACGGCCAAGGGGATGGCTTGAAATCCTTGAGCGTCTTCTTCTTCGAGCTCAGCGCATTGAAATCGCCAACCTTGTAAACCGGGGCTTCCTCATAGAAGACCTTCTGAATTTCGGCGAAGAGGGCCTTGCGCTTTTCCGGGTCGGATTCCGCAATGAAGGGCTCGACTGCTGCGGCCTTGGCAGGTGTCGACCACCAGCCGGGATAGCTGTCGGACATCCAGCCGTTGAGGATAGGCTCCGGCGGGAAGGGGCCGTGGGTGATGAAGATGTCCCACAGTTTCGGATCGGCCCGGCGGGTGGTCAGCGTTGCCCAGTCGAAGACGCCAAGCTCGACCTTGAAGCCGGCGGCCTTCAGATACTCGGCCGCCACCTGCGCCATCTTGTAGTGGAACTCATACTGGCGGCTGGTCAGGATGCGGATCGGCTTTTCACCGTCATAACCGGCCTTCTTGGCCATGGCTGCTGCCGCTTCGGGATCGCCCGCGCCATAACGCTCGATGCCCTCTTCCGTGTGCCAGGTATAGCCTTGCGGATAGAGCGCGCCATCGACGGCGAAGAATTCCGGATTGCCGAAGGCGGCCAGCAGCATGTCTTCCGGGTTCAGCGCGGCCTGGATGGCGTGGCGCATCTCCTTGTTGGCAAGCACACCTTCCTTGGTGTTCATCACCATGACTGGCGCACCATAGGGCTTCAGCACCACAGGCTCGGACGCCTGCGACGCCTTCAGGCGGTCGAAGGTTTCAGGCGGAAGAGAGTCGGCATAGTCGAACTGGCCGGAGACGGCACCTTCGAGGCGGGTATTGGCATCGGGAACCGGCACGAAGCGGACTTCATCGAGAATGGCCTTGCGTGCGCCGCCAAAGCCGTTGGCCGCTTCGGACCGCGATTGGTAGCCATCGAAGCGGACGAGCTGGATATACTGGTCGGCCTTGCGTTCTTTCAGCATATAGGGGCCGGTGCCGATGATCTTGGTCAGCGGGTCTTCGGCAAGGTTTGCCTTTGGCATGATGACGGCGGCGGAATTGTTGAAGGCGAGAAGCGAGAGCAACGGCGCATAGGGCTTGTTCAGCACGATCTGAATGCCGTCATCACCCTTGGCGGTGACCGAACTCAGATAAGGTGCGACCTGCTTGCCGCGTGATGCGATCTTGGCCCAGCGCTCGATCGAGGCGACGACATCGGCGGATGTCATGGTGGAGCCGTCGTGGAACTTGATGCCCTTGCGCAGCGCGATGTCATAGGTCTTGCCGTCGGCGGAAACGGTCGGCATTCCCTCGGCCAGCAGCGGAACGACGTTCCATTCGGCATCGAAGGTGAAGAGCGTTTCGAAGATGTGCTGCGTGATCATGCCCACCACATCGGCGGTCGATGCCATCGGGTCGAGTGTGGGCGGTTCACCGATCGTCGCGACATTGACGACGCCGCTGGCAAAACTCGGCGTGGACATGGCGGGCAGCAAGAACAAGGAGGCTGCAAGCAAAGTGCGTTTGAGCATGACGTTCCCTCTTTTGAATCCACAATAATGGAATATGCATTCTTATTGCGTCATACTGTAGCGGGATGATGAGCGTTGTCAAATGCGTTTGCGCGCACAGTCACGTGCAAGCGAAGTTCATAAGAGGTCTCGGGGATCGACGCGAAAGCACATGCGCGTTCTGGCAAAGACGCACCGAAACGTCGTCGTTGCGGTCAAAGTGGATCGCTATCCATTTCACACGCCGAGCGAGGCGATCTGCGGATCGCCCTTGTCCGCCGCCCGGTCTTACGCCGGTCCCAACAGGCCTGCGATACGCCGAAGCTTGTCGAGGTCTTCTTCGATCATCGATGTTGCTTCGGCACGCTTGATTGCGCTTCTGGAATGTTGGACGGCAATGCGTTTGAACTCGGGGTGGCGAAAACCGGAAAGGGTGATGAACGCCTTCTGCAGTCGAATGCCGACTTCAAGGATCGCGGCGCCATCGCGGGCAAGCGGAATGAAGAGATCGTCGAAGACATCTTCGAGCCTGATGGGCGCGACATGCAGGCGCGGATATTGCACGTCGATGTCGTCGGCGTGTTCATCCCAGACCGTCAGGACACGCATATATCTCGAAATCAGATCGATAGCAGTGCCGGAATCGTTGATGGCTTGCGACAAGGACCTGGACGCGATTTCAGCCAGAACCGCAGCACCGAAACGCGGGTCCTGATCGAAGGATCGGACGTCCCCAATCGTGAATGCCGATGCTACGCGTTTTTGACCCTCTTCATCGACATCCCCAACGATCCAGGCCAGGGGAATATTGGGGGCAACCAGCTTGCCGGCTATCGCCACAACTGCGATCTCCACGTCAAGTTCTTCCGAAATTTGCCCGAGCGCGCCGCCATCCACATGCTGGACATAGCCAACCTTCGGCTGGTGAACGGGCGTGTTCGGCGCACTCAGCCTCGGATCATTGTACTCCAGTTCTTTCCCGCCCAGGCACGGGCTTTCTATCCAGGACCGTAAGGCCTCGATGGTGGCTTTCTCCACGCGCTCCGTCGTTTCCGTCACACGTCCAAGGCGTGAAAGGTGATCGATCCAGCGAAGCAGGGTGACGATGATCAGAAGGATGACGCCGATCGTCACGACGAAAAGGATCACGCGGCCCTGGTCGCCATAGGCTCCGGTTGCAAGCGCGATAATGCCAACGAGGCTGAAGAGGAACGAGCCGACAAAGGTGGCCAGCACATTTTGCGTCGTGCTGTCTTCCATCACGAGCTTGGTGGCCCGTGGCGTCACGTTGTTCGTTGCAGCCGAATAGGCGGCGACCATCGTGCTCAATGAGAAGGTGGTCACTGTCAGCATGCTCGAGGCAATGATGCCGAGGATCTTGTCGACAGCGTCGGCACCGATCTTCGCGGGAAGCTCTGCCGGGATGTAGGAGGAGAAGGCGACGGCGAGAAGTGCGGTCACGACTCCTCCAACCGAGAACAACGTGGCCCTGAACCATATTCGCCGGACGATCTGGTTGAGCCACCACTGCCATTTCGATGTCATATAGCCCCCGCTCCATTGCAACCCGATCGTCTACAATCGCCGACGATCCGGTTTCACTCCGACACTTTTCAGAGCGATAACGACGTCACGCGGAGGGCGTTCCGTAAATGGGTGTGCAACGCTTCGGGTCAAGCTGGACGCGTTTGCCGTGGTTTGCGTGAGCCGCTATTTCGCGGCGCTAGTCCCGTGCGGATGGAAAAAAGGCCGAGGCTGCAAGCGCCAACCAGCCGAAGATCATGCCGAGACCGCCTGCGGGCGCGGCCATGGGAAAGAGGCTTTCGCCGGTAAAATGCTTGGAGACGAGATCGCTGGCAAAGAGTGCGGTTCCAAGGCCGAGAAGAAGGGCAGTGGGCAGCGCGGTCTTGATACGATCCCAACCAAGGTGAAGACCGAGCAGCACCGGCGCATGGGCAAGGCACATGGCGGACGCATTACCGAGCAGCACTGTCGCGCCTGTGTGGGTGGCAGCGGCGGCAAGGGCTACGCCGGAGGCGCCGAGGACGCCGCTCAAAAACAGTGTCCCGGCTTTCAGGATAGCCTGGTTCATGGCTGCGCCTCTTCCTGGTTTTGCATGTGAAAGGCCAGTCTTTCGACCGGCGCCCAGATGATGTCCCGTAGCTTCGGGTTTTCGATCGTCTCATCCATGGCGCGGCGGAAGCAGAGCAGCCACTCATCCCTTTCGCTTGCACCGATCGGTGCGACGAAATGGCGGCGGCGCAGCATGGGGTGGCCGTATTTTTCCACATAGACCGGCGGTCCGCCGAGATAGCCTGTCAGATAATCGTAGAACTTGCTTTCGCTGCCGGAAAGATCGGCCGGATGGATGGCGCGGCAATGGGCGGCTTCCGGCAATGTGTCCATCAGCTGATAGAAGCGGCGGGTGAGCGCCCGCACGGTGGCGTCTCCACCAATGGCTTCATAGAGAGTGATCGTATCGTCTGCCACGCCTTAGCCGTCTCCGTTTGCTCCGCTTTTGGCGCGTCCTCAGGGAAAGTGCAAATGGAAAGGCCAGGATGCGGCAATTTGCGTTGCCGCATCCTGATGATCGTCAAAGACGATCAGCCGAAATTGCGGATGAGGTCGAGGCCCTGGTTCAGCAGCGCATTGGCCTCGTCTTCATTCGCGGCTTCCACATAGCAGCGCATTTCCGGGGCATTGCCCGAGGGGCGGAAGTGGATGGTGTTGCCATTTGTGAGCGTGACCCGCAGGCCGTCGATATCGCTGGTGGACTGGACTGCGCCGACCGGCTTGAGGAACGCTTCGAGATTGCTGCGCGAGGCACGCAGGTGCTCCATCAGAGCCGAGCTCTTCTCCTGGGCGAAATCCTGCAGGCGGTCGGCGGCTGCGACCGGCAGCGAGTATGCAGCGGCCACCTCGGACAGGGTTTTGCCCTCGCTTGCCTTCAATTGCAGCGTGGCGAGGATCGGTAGGAAGCAGTCGCGGGTGGGAAGGGGGGCGATCTGCTTGCCGTGTAGGGTAAAGGGCGTGGCTGTCAGGAAGCCGCCATTGGCCTCAAAGCCGACCACGTGGTCGTGACCTTCCGACAGCGCATCGGCCATGCCGGCGATGACGAAAGGTGAGCCGACCTTGGTGCGCACCACCTTGAAGTCACCCGCCGCTTCGATTCCGGAATTGGAGGTGACCGGCGTGACAACGACGCCTGCTTTGAGGAAGTTCGAGGTAATGAGACCGATGAGATCGCCACGCAGCGGCGTGCCGGTTTCATCGGCAAGCAAAGGCCGGTCGCCATCGCCATCGGCGGATACGATCGCATCCAGACCATGCTCAGGCGCCCAGGCTTTCAGCTTCTCGAGCGTGTCGGGAGAGACCGCTTCGGTATCGACCGGAATGAAGCTCTCCGAGCGGCCAAGCGCCACGACGTCGGCGCCGTAATGGGCCAGGACGTCGACGAAGAGATCGCGCGCCACGGTGCTGTGCTGATAGACGCCGATCTTCAGGCCTTTCAACGCATTGTCATGCAGAAGACCGATATTGCGCTCATAGAAGAGTTCGTTTGCCTCGCTGCCGCGGCTTTCGCCCGTGCCTTCCTCAACGGTCAGTTCGTCCTGCTTCAGGCTTGCGGCCAGATCGGCAATCGCGGTTTCGTCCTGCTTGTCGATTTCGCCATCCGGGCGGTAGAACTTGATGCCGTTGCGATCTGCGGGAATGTGAGAGCCGGTGATCATCAGGGCCGCTGCCTTGAGCGACAGGCCGTAAAGCGCCAGGGCCGGCGTCGGCAGCGCGCCGCAATCGAGCGGCTTGAGGCCGGCGGCCTTCAGCGCGCCGATGCAGCTTGCGGCAATCGCTGGGCTGGAGTCGCGAAAGTCCTGTCCGACCAGGATCGGGTCGCCTTGTTTTGCCAGGCCGGAGTTCAGAAGATGATGGGCGAAGGCTGTGGCATAAAGGGCGGAAGCCTTGCCCTTCAGATCTTCCGACAGGCCGCGCAGACCGCTCGTTCCAAACTTCAAACTCATCTCAAAAAAGCTCCTTGTTCAAAATCTATTCGAAGCCCGAGACATGGGCTCACATGTTTTCTAACCCGGAACATGCGGCATTGATCCCGGCGTGTCATCAGGAAAGACGGTATTGCGTTAACGTGCGAGCGGCATCGATCCTCCTGCAAAGCCTGCAACCGGTGGCTTTTACCGGCCTTTTTGCTTACAGACTTTTTCTGGCACTGCTCCATATCGGCGCATTGCTTCCAAGGGATGACAAAGCAATGGACACAGTATCGATCGACAACCGTGGCGATTTTGGCCTTTGGGCCATTGAGCGTGCCAAGGAGATCATCGCGGTCGAGGCTTCGGCGCTGGCGATCGCGTCACGCGATGGCAAGGACGAGGAGATCCGCGATGCGGCGAATGCGCTGGGCGCGGCCATCTCCGCCGCACTTCTGGAAGTCTATGACGGGCTGGTGCCGGAGGAGTGATCGGCGCCGCGAAGGCCTGAATAGCGAAGCGCGATGAAGGCGGTGAGGCAGGCGACGGCAAAAGCGTTGAGGTTGAAGAGCTTGCCCAGATCCTCCGCGCTCCAGATGTGCAACGCATCGCCGATCAGGTAGCGCGTGGTCAAGAACCCGGCAAAGACGACGCCCGTCAGGCCGATCTGCCAGAGTTTTTCGCTTGCCCTGAAAGATAGTGCCACGAGCATGATACAGGCGGCAAAGAACAGCTCGGTGCCCGATCCCGTGCCGAACAGCTTGGTTTCGAACACCGTGTCGATGGTGCCGATGAGGGGAAGCGCAATTCTTGCCGCCAGTGCGGACCGCCTGGCGATGAAGGGGATGGCGAGAAAGAAGGGCATGGAAAGCACGCTGATCCATGCCGCCTCGACGCCATTGCCGACGACCCACCAGATGGTCGGCGGGTAGAACGGCTTGTTGGCAATGATGACCCAGGCAACGGTGACGGTGGCTGCCGTCAACGCATCCTGTTTCGCGCTTGCGCCTTTGTCTGTCATTTGCTGACCGGCTTCAGCAGATAATGTCCGACGCCCCAAACCTCGCCCTTGTCGTGGCCGAAAAGCCCTGCGGTGGCGAGGAAGAACAGTCTCCAGCGGCGGTGCCACAGCGAGGCGTCCTTGCCGTAAACACGCTGCAGGATCGGTGTGATCCTCTCCGACTTGGCATCGAAATTGGCAAGCCAGTCCATGGCAGTCCGGCGGTAATGCGTGCCAGACCAGCGCCATTCGGCTTCCACGGCGTAGACATCGGCGAAACGATGCGGGAGATCATGCGCCGGCATGATGCCGCCGGTGAAGAAGTGATGTGCGATCCAATCGGCAGGGTCGTTCGGATCGAAGCGGTAGGAGCGGTTCTTGTGGGTGAAGACGTGGATGAACAGCCTTCCATCCGTCTTCAGCCAGCCATTGGTGCGTTCGAAAAGAGCGCGCCAGTTGGACATATGCTCGAACATCTCGACCGAAACGATGCGGTCATATGTCCCCGATGGGGAAAAGTCGTTCATGTCCGCGGTGATGACGGTGAGGTTGCTGAGGCCCTGGCGCTCAGCCTCCCCGACAATATAGGCGCGCTGCGAGGCGGAATTGGAAACCGAGGTTATCCGGGCATTGGGAAACTGCCGCGCCAGATAAAGCGATAGCGAACCCCAGCCGCAGCCAAGCTCCAGAACATCCATACCGTCATGGACATCGGCATGCTTGACCGTTTCAGCCAGTGCCGCGGTTTCAGCGTCGGCAAGCGTGCTGGAATCGCCCAGGTAATAGCAGCAGGAGTATTTTCGCTGCGGCCCGAGCACCAGAGAGAAGAATTCCGCCGGGACTTCGTAGTGCTGGCGGTTGGCGTCATCGGTGTGCGTGGCGACAGGAAAATCCGCCATGTCACGGGCGAAGCCAGCCTCCTTGCTCTCCGGCACCTTCTCCAGCCGGCGCTTGGTGCGGTTGCAGAGGAAATCGATGCCGGTCAGCGTGAGGCCGTCGGACAGCGGTGCCTTTTCGGCTGCGTTGATGGCGAATGCCAACATGTTCATGTCATGCCTCCTCTTTGCGTGGGCCGGGGAAAAATGCGTTGACGCGGCGCTGAAGCGCGCGGAACTTTTCGCCGCGCGAACGCAGCATGTGCTCTTCAAGCGGCGGGATGCCGGACGCGTGGACGAGGAGCCAATACATCAACGCTGGCGCGAGAAGCGCTGCCCAGGCGAAAGGCGAGGGGCCTGTCAGCGCCAGCAGCGGCCATGAGCACCAGTAGAGCCACTCGAAGAAATAGTTGGGGTGGCGGGAATAGCGCCACAGGCCTTCCTCGCAGACCTCGGTCTTGGCTTCCGGCTTCTTGCGGAAGCGTGCCAGTTGCCGGTCCGACAGCGCCTCGCCAGCAATGGCCAGAAGACCGATGACGACGGCGATCAAATCCAGCGAGTGGGGGAAGCTGGCTGTGCTGAAGGCTGCCAGATAGATGGCAAGGACCAGAATGAACCCGGCGAGGGCCTGGATCTGCAGAAACAGGAAGAGGCGTTTGGAGGCGTTGTCGCCCCATTCCTCGACGAGCTTGGCATAACGCGGATCTTCGCCGCCGCCCTTGGTGCGAGAGCCGATATGGCTGCCCAGCCGGATGGACCAGACGGCCACGAGCAGGAATGCGGCAAGCCTGCGCTCCTGCGTGCCATCAGCAATAAGGATTGCGACAATGCCGCCGATACCGACGGCAAAAGACCAGATCGTATCGATCCAGCCGCTTGCCCCCGTGCGGCGTTGCACGGCCCAGGCCGCAATCATGGCAAGCGACAGGCCAAGGGCAATCAGAAACAGGAAGAGGACATCCATAGGAAAGTTCTTTCCGTGATCAGCATGATGAGTCTGCCAAATCTACGGAGAACGACCGGTCATGGTTTCCTTGCAGAAGAAAAAAAATTCTTACGCCGTTTCTTGTGATCCGAAATCAAGGTCGGCGCGTTGTTCTCGTCATCGGTGCGCAGTGACGCCTCTTGTTAAAGGATTTGAGCATGAAAACGGTTCTTAGACTGTCCATCCTTGCCCTTGCTTTGAGTGGTGGCAGTGCCTTTGCAGATACGATCGAGGGCCAGTGGGCGCGCGGCGATGGCAATGCCAAGGTCCGGATTGCGCCCTGCGGCTCTGACATCTGCGCCATCAACACCTGGATCAAGCCGGGTACGCCGAAGGAAAAGACGGGCGACAAGCTGGTGATGAGCATCAAGCCGACATCCGACGGCGAATATTCCGGCACCGCTTTCGATCCGCAGCGCGACCTCACCTACAAACTGACCGTCTCCGTCAAAGGCGCCAACATGACGACCAAGGGCTGCGTATTGGCAGGCATCATCTGCAAGGGCGTCAACTGGACGCGTATCAACTGATCCTTGGGGTGCCGGGCGCGACAGCTTTGCGCGCTTTGCGTCCAGAAATGCTTCAAGACGTGGGAGTTCTCATGAAACGGTTCGTCATCGCCTATATCGCGACCATGGTCTTCTTCCTGGCCATCGATGCGGTGTGGCTCAGCACCATGGCGGACCGTCTCTACCGTCCGCTTCTGGGTGATCTTCTGGCGCCGCAGTTCCGCCTTGTTCCCGCCGTGCTCTTCTATCTGATCTATTGTGCGGCGTTGAGCTTCTTTGCGGTTCTTCCCGGCCTCGACCAGCGCCGCCTTGTGGTGGCGCTGCGCAATGGCGCCTTCTTCGGCTTTGCTGCCTATGGCACCTATGACCTCACCAATCAGGCGACGCTCGTAACCTGGCCGACGACGCTGACCATTGCCGACCTCATCTGGGGTTCGGTACTTTCCGCGGCCACGGCGTTCTGCTCCTGCTGGCTGACGGGAAAGCTGAATGGGCGTTCTGCCCATTAAGGACCCGGCCGTTTCCGTCTTGCGTATCGAGATGGCCGGGTTCAAGACGTGATGTTACCTCTCTTCTCAGGACGATCATGCCCAACAGTTTTCTGCCGATGCTCGGAACGGTTCTTGCCATGAGCATGATGACGCCTGCGATCGCTGGATCGGATAGCCCGACCAAGGGTGAGGAGAGCGTCGATGTCGGCGGCTTCAAGCTGAACAGCATCCTGCTGCCCGCCGGAAAGAAGGCCGATCTTCCGCCGATCGTCTTCATCCATGGCGCGAGTGCCAGCCTTTACGATCCGCTCTTTTCCTTCCGCGAGCCGCTGGAAGGACGCGGCAAGCTGCTCTTCGTCGACCGGCCGGGGCATGGTCTTTCCGATGTCGGACCGAAGGAAAACATCCTGCCGGACGCGCAGGCCGATGCGATTGCCGAGGCGATGAAGAAGCGCGGCATCCGCAAGGCAATCATTGTTGGTCACTCCTTCGGCGGCGCGATCACGGCGGCCTTCGCGCTGCGCCACAAGGATATGGTCGAAGGGCTCGTCTTTCTGTCACCAGCCCTCTACCCGTGGCCGGGTGGCATCAGCTGGTACTATGACGCCGCACGCGTGCCCGTGGCCGGCGTATTCTTCAGCACCCTGATTGCCCCGCCTGCCGGGCTGATTGTGTTGAACGGTGCGGTCAAAGGCGTCTTCGCACCCAACCCCATGCCATCCGATTATGTTTCGAAGACCAAAGCCTACCGTGCCTTGCGCCCCGTTGCCTTTCGTCACAACGCCCAGGAAGTGGGTGCGCTGAACGGCTGGGCAAAAGATGCCTCTGCGAATTATCGGCAGATCAGAGCGAAGACGATCATCATTGCCGGGGACAAGGACGGCGTGGTCTCGACCGAAATCCACTCCAAGCATCTTGCCCGCGATATCCCGGGAGCAGAGCTTATCGTCGTCCATAATCTCGGCCACAAGTCGGATTACGTCGCCCGCGATCTGGTCGTCGCAGCGCTGGAGAAAATCGCTGGCAAGCCCCGCAATCTGAAAGCCATCGCCAAGACGGTGGAAACGCGAATTGCCAGCGACAAGGGCGCGATGTGACGGCAGGACGATATTTCGACCAGTCACAGCCACACTTGCCGATCTTCATTGCATGTCGTATGTCTCAATCCAATAGTTCAAGGATTGTTGAAATATGGACGAGCGCCAGGCGCTTTCTTCATTCGCGGCACTCTCCCAGGAAACCCGGCTTCGCATCGTGCGGGCCCTGGTCGTAGCGGGTCCGGATGGACTTGCGGCCGGTAAAATTGCCGAACGCATGGGCGTTTCTGCCACCAATGTTTCATTCCACCTCAAGGAACTGGAGCGGTCCGGGCTGATCAACCAGCAACGGGTGTCACGCTCCATCATCTATCGTGCCAGTTTCGAGACGCTTGCCGAGCTTGTGACCTTCCTGATGGAAGACTGCTGCGCTGGTAACTCCGCGATCCGGCATAACGTCTCGTCGTCCGAGGGTCATCTATCTGCTGCAAGGGTGAACGCCGTTGAATAGGTCGCGCGTTTCTGCCTCTCTCGTTTCAGCGCTCGGCCTGACGCAGATCATCGGATACGGCACGCTCTATTACAGCTTCAGCATCCTGGCGCCCGGCATGGCGCAGGATCTTGGGCTTTCGCTGGCGCAGGTGTTCGGGGTGTTCTCCGTCTCCCTTTTCATCGGCGGGCTTTCGGCAATTTACATCGGCAGACAGATGGACCGGCTGGGTGCGGCAACCATCATGGCGGTCGGGTCCGCGCTGGCATCGGTGATGCTCGTGCTATGCGCTGCGGCACCTTCGGTCGCGACTTTTGCCATTGCCATCATCCTGCTCGAGGTTTCGTCCGGCATGGTGCAATATCAGGCGGCCTTCGCCACGCTGGTGGAGAGCGATGCCCATAGCGCGTCGCGGAGCATTACCTATCTGACGCTGATAGGCGGCTTTGCGTCAACGATCTTCTGGCCGATCTCCAGCGTGCTTGCCAGCCATCTTTCCTGGCGTGAAATCTATCTCGTCTTTGCAGCACTCAACCTTGTTGTCTGCATGCCGCTGCATGTCTGGATCAGAAGCCTCGGCAAGAAGGCACGCGGTTTGCCCGTTGGCGCGAAACCGACTGTCGTCGGCGCCGTTCCGCCGCATATGCGCCAGAGGACCATGCTCATCGTCTCCGTCGCTTTCGCGCTTCTCGGATTTACGCTTTCCGCCATGCTGGCACATATGGTGCCCATGCTCGGATCGATCGGGCTGGGTGCTGCCGCGGTCGTGATCGGTTCTCTCTTCGGCCCGGCCCAGGTTTTGAGCCGCCTGATCAACATGGTGTTTGGAAAGCGTCTTTCGCCGCCGGGCCTTGCCGTTTTGTCCGCGGTGCTGATCGTGTCCGGGGTGGTGATGCTGCTGCTCAGCGCAGACTGGTTGCCGGGTGCGGTGGCCTTTGCCATTTGTCTCGGGCTTGGCTCCGGCATCAACAGCATCGCACAGGGAAGCCTGCCGCTTTATCTCGCCGGCTCGGAAGGCTATGGCGCAATGACCGGCAAACTGACCGCTGCACGGCTTGCGGTCGGCGCTTTCGCGCCATTCGCCTTTGCTGCCGCGATGGAAAATGTCGGTCTAAGCTTTGCGCTTGCAGCAAATGCAGGACTTGGCGCGTTCAGCATTGCCGCTTTCGTCATTGTCGCGCGGTCCTGCCGCGCTCAGGTGGCGTAAGCGCGCCGCCGATCAGATCGAGTTCAGAGACACCCGCTTCTGAAGTGCTGCAGCTTCTTCCTTCCGCTCGCTGTAACGGCTGGTCAGATAGGGCGAGGCATCGCGTGTCAGAAGGGTGAACTTCACCAGTTCCTCACAGACATCGACGACGCGATCATAATAGGAAGATGGCTTCATCCGCCCTTCGGCATCGAATTCCTGAAATGCTCTGGCGACCGAAGACTGGTTGGGAATGGTGATCATCCGCATCCAGCGGCCGAGGATGCGCATCTGGTTGACCGCATTGAAGGACTGGCTGCCGCCGGAAACCTCCATCACGGCGAGCGTCTTGCCCTGGGTGGGGCGCACGGAACCGAGCGACAGGGGGATCCAGTCTATCTGCGATTTCATGATGCCGGTCATGGCGCCGTGGCGCTCCGGGCTGATCCAGACCTGCCCCTCCGACCATTGCGAGAGGTCGCGTAGTTCCTGCACCTTAGGATGACTGGCCGGTGCTTCATCCGGAAGCGGAAGTCCAGCGGGATCGAACAACCGCACTTCGCACCCCAAATGCTCCAGCAGGCGACGGACCTCGAAGGCAAGGAGCCTGCTATAGGACATTTCTCTGAGCGATCCATAGAGGATGAGGATGCGCGGGCTGTGGACCGACATTGCAGGACGCAGGGCCTCGGCCGGGATGGGATCGAGATGTTCGCTCTGTAAAGCGGGGAGGTGCTCAGACAATACGCTTTCCCTCATGATCGAGAACCTGTTCTCCATCTTCCTTGGTGAAGGCACCCTTATGGCTGTCGGGCAGAATTTCCAGCACCACTTCCGACGGACGGCAGAGCCGTGTTCCGAGCGGCGTAACCACGAAAGGCCGATTGATGAGGATCGGCTCCTTTACCATGGCATCCAGCAACTGCTCGTCGCTTAACGCCGGATTGTCCAATCCCAGTTCGGCATAGGGCGTGCCCTTCTCCCGGATTGCTTCGCGGACCGTCAGTCCAGCATCGATGATCATTGCCTTTAACTCTGCGCGTGATGGCGGGGTTTGGAGATACTCGATGACCGTGGGTTCGATACCGGCGTTGCGGATCATGGCCAGCGTATTGCGCGACGTTCCGCAGGACGGATTGTGATAGATGGTCACATGCATGGTTATGCCTCCTTGGCTTGGGCGTTCTTTGAAACGGACGGGGCGCTTTCGTACCAGCCCTTCGAGCGGTTCACGATCCAGACGACGGACAGCATGACGGGCACCTCGATGAGCACGCCAACAACGGTGGCGAGTGCGGCACCAGACTGGAAGCCGAACAGGCTGATGGCCGCGGCCACCGCAAGCTCGAAGAAATTGCTCGCCCCGATCAGGGCCGATGGCCCGGCCACGCAGTGCTGCTCGCCCGCCATGCGGTTGAGCAGATAGGCGAGGCCCGAATTGAGGTACACCTGGATCAGGATTGGAACCGCCAGAAGTCCGATAATCGCAGGCTGAGCGATGATCTGCTCGCCCTGAAAGCCAAAAAGCAAGATTAGCGTTGCCAGCAGTGCGACGAGAGAGAGCGGCTGCAGCTTTGATAGCAGGGCGTCCAGAGACCGCGTCGTCCCATCGGAGGTCAGCAGCTTTCGTAGGACCTGCGCGATGGCCACCGGGATCAGGATATAAAGGACAACCGAGATTGTCAGCGTCGCCCACGGGACGGTGATTGCCGACAGCCCGAGCAACAAGGCGACGATCGGGGCAAAGGCGACAATCATGATCGCGTCGTTAAGGGCGACCTGAGACAATGTGAAGTGCGGTTCACCCTTCGTCAAATTCGACCACACGAAAACCATCGCTGTGCAAGGTGCGGCCGCCAAAATGATCAAGCCTGCAATATACGAGTCGATCTGGTCCGCGGGCAGCATCGGGCGGAAGAGCCAGCCGATAAATAACCAGCCCAAAAGCGCCATCGAGAAGGGTTTCACAGCCCAGTTGATGAACAGCGTCACGCCGATACCTCGCCAATAGCTGCCGACTTTCGCCAGCGAGGCGAAGTCGATCTTCAGCAGCATGGGAATGACCATCAACCATATCAGGATCGCAACCGGAATGTTGACGTTAGCGATCTCGGCAGCGCCAATGGTCTGGAAGAGGTTTGGCATCAGATGGCCAAAGGCAATCCCGACGATGATGCACAGAAAGACCCAGACGGTCAGGTACCGTTCGAACATGGACATCAGGCGCTCTCTCCTTCGGTTATGGTAGACCCTTCCATCCGGCCAATCTGTGCGAGCCTCTGTTCGAGGGCGAGGCGGTCGATGGATGTGATCGGCAGGCTTAAAAATGCCGATATGCGGTTCTTGAGAAACCGCGCCGCCTGCGCGAAGGCACGTTGAATTTCGACCTCGGTTCCCACGACTGCTGCCGGATCTTCGACGCCCCAATGGGCTGTTACGGGATGGCCGATCCAGACAGGGCAGGACTCTCCGGCGGCGCTGTCGCAAACCGTGAAGATAAAGTCCATCTCCGGGGCACCTGGAGCGGCGAATGCCTCCCAGCTTTTGGAAGAGAAGCCTGTTGACGGATAGCCGAGCGCCTCCAGCTCCTTCAATGCGTGCGCATTCACCTCTCCCTTGGGCTGGCTGCCAGCGGAAAAGGCCTTGAATCGTCCTTCTCCATCCTTGGCAAGAATGGATTCGGCGAGGATTGAACGTGCAGAATTGCCCGTGCACAGGAAGAGCACGTTGTAGGTCTTGTCGGTCATGGTCGCGTTCCGTGTTAGGTCTGTGGCCTGCTCAGTTTCATGATCTTTGCCGACGCGGGGCAAAGGCCCGATAACTGGCGGGTTGATAGGATTGCTTTCGGCGCGGCGTCGCGTCTGATGAGTGCAAAGCCGATGCTCTCAAAGAAATCCGCGGCACTTGTCGTCGCGAGATAGACGTCCGCGGACGGGTGCACCTCAGCCAGCGTCAGTTCGACCAACTGCCGTCCCAGCCCCTGCGAGCGGAAACCCGGCAGGATGACGACCGAGCGCAGGAGAGCATTCTTCTCATCGCAATGCTCGAGGCCGGAATAGCCGACGGTACGACCTTCCTCATCGACCGCGGAAAAGTATCTGCGGTCAGGTCCTTCGAGGTCTTCGACCAGTAGGCCTTCCGCCTCAAGTGCCTCGCGTTGCGCTTCCGACGCGGCTATCTGCTGGAGGATCAATTTGCGCATGGCGTCGCGCCTTCGGGCATGCAGCAGGGCGTCAAATCGGCGATCAGCGGGGCGCAGAGCGCGGTATTGCCGTTGCAGCAATCCTTGAGCAGGAAAAGCGTCAGCGCACGAAAACCATCGAGATCGGCGCGATAGATAATGGAGCGGCTTTGCCGGTCGCTTTTCACGATGCCTGCTCGCTGCAAGATGCCGAGATGTGCCGACATCGTGTTTTGGGGCACGTCCACCAACCGAGCCAGTTCACCGGCCGCCACACCATCGGGCTCCGCCTTCACGAGGAGTCGGAAGGTTTCAAGACGCGTGGGTTGCGCAAGGGCCGACAGCGCTGCAATGGCAAGATTAGTATCCATATATCCAGAATAATGGATATTTTGTCTGAGTCAACAGCGCGCGTGTTTCGGGCGTGGAGAACGCCGCAGGCTCGCGGATTGGCTCAGTTTTCGATCAGATTGGCAACCGGTGCCGAGAGCGAAAACACCAGTCCGTCCCTGTCGAAATCAATCCTGCTTGTGCCTCCGAGATAGGAGGAGAGCGCCTTGTCGATCATCCTCGATCCAAAGCCGCGGCGGGTCGGCTGGAAGACCTCGGGGCCGCCGGTTTCTTTCCAGGTGAGCTCGAGGGTGGGGCGGTCGGCGTCTTCGTTGAGTTTCCAGGTGAGCGAGACGATGCCGGTGTCGTTGGAGAGCGCGCCGTATTTGAAGGCGTTGGTGGCGAGTTCGTGGAAGGCGAGGGTAAGCGCAAGCGCACATTTGGCCGAGAGATCGATTTCGGGGCCATCGATCAAAACCCGACCGGCGCTATGTTCGGCAACGACGGCCTCGGCGAGTGTGCGCAGTTGCGTCGGGTTGTGGTGGGCGTTGATGAGGATGTCATGCCCGCGGCTGAGAGCGCCCAGACGCGAAAGGAAGGTTGGCTTGGCGGTTGCCATGTCGGCGTCGTCTTTCAACGTTTGCGACGCGACCGCCTGCACAAGGGCGAGGATATTCTTGATGCGGTGCGCAAGCTCGTTGCGCAACAGGATCTGCTCATCCTCGAAGGACTTGAGAGCGGTGATGTCTCTTGAAATGGACAGGATGCCTTCGACAGCACCTTTGTCATCGAAAAGCGGGGAGACCTTCACATCCCAATAGCGCGGCGTGCCCTTCGCTGTATTGGCAAAGCCCGTGAAGCGCGCGGCGCGACCGGCGCGCGCCTCTTCCAGTGCCGCGACAGCATCGGTATTGCCCTGGCCTTCCCAAAAGTCGGGCCAAGGGCAGCCTTTGAACCGGGAAAAATCCTCGATCTCCATTACCCTCTGGCCGCCCTCGTTCATGAATTGCAAAGAGCCATCCAAGCCGATGACTTTGATGCAGTCTTCCGAAGCGGCAAATGCCGCGGCAATGAAGCGGGAACTATTGGGGCCATCCAGCACTGGAAATTACCTTGAGCAAAATGCGGGTCTGCAAGAAATACCGCTTAATTCAATACCATAACCATTTAAGGCGCAACAGAAGAAGAAGTTCCTATCAATACTTCGTTAACGACGTGACGTGAGTTCGTTCATGGGATCTTCTGCCCTGCGCATTGGGCAAAATCGGCGTTTGGGGCAGCGCTGACAAGCACGTTCAACGTCCCGGTGCCGAATTTCGTGGCCAATCCGTGTCGTTAGGGACGCCTGCTCCACAGGCGGTCATGAAGCGTCATGCCCAAAAGCATGGCGACGACGAAGAGGATGACCTGTGGCGCACCGCTGGTGAGCGCTGTCACCGAGAGAGATGCGATGGCCGGGCCGGGGCAGAAACCGCCGAGCCCCCAGCCGAGACCGAAAAGCGCTGAGCCGATGATGAGCGGCGCATCGATCTTGTGGTTTGCCGGCAGGTGGAACATATCGTCCAGCAGGGGGTGCCCCATGCGTCGTGCTGCCCGCACGCCGATAAAGGCAACAGCGACGGCGCCGCCGAGGACGAAAGCGAGGCTCGGGTCCCAATTGCCGAAGACATCCAGAAAGGCTTGGACGCGGGCAGGGTTCAGCATACCGGAAAGTGACAGGCCGAGGCCGAAGACCAGGCCGGATGCCAGTGCTGCGGAAAATCGAAGGATCGAGCGGTTCATCATCCGATGCTCCGCAGGACGGCAACGGCGGCGATGCCCGTTGCCAGAAATGTCGCGACTGCCGCCATGGAGCGGGGAGACAGCCGCGCGAGCCCCAGCACGCCGTGGCCGCTGGTGCAGCCGGAGCCCATGCGCGCGCCGAAGCCGACCAGCAAGCCTGCGAGCGCGATGAGTGGCCAGGGCGTGGTGATCTCGATCTGCGGCCAGTCACCGAAGAGAGAAAGATAGGCAATCGGCTCGAGCAACAGGCCCAGCACGAAGGCGAGATTGGTGGCGACCCCGACGCCTTGGGTCAGGTGCCCGACAATCCCGCTGATACCGGCAATGCGACCGTTGAGGATGAGCAGCATGACGGCGGAGGCGCCGATCAACAGGCCGCCGGCAAGCGAGGCGAGATAAGGGCTCATGCCGTCTCCCTCGCGCAGAAAATGTTATAGAGCGCGGCGATCAGTTGGGCGGCCTTTTCCTCGGTCAGCCGGTAGAAAATCTGCTTGCCATCGCGCCTTGTGTCGACGATGCCGGAGCCCCTCAGCACAGTGAGGTGCTGGGAGAGATGCGGCTGGTGCAGATCGAGCCGCTCCTCCAGATCGCCAACGGAGAACTCCCCCTCGACCAGGGTGCAGACGATCATCAGCCGTGCGGGGTGCGACAGGGTTTTCAGCAGGGTGGCGACATCTGTGGCGCGGTCTGCCATTTCGGCAGGCGAAAGCGCCAGGTCTTTTGGCAAAGCGGTCATTCCCACACCGCTCCCTGCAAGGCATCCAGCGGGAACTTGAGATAGCGTTTGCCATTCGCCTCCGGTTCCGGCAGGCGGCCACCGCAGATATTCACCTGTAGCGCATGAAGCATAAGCTTCGGCATGGGGAGCGTCTTGTCGCGTTGTGTACGAAGCGTAACGAAATCCTGCCTGCTGACGCCTGCAACATGCGGATTGGAGGCTTTTTGTTCGGCCACCTTACTTTCCCAACGCGGCGTTCGCCCATTCGGCTGATAATCATGGCCGGTAAAGAGCCGTGTCTCATCCGGCAGGGCCAGAATATCCTGAATGGAGTGCCAGAGGGCATCCGCATCCCCGCCGGGGAAATCGGCGCGCGCCGTGCCGCCATCCGGCATGAACAGCGTGTCGTGGATGAAGGCCGCATCGCCGATGACATAGGTGATCGAGGCAAGCGTGTGGCCGGGAGAGAAGAGAACCCGCGCATCGAGTGAGCCGATCTTGAACGTCTCGCCATGGGCAAACAGGTGGTCCCATTGCGACCCATCGGTTTCGAGGTCCGGCCAGTTATAGATATCCTTCCACAGCGCCTGGACATCCACGACGCGCTCGCCGATGGCGGTGCGGGCACCTGTCTTGTGTTTCAGATAGTGCGCGGCAGAGAAATGATCGGCATGCGGATGCGTGTCGAGAATCCATTCGACGGTGAGACCTTGGGCACGCACGTAATCGAGTATCGCATCGGCATTGATGGTGGCTGTAGCGCCGGACTTCTCGTCGAAATCCAACACCGGATCGATGATGGCGCATTTGCCGGCATCGGGATCAGAGACCACATATTGAATGCTGGAGGTGCGGGCGTCGAAGAAGCCTCGCACCTGCGGCCGCCGAGAAGTGTGGCGGGCAAGCCACGTCTCTGCGACGCCCATGTCGAAGCCATGGGCGCGGCCAAAGGCAGCGACATCGGCTGCTTTCATCCGCCCATCTAGAACTTCGCCGATCACATAGAGGCTGAGCGAACGAGTGCCGCCTTTGCAATGGGCGAAAACCGGGCCATCGGACTGGCGCATGGCATCCTGGAAGGCCCGCACGTCCGCCTCGGTGATGGTACTCATCGTCACCGGAATGTGGCTATAGGCCAGACCATATTGGCCCGCTGCCTGCGCCTCCACTTTCGTGCCGAGTTGAGCCGTGTCCTCGCCATCCGGGCGATTGTTGATGAATGTCGTGAAGCCTTGAGAGTGAAGAGCCTCGATGTCTTCGACACTTGGCTGGGTCGAGACCGACAGCTTGTCGGAGATTTTGGTGACCGGCATAGGTGCCCTCCATCCTAAGTCATTATATATTATTTTATAATGTATAATGATGTAGGCTGCAAGTGCTTAAGCGTTGCGCGATCTTTCAGATTCGCTCCTTCGCTTTAGGCCCTTGTTTTGTCGCATGTCGTTATCGCAAAACCGCTGCACGCTTTTGCGCGGACCATGCTTCAAAGCGTGGCGCGATCTTCAGATTCCCTCGCCACGCTTCAGCTCGTTGTCTTATAGTCTGTCGTTATCGCCAGACCGCTGCACCCTCTTGCGCGGCAGGCTTCAGTATTTCGGAATGGACGATGGCTTTCGGTCGAACGTTTCCGTCGTGCCGTCCGGCCTGTACAACGTCCAGGAGCCACTGAGATTTTGCGAGAGCCTGCCCTCACTTTTGCCGTCGCGGCTAACGGCATATCCGCCTCCAAGGTTCTGCTGGAGTTCGTAGGTGCTTCCATCTTTCTTGAAGCATCGCGAGGCGTTCATCCCGCACTCGGCGAAGGCGCTGTTTGCTGCAAGCAGCATGATGGAAGATAGGATAAGTCGCTTCATGAGTTTGATCCTTTCGCTATTTGCGTTCAGTTGGAAGTGACGTCGATTAGAACTGTTCTGGACGATGACCGCAGGATTCGCCCGGGTGATGAATCCATCCGGACAGGCAGACGGCGGAGATCGATGCGCTCATCTCCCGGCCGAGATGGAGCACGGCGCCTTCGTCCCTTTGGGTGGCAAACGTTTCGCCGTGATACTGGCAGCGATGCGTGCGAATATGAAATCTCACCGTATGCGTGAACTGGCGTTACTGCCTTCGCATCGCGCATAGTCTGCCGCGTCGCTGGCAAAGTCCTTCGCCGCATCGGCGGCATCGGCGGCGTCCTCTGCATATTCCGTCAGGGCGCGAATATAGGTCGCGACGTCGTTCTTGTAGGAGCGCATGTCATACTCCGAGCAATTGGAATAAAGCACGCAGGAGGGCTGTGAAATTTTGGAGGGCGCCCTGGGAATGCGGACATCGCTGGAAGGCTCGGAGCAGCCCAGTGCCAGTGTTGGAGAGATCATGAAAAGAGTACAAAGAAACGAAACGCGTCGCATGCTGGAAACCTCCGTTTGCATGGCTGATGAAAATTCCTGTCAGGGTTAAGGCGTCGCGCGGAACCGTGCGGTCTCTTGTCTGTCCATCGCGCCGACCTCACTGTCTTTTTGCCCATTTGTCCTTTATGGTCGCGGGCTAAATGCCGCTGCGGAAAGACGACCCCGCGTTGCTTCGTGCCATGTGCAGGTCTCCATGTGTTCGACCCGTCTGCCCCTGAGATTCTCTCTCAATCTCTTCATTCGATGTGTCCTTCGTGGGTGGCGGTTACGACCGCTGTTGACCGAGTGGCTGCGATCGATGAGTAGGGACTTGCCTTTGCCTCAGTGGCCACTATCCGATTGGCGGCTGGCATTCTCCCCGGCATCGATCTGCGCGGATAGGCAAGACGATCGTCGAGAGGCGATCTGCATCTTTCAAAGCAGCATTCGTGCTCAATCGCGCGATACATGCCCGAAGACGAAATGGTTGCCGTTTCCGTTGCCGCATCGGCTGCATCGCAACTTCCGTTCCAGCGGCATCAACTGCTGCGACTTGCCAAACCGTCGCTGTAATTCCCATCGCTCCAGCATGCTCACCTCTCCGCATTGTCCGCTGACCGAATACCATTGCGGCAGGTCGGCAAATGTAACCTCGTTGGCCTTTTGTCCTGCTATCTCGTCGCCCGCGCCCACCAGATCGATACCGCGACGGTGGCGCATGTCACTCCCGCTCGCCGTTCGGTATCCACCCGCGCGTAAATCCTCGTCCCATCGCGGCGACGGCGACCGAAAGCTGTTGTTGAAGATGCTCGATCTCATCCAGCAGCGTTTCTACCGCCGCCTTCGCATCCCCGTCGTGGCATTGGATGACATATGCCGCAACATCCACGACCTGTTCGTTGATTTCGGCACACACGTTCCCGATCTCCTGTTTCAGAGCCACCTGCTCGTTGATGTGAAAGATGATTGATCCCTGTCCGGTCAGTCAGGCATCAAGTCGGTTATCTCGCCATGAGAGACCAGGAGACGGGGATCGGCCATATCGCCGCTCTCCTCATCCACGGTGACGGCATAGGCAGCAACGCCAATATGGCGAGACGCCATTGCACCGGCAATCTTCTCGGCAGAGGCTGCGTTGGAAGCCTGCCGAATATCCCCCGGCACAATACCGCCGCGCCCCTTCTTGAACTGCACCACGATGATCTTCTCAGTTCCGGACATCTCTCGGCCTCTCATTTGTTCTATAAATGTTCTCATTTTTTGGAAGAGTCAAGACAGTGTTTTGGCGTGGTTTCGCAGCGTCGTACGGCAACCAAGCCAATAGCTGCGGATGGCAGGACGCCCATCGCTGTGACCAGTCAGAATAAATGCTCTTGTCCGACCTGAGAGATACGTGACGTTTTGTACCGGAGACATGGGTAACACTTTTCGCTTTGCGGGAGGTGTTGATGCCGTTGAGAGAGACTTCGGTTATGGAAGAACGTCTACGCTTTGTCGCCTGATTACTGGAGGGTGAAGGGATAAGCGAGGTGTGCCGGGACTTCGGCATATCACGCAAGACCGGCTACAAGATATTCAATCGCTACAACGATGACGGGCTTGAAGCTCTGACGGACAAATCCCGGCGTCCGGTTCGCTACGCCAACCAACTCCCGATCCCGTCGAGGCAGGGATCGTGAGCCTCAAAAAAGGAGAAGCCGCATTGGGGGCACCACACTATCGCAAGCCGTCAATGCACACGATCTGCGGCGCGCCGACTTCAAACGCGACTCACCTCTATAGAAGTGAATGGGTTCTCCCACTTGTTCGCCACTATAAAGTTGGTTTGGGTTACCGAAAAGCGCGAGTTGGTTTTGCGGCTGCCACCCTAAACGAGGATTGATTCTTCCGGGTCTTGATCACGAATCTGCTGCCTAGGATCGTGTCTAATTAGCGAAGCAAAACAATGGTGCAAATGATCTATTGGATTCGCTTGCTGGGAGGGTGTCTGGATCTAGCTTCGACAGGCGTTCCGAGACATTAGGGCTTAGTATATTGCGGTCATCAAAGATTTTCCGACTAATTTATGCTGAAATGATTAGTTGCATATATGTTCTGGTACACTCTTGCAGAGTCAGGCTGTTGCGATAAGCTCCCGTCGGCTGGAGATATCATGGTAAAGCAATCTAATCCTGCAGGCGTCGCTAGAGCGGCGGAAGATGCGAACGACGTAGTGGAGGAGGTCTCGGCGTCCTCCACTGACAAAAGCAAGCAAAGAGAGATCAAGGGTGGCATTCCCTATACCCCTTCTCCTGGCGTGTTCAAACGCGCCCTAGAAGGGATGATAGCTGCGGAGCGACCTGACAAATTTAGTCCTGACTTCATGGAGACTATCCTTCACTTGACTGGTGGCGGTGCCAGAGCGGTGCCCCCAATGTTGAAGAAAATGCAGTTTCTCAGTCCTGATGGTTCGCCCACAACTTTGTACTCGAAGTTCAAGACAGATGGCGGTCGGAGCCAAGCGGCTTACGAGGGATTACGGAATGCTTTCGGCGAACTCTTCAAGCGGAAAGAATTTGTGCATCGCGCCGACGAGAACGCCGTAAAGGATGTTCTGGTCGAAATTACAGGGCTGAAAAAAACCGACTCCATCATCCGCCTTATGTACGCGTCCTTCGAAGCCGTTCGCGCATTCATTACGAGCGACGTCGTGAAGGAGTCGGATGCAGTTGGCGAGACCGATGTCAGCAATGCTTCTGAAAAGATTCCTCAAGATCGGCCGGTCAGCGTTGTGAAGCTTGGGCTGTCATATCAGATAAACATCGTTCTGCCAGAAACTGAAAACATTGCGGTCTTCAATGCGATCTTCAAAAGCCTGCGGGAAAATCTCCTCAGATGAGTCAGGAAGATCACATCGAACTGTTTATCCTTAAGAATGCGGTGATAACTCGCGATCTTCGGACCGCTTTCAACGTTAATGGGATCGGCAATAAGAGAGGTGCGCTTGAAGCCCAGGCCGACTCCCTCGTTGCCGAATATTTGAGGCAGGTAGACTTTGCAACGCTCGCTGCCGCCGAACGGATGAGCGAGTTCTACAAGCTGTTCTATGCGCTCGAAAATGACATCAGAGAGCTGATAGAGGCGACGATGCTCGAGAGCAGTGGAAACGACTGGTGGAAAACGTGCGTCCCACAGGTCGTCAGAGAGAACGTTCAAAAGAACTACGATCGCGAGGCTGCTGAAGGGCTGCCTCCTCGTTCTGACCGCCTTATTGACTATACGACCTTCGGCGAACTCGGTGAAATTGTGAAGGATAACTGGGACATCTTTTCAGGGATGTTCTCCAATGCTACGCGAAATAGAGTTCTTCGCGTTCTCAACCGTCTGAATCTCGTCCGAGGGCCCATCGCCCATTGCAATTTCTTGCAGGAGGAAGAGGCGATCAGGCTAAAGCTGGCGATACGCGATTGGTATAAGCTCATGGAATAGAAATCAGCCTAAGGCAGATGAGCTAGCAATATTTTTGACACTCGTCGCGTGGAATTGATTGTAATGCTTCACGAGCAGGCAGACTGTCCGGGACTGCTGGATGTGTGAAGATCCCCGTTTGCGCTGTCATAGTCTATGCTATGTCGTAATCAAGTGCCATCTATGTTGCGACGTAGTCGTTAAAAAATGGCGCACCCGACAGGATTCGAACCTGTGACCTTTGGAATCGGAATCCAACACTCTATCCAGCTGAGCTACGGGTGCACTCGTGACGCGTTTTTGAGTCGCGTTTGGATATGCCGGGTTTCTTAAACTAGCTTTCCTGTCTCTTCAATCCGTAAAATGTCGCCGGCGACAATGATATTGCCGATGAATCGGTATGGTTAAAAATCATCTATTACTTCTTGCACGCTTTGCTTGTGTCTAATTCTTACGGGCTGGAATTTGTACTTCATCTTTCGCCGGTTGCATGATGAGTGGCTAGTTAACGAGAACGTGCATGACGATTATTCGCGCTCGAGTTTGAGAAGAGCGAGATTAGTGGTTTGTTTACAATATATTGGTTGTAAGAACCAATATTTATGTGATGCTAATAGTAGGAAATGCTTATCGTTTCCGCCATGGAAGATTTCATCCGTACGAGCCCTAGACCTATGGATTAATTACTATTAAACATTGTTCTAATAAACATATGCCGCTAATGACCTCTCAAGCGGATGAATCACAGGAGGCCGGGATGACTTTGAATATGGCTTTTGAGCAAGGTCGCGCGAAGGGTAAATACTCGGAAGCCGATGAGCCGTCGCTTGGGCATTCCAAGCTCTCGAAGCTCGATGTCGATTACTCCATTCTTTCCGAGGCTGTACTTTACAGGCTCCGGAGGGCGCAACTCGCGGTGGTGGGGGACTTCAACGAGAGCCTTCTTGCCTACGGTCTTCGTCCGGCTGATTTCTCCGTGCTGATCGTTGTGGCGAACAATACCGATCTGAAGCAGAGCGATGTTGCAGAGGCGCTTGGAATTCAGCGCGCCAACTTCGTGGCGATCATCGATGGTCTGGAAAACAAGGGGCTGCTCGCCCGCCGCAGATCGGCGACCGACCGCCGTGTGCATTATCTGGAGATGACGGAAGAGGGCAAAGCCACGCTCGACGAAATCCTGCAGATCTGGAAAGCCCATGAGGACAAGCTCGTCGGCAGACTGGGAGGCGAGAAGGCTCGCGATCAACTTGTCGGGCTGTTGCGCAAGATCGAGGATTGATCCCTAGAGATAATGCTCGGCGTTATCCATTGAACACTTGAAGGCGGTGCAGCTTTGCGCCGCTTTTTTGTTGACGGGTTAGGGGTGGCGCGTCTGCGATGAGCGGACTGACCCATCATGGTGTTCGCCGTTGCAGCACGATCCTAGGACGAGACCTCTTGCTGCGCCATTCCCTTCATTGTGCGGTGGCTCTGGGGCAAGAGGTAGCGGTTTCCTCATCCGTATTGTGCTGTCGCTCGCCAGTCCACACGCAGAGCCGCTTAGGGCAAGTTCTCTCAGATCAAGGACAATGGTCTGGCTGTTTCTCCAATACCGCCGGATGGGTGTGCCTGTCATCTGGCTGGATCCTGACGCTGGGAGCGAGGCTCTTGCCATGGGTCAAGCGTGTCGGCCTTCTCTAAACGCCGGCATATCCTGCCCAGGCCAGCGCAGTAGAGTGGCTTCGGTCGATCACAATCCGGTTGGATAGGCGATTCTCGCGCCTCTCTTTGGCCTGCGGTCTTGCATTGTTGCGTTTCTGAGGGGATATGCTCGGCAAAATGCTTGAAGCGCCGTGCGTCCTGTTTGACGCCCAAAGGATGCTTTACCTTTTTGAACCGACACATCGTGCTTTTCCGAAAATCGATTTTGATTTTCGGGCCGATGCAGTAAAGCCGGATGCTTGCGTGGATTTCGCATGAGAGGCTGGCGCAAGGGAGAGACCATGCTTTTGATCGATACGAACCACCCGATGTATCGCCCGCTCTGGGTGCGGCTGCTGATCGTTGGCGTCTGCGCTGGCTGGGCGGTGTTGGAGTTCGTCAACAACGAGCCCTTCTGGATGACCGTCGTCGGCGGCATCGCGCTTTATGCAGCCTATGTGCTGCTGTTTACCTTCAAGCCGGCCGAGCCGAAGCCGGACGAGCCAGCGGTTCGCTCCGAGCAGGACTGAGGCCTCATGCGCGCTTTACCGGGCGGTTTTCAGGTTCTGCCCATCAGCGGCAAAAGCCGGATGGCCTGATCGATCAGAAGATTGGCGGCCGTCATGCGCAAATGGGCGTTCTCGCGAAAGGCGGCGGGGACTGCGTCGGGGTGATTGAGCCTGGCGAAGGCCCGCCGCTTTTCGCTGAGGCTTTCCAGCGTGTCCCTGTCGTTGATGGCAAGCTCGTGGTTGACATCTTCCAGAGAGGTCTTTTGAAGATAATCCGGCATTGGCGCCGGTTCAGGCTCCTCATCCTTCGGCTCGATATTCGAGGTCGGCATTTCCTCCAGCACATCGAGATAGGCAGAGAGCGGGCGATTGTCCGGCTCTGTGTCGGGTATGCCGGATGTCGCGATGGGGCCGGGGTCGAAGATGACGCGCGGGCTAAAGGGTGTGGCAATTTCCTCCTCAGGTCGATCTTCCGCCTCGCGCTCAAGGCGCGCGACGACAGACTGGAAAACCGACTGGCCGAAAAGCATGACACCCCATCTCTTTGCGACCGCGCGACAGCAAGATGCGTAGATTCAAAAAGTAAAGCGCCCTTTGTGCGTCGAATAGGACGCGCGGTACTTTAGCAGGTCTACAGCGGCGGTCGTTGCTTACCGCAGAGAGAATCACTCTAATATTGCCCGAGCCTTGAGCGTTACGCGGCCTTGCGGCTTTCCTCCAGCACCAGATCATAAAGAAGCTGGGCGCTGGGCGGCAGCACTCGGTCCTTCACCGTCAGCAGGCTGAAGGGTTTGACGCTGAGTTCAAACTCGGTCGGTAGAATGCGGATGTCGCCCATGGGGGAATGCTGGCCGGAGAGAAACTCGGCCATTTCCAGCGCAAGCGGCGCGATTGCGTGGGTGGTGCTGACAATGGCGAGGGTCAGCACGGTGGAGGGTGTGTTGATGATGTTGCGTGGCAGCGAGACGCCCTGGGCAAGGAAGGCATCCTCGATCGTGCGCCTCAGCAGTGTGCCGGGCGGCTGGAACACCCAGTCGTAGTCACAAATATCCTCCAGCCGCGCAGGCGGGGCATTCAGCAGGGGATGATTCTTGCCGACCAGAAGACAGGCGCGCTCGATGCCGATTTCATGGGCATTGAACAGGGCTGGGTCGAGATCGTCCGGAATGCGGCCGATGACGAAATCATGCCGTGCTGCCAGAAGCTCGCGCGCGAGAATATTGCTGGTTTCCACCTGCACGCTGATTTCGATGCCCGGATAGATATCCATTGCTTTACGAAGTGCAGGCACCACCATGCTGATGGCGGGTGCGGTGACAGCACCAATATAGACCGAGCCGCCGCTGCCGGATTTCATCTGTGCGAGCTCCCGGCTTGCCTCGCGCAGCTCCAAAAGGATCTTCTTGGCCCGTCTCGCCAAGGCTTCTCCAAACTTGGTTAAGACAACGCCGCGTGATGCGCGCTGACAGAGCGGGCTCTTCACGATGGCCTCCATCTCCGACAGAACGCGCGAGGCCGCAGGCTGCGTCATGTTGAGGGCTGCTGCCGCAGCGCTTACCTGGCCGTGTTCTTCCACCATCACAAGCATACGTAAATGGGTCATTTTCAGCCCGGCGCGCAACAGGGGGTTGTCTTCGATGATCGAGGGAAACTCACTCAGATTCGTTTCATCGCGTTCCATTTTCGTCACCGTTTATGGCAGGAGAGCTTAGAATAAAAATTTGTATCGATTTAATATATCAAAATTGATATAGGAAAAGAGAGATATTCTATTTGACAGTTATATAGATTCAGAACAGTTTGCACCTCGTGCCGGGGAGGAGCGATGAAAGACGGATTATGCTCAGGGAGCCCGTTCGAGTAAGCTCGATTCTTCACTACCGCGCATGAATTTGACGGCATTCTGTAAGGATACAGAAGCCTAAAAGGGTTCCAAGGGAGAGAGTTCATGAAATCCATCATTTCGTTGTTTGCTGCCTGCGCTATCGGCGCTGCGGCATTTGCGTCGCCCGTCTGGGCGCAGGACAAGGGCACGGTCGGTATCGCCATGCCAACCAAGTCCTCCGCGCGCTGGATCGACGACGGCAACAACATCGTCAAGCAGCTTCAGGACGCCGGCTACACGACCGACCTTCAGTACGCTGACGACGACATTCCGAACCAGCTTTCCCAGATCGAAAACATGGTCACGAAGGGCGTCAAGGTCCTCGTTATCGCTTCGATCGACGGCACGACTTTGTCGGACGTTCTCAAGCAGGCCGGCGAACAGGGCATCAAGGTTATCGCCTATGACCGCCTGATCCGTAACAGCGGCGACGTCAGCTACTACGCAACCTTCGACAACTTCCAGGTTGGCGTTCTGCAGGCAACCTCCATCGTCGACAAGCTTGGCCTGAAGGACGGCAAGGGTCCGTTCAACATCGAGCTCTTCGGCGGTTCGCCGGACGACAACAACGCCTTCTTCTTCTATGACGGCGCAATGTCTGTCCTGAAGCCTTACATCGACAGCGGCAAGCTCGTCGTGAAGTCCGGCCAGATGGGCATGGACAAGGTCGGCACGCTGCGTTGGGATCCGGCAACGGCCCAGGCTCGCATGGACAACCTGCTCTCCGCTTACTACACCGACGCCAAGGTTGACGCCGTTCTGTCTCCTTATGACGGTATCTCCATCGGTATCATCTCCTCGCTCAAGGGCGTAGGTTACGGCACCAAGGACCAGCCGCTGCCGGTCGTTTCCGGTCAGGACGCTGAAGTTCCTTCCGTCAAGTCCATCCTGGCTGGCGAACAGTACTCCACCGTCTTCAAGGACACACGCGAACTTGCCAAGGTTACCGTCAACATGGTCAACGCGCTGATGGAAGGCAAAGAGCCTGAAGTCAACGACACCAAGACCTACGAAAACGGCGTCAAGGTTGTTCCGTCCTACCTGCTGAAGCCGGTTGCCGTGACCAAGGACAATGTTGAAAAGGTTCTGGTTGAAAGCGGTTACTACAAGGCTGACCAGCTGAAGTAATTTCTTCATGATCGTGGCGGGGAGGGACGTGATCGTCGCTCCCCGTTTATCCAAATAAGAACGCCGGATTGTACGGCGCAGGATTGTGATATGGACAACACCATTCTCGAAATGCGCAACATCACCAAGACGTTTCCAGGCGTGAAGGCGCTTGAAAACGTGAACCTCAAGGTTCGCCAAGGTGAGATACATGCGCTCGTCGGCGAGAATGGCGCGGGAAAGTCGACCCTCATGAAGGTCCTCTCCGGCGTTTATCCCGCTGGCACATATGATGGAGAGATCCACTACGAAGGTGAGCTGCGCAATTTCCGCGCCATCAACGACAGTGAAGATATCGGCATCATCATCATTCACCAGGAGCTGGCGCTCGTGCCGCTTCTGTCGATTGCAGAAAACATTTTCCTCGGAAACGAAGTCGCGCAAAACGGCGTCATCAGCTGGCAGCAGACCTTCAATCGCACCCGCGAGTTGCTGAAGAAGGTTGGCCTGAAAGAATCGCCCGAAACACTCATCACCGATATCGGTGTCGGCAAGCAGCAGCTGGTGGAAATCGCCAAGGCGCTGTCGAAGAGCGTGAAGCTTCTGATCCTTGACGAGCCGACGGCTTCGCTCAACGAAAGCGATTCCGAAGCGCTGCTCAACCTCCTGATGGAGTTCCGCACCCAGGGGCTGACCTCGATCATCATCACCCACAAGCTGAACGAAGTGCGCAAGGTGGCCGACCAGATCACCGTGCTTCGCGACGGCATGACGGTGAAGACGCTCGACTGCCACAAGGAAGAGATCAGCGAAGACGTGATCATCCGCAACATGGTGGGTCGCGATCTGGAAGACCGCTATCCGCCGCGTGACGTGCCGATCGGCGAGACGATCCTCGAAGTCAAGAACTGGAACGCCTTTCACCAGCAGCACCGGGACCGTCAGGTCCTGCACGATATCAACATCAATGTCCGCAAGGGCGAGGTTGTCGGTATTGCGGGTCTGATGGGTGCGGGCCGCACCGAATTCGCCATGAGCGTGTTCGGCAAGTCCTATGGCCACAAGATCTCCGGCGAGGTTCTGCTTCACGGCAAGCCGGTGGATGTCAGCACCGTGCGCAAGGCGATTGATGCGGGTCTGGCTTACGTGACCGAAGACCGCAAGCATCTGGGTCTCGTGCTGAACGACAACATTCTGCACAACACCACGCTTGCCAACCTGGCCGGGGTGTCGTCTGGAACCGTCATCAATGACATTCAGGAAATGAAGGTCGCGACGGATTTCCGCAAGCGCTTGCGCATTCGCTCGTCCGGCATCTTCCAGGAAACGGTCAATCTGTCCGGCGGCAACCAGCAAAAGGTCGTGCTGTCCAAGTGGCTGTTCTCCAACCCGGACGTCCTCATTCTGGATGAACCGACGCGCGGTATCGACGTCGGCGCAAAATACGAAATCTACACCATTATCAACCAGCTTGCCGCCGACGGTAAGGGCGTTTTGATGATCTCATCGGAAATGCCCGAGCTGCTTGGCAATTGCGACCGCATCTACGTTATGAACGAAGGACGGATTGTCGCCGAATTGCCGAAGGGAGAGGCGAGCCAGGAAAGTATCATGCGCGCTATTATGCGCTCAGGGGAGAAGAACTGATGAGTTCGACCAACACATCCACCGAAGAGAACAACGTCATCTCGGTCGGCTCGTATATCCGGTCCAATATCCGTGAATACGGCATGCTGATCGCGCTCGTCGCCATCATGCTCTTTTTCCAGTTCTACACAGGCGGCATTCTCTTCCGTCCGGTCAACCTGACCAACCTCGTGTTGCAGAACTCCTTTATCGTCATCATGGCGCTCGGCATGCTGCTCGTCATCGTGGCAGGGCATATCGACCTTTCGGTCGGTTCGATCGTCGCCTTCGTCGGCGCCATAGCCGCCATTTTGACGGTCCAATGGGGTATGAACCCGTTCCTGGCCGCGCTGATCTGCCTCATCGTCGGCGGTGTCATCGGTGCCGCCCAGGGCTACTGGATTGCCTATCACCGCATTCCGTCCTTCATCGTGACCCTGGCGGGCATGCTGGTTTTCCGCGGCCTGACGCTTTTTGTCCTCGGCGGTAAGAACATCGGTCCGTTCCCGTCCGACTTCCAGGTCATCAGCACCGGCTTCCTGCCGGATATTGGCGGCATCGAAGGCATCAACACCACCTCGCTGATCCTGACGATTTTGATTTCAGTCGTCCTTCTGGTTCTGGCTTTCCGTCGCCGTCAGGTGAATCAGAAGCATGGCATCGAGGTCGAGCCTTTCGGCTTCTTCCTGGTGCAGAACGTTCTGATTGCCGCTGCGATCCTCTTCCTCGGCTACAGCCTGTCGACCTATCGCGGCCTGCCGAACGTTCTCATCGTCATGCTGGTGCTGATTGCGATCTACAGCTTCGTCACCCGTCGCACCACGATCGGTCGTCGCATTTATGCGATGGGCGGTAACGAAAAGGCGACGAAGCTTTCGGGCATCAACACCGAACGCTTGAGCTTCCTGACCTTCGTCAACATGGGCGTACTCGCCGGTCTTGCCGGCATGATTATCGCAACGCGCCTGAACTCGGCGACGCCGAAGGCCGGTGTGGGCTTCGAACTGGACGTGATTGCGGCCTGCTTCATCGGCGGCGCATCTGCTTCCGGCGGCGTTGGCAAGATCACCGGTGCGGTCATCGGCGCCTTCATCATGGGCGTAATGAACAACGGTATGTCGATCATCGGTCTCGGCATCGACTTCCAGCAGATGGTCAAGGGCCTCGTGCTTCTGGCCGCCGTGTTCTTCGACGTCTACAACAAGAACAAGGGCTGACCTTAGCGTTCGCCAACAGTTTTGAACGATAGCAAGTGGCCGGTTTCCGGCCACTTCCATGAGGAGGGGGCGTTTGAGGACGCCCAGGAAGGAACAACTATGCTCATTTCTCAAATCAAGGACGCCAGCGGCAAGATCATCGTTGCCGCGCGTGAAGATGGCGGCGAGGCCCGCGCCGTCAACAATGCCGAGTCTGTTTATGCGCTGGCGATGGAAGCTGCCAATGGCGGCAAGTCTCTTGCCGATGTGATTGCTGCCCATGGTTATGGCGAAGCGGTCGATCTGGAGAAAGCCTATTCCGAAGGTCGCTTCCTGCCGCCGATCACGCATCCCGATCCTGCGCATCTGCATCTGACCGGCACGGGCCTGACGCATCTGGGCTCTGCCGCCACGCGCGACAGCATGCACAAGAAGACAAGCGAGGCGTCCGACGACACGCTGACGGACTCGATGAAGATGTTCAAGATGGGTCTGGAGAACGGCAAGCCGAAGGCTGGCGAAAAGGGCGTTCAGCCCGAGTGGTTCTACAAGGGCAACGGCCATGTCTCGGCAGCCCCAGGCGCAGCACTCGTTTCTCCGTCTTTCGCGCTCGATGGCGGCGAAGAGCCGGAAATGGCCGGTATCTATGTGATTTCGGACAAGGGCGAGCCTGTTCGCATCGGCTTTGCCGTTTCCAACGAGTTTTCCGATCACGTGACGGAGCGGATCAACTACCTCTATCTGGCGCATTCCAAGCTGCGTCCGGCAAGCTTCGGCCCGGAAATTCGCGTCGGCGCACCGCCATCCGATATTCGTGGCACGTCCCGTATCCTGCGTGACGGCAAGGTGATTTTCGAAAAGCCTTTCGTTTCCGGTGAGGACAACATGTCCCACACCTTCGCGAACCTTGAATACCACCATTTCAAATACGGCCTGTTCCGCGTTCCTGGCGAAGTGCATGTGCACATGTTCGGCACGGCGACGCTGTCCTTTGCCGATGGCATCAAGACGGAAGCCGGCGACGTCTTCGAGATCGAAGCCGGCGGCTTTGGCCTGCCGCTCCGCAACCCGCTGAAGGTTGCCGAAGAAGAGACGATTACGGTTCGTCAAATCTAACGGGCAGGGCGGTTCTCCTCAAAGGACTGCCGCCCCACAGACATGATGAAAAGGGCTCGGCGCATGGCGTTCGAGCCCTTTTTTTTCTGTCGCAAGGGAATCGCAGATTGAAACGCCGTCCGTCCCTTTGGATGCACTGAGGACGGGCCTCGCTCTTCAAATCTACGCATCGTGCTTTTCCGAAAATCGATCCCGATTTTCGGGCCATGCGGCAAGGCGTTCCTTCAACTCGCCCACAGACCCACTTCCCCGATCTCGACGGAGTTGCCGGCCGGATCGCGGACGTAAACGGAATAGGTGCCGTTGTCCCAACGGAAGTAGAGGTCGATCGCTACACCCTTGGCGACGAAGTGATCGCGCCACGCATCGACCTCTGCCTTGTTTTCTGCCCTGAAACACACGTGCCCGGCCCCTGCGGTGCCATGACGGGGAAGCGGATTGCCGCCTTGTGCGATACGTGAGGTCTCCGGATTGAAGATCAGCAGCATCTGCTCGCCGCAGCGCAGGAAGACGAACTGGTTCTTGAAAGTTTTGACCACCTCGAGCCCGACAACATCACGATAGAAGCGCTCCGCGGCATCAAGATCGGTCGCATAGATCACGGTTTCTAAAATGGCTTTCGGTGGCTGCATGAAAAGCTCCTGTTCGTTGATCTGCCAACTTTACGATAGTCGATCTTATGAACGCGATCGATTGCCAGATGACATGCCTTCACCGTAAGCGATCATGTGCGCGCTCAAGTCTGCGTCGTCGCTTACAAGCGCCTTCGGTGAAGCTTTGGGGTGGAAGGCTGTAAGTCTCGCGGTGCACCGTCAAACGTCCCGGAATGCGTGGTAGAACTACCTACACCCACTCTCACTCTTGAGCTTAAGAATGGGTTCTGGAGGCTGTTTGGTGGATTAAGGGAACGGGCCTCTGGCACCTTAAATATTGATCGAGAGCGACGGGTCATCAATGGGCTCGTGCTATCATTTTGCTGGCATTCTTTGCAGGATGAGTTTCGTCCGCGACGCTGAGCGAGCCCTCTGCTTCGAGACGGAGGCATTTTTCCAGGCGATCCATTTTCCACAATACAAAAGAACAAAGGGAGTATATGGATTTCTTATGGACAATCCCGAGCACCTGTACACCGAACATGAAATCAGCGAGCTGGTATCTGGTGCCGGTCCGTTTGCGGCGGCGATGCGGGCATCGCGGATGCCGATGGTGATCACCGATCCGCGAAAGGCGGATAACCCGATCATCTTTGTCAATGATGCTTTTGCCAGGTTGACGGGCTACCGCCGTGAGGAAACGCTTGGCAAGAACTGCCGGTTTCTTCAGGGGCCGGGTACGAATGCCAACGACGTTCGTCGCCTTAAGCAGGCGATCGCGGAGCGCCGTTCCGTCGAACTGGACCTGCTGAACTACAAGCGGGATGGGTCGATCTTTTGGAACAGGCTGCTGATTTCGCCGGTCTTCGAGGGCGACGAACTGGCGTATTTCTTTGCCACTCAATACGACGTCACACGCGAGCGTGCGGTCAAGGCCATCGAGCATCAGGAAGACTACCAGCTCGAACTGGAGCAGCGCATCGCCGATCTGATTGCCAGCGAAGAGCGTTTGAATTTCACGCTCAAGACAGGCGGTTTGGGAACCTGGGCGCTCGACGTTCCAGCGCAGAAGCTGTCTTGTTCTGCTCTTTGCAAGAAGAACTTTGGCCGCGGCCCGACGGACAGGTTCGATTACGAGGAACTCAAGGCTTCCATCCATCCGGGCGACTTCAACCGCTGGCAGGATGCGGTGATGTCTGCTCTTTCCACCGATGGCAATCTCCAGGTCGAGTATCGTGTCGTCCGACCGGACGGGACTTTAAGCTGGGTAGAAGTTCGGGCAGAAACGAAGTTCAGCGCCGACGGGCAGCCGATCCTGATGAACGGCATCTCGATGGACATCACCGCGCGCAAGACAGTTGAGGCAGAGAAAGCCGTCATTGCGCAAGAGATGGGTCATCGGATCAAGAACATGATGGCGACCGTTCAGTCGATCGTGAACCAGTCGATGCGCGGCGATTTTGACGTGGCGACAATGCGCAACAACATTACCAGCCGCCTCGATGCGCTTGGCCGGTCTCACGATGTGCTGCGGTCCAGGGACTTTCTTTCGGCCAATATCAGGGCAGTCATCGAACGCGCCATCGAGCCTTTCGATGCCGGCGAGCGTTTTGTCATCTCCGGTCCCGACTTTCTCCTGTCCCACCAGGGCAGCAACACGCTGGCGCTTTCGGTGCATGAGCTTGCGACGAATGCGGCCAAATACGGCGCATTGTCTAAAAGCGGCGGCGAGGTTCGCATCGAGTGGCGGATCGAGGGCGAGGACTTCCACTTCAGCTGGGCCGAGAGCGGTGGACCGCCCGTGGTGACGCCCCAGAAATCAGGCTTCGGGACACGTCTGATCAGAATGCTGGGCCTCGGCCTGAGTGGCAAAGCCTCGATCGACTACAACGAAACAGGCGTCGTCTTCACGGCATCGACGAGCCTCGCATCGCTTTCCGAAATCTGATCCACAGATCGAGGTTCACCGGGCCAAAGCCAATTAGTTCTGGCGAGGAAGCGTTGATCGATGCGATCGTCGCGCTCGGCATCAGGATCGGCGAGGGCGCGGTGATCCGCAATCGCACAGATGATAGGGATATTTGTCTGCTGCAGGAAATGCACTGGTGAGACTGGCCAAGACCGATCGCATTCGGCGATGCAGGTCATGAGCAATGGGCACGTGCAATCGCTGCATAGTGGTTGTCGTTTGTTGGTGGAAGTTTGACGAAGGGACCTCACATGTTTCTAGTTTCTGTTTGGAAACGCGGATGTAAACATGGATTCATAAAGCGATAGGCAAACGAGGCAGCAGCATGGTTGAGCTCAAGCCCTTTATCTACATTCGTCATGGTGAGACGGATTGGAACCGTGCAGGACTGTTTCAGGGGCGAAGTGACATCGCACTGAACGAGAACGGGCGACGCCAAGCTCGCGCAGCAGCGTTCGATATGAAGGGCGTGCGTATTTCTAAGGTGTTGGTCAGTCCATTGCAAAGGGCGGTTGAGACCGCGACGCTTGCTTTCCCCAACGACCTCGATCGTGTTCAGGTTGAAGACCTTCTGATTGAGTGTGACTTTGGCAGTTTGGATGGCAAATCGATCAAAGAGGCGATGGAAGATAACGACATCACTCGAAAAGAGCAGTTGGCGGACATCATTCCAATAGATGGGGAAACCTGGTCAAGCGTACGGGAACGCTGCAATATGATTTTGGAAAGGGTCGCGGGACTTCAGACAGATGCATCAGTCGTTGTTCTGGTTGGGCATGATGCCATCTTTCAAGGACTATCCGAGATTTTGACAGGGCGCTGGTGTGACAGTCTGCACGGGCAGCCCTATTACTTTAAGCTGGATGGCAGTGGATGGCACATCACCCCATCTAAAAGTGCCTAGTGCATACCACCATAACCGACCAACCCTCCCATTCTCAGACGCACGGAGCCTGCTTGTGACGATCGATTTTAGACGTGGACGATGGTTGAACGAGCCGGTCGACGCGCAGGTCACGGAACACAGCCTGACGATGACGACGGATGCGAAGACGGATTTTTGGCGGGAGACCTATTATGGCTTCACCCGTGATACAGGCCATTTTCTCGGCGTACCAACAGCGGACGGGTTCACGGCGGAAATCCGCGTGCAAGGCGAGTTTCGCACCTTGTACGATCAGGCCGGTCTGATGGTGCGGATCGATGAGACCCGTTGGGTCAAGACGGGTGTCGAGTTCACCGACGGAGAGGCATTTCTGAGCACGGTTGTCACCAACGGACAATCGGACTGGTCTGTCTCGCAGCCTTTCAAACAGCTTGACGATTTCTACATGCGCGTCACGCTGTCAAAGGGGGCGATGCGGATACAGGCATCGCGAGACCGGAGCTATTGGCCCCTTCTTCGGCTTGCGTCTTTCCCAGTTGCGGAAACTTACGAAGTTGGTCCGACGGCCTGTACGCCGGAACGCAGCGGACTGAGCGTCCATTTCTCTGAGTTCACGATCGGTCCGGCGACCACAAAGGATCTCCACGATCTAAGCTGAAGACGAGAGGGCTGATGAAGGGCGATCACTCGCTGCCATGCCACCGGTTCGAACGAGCAGAATGGTGAGATAGTCCCGGAGTTCAAAATCTATCTCGATCTCTATCCGGACCATCGTCAATTACGGGCTTTTGAAATCCAGTGGCTGTCGTGGTTGTCATGTTGGGACGAACGGTCCCCAGGCATTTCTGCCTCGTCCAGTTGCTGTAGTAGATGTGAGAAAAGCTCGTCCGTCTGTACCGATCTTCTCGATGCAGAGCGTGATGCTTGCTTTATGGCGTCGTGGCTCAAAAACCTAGCCAAGCGATAGTCTTGTCCTGTCACTGATCTGTCCCTGTTGTTCCCCACCCGGCAAACAGTTCCGGGTGGATTAGGTTCCGCGGGTGTGCGGCATCCATCGTGAAAAACAGGGGCGCGCCCATTAATGAGACAGTTATGGTTTCACAGCCGTTACATGCAACCAGTCGGTCGGCTTGTTGTCGTAGCCGCTGCCCTTGGCTTCATCGATGGTGATCTGCTCCCATGGGAGTTGCTGGTAGACGTCCAGGAGCCAATCCCGAGAAGGGTAATTATAGAAGCGATCGAGTTCGTCGCGGCCTTCGGCCGTTCCGGCCTTATAGCTGGCATAGAAGACGCCCTTGTCTTTCAAGGCGGCATGAATGCGGGCGATGATCGATGGCAGGGTGGCGCGTGGCACGTGCAGCAGGCAGGCATTGGCCCAGATGCCGTCATAGGCGTTTTGCTCGGCAATGTCTTCGAACAGCAAGGTGCTGGTTGCGACGCCCAGCCGTTCTGCGGCTGCGCGTGCCATTTCAGGCGTGCCGTCGGTGGGATGGACGTCGAAGCCGCGGGCAAGCATGGCTTCGCTATCCTGGCCTGCGCCGCAGCCGAGTTCGAGAATGCGGCCGCCAGGCGGAAGCGCTGCGAGAAAGGCCTTAAGGCGAGGGGAGGCCTCTTCGCCTCGCGTGGTGTAGGCGGCAACTTCTCGGGCGTAGAAACCGATCGTATGGTCATCGCGGGCAGTCATGAATGCTCTCTCTCCTCAGTCACATTCCATTGAGGTAAAGCGCTTAGCAGTTTTGTGCGATCGTCTCTACCTCCGCCTGTTGGGTTCAATTCGCATCCAGGCTTGATGCGGGGACGTTGGTGCGCTGGCCACCACAAGTGTTTCAGAGCTTGACGATTTCAGAGCCGCACCACCATGATTGGGAGGAGCCGCAGGACGGACTCGTTCGTTTTCGTCAGAAAGGTGTGATGATGACGGTTGATGTGAGTCTGACATCGTACCCGGGTCTCGATGATCGCATTACGGTTATTCGGGCGGGTGATGAGGTCGATGCTGTGTTCGTCAGCACCGAGCGTTTCAACGTGCTGGTCGATACGCTGGGGACGCCAAGCCTGTGCCGGCGTGCGCTGGAGCTGCTTGCCGATCGCATGCGAGATCGACCGCTCATCGTCGTCAACTCGCATATGGACTGGGACCATTTCTGGGGCAATCGTGCCATCAGCGACGCGCCGATCATTGCCCATCAATCCGCGATCGATCGGTTGCGCAATCCGTCTGCGCTTCAAACGCTTGAACAGAAGAGAACGACCGAGCCCCGCTTTGACGAGGTCGAGCTTGTGTCACCGACATTGACCTTCAGCGGTGAGAGCATGACGCTGCATGGCGGGGATCTCAGCCTGCATCTTCTGCACACGCCCGGACACACGCCAGATCATCTTGCCGTCTGGATACCGGAGATCGAGACGTGCCTGGCGGTGGATGCGGTCGAGCATCCCATCCCGGAAGTTTGGAGCAGCTCGCCTGACGATCTGCGCACTCTCTGCTCCTCGTTGAATCTCATTCGCAGCCTGAAGCCGAAACAGCTTGTTCTTGCGCATGGTCAGACGAGTGACCCCGCCGTCTTAGACCGCAACATCGCCTATTTTGAAAACATTCAAAACGCCGTGGCTCTACTTCCTGCTTCTGCTCTGGAACACGAGGCTCTGCATGAGCGTGAAGGAATGAGGCTGGAAGACTTCGTCGATATTCCAGCGGGTATGTCTTTGGAAGCAATAGAGTTTTATAGACGCTGCCACAGCTCCAATCTCGCGGCTACAGTAGCGGCGCGGGGAGCGTCTTGATCTGTCAGCTGGACGATGAAGCCGAGTACAGCGTGGTGAAAGGTCCTGAAGACGCCTGTCGCGATTGATCGCAGAGTCCATTCAAACGGGCGTGGATTTTGGCTCTAAAGCATTGGCCCGAAAACCGGGCTCGATTTTCGCAACGGCGCCTTAACTCTGCGACTGACTCTGGCTCTGGGATTCATGCACGGTGACGGACACGCTCAGGCTTTCGCCAGAGACGCCGACGCGCATGCCCGACACTGGGGCGCAGTCGCGGTAGGATAGGCCCGTGGCGATGCGGACATAGCGCTCATCCGGGCAGATCTTGTTGGCCGCATCGAAGCCGACCCAGCCGAGGCCGGGAAGATGGGCTTCACCCCAGGCGTGGGTTGCCACCTGTTCTTCGACGCCTTCCATCATCAGGTAGCCGGAGACGTATCGGGCAGGATGGCCGAGCAGGCGGGAGGCGGCAATGAAGATATGGGCGTGGTCCTGGCAGACACCCTTGCCGGCTTCCAGCGCCTGTTCTGCCGTGGTTTCGGTCCCGGTGCTGCCGGTCTGATATTCGACCTCCAGGTGGATCAGGGCCATCAGTTCGTGAAGGCGTTCCAGTTCGGTGCTGCCTGAACTCTGTCGGGCGATCTCTCGTATCAGCTTGCCGGGCTTGGTCAGCGGCGTATCGCGCATGAAAAGCCAAAGCGGCGCGTTGCCGATATGCGCGCCGAAGACGCCTGCCTTGTCCTTCGTTTCCACTTCACCGCTTGCCGTAACCTTCACGGCGCGGCTCGGGCCTTCGCTTTCCACAAGCTCGATGCGGTTGCCGAAATGGTCGTCGTAGCGCGTCTCTACTGTCGCGCCCTCAACGACGACGTCCCAGTTCAGCACGGTCTGCATTGGGCCGCTGAGCGGTGTCAGGCGCAGGCGCTGAAGGGAGTATGGCACCACCTCTTCGTACAGATATTCGGTCGTGTGATTGATCTTCAGACGCATTCGCCCCGTATCCCCGTCTTGTACCGCCTACTGATAGAAGCGGTAACCTTCCGTGATTTCCTGACCCAGCTGGCCGTTCCTGTTGATGAAGGCTTCCAGGAACTCGTGCAGGCCCCGATCCATCACGCGGTCGATGGTGGTTTCCTTCAGTGTCGACAAAATGGCGTCCGACGTTTCGTGTGCCTTGTGCCGCTCGCCATAATCCTTGGCGAGATAGCCGAGGTTGCTGACGATCTTCTCATAGCAATAGGCGAGCGAACGCGGCATGCGGGCGTTGAGAATGAGGAAGTCGGCAATGTTGGCGGGTTTGTATTCCGCGTCATAGACCCAGCCATAGGAGCGGTGGGCCGACACCGAGCGCAGGATGGATTCCCATTGTGCATTGTCGAGCGAGGAACCGACCTGTGCTGCCGCAGGCAGAAGCACATAATATTTGACATCGAGAATGCGCGCGGTGTTGTCCGCCCGTTCGATGAACGTGCCGATGCGCGAGAAATTGTAGAGGTCGTTGCGCAGCATCGAACCGTGGAAGGCGCCGCGCACCAGGCCTGCCCGATGCTTAATGACATCGATGACATGCGGCATTTCCGCCGGTTTCAAGCGGCGTCCGAGCAGGCTCTTCAGCTCGATCCAGAACTCGTTGGTCGCTTCCCAGGTCTCGCGCGTCAGTGCGGTGCGCACCATGCGGGCGTTGTTGCGGCCGGAGTCGATGCAGGACATCACGCTCGACGGGTTGCTCTTGTCGCGCAGGAGATAGTCGATCGCATCTGCCGACGTGACCTTCTCGTTGTCTTTGAGAAAGGCTTCGCGAACGCCCGCACTTTGCAGCACGCCGTCCCAATCCTCATCCGCGCTGCCGCTTCGCGTCAACGAGACACGCAGGCCCGCATCGACGAGACGCGCGATGTTTTCGGCGCGCTCGATATAGCGGAACATCCAGTAGAGCCCGTTTGCAGTTCTTCCCAACATGGCTCAGTCCTCCAGTACCCAGGTGTCTTTGGTGCCGCCACCCTGGCTGGAATTGACCACGAGCGAACCCTGCTTGAGGGCCACGCGGGTCAATCCGCCTGGAATGATTTTGACCTTGTCGGACACAAGCACATAGGGACGAAGATCGACATGGCGTGGCGCGATGCCGTTCTTCACCATGATCGGAACAGTCGAGAGAGAAAGCGTCGGCTGGGCAATGTAATTGTTCGGCCGCGCGCGCAGCTTCTCGGCAAACAAGGCACGCTCCTTCTTCGAGGCTGTCGGGCCGACCAGCATGCCGTAACCACCGGAGCCGTGCACTTCCTTGACGACGAGATCGGCGAGATTGTCGAGCACGTATTTCAGGCTGTCCGGTTCCGAACAGCGCCATGTCGGCACGTTTTCCAGAAGCGGCTTGCGGCCGGTATAGAACTCGACGATTTCCGGCATGTAGGAATAGATCGCCTTGTCATCGGAAATACCGGTGCCGGGCGCATTGGCGATGGTGATGTTGCCGGCGCGGTAGACATCCATGATGCCGGGAATGCCAAGCGCCGAATCCGGGCGGAAGGTGAGGGGATCGAGGAAATCGTCGTCGACCCGGCGATAGAGCACGTCGATGGCTTCATAGCCTTGCGTGGTGCGCATCTTCACCTTGCCGTCCATGACGCGCAGGTCCGAACCTTCCACCAGTTCCACGCCCATCATGTCGGCCAGGAAGGAATGCTCGTAATAGGCGGAGTTGTGGATGCCGGGGGTCAACACCGCAACGCGTGGCTTGCCCTTGCAGCCGGGCGGCGCAAGCGACGCCAGCGACTGGCGCAGTTGATAGGGGTAGTCCTCGACGCGCTGAACCCGGTTCTCATGGAAGAGTTCGGGGAACATCTGCATCATGGTTTCGCGGTTTTCCAGCATGTAGCTGACGCCCGACGGCGTTCTGGCATTGTCTTCCAGCACGTAGAACTGGTCTTCGCCGGTGCGCACGATGTCGGTACCGACAATGTGGGTGTAGACGCCGCCCGGCGGCCGGAAGCCGATCATCTGCGGCAGGAAGGCTTCGTTCTTCTCGATCAGCTCGCGGGGAATACGACCTGCCTTGATGATTTCCTGCTTGTGGTAGATGTCGTCCAGAAAGGCGTTGAGCGCGATGACGCGCTGTTCGATGCCCTGGGCAAGCTTGCGCCACTCCTTGCCGGAAATGATGCGCGGAATGATGTCAAAGGGGATGAGCTTTTCGGCGCTGTCGGCGTGGCCATAGACGGCAAAGGTGATGCCGGTTCTGCGGAAGATGTTTTCCGCGTCCTTGGATTTCTGGATCAGATGCGACCGGTCCTGTCGGCTATACCAGTCGTTGTAGTTTGCGTATGGGCTTCGCGGCGTGGTGTCCGCATTTATCATTTCATCAAATGCCAACTTTCAGATCCCCTTTTTGTACATTTGAATACAAGGTTGGAAGCAATGCAAGCCGCATGAGCGGTCGGCGATCCAGATTTTTTGGGCCGCCTCGGTCCCTCAAAGCGACTGAAAATAAAGCAATCTTTCCCTCTCAGCATCAAAATGCGGCAGCGCGTGGAAAGTTCATTCCGTGTTGGTAGAATTGCGGAGGTTTTTACGCCCGATGCGAGGGCTCAATGCCTATAAATTGAGCGCATTTTTATTATGCGTCCTTCCCCCAGAATTGAGTGCCGGAGAAGAAGATGCGGCGCGGCCAAGGCAGAATAAGAATGGACTCGGCAGAGGGATGTGGTGCTCGCTCGTCCTTAACCTCCGGGCAGGGATATTAGATATTTGTTAACCATAAAAATATACCTCTGGTTAAATCGAAAGATTCGTGACGGCAGGGGGTAATATGTCGATTTCGCGTCGTGGTGTCCTGTTTGGGTTGCCACTTTTCCTGGCAGGCTGTGCAAGTATCAATCCCGCGGGCCAGCGGCAGAACTATGCGGCTCTGCCGAATGAGCAATTTCCCATGGCAGCCATGCCGCTTGAGAAGATCAAGCCGGAACTGCGCCGCCAGGAAGTGGCCTATGAAACCACCTATCCGGCAGGAACCGTGGTCGTCGACACACCGGCACGCCGCCTCTATTTCGTTCTCGGCGATGGCCGCGCCGTTCGCTACGGTGTGGGTGTCGGTCGACAGGGTCTGGCGCTGAAGGGCAATGCCTATGTGGGCCGCAAGGCCGAATGGCCAAGCTGGACGCCGACCCCGAACATGATCCGCCGCGAGCCGGAACGGAACCTGAAATATGCCGGCGGCATGCCAGGCGGCCTTAACAACCCGCTGGGTGCGCGTGCGCTTTATCTTTATCGCAACGGCAATGACACGATGTTCCGCCTGCATGGCACAAACCAGCCGCAGTCGATCGGACACGCCATGTCGAGTGGTTGTATCCGTATGCTCAACCACGATATCATCGACCTTTACGAGCGCGTTCCAGTCGGCGCCCGCGTGGTCGTGATCCAGGCCTGAAGCATCTCATTAACGCCCTGATCGGGCGTTAGAGCGGCCTTGTTGAACAATGAGGCCGCCCCAATGGCCCGATCGGTGGGGCGCTTTCAACCTGATATGAAGGTATGCGCATGTGCCGTTTTCTTGCCTATTCCGGCTCACCTGTCTGGCTCGACACTCTGCTGATCGAGCCGGAGAGTTCGCTGATCAGCCAGTCGCTTGCCGCAAGGGAAGCCAAGACGGTGGTGAACGGCGATGGGTGCGGGATCGGCTGGTATGGCGAAAGACCGGAGCCGGGCATTTATCGCGGCATCCTGCCCGCATGGTCTGACAGGAACCTCACCTCGCTTTGTCATCAAATCCGCGCTGGCATGTTTCTGGCGCATGTGCGCTCCGCCACCACCGGCGGCGTTTCCATGGCCAACTGCCATCCCTTCGGTTTTGGCCGACACCTCTTCATGCATAACGGCCAGATCGGCGGCTATGAGAAGGTGAAGCGCGCCATCGAGGCGCATATTTCCGATGATGTTTACTGCTCGCGGGCCGGCAATGGCGATAGCGAGGCGATGTTCCTGATTGCCGCTGGCCTCGGTCTCGATAAGGACCCGGTCGATGCGCTTTCGCGCACCATCGAAATCTGCATGGATGTGGTGCTGGATGCAGGCGTGGATCAACCCATTCGTTTCAGCGCCATCCACGCCGATGGCGATACGCTGCATGCCTTTCGCTGGTCGAGCGACGCCCGCCCACCGACCCTTTACTGGCGCAATATGGGAGAGGGCATCGCCATCGCCTCCGAACCCTTCGGCACTGGCGGCGAGATGTGGGAAATCATCCCTGCCAATACAGTGGCGACGGTGACCAAGGGCAAGATCGAGTTCAAGCCCTTCACGCCTTACTATCGCGATGCGGTTCTGATGACCGCTTGAGTGCGGTGTGCCGTCAACCGAAACCTAAAATATGTGGATTAATTTCTGGCGCCAATAGATGCTGCCGGTTGAATTCCGCTAGGCGAGGCGGGAAACGGACCATTTTTTCAACTCAACGGAGAGTTGCGCCTGTGGCTGATAGATCTCCTTCTTTTCGATAGCGGAAATGTGATTATCGAGCGCTCGATTTCGCGCCTATCGACGAAGCGCAACCCAGAGCAAATGCGATGACCGTATTTCCATCGTATGAGCTTCAACCCTTTGTTTTTAAGCATTTCTAGACACGAAGCTAAGCACCGCCGCTGGAAATGCGCCAATCAGGAACGCTTGAATGTCGGTATTTGAAAAATTGTCCCGTTACCAGCCTAACGCCCTTGCAGCACTGCGCATCATCGCCGCACTTCTCTTTATCGAACACGGCACGCAGAAGCTGTTCGGCTTTCCTCCTTCTACAATGGAAGGCTCGCTTCCGCCGCTTCTTCTTGCGGCCGCTCTGCTGGAACTCGTCGGCGGCATTCTCATCCTCGTTGGCCTCTTCACCCGCCCGGTTGCCTTCATTCTCTCCGGCCAGATGGCCTTTGCCTATTTCATGGCACACGCGCCGAAGAGCTTCTTCCCCGCCATCAATGGCGGTGATGCTGCAATCCTCTTCTGCTTCGTCTTCCTGTTCTTGGTGACCGCCGGTCCGGGCGCGTTCGCAGTCGACAAGCGTTAAGACGCCCTTGTTCGCCGTCATCCTTGGGCTCGACCCACGGATGACGGAGAGCGGGCTATTGGGATTCAACCGCAACTCCCATCGGAGGCGCTTAAAGTCGGTGCCGTCTCGATTTTCGGAAAGCACGATGCGTCGATTCAAAAAGGTAAAGCACCCTTTGAGGGTCCAATAGGACACGGCGCTTTAAAACGCTTCCAGCGCGCCCTTCGGTAGCCACTGGCTGATCTTGGCGCGCAGCAGTTCGGGACTGATGGGTTTTGAGACATAGTCGTCCATGCCAGACGCCAAGCACAATTCGCTGTCCAGATCCAAAGCATGTGCCGTAACGCCGATGATCGGCACGCGGCCGAGGCGGCCGTCTTCGTCATCTTCCGTCTGACGGATGGATTGGGTGGCGTGGTAGCCGCTCATGACCGGCATCGACACGTCCATCAAGATGAGCGCCGGGCTCTCCTTGCGCCAGGCTTCCACGGCCTTCTTGCCATTGGCGACGATGCGGAAGCTGAGTCCCGTTTGCTGCAGGATCTGGCTGAAGACGATCTGGTTGACATCATTGTCTTCAGCCACCAGCACATCGATGCCGGAGCCGTTCTTGCGGGGCGGCTGCGGCAGGTGAAACGGCTGGTCATCCTCGACAGGTGCGGGGATCGAAGGCGAGGGGATGTCCGTCAGAGCAGGAGCGGGAATGAGCGCTTCCAGCGTCTCGCGAAGCTTTCGCCTGCGAACCGGCTTGGCAAGGTAGGCTTCAGCGTTCTCGCAAGCGTCTTTCTCTCCAAGCGCGGTCAGCAGGATCACGGGTATGTCCTGCATGCCGGGATGACGGCGGAGGTAATCGACCACGTCATTGGCACGCATATCGGGCATCGCTTCATCGACAAGGATGGCGGCGGGGCGCAGACCGAGCGCTACGGCTTCCTCCAGAACGGCAAGCCCGGTTGTGCCGTCTTCGGCGGCATAGGCGTCCAGCTTCCAGTCGCTGAGGTGTCTTGTCAGGATATCGCGGCTCATCGGATTGCCGTCGATCACCAGGATGCTTGCATGGGCAGGCCATGGAGGTGTGACGGGTTGTGCCGAAATCACGGAAACTGGAAGTGTCACGGTGAAGACCGATCCACTATTCTCTTCGCTTTTCGCCTCGATCCGGCCACCGAACAGAGACACGATACTGAGGGTTTCAGCGAGCCCGGCTGCGGCGGGTGCAGAACGACTCGTTTGACCAAGGATAGAGGCAAGCTGCTCCTGCGACATGCCGATGCCGGTATCTTCGACGGTCAGCCGAAGTGAGGCACTGTCCGCAACGTTCTCAGCCTTCAGCCTGATAATGACATGACCGGACCTGGTGAAGTGGATGGCGTTGCTGACGAGGTGGGTGACGATCTGGCGCAAGCGCGCTGCGTCCGCTTCGATCGTGATCTCTGCCGATGAATCGATGTCGGTAAAGAGTGTCAGCCCCTTCTCTTCCGCATGAAACGCGAGCAGCGACGCAATCTCTTCCACCAGATCGGCGGGATCGAAGAGGCTGGTCTGCAAGGATGCTGAGGCGTCAGTCGCAGAGGCGCTCAGCACAGCGTCCAGGCTTCGCAGCAACGCGTTGCCGGAGTGAACGATTGCGTCCGCATAGGTTTTTTGTCGGGTGTCGAGGTCGGTTCGGGCCAGCGCGTCTGCCATGCGAAGAATGCCGGTGAGCGGCGTCTTGATCTCGGAGAGCCACCGGGCGGCGTCGCCGCGGCGCCGACCACCTTCTTCTGCACCCTGACCGTCATTTTCCATGACACTGACCGAATTCGGCCGCGGCGCACTGTCGAAGTCCGGCATCTTTTCGAAGACTTCGTAGAGGAAGATCTGCCCGGCCTCGTCGATGAAGCGCTCGCATCGCAGGGTCTGCGCCTCGGGCAAGATGCCCCGGCATGTGGCGACCTCGTCGGTGGCGAAGACGAGACAGCGGCGTTCCTTGTCCTCCCGCTCCACATCGTCCGCGGTGTTGAAGATGAGGCGGCTGGTTTGCCCGGCGAAGTCTTGTTGGTTCTTTCCGGCAAAGCGGGCATAGGCTGCGTTGACGCAGATATAGCGCAACTCGCTGTTCTTGACGCAAGCCGGCAGGTGCAGGGACGAAACGCCCTGGCAAGCCTTTTCCAACAAGCTGCCCTCGATACTCAAGCCGTACTCCGCACCATCAATGGAATCAAAATATCTTTAATCTGATCGCAAGCTAGGAGAGGTGAGCATGAAAAACCATGGGCGACCAAGGCTTTTCACGCTTTTTTAACCATAAGCATCAGGTTGGGAGCGTGGTGCCTGCGAAAGAATTGCTTGACTTTTTTCGGCAAAACGACCACATGCCTGTCAAGCTTTCACCTTCCACAGCCGCGTGAGCTGTAGCGTCCACTTGAAAATTATACGCACGCATGAAGGAAAAGCGCAGGCAATACAGAATACGGCGACCCTTCGCCGGTGCTCAGCGCAGAAAGTCATTTCAACCACCAAGTTCCCAATTCACGCGGGGTTCTTGACGCCAAGACAACCGGACAGCATGGGCTGAACCGGCTGAAGCGTTTTGGCGCCCCGAAAGGTATTCTATTGACCAGTTTTAACGAACTCGGCCTCTCCGAAAAGCTCGTGGCTGCGGTCACCGCTCTCGGTTACACGACACCAACACCTATTCAGGCGAAAGCCATTCCCTTCCTCATGGAAGGTCGCGACGTCATTGGTCTGGCTCAGACCGGCACCGGCAAGACCGCTGCATTCGGCCTGCCGATGATCGAAATGCTGATGAAGCATGCCGAACGTCCTGCAAACCGCACCACCCGCTCCCTGATCCTTGCGCCGACGCGCGAGCTGGTCAACCAGATCGGTGAAAGCCTGCGCGCCTTCGTGAAGAAGACGCCGCTTCGCATCAACCAGGTAGTCGGCGGCGCATCCATCAACAAGCAGCAGCTGCAGCTGGAAAAGGGCACCGACATTCTCGTTGCCACGCCTGGCCGCCTGCTCGACCTGATCGCGCGCAACGCGATTTCGTTGTCCAAGGTCACGCATCTCGTTCTCGACGAAGCCGACCAGATGCTGGATCTCGGCTTCATTCACGATCTGCGCAAGATTTCGAAGATGGTGCCTGCCAAGCGTCAGACGCTTCTCTTTTCGGCGACCATGCCGAAGACGATTGCCGATCTCGCTGGTAGCTACCTGACCGATCCGGTCAAGGTGGAAGTGACACCTCCGGGCAAGGCTGCCGACAAGGTGGAGCAGTATGTTCACTTCGTTGCCGGCAAGAACGACAAGACGGACCTTCTGAAGAAGTCTCTGTCGGAAAACCCCGATGGCCGCGCCATCGTCTTCCTTCGCACCAAGCATGGTGCCGAAAAGCTCTACAAGCATCTTGAGCATATCGGCTTCAAGGTCGCGTCGATCCATGGCAACAAGAGCCAGGGCCAGCGCGAGCGCGCGTTGAAGGGCTTCAAGGATGGTGAAGTCAAGGTGCTGGTGGCGACGGACGTTGCTGCACGTGGTATCGACATTCCTGCCGTGACGCATGTCTTCAACTACGATCTGCCGGAAGTGGCGGATGCCTATGTGCACCGTATCGGCCGTACGGCCCGTGCCGGTCGCGATGGTATTGCGATTGCATTCTGCGCACCGGACGAAACCCGCCTGCTGCACGACATCGAAAAGCTGATGAAGATCGAAATTCCGGTCCTCTCCGGCGAGCGTCCAGAAGGTCTTGCCAGCCCGACCCGTGGCAGCGGCAACCGTGGCGGTCGTGGAAACGGCGCCGGTAATGGCGGTCGTCGTCAGGGTGGCGAGCGCGGCGAGCGTGCGCATGGCGATCGTCCGGCCCGTGCTCATCGTGAGGGCGGTCCCCGTGAAGGTGGTCATCGCGACGGTGGACGTCGCAATGGCGATTTCCGTGGACAGCGTGCGGGCGAGTTCGCTCCTGTCGAACGCGACAACGATCTGGAAGTCACATCCGACTTCAAGCGTACCAAGGTTGAAGGTGCCGAAGGCGCCAAGGCTGCAGGTCCGCGCAAGCATCGTGGCGGCCAGGGCCGTCCTGCCCGCAAGGCTGGCTCCTTTGCCGCCGCCGGTCAGGCTCGTCCTGCCGGTAACGCCGGTCGCGGTCGCAAGCGCGGCTGATATAGCTTTGTAAAACTGGAAACGCCCGGACGATGATCCGGGCGTTTTTGTTTTGGGTATCTTGTCGATGGGACGGCGAGGCTACTCGGCCGATCTGCTATCGCCCTGCTTCGTGCCGCAGAGCATTTCGCGCTTGCCGGCAAAGCCCTTTCGGCGCTCGACTGCAAAGCCTGCGGACTGCAAGTTTCGGCGGACAAAGCCCGCGGCGGCATAGGTGGCGAAGGTTCCGCGCTCTTGCGTCTTGTCGTAGATCGCGCTCATGATCTCCACCGACCACATGTCCGGATTGCGCGATGGCGCAAAGCCATCGAGGTACCAGGCGTCGAAGACAAGGTCGCTTTGCTTGATACCCTGTAACGCCTCGCCGCAGACGACGGTGAGCTTCGTCTGCTCATCCAGTTGCAGCTCAACGATACCGTGGGGCTCTTCCGGCCAAAGCGCAACGAGGGCCTGACGCTCGGCATTCACCTCGGGCCAGCGCGAGAGCGCCCGGTCGATCTCTGCGGCGCGCATCGGGTAAAGCTCGAAGGACACAAAGTGCAATGTCTGACCAGGCTTGCGCGCAATCCTCCACTGCCGCCATGTCTCGGTGAGATTGAGCGCGGTGCCGAAGCCGAGTTCTCCGATCACGAAGGTTTCTTTCGGGTGATCTTCCCAGCGATCCGGCAGTCCGTTGCCGTTGAGAGAGACATGCTCGCATTCCAGCCGCCCCTCGGTCTGGCAATAAAAATGATCGCCAAAGGCCAGGGAATAGGGCATATCGCCCTCTCGCCAATCCAGCATGTTGTTGCCGGTGCTGTCCGGTCTTGCGTCTTCGGGATGTGTCATGGTCCAAGCCGATAGTCTTCCCGATCACCAAGGTCAATCGCCTTGGCCCTCCAGTGCCGCGCTGCTGATTGTCGGCGGCGGCATCATGGGCCTGTGGGCGGCGCTGAAGGCGGACCGTCTGGGGATCGATACGGTGCTGGTCGATGCCGGCCAAACGGGAAGCGGCGCAAGCGGCGGCCTGCTCGGCGCCCTGATGCCGCATATGCCAGATCGCTGGAACGACAAGAAGCAGTTTCAGTTCGATGCGCTTCTGACGCTTGAAGACGAGATTGCGCAGCTGGAAGCCGAATCCGGCATGTCGGCCGGTTACCGGCGATGCGGGCGCATCATCCCGCTGCCGAAGCCGCATCTGCGGCCCATCGCCGAACGCCACCGCCAGGAGGCGCTGACCAATTGGGATCAGCAGGGGCAGCGTTTTCACTGGCATGTGCTGGACGCGCCGCCCGTGGAAAACTGGGTCGATGCATCCGCGGGGCAGGCGGGCTTTGTGCATGATACCTTTGCCGCCAAGGTCTCGCCGCGGGCTTTGGTTGCAGCACTCACTGCGCGTCTCAAAGCTTCGCGGCACGTGCGTGTCGTAGAGGGCCAACGGGTTGTCTCGCTGGGAAAAGAGCGCGTCGCGCATTTCGATGACGGCGCGCGCCTGTCATTTTCCCATGCCATTGTCTCGGCGGGCCATACGTCGTTTCCACTCTTGACGCAGGCATTTGCTCTTGCCGCCGAGCCAGCACTGGGGCAGGCGGTGAAGGGTCAGGCCGCCCTGTTGCGGGCGACGATCGATCCCGCCATGCCGGTGGTCTTCCTCAACGGGCTTTACATCGTGCCGCATGAGGACGGAACGGTTGCGATCGGCAGCACCAGCGAGGAAGATTTTGCCGATGCCTTCAGCACCGATGCGAAGCTGGACGCTCTGATGGATGCGGCAAGGGAAATTGTGCCGGCGCTTTCAACGGCCGAGGTCATCGAGCGTTGGGCCGGTCTTCGTCCAAAAGCAATTGGTCGTGATCCGATGGTGGGCGCACATCCTGATCATCCTCAGATCGTTGCCCTGACCGGCGGCTTCAAGGTGAGCTTCGGTCTGGCGCATCGTCTTGCGAATGCTGCGCTTTGCGCCGTTCAGGGCCAGGATATGGATGTGCCTTTGGGCTTCCGCACCGAAACGCACCTGGCTCTCGTTCACGGAAATCTTTGATTCGTCTTCGTTTTGCGTCGTCAATCTGTCACGCAAATCACCTATCTGCTGTCGCCATGCACATACAGACGTAAATCCCAGTTGAGCGGGGCGAGGTGACGACGCATGCGGTACGCCATTCATTACACGCCTTCCCCGAACGACCCGATGACCTTTGCTGCTGCATCGTGGCTTGGTCGTGACGTCTATTCCGGCCACAGCGTCGAGCCGCCGCCGCAGACCGGGCTTGGGATGCAGGAACTCTCCTACTTCACTGCACTTCCGCGCCGATACGGTTTCCACGGCGCGATCAAGGCGCCGTTTTACCTTGCCGAAGGCATGACCGAAGCCGGGCTTCTGCGCGACCTGATGCGGTTTGCCGGCACGCACCAGCCCTTCACGCTGCCGCCGCTCGAAATCGCCAAGCTGGGCAACAGCTATGGGCTCGTCCCATCCTGGCCGTCGGAGACGCTGAATTTCCTCGCCGCAAGCGTGGTGCAGGACTTCGACCGCTACCGCGCGCCTCTGTCGGATGCCGATATCGACCGGGCCGATCCGCACCGGCTCTCTGCCGCCCAACTGACCAATCTGCATCGCTGGGGACACCCTTACGTCATGGATGAGTTTCGTTTTCAGATGACGCTGACCGGCGCCATCGTGCCAGCCGATTGCGCTCGCCTGGAGCGGGCCTTGCGAAGCGTTTTCGCCGCCCTGCTGGAGCGACCGCTGGAGTTTGCCAATCTGGCGCTCTTCGTCGAAGAGGAGCCGGGGGCGCCTTTCAGGGTGCATTCGCTGCATCCCATGGGCCGCGTCTCGGCGCGCAAGATCGCCTGATTGCAAGGCGCGCTGGACGTTTCAGCCCAGCGTAAAAGCAGTGGGCGCTTTTGGTGAAATTGCGCTGAAACGCTCTCGACTTTCCGGTCTGCGATGCTACCGTTCACGAAATTTCGTGAAGGTGATTTGATGATTTCCGCAGACTATCCCCGCAATCTCATTGGTTATGGCCGCAACGCTCCCGATCCGAAATGGCCGGGAGAGGCGCGCATCGCCGTGCAATTCGTCATCAATTATGAAGAGGGCGGGGAAAGCTGCATTCTCGACAATGACAAGGCGTCGGAATCGCTGCTCTCCGAAATCGTCGGGGCGCAGCCTTGGGCCGGTCAGCGCAACCTCAACATGGAATCGATCTACGAATATGGCTCGCGCGCCGGTTTCTGGCGTCTCTGGCGCATGTTCACGTCGCTCGGCGTAACCACCACTGTCTATGGCGTGACCTCCGCCATGGCGCGCAATCCGGAAGCGGTTGCGGCGATGAAGGAAGCGGGATGGGAAATCGCCAGCCACGGCTATCGCTGGCTGGAATATAAGGATTTTTCCGCAGAGGAAGAGCGCAAACACATTCTCGAAGCGGTGCGGCTGCACACGGAACTGACGGGCGAACGGCCCTACGGCATGTATCAGGGCAAGCCGTCGGACCATACGCTGAAGCTGGTGATGGAGGAGGGTGGCTTCCTCTATTCCTCCGATTCCTACGCCGACGATCTGCCCTATTGGGTCAAGGGTTCGAAGAACGATCCGTTCCTGATCATCCCCTATACGCTTGAAACCAACGACATGCGCTTTGCCACGCCGCAGGGCTTCAATTCCGGCGATCAGTTCTACACCTATCTGAAGGATGCCTTTGACGTGCTCTATCAGGAGGGCGTGGAAGGCTCCGCCAAGATGATGAGCGTCGGGCTTCATTGCCGTCTGGTCGGTCGTCCGGGACGTGCGGCAGCGCTTCGCCGTTTCATCGAATATGTGCTCGGCCACGAGAAGGTCTGGATACCGCAGCGCATCGACATCGCGCGCCACTGGCATGAGCATCACAAGCCGGAGGCGCTTTGATGCTAGAGCGCGACGATTTCATCAGCCGTTTCGGCGGCGTCTTCGAGCATTCGCCCTTCATTGCCGAACGCGCCTATGGTGCAGGTCTGGTGGTGGAGCCGCTGACGGCGAAAGGTGTTCACGGGGCATTGTGCGTTCCGTTTCGTGCCGCCTCTTATGAGGAGCGTCTCGGCGTCTTGCGGGCGCATCCCGATCTTGCCGGTAAGCTCGCTATTGCCGGCGGGCTGACAGAGGACAGCAAAAAGGAGCAGGCCGGTGCCGGGCTCGATCGGCTGACGCCGGAAGAGCATGCGCGCTTCACCGCGCTCAATACGGCCTATGTCGAGAAGAACGGTTTTCCGTTCATCATCGCAGTGAAGGGGCTCAACAAGGACGATATTCTGCGTGCCTTCGAAGAGCGCATTCACAATGATGCCGAACAGGAGTTTGCCACGGCAACCGCACAGGTGGAGAAGATCGCTTACTTGCGCCTTTCCGCGCTGTTGCCTGAGGCTGCTGCCTGAGGCGGCGGCTTTCCATGCGGCCTTTTGCGCCCTATATTCCCCGCCAGCAAAGGATTTAGGCGATGAGACCGTCGGACGTGCTGGAGCAGAATCGAGAGGCGATCCGCGAAGCGACCAAGCGCTTCAATGCGGCCAACCCGCGCGTCTTCGGTTCGGTGGCGCGCGGCGAGGACCGGCCGGACAGCGATCTCGATATTCTAGTCGATGCCTTGCCAGGGACGACGCTCTTCGATCTCGGCGGGTTGCTGGAGGAGCTTTCGGACATGATGAGAGGGACTAATGTCCATCTTCTCACGGCGGGCGATCTTCCTGAGCGCATTCGCTTTCGGGTCGTAGAAGAAGCAAGGCCGATATGAGATCGGACAGCCTGCTTCAGCATATCGAGACGATCGAGACGATCGCGTCGAGAGTTCAGAGCTTCGTGCGGGATATGGACGAAGCGTCGTTCCGCTCCGACACGCGGACCCAGATGGCGGTGATGCTATGCTTGTTTCTCATCGGCGAAGCCATGATCAAGATTGACGGTGAGGCACCGGAATTCTTGCCGCAGCATCCCAATGTGCCTTGGGCACCGATCAGAGATATGCGAGACCTCATTCTGCTTGACTATGTCCAGGTCGAGCTGCCTGCCATCTGGCGGGCGGTCACTGAAATCATCCCCGATCTGCAAGAGGGTGTTGCCACCATCCGGAACTGGCGCGCGCAAGGTGAATAAGCATTGAGTGAATTTCTGGAAATCCGCCCTTTGGAGCGCGAAGCCTTTCGTGCCTTTGGCGATGTCATCGAAGCCGATCCGTCGACGATGCGCCTCATCAATGGCGGCAATACCGAGCGGTATCATGCGCTCGCTCAAGCCGATGTGGTCGGTGAGGGCGCGCGCGTGGTGATCAACCTCTTTCGCGGCACGCCCCGACACTTTCCCCATGCCATTGATATGATGGAGCGGCATCCGTTTGGCAGCCAGAGCTTTTCGCCGCTCTCAGCGCGACCGTTTCTGGTGGTGGTCGCGGAGGATGAGGGTGGCAAGCCCGGTCGGCCCCAGGCTTATCTCGCAGCGCCCGGCCAAGGAGTGAACTATCATCGCAATGTCTGGCACCATCCGCTGATGACAATTGGTGAGACGAGCGACTTTCTGGTGGTGGACCGCGATGGTCCAGGCATCAATCTGGAAGAGTATTTTTACGAGCAACCCTTTTTCATAGCGGAGCCACGTCCATGACCGGCCTGACGACCCATGTTCTCGATGCTGCCCACGGTACGCCTGCGCAAGGACTGAAAATCGATCTCTACCGGCTGGATGGTGAGCGTCGCGAGAAGCTGAAGAGCGTGGAAACCAATAGCGATGGCCGGGTGGATGGCGGGCCGCTGCTGGTGGGTGAGGATTTCCGCGCGGGGCAATATGAGCTGGTCTTCCATGCCGGCGATTATCTGCGCCAGAAAGGCCTTGTGCTGCCGGAACCGGCTTTCCTCGATATCATTCCGATCCGCTTCGGCATCGCCGATGAGGCCGGGCATTACCACGTGCCGCTGCTGCTTTCGCCCTTCAGCTACTCCACTTATCGCGGGAGCTGATCGTCATGATCTTTGCTGCGATTGCCGACGTCCACGGAAACCATGCAGCACTTGAAGCGGTGCTGGCCGATATTGAAAAGCTTGGCATCACCGACATCGTCAATCTCGGCGATTGTTTCAGCGGTCCGCTGGAAGCGGGGCGCACCGCGAGATTGCTGATCGATCGAGGCATTCCGACGGTGCGGGGCAATCATGACCGCGCCTTGATCGAGGAGCAGCCCGATGAGATGGGGTCGTGGGAAAAGACGATCTACCCGCAGCTTTCTCCATCGGATCTCGAATGGCTGAAAGCGCTGCCATTCGACATGGTGTTCAAGGACGTGGCCTATTGCTGCCATGGTTCACCGGCTGGCGATCTGGACTATTGGCTGGAGCGTATCCTGCCGGAAGGTGTGCTGCATCTGCGTGCCCGCGCCGAGATCGAAGCGCTCGCCCGCAGCATCGATCAGCCGATCATGCTTTGCGGCCACACCCATCTTGCCCGCACCTTGCAGCTTTCCGACGGTCGCCTGATCGTCAATCCGGGTAGTGTGGGTTGTCCCGGCTGGAAGGATGACGAGCCGGTCTATCATCAGGTCGATGTCGGCCATGGCCTGGCGTCATATGCGGTTCTCGAAGACACCGCACATGGCTTTCAGGTGACCCATCGCAATATCCGCTATGACGTAGCGCCCATGGCAGCATTGGCTCGCGAGAATGGCATGGACCGCGTCGGCAACGCGATCGAGAGCGGCTGGTTGGACTGAACTGGCCTGATCTGGGCGGAGCTCTGCTGTCAGAGCTCAGCCGTTGCTGGTCATGACCACGCAGGAATAGGAGCGTGCCTTCAGATCCTTGCAGGCCGAAAGCGCCTCTGCCTGAGTGTCGAAGCCGGTGAAGCGGGCGCGGTAGAGTGTTGCGCCGCCGGTTCTGACCGCTTCGGTATAGGGTGCTACACCGGCATGGCCGGAGGATAGCGAATCCTTGGCAGATTTCAGCATGGAGAGGGCGGCGGCTTCCGAGTCGGTTGCGGCGATCTGCACTTCCCAGCGGCTTCTGCCTGGAGGAACGGCGGATGGGGCTGCGACGGAAGTCTGCATTATATCGGCCATCATGCCATCTGCCGCCGCAATCTGATTGGCGATCGGGTCATGGCGCTCGGCAAACATCGGCAGAGGTACCACGGAGGGTGGCGTGTCGAAGGTGCGGCTGGTGCTGGCGCTGGCGACCAATTGTTCGGTGTCGCGCGAACGCGATGCTTTCGGAAGGGTACGGTCAAGCAGCGCGACGACCTGATTGTCGCGTCGTTGGGCGCTCTGTCCACCCAAGACCACGGCGACGACGCTGCGGCCATTGTGATTGACGGCGCTGACGATGTTGAAGCCGGAGGCGTTGGTGTAGCCGGTCTTGATGCCGTCGACGCCCTTGTAGCGCGTTAGCAGGCGGTTATGGCCACGGATCGTCTTGCCGCGAAAGGTGAAGGATGTGGAGCTGAACATCTTGTATTCGCGGGGGAAATCCCGCTGCAATGCGAGGCCGAGTTTCGCCATGTCGCGTGCGGTGGTGACTTGCGATTTGTTCGGCAGACCCGATGCATTGCGGAACACGGTTTTCGTCATGCCAAGCTGGCGCGCCTTGCGCGTCATCATGTCGGCAAAGCGGGCTTCGGAGCCGCCAAGATAATCGCCCATGCCTTCGGCGAGATCATTGGCGGATTTGACGATCATGCCATAGACGGCTTCGCGTACCGTGAAGGTCGTGCCGGCGCGGACATAAAGCTTGGAGGGAATGGTCGCCGCGCCATTCTTCGACATGGTGATGCGCTGATCCCAGGTGATGCGGCCCTTATGCAGCGCCTCGAACGTCAGATAGAGGGTCATCATCTTGGTTAGCGATGCGGGATATTTCAGCTGATCGGCATTCTGCGAATCCAGCACCTTTCCAGAATTCGCATCGATGACGATATGCGCATAGCGTGCCTGCGCTGGTGCTGCCCCGAAAGTGAGGATCGCGCAGAAAAATGCCAAAGCGAAAAGCCACGCTTCAGCCGTTCCCCGTCTGATCTTACCCGACATGAAATTCCCCTTACTGCCCATCGAATGTGGGTTCGTCCCGAAGCTGCCCGTTCCGCATAAGGTAACGCCGCTTTCGGGCAACAAAACCGTTCAAAGTTTAAAGACTGCCTTCATGCTTAATTAAGTATGAAAATCGACCCCCACTGGTGGCGGGTCAGATTTGGGGCTTGGCGGGTGGATGAAGGGTTTCTGCAGTGCTTCGGACGGCTGTGTCAGGGGGCTCGGCACGATAGCAATCACGCGGAAGGGCCATCTAGGAGTGCTGAGTTTCCGGGGTTTTTTAGGTGCTCACCACACAAGGCGGGTCGTCCACACGGCAGGTGGCAGAAGCGCTCGGCAGATCAACCGGCGTCCATCTTGAGAGCCGCCTACAGGCATGTCGCCCTCACGTCATTGTGAGGGCGCCGGAACGTCGGATCGGTGCGGTGGTGCGATGATCAGGCGTTCTGAACGAGGATGCTGCGATCGATATCGGTGATCAGACGCTTGCCGCAGAGCGCCATGGTGATGTCCATTTCCTTGCGGATGATCTCGAGCGCCGTCGTCACGCCAAGCTTTCCGTTTGCGCCGAGACCGTAGAGGAAGGGGCGGCCGATATAGGTGCCCTTGGCGCCGAGCGCGATGGCTTTCAGCACGTCCTGACCAGAACGGATGCCGCCATCCATATGGACTTCGATCCTGTCACCCACGGCATCGACGATCTTCGGCAGCATGGCGATGGAGGAGAGTGCGCCATCCAACTGACGACCGCCATGGTTGGAGACGATGATGGCATCCGCACCCGTGTCAGCCGCAGCACGGGCATCTTCCTCATCGAGAATGCCCTTGAGGATCAGCTTGCCGCCCCAGCGTTCCTTGATCCATTCCACATCCTTCCAGGAGAGGCGCGGGTCGAACTGCTCTGCCGTCCAGGAAGAGAGGGAGGAAAGATCGGACACATTCTTGGCATGGCCGACAATGTTGCCGAAGCTGCGACGCTTGGTCTGCAGCATGTCGAGGCACCATTTCGGCCGCGTCGCCATCTGCCAGATGTGCTTGGGCGTGAATTTCGGCGGGGCAGAAAGGCCGTTGCGCAGATCCTTGTGGCGCTGGCCGAGGATCTGAAGGTCGAGCGTCAGGACCAGCGCCGAGCACTTGGCGGCCTTTGCCCGGTCGATCAGGTTGTTGATGAAGTCGCGGTCCTTCATCACGTAAAGCTGGAACCAGAAGGGTCGCGAGGTGACGGAGGCGACATCCTCGATCGAGCAGATGCTCATGGTCGAAAGGGTGAAGGGAACACCGAACTCTTCGGCGGCTTTGGCCGCCAGCATCTCACCATCGGCGTGCTGCATGCCGGTGAGGCCCGTTGGGGAGAGGGCGACCGGCATCGAGACCTTCTCGCCAATCATCTCCGTTTCCAGCGAACGATTGGTCATGTCCACCAGCACGCGCTGGCGCAGCTTTATCTTTTGAAAATCGTCCTCATTGGCGCGGTAAGTGCCTTCGGTCCATGCGCCGCTATCGGCATAGTCGAAGAACATTTTCGGCACGCGGCGTTGCGCCTGCTTCTTCAGGTCCGCGATGGTGAGGATTTTGCTCATGGATAAAGCCTTCAAATTTGAATGACAGTCGGCCATAGCACGGATTTCGGCACCATGTCACCGGAATCGTTGCGCAAGCGGTCAGGAAAGGGTGCTCACCTCGCGTGTTACGCCGCAAGGGCAAAGCAGCATTCATCCGTTCGCGGAATGAAGCTCCAGTTCGACTGCCTTGCCCGCCAGCCGTGCAATGTCCAGCAGGCGCGCGAGGCTTACTCCGTTGCGCGCCATGGCAGAAAGGCCGGCCATGCTTGAGCAGACGAAGTCGGCCAGCCGATCTGCCTTGTCGGGAAATTTTTGGGCGATGTGAGATCGGATGACCTGGCCTGCCGCCGCGTAGAACACCCTTGCGGCGTTTCGGGCATCCTCATCATCGCAGCGGGTGCTTTCGATCACCAGACATCCTCTGGCCTCGGGATCTGCCGCATATCGCCGCGCAGCATCTTCCATCACCGCCGTCAGGCTTTCGCCGATGGGCCTATCCGACTGCAACAGATCTGGCAGCGGGATAGCGTCGGTCCTGTTGTACTGATCGAGGACCCGCCGGTAGAGACCGAGCTTGCTGCCAAAGGCGGCGTAAAAGCTTGGCGGGTTGATTCCGAGTGCCGCCGTGATCTCCGCGACACCCAGCGCATCGAAGCCGCGCGCGTGGAAGAGATGCTTTGCCGTTGTAACGGCCTCGTCAGGATCGAAGCGGCGCGGGCGGCCTCGGGGCTTGGAGATTTTTGTATCGTTCATTACATAATGCCTTGACCAAGATACTCTTTGGGTATTTATGTATCGATCATTACGTTAATCTTCAAGGAAGCACAGACCATGTTCGAAGGAAAATCCATTCTGGTGCTCGGCGCCAGCCGTGGCATCGGCGCTGCCATCGTGCGCCGTTTCGCAGCCGATGGCGCGAAGGTCACATTCACCTATGGCGCCTCGAAAGATGCGGCGGAGAGCCTGGCGAGCGAAACGGGAAGCACCGCTATCCAGGCCGATAGCGCTAACAGAGATGCGGTTATCAAGGTCGTGCGCGAGAGCGGCCCTCTTGATATCCTGGTCGTCAATTCCGGCATCGCCATCTTCGGGGATGCCCTCGAACAGGACCCGGATGCAATCGATCGTCTTTTCCAGATCAACATCCAGACGCCCTATCACGCATCGGTCGAGGCGGCGCGGCAGATGCCGGACGGCGGGCGCATCATCGTCATCGGCTCGGTAAATGGCGACCGGATGCCGGTGCCTGGCATGGCGTCCTATGCGGTCAGCAAGTCGGCGCTGCAGGGACTCGCAAGAGGGCTTGCGCGTGACTTCGGACCCCGAGGCATCACCATCAATGTCGTGCAGCCTGGCCCGATCGATACCGACGCCAATCCTGAAAGTGGGCCGATGAAGGATCTGATGCACAGCTTCATGGCGATCAAGCGCCATGGCCGCCCGGAAGAAGTGGCCGGCATGGTGGCCTGGCTTTCCGGCCCGGAAGCGGGCTTCGTGACCGGCGCGATGCACACGATCGACGGCGCCTTTGGTGCCTGATGTGAACAGGGCGGAGGGAGCCGGGTGGCTTCCTTCGCCTTTCCTACGGGATAAGAGCCACCAGCCGCGGTCGGCTTATGCGGTCGGCTGGGATTTCACCACGTCGATAAAGGCGCGCAGCGGTGGCGGAACCGATCGATGGCCCGGATAATAGAACGCCATTCTCTCAGGCGCATGCATCCAGGACGTGAGCACCGGTTTCACTTGGCCGGCGGCGATTGCGGGTTCGGTAATCCAGCTGACGACATAGGCGATCCCCAGGCCACTTGCGGCGGCCTCGATCATCAGATCCTCGTCATCAAGGACCACCGTCCCACTCGTCTCGACGGTGAGTTCCTGTCCAGCGCGCTCGAACTCCCATTTGTAAAGCTTGCCGCTCGGCAGGCGGTGGCCGATGCAGCGATGTTGAGTGAGATCGTGCGGCGTGAGCGGTTCTCCGGCGCGCTCGAGATAGGCGGGTGAGGCGACGCAGAGAAAGTGCACGGGCTTGCCGAAAGGGACGGCGACCATGTCCTTCGGGATGGCCTCCATCAGGCGAACACCGGCGTCGAAGCCAGCGGACACGATATCGATCAACCGGCCATCTGCCACGAGATCGACCTCGACATCCGGATACCGCTCCGTCATCAGCGGCAGGATTTCCCGCACAAGATAGGCAATGGTGACACGCGGCGCGTTGATCCTCACTCGCCCCGCCACATTGCCGCGAAAGGCAGCCGTGGCATCGAGCGCCTCATCCAATGAATTCATCACCTTGTGCAGCCGATTGAGCAGTGAAAGTCCCGCTTCCGTGGGCGAGACGCTGCGGGTCGTCCGGTTGAGCAACCGCACGCCAAGGCGTTCCTCGAGCGCGCGCACGGTGTGGCTCAATGTGGACGGCGCCGTTCCAAGCTCGTCCGCCGCACGACGAAAGCTGCGGTGGGTGGCGACGGCCATGAAGGCGGTGAGTTCGGTCAGGGGTGGACGCATGATTGATGGGAATTTTGCATGAGCACATCCCAACTTCAACGCCTAATCGCATCTATGCGTCATTGCTATCTCTCCAACAGCCGAGGTGAACGATCCCGGCCATTTCACGAAGGAGAAGCACATGACAAAGCCCGAAGCAGTTTTCCCGGCCCGTCGTCAGGCACTTTACGACATGCACCGCTATTCTGCCGCTATTCGATCCGGCGACCTTCTGTTCGTTTCCGGACAGGTTGGCGTGCGCGAGGATGGATCGCCCGAGCCGGAATTCGGACAGCAGGTTGAATTGGCCTTCAACAATCTGAAAGCGGTGTTGGAGGCCGCCGGCGGCACGTTTGAGGACATCATTGACGTGACGACGTTCCATACCGATCCGGAACAGCAATTCGAGGCGATGCTTGCCGTCAAAGACAAGATCTTTGCGCAGGCGCCCTATCCGAACTGGACTGCGGTCGGCGTAAACTGGCTTGCCGGTTTCGACTTCGAAATCAAGGTGATCGCGCGTCTTCCTTGAGCATGAAGTGGCGGATCAATGGCTCAGTTGGGCCTCAATTGCAGTCTTGTCGATCACGGACCAGACAGAGACGATATGCAGATCGCGGAACTCGTAGAAGACGTTTTCGGCGAAGGAAATGCGCCGTCCATTGATGGGAAGTCCGAGGAACATGGATTTCGGCGCGCAGTCGAATTCCAGCCTCGCCGCGATGAAGGGCGGATCGCAGGCGAGGAGCCCGATCTTGAAGGAAAGATCCGGAATCGTCTCGAAGTCGTTGATCAGCATGCTACTGTAACCATCGAGCCCGAAGCTCCGGCCATTATGCGTCACGTCGGAGGCAACGAATGTCCCGAGATCATCCCAACTTTGATCGTTCAGGCAGGCAATATAGGCGCGATAGTGATCGGCGAGTTGCGTCATTCAAATCGGTCCCTGCTGTTGAAACGGGAGTGTCCCGTCATCTGAAGTCGGATTCGCTGCAAGAGTTCCGCTTATCGCTAAATCAGAAATTCAAAATCGATAAACTCCGGACTTCAAGCGGATGGTATTCCGATCCCGAGAGAGCTGCCATCAATAAAACCAAGGTGGCAAAAGCAGAACAGGCGGCTCAAGGCCGCCTGTTCGCGTATGTTTCGCTGGAGGCGTTTGTCTTAAAACTCTTCCCAGCTGGCGGAAGCGGCTGTTGCGGCTGCCGCAGCAGCACCACCGCCAAACGCGCTGGCGACCTTGCGACCAAGGGCATGGGCAGGCGAAGCGGCAGGCTTGGAGGCGCTTGTGGCGGCTTTGGGTGTGCCTGCTACCGGTGCTGCCGTGCTGCGGTTCCAACCAGCCGTTTCACCAAGATTGAAGCGAGACAGCAACTGGTTCAGCGATGCCGCTTCCTTGGCAAGGCTGTGGCTGGCCGCGGTGGATTGCTCGACCATCGCCGCATTCTGCTGCGTTCCCTGGTCCATCGAGTTGACGGCCGTGTTGATCTCCTGGAGTCCGGTTGACTGTTCGCGCGAGGATTCGACGATCGCATTGACGTGACGATTGATCTCCTGCACTTCGCTCACAATGACTTCGAGCGCGCGGCCGGTTTCATCGACGAGTTCCACGCCCGAGCGAACATGCGTTCCGGAATTGGTGATGAGTTCCTTGATTTCCTTGGCGGCCTTTGCCGAGCGCTGCGCCAGTTCACGCACTTCCTGGGCAACCACCGCAAAGCCCTTGCCGGCTTCACCCGCACGTGCGGCCTCGACGCCTGCATTCAGGGCCAGAAGGTTGGTCTGGAAGGCAATCTCATCGATGACGGAAATGATGTTGGTAATCTCTCCCGAAGAGCGTTCGATCTCCTGCATGGCGGTAACGGCTTTGCGAACGACATCGCCGGATTTTTCAGCGCCGTTGCGCGCCTTGTCCACCAGCTTGCCGACCTCTTCCGCGCGTCTGCTGGAGTCTTTCACCGTTGTGGTGATTTCTTCCAAAGCGGCGGCGGTCTCTTCGACGGACGCTGCCTGCTGTTCGGTACGCTTGGAAAGATCGTCTGCCGCGGCACGGATTTCATTGGCACCGGCATCAATGCCCCGGGCGTTTTGTCCGACGGCCCGCAGCGCATCATTCAGATTGCCGATGGAACTGTTGAAGTTGCTGCGCAATGCATCGAGATGTGGCACGAATGGTGTATCGATCCGGTAGGCGACATCGCCCGCTGCCAGCTTGTTCAGCGCATTTGCCAGTTGATCGACGGCGAACTGAATGTCAGCCGCGTCTCTCGCCTTCTGCGCTTCGCGCTCTGCACGTTCCTTCTCCGTGAGGCTGAGATTGGCAGCGGCTTCCTTTTCCATCCGCTGCTTTTCCAGCGCGTTGTCGCGGAATACGGAGACGGCTCTCGCCATCTGGCCGACTTCGTCATTGCGATCCTGACCTTCAACTGGCGCCTCAGTTTCACCGGTGGCCAGAGACGTCATACGCTCGCGCAATTTGGCGATGGGGGTGATGATGCCCTTGGTCGCAACGACGAGCGACGCGATGATTCCGAGCGCAAAGGAAATGCACGCCAAAGTGACCGACCAGAAGATCGTGGAAGCGGTCTGATTGCTGAGGTCGCTGCTTCTTTCGGCCACATATTTTGTCTTGTCGTCCAGGAGTTTGGCCGCGTCTTGGGCCAGTGGGAGTATTAAAGCGTCTGCTTTCGCCAGCAAGGCCTTTGCTTCGTTGTTGCGATCCACCTGACCCAATTTTACGGCTTCGTCCGTCACTGCAATGATATCTTGCGCACGGCTGATCAGGCCATCGACGGCGGCCTTCTCACTGGGGATACGCTCGCCCGCGTCTCTGAAACGAAGCAGCAACTTTTCCTTGCTGTCATTATAAAGTGCGATGGCCGAGGCCATGCCAGGCGTACCGCTGTCGTAAATGAGTGTCTCATAAGCGGCGTAGGCAATAGCGGTCAGGTTTCGGGTGCCACGCGCCAGCGAAAGCGCACCGGCATTGTCCTGGACAATAAAACTCGAATAGTCGTTGTCTGCGCGGTTGTAATTGTACGCAATGTAAGCTGTAGCGCTCAGTCCCACCACACATAATGGCAGCACGACCGCAAGGATCTTCGTCCGAATACCGGCGTTCCTCAAAAATGACATCTATTCTATTCCGTTCAAGAAAGGCCAGTACGACACGGAGGCAGTATTTTGGGAGCCGAAGATCGGCGCCACCGTAGGGGTCGGGCAGATGGAGTGTCCACATGGCGATCGAAATCAGCCATCATGGCGCCGTATGATCGTCCATCACACGATAAAATAGTTATAGTTTAAATATAATGAAGATTTCTTAAGGCCGCTTAATATTGATGATGCCTTTATTAAGACAATTCCGATTTAAATGGCGTACCAGAGACGTAGGTCTCAACGACAGTTCTGTCGTCACCCATCGTCAACATCAGGAACAGTTCTTCCGTCAACGATGTGACCACTTCCATCTTCAGTGCCATGGCTGGCGTGGAGGAGGCATTGAGGACGGTGATGTCGGCATCGGTCCCGGCGTCGAGCGTGCCGATCCTGTCCACCATGGACAGGGCTTCAGCATTGCCGCGGGTCATCAGATACCAGCTTTCCAGCGGGTTCAGCCGCTCTCCGAGCAATTGCTGGATCTTGTAGGCCTCATCCATCGTGCGCAGCATGGAGTAGCTGGAGCCGCCGCCAATATCGGTCGCGACCGCGATGCGCACCGGCTTCTCACGCCGTTGCAGCTTCTTCATCGGGAAAAGACCGGAGCCGATAAAGAGGTTGGAGGTTGGGCAGTGGACGGCGACAGCGCCCGTCTCCGACAGAACGTCAGCTTCGCGATCGGACAGATGAATGGCGTGGCCAAGCAGCGTCTTGTTGCCCATCAGGCCGTAGCGAACATAGATGTCAGTGTAGTCGATCGCTTCAGGGTAGAGTTCGCACGTATATTTGATCTCGTCGAGATTTTCCGAAAGATGCGTCTGGATGAAGAGATCGGGGAACTCCTGCGCCAAGGCCTGGGCAGCTTCCATCTGCTTTGGTGTTGACGTGATGGCAAAGCGCGGGGTGATGGCGACATGGTTGCGGCCCTTGCCATGCCAGTCGGCAATCACCTGGCGCGTCTCGTCATAGCCGAGTTCCGGCGTATCCAGGAGCCCTTGCGGCGCATTTCGGTCCATCATCACCTTGCCGCCGACCATCAGCATGTTGCGCTTGAGGGCTTCGGCAAAGAAGGCATCGGCAGACGTCTTGTGGACGGAGCAATAGGCGACCGCCGTGGTGGTGCCGTGGCGGATCAGCTCATCGTAGAAATGCGTCGCGATACGCTGAGCATGCGCGCTTTCGACAAAACGGCATTCTTCCGGAAACGTATAGGTGTTCAGCCATTCCAGGAGGTTTGCCGCATAGGAGCCTATCACCTGCATTTGCGGAAAGTGCAGATGCATGTCGATGAGGCCCGGCACGATGAGGTGAGGGCGGTGATCCTTCTCCGTCACGTCTTCGGACGCCTGGGCGCGAATATCGGTATACTCGCCGATCGCTGCGATCTTTCCCTCGGAGACCAGCAATCCGCCATCCTCGATATAGAGATAGCTTGCGGTGTCGTCGATGGAGAGGGGGGCGCGCTTGAAGCTCAAAAGGCGTCCGCGCAGCAGCAGCATGCTCATTCAGTCTTTCCTTCAGAAACGGCGCTTTCATACCATGCGGTCAGCACCTTGCGTTCCTGTGGCGTGATCGCCGTGATGTTGCCGGGGGGCATGGCATGGGAGCGGCCCGCCTGTAAATAGATTTCCCGCGCATGGGCGGCAATTTGGGCATCGGTCTCAAGCTTCACAGCCTTCGGCGTAAAGGGAACGCCCTCCCATACCGGCTCGGCGGCATGGCACATGGAACAGCGTCCTTGGACCACGTCACGGGCGCTGGCGAAATGCGCGTCTGTGAGGAAGATTTGCTGGGCAGGCGATAGTTTTGCTGCAGCGGCTTCCTGTTCGCCTGTCAGTACCTTCGGCACGGTGGAGAGCCACATGATGAGGATGAAAATGATGGCGGTGACGAGCCACGTCCATGTCGGCTTGCCCTTGCGGGCATGGGTGGTGTTGAACCAGTGACGGATCGTCACGCCCATGAGGAAGACCAGCGCTGCAATGACCCAGTTGAACTGCGTGGCGAAAGCCAGCGGATAGTGGTTGGACAGCATGAAGAAGATGACGGGCAGCGTCAGATAGTTGTTGTGAAGCGAACGCTGCTTGGCGATGCGGCCATATTTCGGGTCGGGCGTGCGACCGGGAATCAGATCTGCGACGACGATCTTCTGGTTGGGGATGATGATGATGAAGACGTTGGCCGACATGATGGTGGCGGTGAAAGCGCCAAGATGCAGGAAGGCGGCGCGGCCGGTAAAGACCTGCGTATAGCCCCACGCCATCGCGACCAGCGCCACATAGAGCACGATCATCAGGCCCCAGGTGTTGTTGCCGAGCGGGGATTTGCAGAGGAAATCGTAAAACAGCCAACCGACGGCAAGCGAGGCGAGCGACAGGCCGATCGCCTGGAGCTGCGTGAGCTCGAGCACCGAATGGTCGATGAGGAAGAGATCGGCACCGCCGTAATAGACGATACAGAGCATGGCAAAGCCGGAGAGCCAGGTGGCGTAGCTTTCCCATTTGAACCAGGTGAGATGTTCCGGCATCTGTGCGGGCGCGACCAGATATTTCTGGATGTGATAGAAGCCGCCGCCATGCACCTGCCACTCCTCGCCATAGGCGCCCGGTGGCATGTTCGGGCGTTTGACCAGCCCGAGATCGAGCGCGATGAAGTAGAAGGAAGAGCCGATCCAGGCAATGGCGGTGATCACATGCAGCCAGCGAACGGCAAAGGCCATCCATTCCCACGCAATGGCGTATTCGTACATTCTGTTCCCCTGTCTTTGCATCGCACAATGCGAAAAATCGTTGTGCGATGGAAGAGGCAATGCGGTGTTTTGCGCAGGAATGTCGTGCGGTTTAGGCAGGTCGTCTCATCCGTCAAACAGCGTCGGCAAATTCCGAGAGGATCCAGTCCCTGAAGATCTTGATCTTCGGCACATTTCGGCGGCTTTCCGGATAGACCAGCCAGTAGTCGTGCCCGTCATTGCAGACGAGGTCGAAGGGCTGGATCAGTCGCCCGGCGGCCATATCCTCGGCAAAATGGGTGGGGTTGACGATGGCGACGCCATGTCCTGCCATGGCAGCCGCGGCTTCGAGATACTGAAAGCCGAAGCTGCTGCCGGTACGGCTGTCGAGATCGGTGTCCGGCACGCCGGCTTCGCGGAACCAGTGCTTCCACCACCGGTCCTGCGGGCTGATGATGGTCAGCTTCAGGAGGTCGGCTGGCTCTTTCAAGCCGCCCATCTTTTCCACAAGAATCGGGCTGACGACCGGCGCGAAATCCAGGCGCATGATGCGGTGGCCGATCAATCCCGGCCAGTTACCCTTGCCCCAGCGAATGCCGACATCGATGTTTTCGCGCAAGAGATCGACGATCTCGTTGCTGAGTGCAAGGTGAACGGCCGTCTTGGGATTGGCCTCCTGAAAACTGCCGAGCCGCCGGGCAAGCCATTGCTGAGCAAAGGTGGGCGTGGCGGAGATCGTCAGCACATCGGAGACGCTCTTCCTCGTATCGGCAACGGCTGCTTCCAGCATGGTCAAGGCTTCGGATGTCTGTCGCGCCAGCTTCTCCGCCGCCGAGGTGAGCGTGACCTGCCTTGGCCGACGGACGAACAGAGTCGCCCCGACATAGTCTTCCAACAGCTTGATCTGGTAGCTGACCGCCGTCTGCGTCATGCCAAGCTCGTCACCCGCCTTGGTGAAGCTCAAATGCCGAGCCGCACTTTCGAAGACGCGAAGCGCATTCAGGGGAAAGTTTCTCGACATCTTCATGGATAAGCTCTCTTTATTCATGCTGTCCAATGTTTCATTGGTTATCAGCGGCAAAATCAAGCAAATTCTCCTCACAGCATCAAACCATCTGAGGAGACAGAACGATGGGTGCCACGGCGTTAAACGTCTGGCTGCGCATATTCGCGTGGCTATGGAACACAGACTGGTTCGGGGAGGGGTACACGCCATCGAACACGCTTCACGATGAGGAGTTGAGCGACCACCTGAAGCGCGATCTTGGCCTTATCGAAGGGCGGAACCGGATTGGACCTGAGCCCGTGCAGCAAAGCGATGAATTGCGTGAAGCACTTCGGATGTTACCAAGGCCGCTATGAAGGTCATCTAAAGCGTCTCACGATCTTTCAGACTTGGTCCGACCTCACGCAGCCTCTTCGTCGGAGGTGACGGAGAGGCGCAGGCCAAGCGCCTTCATCACGCCTATCAGGGTGGAAAGTTTGGGATCACCCTTCTCGCTCAGCGATTTGTAAAGAGCTTCGCGGGTGATGCCCGCTTCTTTGGCGATCTGGCTCATTCCCTTGGCTCTCGCGATATTGCCGAGAGCGACCGCGATGATTTTCGGATCGCCATCTTCAAACGAGGCCTCAAGGTAAGCAACGATCGCCTCGTCGCTGTTTAAAAAATCGACAGGATCCCATGCACTGATTTCCGTCATATCTTAAAGATCCTTAGCCATCATCAATGCGCGTTCAATGTCTCGTCGTTGAGAGCCCTTATCGCCTCCGCAAAGAAGAATAATGATCTCGTTGCCTTTACGTGTGAAGTAAACCCGGTATCCGGGACCGTAGTCTACCCGCACTTCACCGATACCATCGAAGAATTTCACATCACCGAATAGGCCGACAGACAAGCGATCGATCCGCACTTGAATTCGCGCTTGCGCTCTCTTGTCTCGTAGAGATGTGAACCAGTCCGAAAACGCATTTGTTTTAAGGATCTTTATCATAATGCTCGGAGACTGGGGATGTCAAGAATTGTAATCTTTAGATTACAATTGCGGGTTTAACCTGATCTGGAAAACTGAATATTGCTGGATCGCTACCAGCACTTCGGATGTTACCAAGGCCGCTATGATGGCGGGGCGTTTGTCTTTCACGAGCGTGCCGCCGATGGGCAGCACGAGATTGTCGAGCGTGCCGACATGCCCCTCGCGGGCGAGCCAGTTGGCGAAGGTGGCGCGCTTGGTCTTCGATCCGATCATGCCGACATAGGCAAGATCGCCCCGGCCAAGTGCTTCCTTGGCGATCAGGAAGTCCAGCGCGTGATCATGGGTGACGATGATTGCCGCGCCGCCTGCCGGGATGTCCTTCACCATCGCTTCGGGCATGGGTGTCAGATGCGTCAAAACGGTGCCGGGGAGCCCGATCAACTCCTCCCGTCGGGTTTCGATCACCGAGACGGACACAGGCAGAAGCGACAGGCTGTTTGCCAGTGCCTTGCCCACGTGGCCGGCACCGAAGACGAAGACGGCGGGTTGCTGATCCTCCGCGTCTTGCATTCGCTTGCTCAGCGCGACCGCGACCGCTTCCGTCACCTTGGTAAAGCGCAGAAGGGTTCGTCCGCCGCAGCATTGGCCAATTTCCGGACCGAGCGGAATGTCCAGCACGTCTATCTCCGCCCTGCCATCCAGCATGGCACGGGCGTGATCGATCGCCATATATTCGAACTGTCCACCGCCGATCGTTTCCCAGATGCGGGTGGCCGACACCAGCATGAAGGTCCCAGCCTCGCGCGGCGACGAGCCCTTGACTGCCTCGATCTCTACGAGGATCGCAGGTCCTTCGGAGAGGAACACGGTCAGTGTTTGGCTCACGGCTCTCGCCTCATACCTTCTTCAACCGCTCCACCGCCATCAGAACGCGCTCCGGCGTTGCCGGGGCATCGAGGCGTGGGCAGACCTTGTAGTCGGCAACCGAGGCTATCGCCATGGAGAGCGCTTCCAGCACCGAGTTGGCGAGCATAAAGGGAGGTTCGCCGACAGCCTTGGAGCGGCCGATGGTGGGTTCGGCGTTTTCGGACCATTCCGCCAGCTTGACGTTGAATATCTTCGGACGGTCGGAGGCGAGGGGGATCTTGTAGGTGGAGGGCGCGTGGGTGCGCAGCCGCCCCTTGCCATCCCACCACAGTTCCTCCGTCGTCAGCCAGCCCATGCCCTGGACGAAGCCGCCTTCGATCTGGCCGATATCGATCGCCGGGTTCAGCGACTTGCCGACATCGTGGAGAATATCGGTGCGCTCCATCATGTACTCGCCGGTCAGCGTATCGATGGTGACTTCCGAGCAGGAGGCTCCGTAGGCAAAGTAGTAGAATGGCGTGCCGCGTCCGGCGGCGCGGTCCCAATGGATTTTCGGGGTCTTGTAGAAGCCTGCGGCAGAGAGCTGCACGCGGGCAAAATAGGCCTGTCGAACGAGATCGTTGAAGGCGATCTCTTCTGTGCCGATGCGGATGCGGTTCGGCAGGAAAGCGATATCCTGTTCCGTGACATTCCATTTTTCGGCGGCGAACTTGATCAGCCGTTCCTTGATCTGTCGGGCGGCGTCAAGTGCTGCCATGCCGTTGAGATCGGTGCCGGAGGAGGCGGCAGTCGCCGAGGTGTTCGGCACCTTGCCGGTCGTGGTGGCGGTGATCTTCACCCGGCTGATATCCACCTGGAACGTGTCGGCAATGACCTGCGCGACCTTTGTGTAGAGGCCCTGGCCCATTTCCGTGCCGCCGTGGTTCAGGTGGATGGAGCCGTCATTATAGACATGCACCAGCGCACCCGCCTGGTTGAAGGCGGTCATGGTGAAGGAGATGCCGAATTTCACCGGCGTTAGTGCGATGCCTTTGCGAAGGATCGGGCTTGTGCGATTGAACGCCACGATCGCCTCACGGCGCGCGCGGTAGTCGCTGGAGGTCTCCAACTCCTCCACCACGCGGGCAATGATGTTGTCTTCCACTTCCTGGTGATAGGGCGTGGTGGTGCGGCCAGAACCGGTCTCGCCATAGAAGTTCAGTTTGCGGATATCGAGCGGGTCCTTGCCGACCGCATAGGCGATTTCCTCGATGAAGCGCTCGGCACCCAGCATGCCCTGCGGGCCGCCGAAGCCGCGAAAGGCGGTGTTGGACACCGTGTGGGTTTTCAAGGGCTTGGAGGCAAGCTTTACATGCGGGTAGAAGTAGCTCGAATCCGCATGAAACAGCGCGCGATCGGTGACCGGGCCGGAAAGATCGGATGAGAAGCCGCAACGGGCGGCATATGTCGCATCGACTGCGTGAATGCGCCCCTCGTCATCGAAGCCCAGTTCGTAATCGACGCGGAAATCGTGACGCTTGCCGGTGGCGACCATGTCTTCATCGCGATCCGGGCGGATTTTGACGGCGCGCTTCAGCTTCTTGGCGGCAATCGCGCAGAGTGCGGCAAACTGGTTGCCCTGCGTCTCCTTGCCGCCGAAGCCGCCGCCCATGCGCCGGACCTGCACGGTGACGGCATTGGAGGGGACCTGCAGAATGTGGCTGACGATATGCTGGATTTCGCTTGGGTGCTGGGTGGAACTCCACACCGTCACCTCGTCATCCTCGCCTGGCACTGCCATGGCGATATGGCCTTCGAGGTAGAAATGCTCCTGTCCGCCGATGCGCATGGTGCCGGTCAGGCGACGCGGTGCGACATCCATCTCCACATCCGCATCGCCGCGTTGCAGCACCATACCGGGGGTGACCAGCGGCTCGCCATTTTCGAGTGAGGCGTCGATATCGGTGAAGTGCGGCAGATCCTTGTAAGTGATCTTCGCCTTGCGCGCCGCATGGCGGGCAATCTCGCGGGTCTCGGCAAAGACGGCAAAGATCGGCTGGCCGTGGAATTGCACCAGTTTCTCCGCCAGCAGCGGCTCGTCATGGCGCCCGCCGGAGGAGACATCGTTTTCGCCCGGCACATCCTTGCCCGTCATCACCCAGATGACGCCGGGGGTGGCTTCGACCTCGGAGAGATCCATAGATACGATTTCCGCATGGGCGCGGTCCGACAGGCCAAGCGCGCCGTGGATCAGACCTGCGGGTTCTGGAATGTCGTCGATATATTCGGCACTTCCGGTGACGTGCTTATGCGCTGAATCATGGCGCAGCGACCCATGCATCTTGCCATCGACGTCGGTCTTGGCGCGTTCGAATGTGGTGGTGTCCATGTGTCAGACCTCCTCAAGCGCAAAGCGCTTGATCTCCTGCGGCGTGCCCGATGTCTCCAGAAAGAAACGGGTCAGCAGGTTCTTTGCCGTCAGCTGACGATACTGGGCGGTGGCGCGCCAGTCGGTCAGCGGCTGGAAATCCGCGTCGATCGTATCGCGCGCGGCATCGATGGTGTCTTGCGTCCAGGCTTTGCCCTTCAGGGCCTCTTCCAGGGCCTTCGCCCGCTTCGGCGTGCCGGCCATGCCGCCAAAGGCGATGCGGACGTCCTGCACGGTGCCGTCTTCGCCAAGGGTCAGATGATAGGCGGCGCAGAGTGCCGAGATGTCCTCGTCGCGACGTTTGGAAATCTTGTAGATGGCGAAGTGGCTGTCATTGGTTGGCAAGGGCACCTCGATCTTCTCGACGAATTCGCCGGGAAGCCTGTCCTGTTTGCCGTACTCGATGAAGAAAGTTTCGAGCGGTATCGAGCGGCTGCCGGAGGAAGAGCGCAGCGTCAGCACAGCACCAAGCGCAATGAGCGGCGGGGGCGTATCGCCGATGGGCGAGCCGTTGGCGATGTTGCCGCCGATCGTTCCCATGTTGCGAACCTGCTGTCCGCCGAGGCGATCGATCAGCCGTCCGAATGCCGGGATGTTGTCTGCAAGCGTGTCGAAGGCTTGGGCGTAAGTCACGCCAGCGCCAATCGAAATCCTGCCGTCAGCAACCGAGATCGACTGCAGCTCGCTCAGGTGATTGATGAAGATGACGGTCTTAAGCTCCCGCATCTGCTTGGTGACCCAAAGCCCCACATCCGTCGATCCGGCAACGATGGTCGCCTTGGGTTCTGCGGCATAGGCATTGGCAAGCTCGGTGAGATTGCCCGGAATGATGGTGCGATGGCCGTCCTTGGTGACGGTAATCGTGTCGTTCTGCTGAATGCCCCAGAGGCGCGACATGATGGTGGCGCGATCGCTTTCGATCGGGTCGAACAGCGTGCTCGGCCGGGCAGCGGTCACGCTTTCGGCGGCCTTGACGATGGGCTCATAGCCAGTGCACCGACAGAGATTGCCTTGCAGCGCCTTTTCGATGTCGGCGCGCGAGGGCTTGTCGCTGGACAGCCAGAGACCGTAAAGCGACATGACGAAGCCCGGCGTGCAAAAGCCGCATTGCGAGCCATGATAATCCACCATGGCCTGCTGAACCGGATGAAGCGTACCGTCCTTGCCGGCCAGATGCTCTACCGTGACGATATGCGTGCCATGCAGCGAGCCGAGGAAACGGATGCAGGCATTGACGCTTTCATAGCGCAGCGAGCCTTCCAGGAGCCTGCCGATCAACACGGTGCAGGCGCCACAGTCGCCCTCGGCACAGCCTTCCTTCGTGCCCGTCAGGCGTTTGCGCAGCCTCAGATAGTCGAGCAGGGTTTCCGTCGGCGCGAAGTCCGACAGAGTGATCGTCTCGTTATTGAGGATGAAGCTGATTGCGTCTTTCATGCACTGCCTTCGTCTTTGTTCCGGTTTCGGGTTCGGCCCGAATGAATTGCGGTGTTCGATCTACTGCGCGGTCCAGCCGCCGTCGATGGAAATATGTGTGCCGGTGATCTGCTTTGCCGCGTCACTTGCTAGAAAGAGCGCCGTTGCCGCCACATCTTCCACGGCCACGAATTCCTTGGTGGCCTGCAGGCGCAAGAGCACGTCGTTCTTAACCGCCTCTTCACTGATGCCGCGCGCCTTGGCCGTATCCGGTATCTGCTTTTCCACGAGCGATGTCAGCACATAGCCGGGGCAGATGGCATTCACGGTGATGCCGGTTTCGGCCAGTTCCAGTGCTGCGGATTTCGTCAGGCCCATGATACCATGTTTTGCCGCCACATAGGCGGATTTGAATGGCGAGGCGACAAGTCCGTGCGCGGAAGCAATGTTGATGATGCGGCCTTTGCCCGCAGTCTTCATCAGCGGGATGACGGCGCGCATGGTGTGAAAGGCGCTTGTCAGGTTGATGGCAATGATGCGGTCCCACTCTTCCGGCGGAAACTCGTCCACTGGCGCCACATGCTGAACGCCCGCATTGTTGACCAGCACATCCACCGAGCCGAGCTTCTCCTGCGTGGCCTTGACGAGATCGAAAATCTCGTCCGGCTTCGTCATGTCAGCGGGGTGATAGAGCACGCGCGTGCCGCTTTCCGCCTCCATCAACAGCCTGCTGCTTTCGATGTTGTCGGGATCGCCGAAGCCGTTCAGCATGACGTTGCAGCCATTATTGGCGAAGGCTTGCGCGATGCCCAAACCAATTCCGCTGGTCGAGCCCGTGACGATCACTGTCCTTAGCATGCGGTCCCCTTTTTTCGACGTCGATGCAAGACTTTAGACAACGTTATGCTCAAACCGGGGGAACTGGCAATTGGATTCGAAACCGACGCCGCTGTGGCTTGACTTTGTCTGTTGAGCATATTGTGGTGCGCGCGACTGATTTCAGGGAGGAATGAATGGGCGGCTACGTTATCGCCATTGACCAGGGCACCACGTCCACGCGCGCGATCATCTTCGACGGATCGATGAAGGTGGTTGGCACGGGGCAGAAGGAGTTTCGGCAGATCTTCCCGAATTCCGGCTGGGTTGAACACGATCCGGAGGAAATCTGGGAGACGGTGGTCTGGTCGATCAAGCAGGCGCTGGACAAAGCCAGTCTCAAGGGCTCCGACATCGCTGCCATCGGCATCACCAACCAGCGCGAAACGACGCTGATCTGGGATCGAGAAACCGGCAAGCCGCTGCACAATGCCATCGTCTGGCAGGACAGGCGCACGGCGAAAATTTGCGACAAGCTGAAGAAAGCCGGGCATGAGAAGGTCTTCGCCAAGCGCACCGGTCTGCTGCTCGACCCGTACTTCTCCGGCACCAAGCTGTCCTGGCTGCTCTCCAATGTGAAGGGCGCGCGCAAGAGGGCGGAGAAGGGCGAGCTTTGCTTCGGCACGGTCGATACCTTCCTCATCTGGCGGCTGACGGGCGGCAAGTCCTTCGTGACCGACGCCACCAATGCCTCGCGCACGCTGATGTTCAACATTGAGAAGAATGTCTGGGACAAGGAACTTCTCGACATTCTCGACGTGCCGAAATCCGTCCTGCCGGAAGTTCTGGATTGCGCCGCGGACTTCGGCATTGCCGATGCTGACCTGTTCGGCGCCGAAATCCCGATCCTGGGAGTCGCCGGAGATCAGCATGCCGCCGTCATAGGCCAGGCCTGCTTCTCGCCCGGCATGCTGAAATCCACCTATGGAACGGGCTGCTTTGCGCTTTTGAACACGGGCGAGGACATCGTTCGCTCCAAGAACCGGCTGCTGACGACGATCGCCTATCGTCTGGACGGCAAGTCCTATTACGCGCTGGAGGGCTCGATCTTCGTTGCCGGTGCTGCGGTTCAATGGCTGCGCGACGGGCTGAAGATGATCGGCGCCGCACCGGAAACCGGAGCGCTTGCGGACAAGGCAGACGATGCGCAGGAAGTTTATCTCGTGCCCGCCTTCGTCGGTCTCGGCGCGCCCTGGTGGGATGCCGAAGCCCGCGGCGCGATGTTCGGCCTGACGCGCGGCACCGGCCCGGCGGAATTTGCCCGCGCGGCACTGGAGGCCGTTTGCTACCAGACTGGTGACCTGCTGGATGCCATGCATAAGGACTGGAAGAACGACGATTGCGATATCGTCCTTCGCGTCGATGGTGGCATGGTTGCCTCCGACTGGACGATGCAGCGCCTCTCAGACCTGATCGATGCGCCTGTCGACCGTCCGGTGATCCTCGAAACCACCGCACTTGGTGCCGCATGGCTTGCGGGCAGCCGGGCAGGGGTGTGGCCGGACATGAAGGCCTTTGCCGAAACCTGGGCGCGCGACCGCCGCTTCGAGCCGAAGATGGATGACGAGGTGCGCACGCGGAAACTCAAAGGCTGGAAGAATGCGGTGCGCCGCACGCTCAGCAACGTTTGAGCACTGCTCCATCCATCGAGAAAATCGAAGTTTCCGGTTCAGATTTTGAATTTGCGCCGGGAACCTTCGATGTCTATCTGAGGGCATGAGCGTAGCCAGTTTTTGCAAGCGAGCGCTCCGGACAAAGCGAGGAGCGCACCCATGGAACTTGGTCTTTACACCTTTGCCGATGTCAATCCGAACCCGGCTGATGGTCGTGGCCCGGAAGGTGCGCGTCGCCTGAAGAACCTTTTGGAAGAGATCGAGCTTGCCGATCAGGTGGGGCTCGATGTCTTCGGCCTGGGGGAGCATCATCGGCCTGATTACGTCGTATCATCGCCTTCGACCGTGCTCGCGGCTGCAGCGGTCAAGACGAAGACCATCCGCCTTTCCAGTGCCGTTTCGGTTCTGAGCTCCGATGACCCGATCCGCGTGTTCCAGCAGTTCGCCACCGTCGATCTGTTGTCGAACGGGCGTGCCGAGATCATGGCGGGGCGCGGCTCCTTCATCGAGTCCTATCCGCTCTTCGGCTACAATCTCGAGGACTATGACGATCTCTTTGCCGAGAAGCTCGATTTGCTTCTGGCAGTGAGAGATCGCGAAATCGTCACCTGGTCGGGCGAAAAGCGTGCGCCGATCAACGGGCGCGGTGTCTATCCCCGTCCGTTGCAAGAGGCTCTACCCGTGTGGATCGCGGTTGGCGGCACACCGCAATCGGTGGCGCGGGCCGGCGCCATGGGTCTGCCGGTGGCGCTTGCCATCATCGGTGGCGAATATCGCCGCTTTGCGCCGCTCTTCGATCTCTACCGGGAAGCCGCGCGCCGAGCAGGTCAGCCGCTCGAAAAACAGAAGACCAGCATCAACGTCCACGGCTTCATCGCCGATACCACCGACAAGGCGGCCGATCAGTTCTACGGCCCGCAGGCGGAGGTGATGAACCGGATTGGCCGCGAGCGCGGCTGGGGTCCGACCAACCGGGCGCATTACGATATGGCACGAAGTGCGGAGGGCAATCTTTTCCTCGGCGAGCCGGAACTGGTGGCCGAAAAGATCATCAAGGCGCATGGCGTCTTCAAGAATGATCGCTTCCTGTTGCAGATGGCAATCGGTCTGATGCCGCATGATCAGATCATGCGCGGGATCGAGCTTTACGGCACGAAAGTCGCCCCAATCGTCAGAAAAGAATTGACTGGCAGTGCCGATAGGGCGAAAGCCACGGCATGATCGGGTGCCTTTTGGCGCCCTTTGCCGAAGACATTGCGCAGGATATGGACGCAGAATGGTTATCTCGACGGAAGAAGAGCTCGAAAAGCTGAAGGATGTTGGCCGGATTTGCGCCCTTGCGATGCAGACCATGGCCGACGCGCTTGAGCCGGGGATCACCACCGCCGAACTCGACGCCATCGGACGCAATATCCTGGAAAGCAATGGCGCGCAGTCGGCGCCGGAATTCTGCTACCAGTTTCCGGGCGCCACCTGCATCAGCGTCAACGAGGAAGTGGCCCACGGCATTCCAGGCCCGCGCATCATCAAGGCGGGTGACCTCGTCAATATCGATGTGTCGGCGGTGAAGGACGGCTTCTTTGGCGATACCGGCTCTTCCTACGCCGTGCCGCCGGTCAAGAAGGATATCGAACGCCTTTGCCGCGATGGCAAACGCGCCCTTTGGACCGGGCTGCAACAGGTGAAAGCGGGCAGGCCGCTTGCCGATATCGGCAATTCCATCGGCGCTTTTGCAAAGAAGAACCGCTACACGCTGATCACCAATCTCGCCAGTCACGGCATCGGCCGGTCGCTGCACGAGGAGCCGAAAGAGCTTGCCACCTGGCCGGACAAGGACGAAACCCGCATCATGACCGACGGGCTGGTCTTCACTGTCGAGCCATTTCTCTCCACGGGTGCCTATTGGGCCGAAGATGGCGATGACGACCCTTGGACGCTGTTCAGCGACCCGAGCGCGCCGACCGTGCAGTTCGAGCACACGGTGATCGCCACCAAAAACGGCCCGCTGATCCTGACGCTTGCCGAGTAAGACGGTCGCTCCTGCACGGCTTTGCTGTATTGCGGCTGTCATGTTGCAGCCGCCATCGCCGGTTTTGGCTTACATCTTCGTAACTTAGCGTTTGCTGCATTGCGTCGGCGAAGTGTCTGGCCTAATTTCTCCCAAAATCTGCTTCGCCAATAATGGCTGATCTCAAGCTCGCGAGAGTTCGAACGTGTTTCATTCCTTCTTTCCCAAACCCAAGCTGTTTTTTACCTCTGCCATTGTTTGGTCCTTGCTCATGATAGGCCTCTGGTACGCAGGCGGGAGAAACTGGGGTGCGGCACTCGGCATGCCTCCAGCAACACCAGGAGAGCCGCCGATCACGGGCGTATCGATTTTCTGGTCGCCGCCATTCCTCTGGTTTTATATCTATTACACCGCTGCAGTGCTCGTGTTCGCGGGCTTCTGGTTCACTTACAGCCCACATCGCTGGCAGATGTGGTCCGTTCTCGGCTCTGCCCTCATTGTCTTTGCGACCTATTTCTCCGTGCAAGTCAGCGTGGCGATGAACGCATGGTACGGCCCATATTATGACCTCATCCAGCAAGCGCTTGCCAAAACCGCGCCGGTGACTGCCGAGCAGCTTTATCTCGGCCTTGTCGGCGTTTCAGGCATTCTGTTTTTTGCGATCACTGTCGGCGTGCTCAATCTCTTCTTCGTCAGCCACTACATCTTCCGTTGGCGCACGGCGATGAATGACTTTTATATGGCAAACTGGGATAGGCTTCGTCACATCGAAGGCGCTTCTCAGCGTGTTCAGGAAGACACGATGCGCTTCTCCTCGACCGTCGAGGGGTTGGGCGTCGGTTTCGTCAGGGCCATCATGACCCTGATCGCGTTCCTCCCCGTCCTCTTCACCTTCTCCGAAACCATCAACGAGTTGCCGATTATCGGTTACGTCCCTCATGCTCTGGTGTGGGCGGCGATCTTGTGGTCGCTCTTCGGAACGGGCTTTCTTGCACTTGTGGGTATCAAGCTACCCGGCCTCGAATTCCGCAATCAGCGCGTGGAAGCGGCTTATCGTAAGGAGCTGGTTTATGGTGAAGACCATGCAGATCGTGCTCAGCCGCCGACCGTGCAGGAGCTGTTTTCGAACGTCCGGAAGAACTATTTCCGGCTCTATTTTCATTACATGTATTTCAACGTTGCCCGCATTTTCTATCTGCAGGCTGACAACATCTACAGCTTGATTGTTCTCATTCCATCAATCGCAGCAGGCAAGGTGACGCTTGGCGTGTTCACGCAGATCGGCAACGTGTTCGATCAGGTGCGCGGATCGTTCCAGTATCTCATCAATTCCTGGACGACGATCGTCGAACTGATGTCGATCTACAAACGTCTGAAAGCGTTTGAGGCTGCCATCTACGACCAACCGCTGCCGGAGATCGATCAGCGCTATTTGAAGCGTGAGGCGGAAGAGGGCGAGTTGGCGGCGGACAAGCCGTAAGGCTCGACGCGTTCAACTCTGACACCCACCCCCGGCATTGAGCCGGGGTCCAGCCGGAGGATTCGTGTTGGCCCGTTTCCTGCTCGGGGCCGGAATGATGGTCTATTGAAAGCCGGTGGCTGAAAAATGTGACGGCGCCGCTGTCTCTGCGCCTGCAGCACTTGCTCTCTCACCCTTGTGACTTTTCCTTACGCCGCGCGTCGATCATCGGCATCGCCTCTTCATAGCTGACGCAGGCGACATCGTCCTTCTTGCAGACTTCGCGCAGCAGGCGCTCATAGGCGTTCCAATAGGCGCCGCCATTCATCTTGACGAAATGGAAGCCGAGTTGGAGGGGGATGCGTTCGCCCTCATATTGCTTGTCGAAGGCGGCGCGGAAGGCCTTGTAGGCGCGCTCTTCGAATTCGGCGGACTTTGCGGGCGTCTCAATTGCCATGGAGTGGCGGACGAAGAGGTTGTAGTCCATGGCGATGATCGGCCGGTCGCCCGGTCCTTCAGGGATCAGCGGCAGGCCGAAATGTTCGATGCCATCCTTGCGCACGGGCCATGCCGGCCCTTTCGTGATGCTGGTGGCGTCGAAGACGAAGCCGTGCTTTTTCTGCGCGGCGGTGAGTGCATCGCCTTGCGACAGGTAGGGTGCGCGGAAGCCATTGATGCCGCGCACGAAATCGTGCCAGCCCTGTGGCTCCTCGTCCTTCTTGCCGATTGCCGCCCAGGCGTTTTCGAGCGTGCTGGTGAATGTGGTGAACTCTGCGTCCCATTGATCCGCCGTCCAGTTGCCGCCATCGAAGTGGCCGCAGGTGTGGTTGGCTATTTCGTGGCCTTCCTGGCGGGCGTCCCAGATGTGGTGCAGGCGCGTGGCAACCTCTTCCACCGACTGGCCGAAGCCGACATTGGAGCGGCCGAGTTTCTGGCCCGGCCCCTGATAGCTCTTGGCGCTGGTCTTGCGGTCCATCACCAGCGTGCAGGCAAGAAAGTAGGTGAAATGCGCGCCGACTTCCTTGGCGGTCGCTCGGCTTCTCGCCCACAGCGCATTGTCGCCTGCACCATCGAAGGACACCAGCACGAGCTGCTTTGGCTTTGCCGCACCTTCGACAGCCTGCGCATAGGCTTGCGGCGCGCAGGCGAGAGACAGGGTAATGAGGGCAAGCGAACGCAACATGAGGGAACCACGCGGAATTTTCAAAAGCGGCCTTTTGAGCTTGGAATAAGGCGAAGCTTTGATTTGACTGGCTTTTTCCAGGGGTTATACCAAAGATCACTGATGCTGATCCCTTCGATAGCCCGGAAATCGGCCGCCGGGGGCGTCGAAATCCTCGACCGATGAAAAAGCATCGCTCTGCGGTTTCTCCTACCCGGGCGACCGTTTCCAGGCTATCGAATGGGTCAGCATCAGTGATCTTTGGTATTCGCCATAACTCATTGTCAAAAGATTATCTTCCCCCGCGCAAGGACGCCACCATGCTTCTGCTCGTCGTCTCTCTCATCTTGTTCTTCGCCACCCATTCTCTCAGGCTTTTTGCGCCGGGGCTTCGTGCGCGTCTGATCGATAACATGGGCGAAAAGCCCTTCAAGGGCGTCTATTCGCTCGTCAGCATTCTCACCATCGTCTTCATTGCCTATGCCTTCAATGAAGCGCGACAGGTGACGGGCATGCTTTATTATCCGCCGGTCTGGATGGCCCATATCGCCGTCACGCTGATGCTCATTGCGATGATCTGTCTTGTGGCAAGTGCCCTGCCGGCCGGGCACATCGCAACCAAGACCAAGCATCCGCTGATCCTTGCGGTGAAGATCTGGGCTTTCTCGCACCTGCTTGCCAATGGCGAGACCTCCTCCGTCATCCTCTTCGCCTCCTTCCTCGCCTGGGGCGTGGTGATGCGGATTTTCCTCAAGCGCCGCGCACGCGCCGGCGAAAATCTCGCTCGTCCCTTCGTTTCGGCGCGTTACGATGCGATCGCCGTTCTCCTTGGCGTGGTGCTGTGGGCTGCATTCATCTGGAAGCTGCACGAATGGTTGATCGGCGTCCAACCGATTGCGATGTAGGAAACTGACGTTTCCCCCTTACATCTCAGGGAAAATAGGCTAGAAGGCCCACCAATAAATGTGGTTGGCCTTTTTGCGGCTTGCCGCAACCAGATTGCCTTGGCATGTCCGCAGACCGATCGGCTTTTGCCTTTCGGTGCGGGTAACGGAGAATTCGATGGCGAACGAGAATGACAGCTTCATCCGCGAAGTGAACGAGCAGATCCGCTCAGAAAAATTGAGCAACTTCTGGGGTCGTTACGGCGCGGTCGTGATTGGCGCTGCCGTTTTGATCGTGCTCGCTTCTGCGGGCGCAGGCATTTACGAATATTGGAGCAACAGCCGGGCTTCGGCGTCTGGCGACCAGTTCTCCAACGCGTTGAAGCTTGCCTCCGAGGGCAAGAATGACGAAGCGTTGAAGGCACTCACGGAACTGGAAAGCGCCGGCCACGGCGAGTACCCGATCCTCGCCAAGTTCCGCGCTGCAACGCTCCTCGCACAGAAGGGCAATGCCGCTGGCGCTATCGCAGCCTTTACTGCGATTGGCAACGATTCCAGCGCGCCGCAGATTTTCCGTGACATGGCAAAGGTGCGCGCGGCGTTCCTTCTGATTGACAATGGCACATATGAGCAGGTGTCGGCAGAGGTGGAAGCGCTGTCCAGCGATGGCCAGCCGCTGCGCAACTCCGCACGTGAGGCGCTTGGTCTTGCCGCTTACAAGGCCGGCAATCTTGCCCAGGCGAAGCAGTGGTTCGAACTCATTACCAGTGATTCCCAGGCGCCGCGCAATGTGGCGAACCGGGCGCAGGTCCTGCTCGATAATATTGCCGCATCCGGCAAGGCAGCGTAAATTCTCATTTCCTGCAGGGACGGGCGGTCATAAGGATCGCCGCGAACTGCATCGGTTTTCTGTTGAAGGCGTCGGACCGGAGCCCGTTGGGTTTCCGGTCCGACGCTATAGAAGTTAGGGCACTATCATGACCTTCACCGTCGCCATCGTCGGACGTCCGAATGTCGGCAAATCCACGCTTTTCAACCGTCTGGTTGGCAAGAAGCTGGCGCTTGTGGATGACACGCCAGGCGTGACCCGCGACCGTCGTCCGGGCGACGCAAAGCTTGTGGATCTGCGTTTCACCATCATCGATACCGCGGGTCTCGAGCAATCCGCACCGGAGACGCTGCAGGGTCGCATGTGGGCGCAGACGGAAGAGGCGATCGAGGAGGCCGATCTGACGCTTTTCGTCGTCGACGCCAAATACGGGCTGACACCGGCCGACCAGACGCTGGGCGAAATGCTGCGCCGTCGCGGCAAGCCGGTCGTGCTGGTTGCCAACAAATCCGAAGCCCGCGGCTCCGATGGCGGTTTCTATGATGCCTATACGCTCGGTCTTGGCGAGCCATGCCCGATTTCTGCCGAGCACGGGCAGGGCATGATCGATCTGCGCGACGCCATCGTTGCCGCGATCGGTGAAGATGTCGCCTTCCCGCCGGAAGACGATTTCGAAGAGGCTGAAACCGACGTCGTGCTTTCCGGTGAAGAGGAAGAAGACGAGGATTACGAGCCCGCCTATGACGATACCAAGCCGTTGCGCGTTGCGATCATCGGTCGGCCGAATGCCGGCAAGTCGACGCTGATCAACCGCTTTCTCGGTGAAGACCGTCTTCTGACCGGTCCGGAAGCCGGCATCACGCGCGACAGTATCTCGGTCGAGTGGGATTGGCGCGGCCGCACGATCAAGATGTTCGACACGGCTGGCATGCGTCGCAAGGCGAAGGTGACCGAGAAGCTGGAGAAGCTTTCGGTGGCGGATTCGTTGCGCTCCATCCGTTTCGCCGAAACCGTCGTCATCGTCTTCGATTCCACCATTCCTTTCGAGAAGCAGGATTTGCAGCTCGTCGATCTGGTCATCCGCGAAGGCCGCGCTGCGGTGCTCGCTTTCAACAAGTGGGATCTGGTCGAGGATGCACAGGCGTTTCTCGCTGATCTGCGCGAGAAGACCGAGCGCCTTCTGCCGCAGGCGCGCGGCATTCGCGCCGTGCCAATTTCCGGCCAGACGGGCTATGGCCTCGACCGGCTGATGCAGAGCATCATCGACACCGACAAGGTGTGGAACCGCCGTATCTCCACCGCCAAGCTCAATCGCTGGCTGGATATGCAGGTCACACAGCATCCGCCGCCGGCCGTGTCGGGCCGTCGTCTGCGGCTGAAATACATGACGCAGGTCAAAGCACGGCCACCGGCCTTCATGATCTCCTGCACACGGCCCGAGGCCATTCCGGAATCTTACACGCGCTATCTGGTGAACGGTCTGCGCAAGGATTTCGACATGCCGGGCGTGCCGATCCGGGTGCATTATCGTGGGTCCGACAATCCCTTCGAGCATAAGGCGAAGAAGCGCTAGTCAGGGGTTTGGCTCGCTGAGGGCCGCCTCACACTCCGTGATCATTGGGCTTGACCCGAGGATCATGTTTTCAAACGCTTACGGGTGGGGCTATGGATCCTCGGGTCGAGCCCGAGGATGACGGCAGAGGATTTGGGGACGTGGGAGAGGACATCTCTCCTCCCTGTGCCGAGATCATGGCGTGATGCTCGCGCTCGTCTTGTAAATTTCAAATGTCAGGTCAAACATCATGCTGATCAAGCAGAGCGATTATCATCGCATCTATCGCGTCATCAACAGCCTGCTTCTCAACGAGAACGCCGATCCCGCGACGGCATCGATGTATTTCAGCACATTTGGTGCCTTCATTCTGGAGCATCACTACAAGGTGAAGGCGAAGCCGAAGGGTGGGCTGTCGGCTTATAATCTTGGCGGCACGATGCTGCTGTTTGCCGATCATCGCGAGGACGGCCATGTGACAGGTGCTGGCGAGAACTTTCACTGCTGGGTGGAGGCAGATGGCTGGGCGATCGATTTCATGGCGCCGGCTTTTCCGCAAGCGGCAGACGGCCTCTCGGTTCCGCCGAAGATGTTCCAGAAGCCTTTGTCATCCATGGCCTCTTCCATCAACGACCTGGCCCAGTCGGGCGACTTCTTCTTCAAGCATGAGGCAGAGGCCATGGCGCAGCGCTTCGCCGATTGGCGCAAGCATGGAATGATCGGCGATCTCGCTTCGATTGCCGCCGGCTGGTTTCGCAAGTCTCCCAAGCAGATGCAAAGCGAGATTTCCGTCAACGACAGCAATGGCAAGAGCCGCACGATCCCGCTCGCAGGCAATATGCTGAACGGCGCTTGGTGAGCTAAAGCATGCGCGCAAAACTGTGCGGCGGTTTTGCGATAAGTGGACGGCCTGCGTAACCTCGCGGCAGCCGCCTGACGTCAATCAGCAGCCCGACCCCGTTCTAAAGATAACGGCAGTCGCGTCCTGACGCCTTCTGACAGCAATGGGCTCGTGCGTCCACTGAAAATGCAGGCAATTTGCCTGTAATCCGCTCACATCGCATGGGCGGCGCAGAAGCCTGGAAGGCGGCTTGCGGCAGCAGAGGTCACGTTGTCGAGAAACTGGCGGGACGCCTTTTCCCAGGAATAGTTGCGTGACACGGCAAGGGCTGCTTCCGGGGAGCAATCGAGTGCGGCAAGGCAGGCCTTGCGCAAATCCGAGCTAAGCGCACCGGCCTTCGGGTGGCCACCGAGAATATCAAGCGGGCCGGTCACCGGGAAGGCTGCGACCGGTACGCCGCTCGAGAGTGCTTCGAGAATGGTGTTTCCGAAGGTGTCTGTCTTGGACGGAAAGACAAAGACGTCGGCCTGCGCATAGGCTTTCGCCAGGTCCTCGCCGGTCTTCACGCCGGTGAAGAGCACATCGGGATGTTTCTGCTGAAGCTCGGCGCGGGCAGGGCCGTCACCGACAACGACCTTTGAGCCCGGCAGATCGAGATCGAGAAACTCCGGCAGGTTCTTTTCCACCGAAACGCGGCCAATGGTCATGAAGATCGGGCGAGGGAGGCCGAAGGGACGCTCCTCCTTCTGTCTGGGACGGAAGAGCTTGGCGTCGATGCCGCGGCTCCAGCGTTTGAGGTTCTTCACGCCTTTGGATTGGAGCTCCGTTTCGAGGCTCGGCGTTGCCACCATGCAGGCGCTACCGCCATTGTGGAACCAGCGCACGAAGCCGTAGAGCCAGCTTTCCGGCACGGGGAAGCGGGCCGCCACATATTCTGGAAAACGCGTGTGGTAGCTGGTGGAAAAGCCCATGCCGTGCTTGATGCACCAGCGGCGCGCCATGAAGCCGAGCGGACCTTCCGTCGCAATATGCACATAGGATGGCTGGCTCTTCTCGATTTCCTTCGAAACCCGGCGATAGCTCGCGACGGAAAGGCGAATTTCCGGATAGGTGGGGCAGGGAATGGAGTGGAAGCTCTGCGGCGTCACCATGCGAACCTCGACGCCCATGCGTTCAAGCTCGACATTGGTGTTCTCGATGGAGCGCACCACGCCGTTGACCTGGGGATGCCATGCATCCGTGACGATGGTAATTCTGGTCATGCCGTGCCGACCCTCGCCGCTTGCGACTCTCCGGTGATCCACCGGCCTTCGGGTATATGCGACAGGCGTGTTACAGCATCATGTCAGCGGATTCAAAGCGGATGGCGAAGTTTGATATTCGCTCATCACGCTTCAAATCCTGGTCTTTTCGGATGTCGTTATCGCAAAACCGCTGCATGCGTTTGCGCGACGTCCTTCAGGCTTTCGGCAGCAGGTCCGGGCTGATCAGCGCGCCGTGGTGGCCGATGACGGTGGCGGCAGCCTTGGCGGCGAAAGTGGCCGCTTCTTCGGGTGTGCTGCCGGTGACGAAGCGGGACAGGAAGGCGCCGTTGAAGCTGTCTCCGGCACTCGTCGTATCCACCACCTTTACGGCCTGCTCGGCAGGCGCGTGGCTGCGCTCACCGCCGAAATCGAGCGTTGCGCCCTTTGCGCCATCTTTCACCACAATGTTGGCGACGCCGAGCGCGCGATAGCGCGCGATGGTCGCCTCCACATCCGTGTCACCAAAGTTACCAGCCTCGTCGTCGAAGCTTGGCATGACGAGCGTGGCAGCGCGCGCACCATTGGTGATCGTCTCCAGCATGATCTCGCGGTTGGCCCAAAGCCGCGGGCGGATATTGGGATCGAACACGACCTGCTTGCCGGACGCCTTGGCGCGGCGCAGTTCGGAGAGGAATGTGTCGACCGCAATCGGTGTGGCGAGAATGGCAAGGGTAATGCCGGAGAAATAGACGATGTCGGCCGCGTCGATAGTCTCGCGCAGATGATCGGCATCAGCCGCCAGCTGGCGGGCGGCAGAGGTGCTGCGCCAATAGCTGAAGGTGCGCTCACCGTCTTTCAGGTTGATGAGGTAGAGGCCAGGCGTGCCGCCCGCAATTCGGGAGATATACTGCGTGCCGATGCCGGCACCCTCGATGAAGGACAGCATCTCCTGCGACAGGGGATCGTCACCCAGCGCGGTGAAATAATCCACCGACCAGTCCTGCTGCAGGCAGGCGCGTGCATACCAGGCGGTGTTCAGCGTGTCTCCGGCAAAGCCCTTGCGCAGCAGGCCGTCACCGGCTTGCGAAAGCTCCACCATGCATTCGCCGATCGAAAGAAACCGTCCACCCACTGCACTCTCCTCCTGTCGTGACGCTTCGCCATTACGACGCCGTGGGCCGGCTTGCAAGGGCGGCGAAAGCCGATTGCGGGTCTCTTCTCACATTCGACAAGCATTGGCCGTTTACGGATCAATCCGGGCTTTATATGGTTGGGCAGCTTCACTTTGGAGATCGTTCATGCCGCAAGCCACGTCTACCACCGGACACAGAGTTCACGATGCAGACTGGTGGAGGGGAGCGGTCATATATCAGGTCTACCCGCGCTCGTTTCAGGATACGACGGGGGATGGTTTCGGTGACCTGGCGGGGATTACCAAGCATCTGCCCTATATCCATGCGCTTGGTGTGGATGGCATCTGGCTCTCGCCCTTCTTTACTTCGCCCATGGCGGATATGGGCTACGACGTTTCCGATTACTGCAATGTCGATCCGCTGTTCGGGACGCTTGCGGATTTCGATGAACTGATCACCGAGGCGCACAAGCTTGGCCTGAAAGTCATCATCGACCAGGTGATCTCGCACACATCCGATCAGCATCCCTGGTTCAAGGAAAGCCGGACCAGCCGCACCAATGCGAAAGCGGACTGGTATGTCTGGGCAAACCCGAAGCCGGATGGAACGGCGCCCACCAATTGGCTCTCGGTCTTTGGCGGTCCGGCCTGGGAATGGGATGGCGTGCGCAAGCAATATTACATGCACAACTTCCTCGGCTCGCAACCGGATCTCAATTTTCACAATCCGGACGTTCAGGACGCGCTTCTGGACACCGTCAGGTTCTGGCTGGAGCGGGGTGTCGACGGCTTCCGGCTGGATACGGTCAACTACTACTTCCACGACAAGTTGTTGCGCGATAACCCGCCGCATGAGCCGGATAGCGACGATGCCGGTCTCGACGCGCCGGACGTCAATCCCTACGGCATGCAGAGCCATCTCTATGACAAGACGCAGGTGGAGAACCTCGCCTTCCTCAAGCGCTTCCGCGCTCTGCTGGACGAGTATGAGGGACGGATGACGGTCGGCGAGGTGGGCGATGGTGCGCGCTCACTCAAAACCGTCGCCGCCTATACGGCGGATAACGACAAGCTCAACATGTGCTACACGTTCGATCTGTTGGGGCCGGATTTCACCGCCAGCCATATTCGCGGTGCCGTCGATGGCTTCCAGAAAGCCGTAACCGATGGCTGGGTCTGCTGGGCTTTTTCCAACCACGACGTTGTCCGTCATCTCAGCCGCTTTGCCGAAAGTGTGGAAGAGCAGATCCGCGTGGCAAAGCTTTCCGTCTGCGTGCTGGCATCCCTGCGCGGCTCCATCTGCCTTTATCAGGGTGAAGAGCTGGCGCTAACGGAGGCGGATCTTGCCTTTGAGGATCTGCGCGATCCTTACGGCATTCGCTTCTGGCCGGCTTTCAAGGGCCGCGATGGGTGCCGCACGCCGATGGTGTGGGAGACGGGCAAGCCGCATGCCGGTTTCACTGCCGCCGAAAAGCCGTGGCTGCCGGTTCCTTACGCTCATGCCATGCTGGCGGCGGACGGGCAGGAGCGGAAATCGGACTCGGTTCTCAATCATTACAAGGCGATGCTGGCCTTCCGTCGCAGCCATGCGGGCCTTCGCGATGGCGACATGACGTTTCTCGATACGAATCAGGATCTGCTCGTGTTCACGCGTGAAAAAAACGGCGAGAGCCTGCTCTTCGTCTTCAACCTTACGCGTCAGCCGGTCGATTTTCGCCTTCCGCCGGAGTTTCGCGTCGTCGAGCATCTGGCAATGCCCGGGTTTGAGCCGGCCTTCGATGTCGATACGGTGAAGCTGGAGCCGCTGGATGCGTTCTGTGCGCGGATCGAGCGGTCGTAATTCGGTAGATCACGGACATGTGGCCTCAGAGGAGGCCCTTCGTCATTTCGGTGTCGAGGCTGAGGATAAAGCGACGCAGCAATGTCCTGTCGAACTGGCCCTCGCGATCCATCATCCAGGACAGAGCCTGCTGTGAGGACCAGCCCTTCTTATAGGAACGGGCGGATGTGAGGGCATCGAACACATCGCAGATCGTGCTCATGCGCACCTCCGGGCTGATCTGCGCGCCGGAGAGGCCTTGCGGATAGCCTCTGCCATCAATCCGCTCATGATGGAATCGACAGATATCCAGTACCAGTTCCGGCATATCCGACTGTTTTTGCAAGATTTTGTAGCCAAGCTCGGGATGTTGCTCGACATATAATCGCTCTTCGGCGGTGAGCGGCCCCTGCTTGTGCAGAACCTCCCGCGGGATGGAAAGCTTGCCGACGTCGTGCAGGATTCCGGCAACGCAGAGCCGCTGGACTACGGCTTCATCCATTTCCAGCGATCGGGCAAAATGCGTGAGCAACGCCGCGACGGACAGCGAATGGACGAAGGTTGCGGTATCGCGTGACCGAAGGCGTGAGATCCCGATGTAAAGACCGGGGTTCTCGTCCATTGCCCGGCCGATATCGTCCGCAAGCGGCGCAAATGCATCGATGGCGATATCGCGACCGTCAAACACACCCTCGATGAGGCTTTTCGCTTCATCGGCCTGCGCGCTTATCTTTTGTGCGACGCGGCTCTTGTCTTCCTTGCTGGCAGTCCTGATCGTTTTCGGCACCGCACCGTCAACACCAGAGTCCGGGGCATTCGTGCCGAGCGCGGTGTTGATAAAAACACCGCTGATCTCACCATTCACGATGGCGGAGAGTTGCTTGGCGTTCTTTACGGTGAAACGGCGGCCAACAGCAGGGTCATCCTGCCAGGGGCCTTCTATGCCCTCGACAAACATGCCGATCTTGACTTGCTTTTTGTCGATGCGTTTGATGACCAAAGATTTCCTCCAGGTCGCCGGTCATTGAACGATCATCATATATACTTCCTCAGGCCTTAATTTACTATGATTTTGGCGCCCGCGGGAAATAGAATTAGACTATTTACTTATGATTGTCTCCGCGAGCAGGCACGTGTTCATCCTTCAGCCGTGATGAGCTTGAAAAGATCGACATCCACCAGGCCCTTATCGGAAATCTTCAGGTGAGGTATGACGGGAAGAGGCAGGAACGCCACCTGAAGGAAGGGTTCTTCCAGTGTCGTGCCCAGCGCATAGGCTGCCTGTCGCAGGGTGTGCAGCGTGTCGCGTACGGTCTCATAGGGCTCCAGGCTCATCAGACCGGCAACGGGAAGGGCGATTTCACCGGTGATCTTTCCGTTTTCCGCCACGACGAAGCCGCCCTTGATCTCTCCGAGACGATTGGCAGCGAGCGCCATGTCATCTTCGCTGACGCCCACGACGCAGATATTGTGGCTGTCATGGCCGACGGTGGAGGCGATGGCGCCTTTCTTAAGGCCGAAGCCCTGAACGAAGCCGTTGGCGTGATTGCCGTTCTTGCCGTGCCGCTCGATGACGGCCACCTTGATGATGTCGTTGTCGAGATCGACGCTCGTCTGGTTGCCGTCGCTCGGTAGCTTGTAGCGGCGATGTTCGGTGATGATTTTGCCCGGCAATACGCCGAGAACGGACGTTTTGCCTTCCGTTACCGGCACGCCAAAATGGGCGGCGAGCACCCGCCTTGCCTTGACGCTGTCGAGGCCGACCGGAGCAACCGATTTGCGGGTGGCGAAAAGCGCGTCCGTGACGCGTCTGCCGGCGGAGAAGACCATGGAGGCCTTGCAGTTCTGCAGCGTATCGATCACCACCAAATCGGCTCGCCAGCCTGGCGCGACGAGGCCACGATCGCGCAAGCCGAAGGCTTTGGCTGCCGAAATCGATGCGGCGCGGTAGACGGCCAGCGGCTGAACGCCATTGGCGATGGCGGTGCGGATCATGTAGTCCAGATGACCCTGTTCGGCGATATCGAGGGGATTGCGGTCGTCGGTGCAGAGCGCCAGATAGGGCGACAGGCGCTCGGTGATGATCGGCATCAGCGCGTGCAGGTCTTTCGATACCGACCCTTCACGGACCAGAATATGCACGCCCTTGCGGATCTTTTCGAGCGCTTCCTTGGCGCTGGTGCATTCATGCTCGGTGCGGATGCCGGTCGACAGATAGCCGTTGAGCCCGGTGCCGGACAGAAGCGGCGCGTGGCCGTCGATATGCTGTCCCTGAAACGCCTCGAGTTTCGCCATGCAGATCGGATCCTTATGGATCACGCCGGGGAAATTCATGAATTCCGCAAGGCCGATGACCTGTGGATGATCGCGGAAGGGCAGGAGCTTTTCGATCGGCAGATCCGCGCCAGCGGTTTCCAGATGGGTGGCGGGCACGCAGGAGGAAAGCTGCACGCGGATATCCATGATGGTCTCGAGCGAGGAATCCAGGAAGAACTGGATACCCTCCGCGCCGAGCACATTGGCGATTTCATGCGGATCGCAGATCACGGTCGTCACACCATAGGGCAGAACACAGCGGTCGAATTCGTGCGGTGTGACCAGCGAAGATTCGATGTGAAGATGGGTGTCGATGAAGCCCGGCACGACGATCTGGCCGGAGATGTCGATCTCCTCGACGCCGTGATAGGTCTCGCAGGTGCCGACGATCGTATCGCCGCAGATCGCAATATCGGACGCGACGAGTTCACCGGTGACCAGATCGAAGAAGCGTCCGCCCTTCAGAACGATATCCGCCTTCTTACGTCCGGTTCCCTGGTCGATCTTGCGTTCGAGTTTCGATACCACGCGTCACCTCATTTCGATTCTGTGCTTTGCGACAATTAAGCCTGGAAAGCGCTTTTCATGCAAAAAGAAAACCGGGCGCGTTGAGCGCGCCCGGTCCGATCAGCTTGTCTTTCGGTTGCGGTCACCATCCTCGCGCTTAATCCGCGGAGGAGAGGCGGCACCTTATTCGGCCGAAACGATCTTGCCGCCCTGCCACTTGTAGAGCGAGAAGGCCTGCGAGGTCAGGTCGCCTGTTTCGCCATAGGTCAGCTTGCCGATGGCTGTCGGGATCGGCTCGCCGCCCTTCAGCGCTGCAGCAACCGCTTCGGAATCCTCGGCAGAGCCAGCCTTTTCGATACCGGCTTTGAGAACTTCCACGGCGGCATAGGCATTCAGGGTGAAGGCTTCGGCCGGAATGTTGGCGGCCTTCAACGCGTCAGCGGCGGCCTTGGAGTCCGCGCTCTTCGTTGCGTCGGAAGCATTGGTGAAGATGGTGCCATCTGCCGCGGTGCCGCCGATATTGGCGAATTCGGAGTTGGAAAGGCCGTCACCGGCGATCACGGTTGCCTTCGCGCCGATGTCGTGCAACTGGCGCACCAGAAGACCGGCTTCCGGATGGTAACCGCCGAAATAGACGACGTCCACGCCCTCGGACTTGAGACGGGCGGTGAGCGCGCTCAGATCCTTTTCGCCCGGTGTCAGCGCGTCATACATGACTTCCGTCACGCCGCCGGCATTCAAGGTCTTCTTGAAGGCGTCGGCAAGGCCCTTACCGTAAGCGCCCTTGTCGTGAATGATGGCGATCTGACGGTCCTTCAGCTGCGCCAGAACGAACTTCGCAGCCACTTCTGCCTGCTGGTCGTCACGACCGCAGGTGCGGAAGATGTTTGTTAGGCCGCGATTGGTGAGGTCCGGTGCCGTTGCTGTGGGTGTGACCATAACGACGCCGTTTTCAGCGAACACGTCGGAGGCCGGAATGGCAACGCCGGACGTGACTGGGCCGACGACAAATTTGATGCCGTCTGCAACCAGCTGGTTGGCGGCGGAAACGCCCTGCTTGGGTTCGCCGGCATCATCGGCAAGCTTCAGCACGATCTTCTCGCCGAGAATGCCGCCATTCTTGTTGATGACATCGACGGCAGTCTGCGCGCCGTTCTTCACCTGGTCGCCGTAAGCGGCAACCGGACCTGTGAGCGGCGCCACGAGACCGATGACGATCTCGGCATGCGCTGCGGGTGCAAAGGCCACGGAGGCGGCAAGCGCCAGGCCGGTCAAAATCTTGATTTTCATTCATTTCTCCTTGGGTTGGGCGCATCGCCCGATTCGGCCCGATACCGGCAACGTGCTCGCTGATACGAGGCGCCGTTCGTCAGGCAAAGGAGTGCCGTTTCACATTTGAATTCCGTACCCCAGTCTTGCTTTGTGACAAGGCGGTGGCGATTTAGCAAGTCGTGTTTGATCTGGAAGCGGCGCGTGGACGTAAAAGCCCTTGTAAAAGCTATGTGATCGCCGCCACAGTAGAGAGGCGAGGTTTGGTCTATGACAGCGCGATAAAGACTGGCTTTTCCATCTGGCGGGGAGGATATTATGACGATGCTATCGTCCGATGAAGAATTTCTGTCCCACCTGCCTGTCTTTCGACATTTCGAAGATGTCGCGGAGCCGGAACTCTATCGTCCGCTTCCCGATGGCTGGGCGCTGGCGCTTGCCGATATTGTCGATTCCACCGATGCCATTGCGCAAGGCCGGTACAAGTCCGTCAATATGGCGGGTGCTGGCGTCATCTCCGGCATCCTCAACGCCTTGGACCGCCATGATCTGCCCTTTGTTTTCGGCGGCGACGGTGCGGCTGTCGCCGTGCCGCCGCAGGCGATCGAAGCATCGCGCGCGGCGTTGTCAAAAGTCCGGCGGTGGGTGAGCGAGGATCTTGGCCTGACGCTGCGTGCAGCACTCGTGCCATTGACGGAGATCAGGGCCAATGGGCTGGATGTGCGCGTGGCGCGGTTTCAGGCGAGCGATGACGTGTCCTATGCGATGTTCTCCGGTGGCGGCAACAACTGGGCCGACATGCAGATGAAGGGCGGGCATTATCTTGTCGACGAGGCGGAGGCAGGCGACAGGCCTGATCTTTCCGGCCTGTCGTGCCGATGGAATCCCATACAGGCGCGCTATGGTGCGGTGGTGTCGATCATCGCCACCCCACGTCCGGGCGGAGACATGGCGGCCTTCCGTCGGCTGGTTGCCGATATCGTCACACTTGCGAATGAGGATGGTCGCGAAGGCCACCCCGTGCCTGTCGAGGGGCCGGCACTCGGTTTCATTCGTGAGGGGCTGGTGATGGAGGCCAAAGCGCTGTCCGGTCTCGGTGATCGTGTGTCGCAGTTTCGCAAAGGCTGTTGGGTGGCGTTCCAGACCGTTCTGATCACGGTGCTCTACTGGTTGCGAAAGCCGGTGGGGCGCTTCGACCCTGTTCAGTACAAGACGACTGTCGCGAGCAATACGGACTTTCGTAAGTTCGACGACGGGCTGAAGATGACGATCGATGTGGATGCAGACCGGCTTTCCCGCATCAAGGCACGGCTGGAAGGTGCGGAGCGTGACGGTGTCTGCTTTTATGGATTGCATGAGCAGGATGCGGCCCTGATGACCTGCGTCGTTCCGTCACCACTGTCACGCGATCACATGCATTTTGTCGATGGGGCTGCCGGTGGCTATGCACGTGCGGCGCAGATGCTGAAAGAGCGTTCGGCGTCATCAGTCTGAACGGTTGAGGTGCCTGCGTGGCTTGAGCACTAAAGACTCGTCTGGAGCGGCGCGCACCCCGTTTTCGGGCTTCTAAAGCGCGTCGAGATCTTTCAGATTCGCTCCTTGCGCTTTAGGTTTTGGTTTTGTCGCGGGTCGGTATCGCAAAACCGCTGAACAGTTTGCTTGGACCATGCTTCAAAGCGCCGCGCGGCCTATTGGGCGCACAAAGAACGCTTTACCTTTTTGATCGTGCTTTGCGAAGATCGAGCCCGATGTTCGGGCCGATGCTGTCGATCAGGCCGCGGACTTGCTGTCGTTCTGCGCGCAGTAGATCTCTTCAAGCGATGCCAGGATCTTCTTCACCGAGTCCGACGTGCTGGAATAGTAGATCGTCTGTGCATCGCGGCGCGTCTTGACGAGGCGTTGTGCACGAAGCTTGGAGAGATGCTGAGACAAAGCCGATTGGCTGAGGCCAACCTGGGTAGCCAGAACGCCGACCGGAACTTCACCCTCGACCAAGCTGCAAAGAATCATCAGCCTTTTGGGGTTAGCCATTGCCGACAGAAGCCCTGCCGCTGCATTAGCCTGTTCTGATAAGGTCTGCTCTGTCATTTCCAGTCTCCTAATTCGAAGCCGCCCCTAGGCTTTCTTGTCCGGCAACGAATTGCCCCATGCGTCAAGTTTTACCAACATGGTCGCGAGACTGTATATACCTAAATCTAAGGTAAAGGCCACGCTTTATTAGAAGTGTCGTAATTTAGATACTCATTATGCCGCTAGGCTGTTTCGGGGTATTATTTTCTTCTAAAAATCGTAAGTAACGCAAACGAAGAAATGATTAATGTCAAATTCGGTCAAAAATAATATTTTTTTATTCTTCGTAATTTTGACTGCTGCTGTCATATTTTGATCTCAAATCTCGGCATGTCCCAAATCTAGTAGTGCGTGCGTTGCGGGGTGAGGAAAAGAAAGCAGCGCAGGCCTGTCGGGCCTACGCTGCTTCGGATGCTGTGGTATTGAAAAGATCCCGTTCTTTGGAATCAGACCGCCCTCGGCTGGTTCTCCTCCAGCCAGGCAGAATCTAGACGTTGCGGTGACGCGTCAGTCCTCGGACGATGTCTTCCGAGGTGATGGTGCCAATGACCGCTCCCTGTTCGACGACGCCGATCGTACCGGGCTGTCTTGCCATGGCATCGAGAATGTCGATCAAGGGCAGGGAAGGGCGAGCCGTGGCCACGACCGGGCTGTTGCCGTTATCGACTGCCACGCCGCGCCGCATCACGTCGGCGGCGGTCAGCATGGAAATCGGGTTCATGTTCTGCACGAAATCCGCAACATACTGGGTGGCGGGGTTACGCACGATCTCCTGCGGCGTGCCGCACTGGATGATGCGTCCACCCTCCATCATGGCGATGCGATTGCCGATGCGGAAGGCCTCGTCCAGATCGTGGCTGACGAAGAGGATCGTTTTCTTCAGCCTGCTTTGAAACTCCAGCAGCTCTTCCTGAAGTCGGCTGCGGATCAGCGGGTCGAGGGCTGAGAACGGCTCGTCCATCAAAAGGATCGGCGCGCCGGTCGCAAAAGCGCGGGCAAGACCCACACGCTGCTGCATGCCGCCGGAAAGCTCGCCCACCTTGCGCTCGGCCCAGTCGGAGAGATTGACGAGTTCGAGCTGTTCGGCAACACGCTTCTTGCGCTCGGCCTCCGGCACGCCGGAAAGCTCCAGCCCGAAGCCGACATTATCGGCAACATTGCGCCAGGGCAGGAGTCCGAACTGCTGAAAGACCATGGAGACGGTGCGGGAGCGAAGGTCGCGCAGCACCTTGGACGATGCCCGATAGGGATCGACATAGCCCGTATCGGTCTTGACGCTGACACTGCCGCGCACCACCGGGGCAAGGCGGTTGACGGCGCGCAGCAGCGTGGATTTGCCGGAGCCCGACAGCCCCATGAGGACGAGGATTTCGCCTTCCTTGACCGAGAGCGAGGCATTGGCAACGCCAAGCACCAGACCGGTCTCTTTGTTGATTTCGCTGCGGGTCCGCTCCGCATCGATCAGCGGAAGCGCAAGATGAGGATTGTCGCCGAAGACGATATCGACGTTTCCGAAGATGATCGCGTCACTCATACTTCATCCTCCGAGCCTGGCAGGCGAAAGAGCCGGTCAAGAATGATCGCCACGATGACGATGCAAAGACCCGCTTCAAAGCCCATGGCGATGTTGACCGTATTCAGCGCGCGAACCACCGGCACGCCGAGGCCGTTCGCGCCGACAAGTGCGGAGATCACCACCATGGAAAGCGATAGCATGATGGTCTGTGTCAGTCCCGCCATGATCTGCGGCATGGCAAAGGGCAGTTCTACCTTGCGCAGCACCTGGGAGGGCGTGGCGCCGAAGGCGACGGCGGCTTCCACCAGCGCCGGCGGCGTGGAAATGATGCCAAGTCGAGTGAGACGGATGGGAGCGGGGACGGAGAAGATCACTGTTGCGATCAGGCCCGGTACCATGCCGAGACCGAAGAGCACCAGTGCCGGGATCAGATAGACGAAGGTCGGGATCGTCTGCATCAAATCCAGAACGGGACGCATGAAGCTGTAGACCCATTTGCGCCGTGCCGCGAGAATGCCGAGCGGGACGCCGATCAGCATACAGACGGAGCTTGCCGCGATCACGAGCGCCAGCGTTTCGGTGGTCGCTTTCCAATATCCGAGATTGATGATGAGAAGCAGGCCAAGGGCTGTGAAGAGCGGCATTCCGATGGAGCGTCGCATCCAGGCGGAGAGCGCGGTCAAAAGCGCCACGATGATAAGAGGGTGGGGCGCCTGTAGCAGGTAGAGGATAGCGTCGATAACGCTTCCGAAAATAAAGGCTAACCAATCAAAAAAGAAAGAAAGATTTGTGGTCAGCCAGTCGACTGCCTCTTTGGCGTAACGACCGACCGGTAAACGATTTTGGGGTGCACTGAGCCATTCCACGGTAAGATTATGCCTTTCGTGAACGGGTTCATCTGTTCGGCTTCCGACGCTTGAAAGGTCGGAAGCCGGGCGTAGCAGGCGGGTAACCGGCCTTTACAGGCCGATATTCTTCTTGGCTGCAGCCAGCGCGTCGCCGCTGCCGTCCTTGGTCTTGACGCCCGCGAGCCATGGCTCGATGGCGCTCGGGTTCGCCTTCAGCCATGCGGTGGCTGCGGCTTCGCCTTCCATGCCGTCATTCAAGATTTTGCCCATGATCTCGTTTTCCATGGGAAGCGAGAATTGCAGGTTCTTGATGAAGGTGCCGACATTCGGGCATTCGTCCAGATAGCCTTTGCGCACGTTCGTGTAGATTGTTGCGCCGCCAAGGTTCGGACCGAAGACGTCGTCGCCGCCTGTCAGATAGGTCAGCTTGAAATTGGAGTTCATCGGGTGGGGTTCCCAACCGAGAAACACGATGGGCTCGCCAGCCTTATCGGCACGCGCCACCTGCGCCAGCATGCCCTGTTCGGAGGATTCCACCACCTGGAAGTCCTTCAGGCCGAAGGTGTCCTTTTCGACCATGCCGAGAATCAGGCGGTTGCCGTCATTGCCAGGCTCGATGCCGTAAATCTTGCCGCCAAGCTGGTCGCTGTGGGCTGCAATATCCTTAAAGTCCTTGATGCCGAGTTCGGCACCTTTGGCATTGGTGGCAAGCGTATATTTTGCACCCGTCAGGTTTTCGCGCACCGTCTCGACCGACTTGTCTTCGCGGTAAGGTTTGATATCGCCTTCCATCGTCGGCATCCAGTTGCCGAGGAAGACGTCGATGTCCTTGTTTTTCAACGACGTATAGGTCACCGGAACGGAGAGGATTTTCACGTCGGTGTCGTAGCCGAGGCTTTTCAGAATGACGGACGCTGTGGCGGTCGTCGCGGTGATATCGGTCCAGCCGACATCGGAGAAGCGGACGGTTCCGCAGCTTGCCGGTTCGGCAGCCTGGGCGCTGGTGGAAAAGACCGCGATTGCAGAAATTGCCGCGGCAAGAGCCAGACAGCGACGTTGATGTGCAAGCATTGCTTACTCCCTTTTTTTGTTCCTTTATCATTATCAATATCCGCCAATCACAATCAACTCATGCGCATTTGCGTGAGCGGCGGTGTTGTTTGCGACATTGTACACTATCAGCCGCGACGAACAGAACTCCTATTCGAATCGGGTTTTGACCCTAAAGCTGTGACTTTCGTTCGGACACCCTTCCTTCTGCGGGTCCTGCGGGGCAAAAGAGCCTGAAACCTGATTCTTTTGTTGTCGTTTGTCTTTTCGGGATAACCGGTTTTCCACTTATCCCTGACAGACTTTAGAGGGCATGATGGCCAAGCTCTATTTCAATTACTCCGCAATGAATGCCGGAAAATCCACCATGCTCCTGCAGGCGTCCTACAATTATCAGGAGCGCGGAATGCGTACCCTGATCTTCACCGCCGCCTTCGACAACCGGGCCGGTGTGGGAAAGGTGGCCTCGCGCATCGGCCTGTCGTCGGATGCGATGATCTTTGAAGACAGCACGGATATTTTTGCCGAGGTGGCGCGCCTGCATGGCGAGGAGCCGGTCGCCTGCGTCTTCATCGACGAGGCGAATTTTCTCTCCGAACACCATGTCTGGCAGCTCGCCATGATTGCCGACAGGCTGAACATTCCGGTGATGACCTATGGTCTGCGGACGGATTTTCAGGGCAAGCTTTTTCCCGCTTCCAAGGAGCTTCTTGCGATTGCCGACGAACTTCGGGAAATCCGCACCATCTGCCATTGCGGCCGCAAGGCAACGATGGTGGCGCGCTTCGATGAAAGCGGCAAGGTGGTGAAGGAGGGCGCGCAGATCGATGTGGGGGGCAATGAGAAATACGTGTCCTTCTGCCGGCGCCACTGGGTGGAGGCCGTTCAAGACACCTGAGCCGCGCGTTCTGCTCCGTTTGATTTTGGTCAAAGAAGGATGGTGCGTGGGGGAGTAGGACCTGGCGTGGAAAGACCGCATCCGGCGGTTCCACTTCAGGAGTAAGCGCAATGCAAAGTCACGTTCTTCGTCTTCTTACAGCCGCCGCCATTGCCGGCTTCTTCACCTTTCCGGCCGCTGCCGCCGAAATCGAGATCAAGATGCTGAACAAGGGCGCAGATGGGCAGGCGATGGTGTTCGAGCCCGCAGCCGTGAAAGCAAATGTGGGCGACGTCATCACCTTCGTTCCGGTCGATAAGGGTCACGATGCCGCTTCGATCAAGGAACTGGTGCCGGAGGGTGTGGCGGAAGCCAAGGGCAAGATGAACGAGACGCTGAAGGTGACGGTCGACAGGCAAGGCGCTTACGTCTTCAAATGCACCCCGCATTTCGGCATGGGCATGGTGGCGCTTGTGGTCGTTGGCGATCAGCCTGCAAACCTTGATGCGGTGAAGGCCGGCAAGATGCCGAAGAAGGCGCGTGAGAGACTGGATGCGGAACTGGCAAAGCTCAATCTGTAAGCGTCCCTTCCTGCAAGCTCTTGCATTGAGATGAGGCCGTTCGTGGATATATGAAACGAGCGGCCTTATGCGTGTCGCGATCTTTCGGATTTCCTCCCCGCGTCGGCTCTTGTTTTGTCGCATGTCGTTATCGCAAAACCGCTGCACAGTTTTGCGCGACATGCTTTAGTGCCCACTCGATTCGGGAGAGAGAGAACCTGCCATGGCGAAGACGCCGCCCCTTGAGAGCGAGATTGAAAAGGCCAAGGCGGCAATCAGCGACACGCGCGCTGCCGAGGTAAGCCTGCTCCAACAGTTCTCGACACTTCTTGGCGCAGATGACGCGGATGAGAAGGCGCAGGTCAGTCATGAGCGCGAGCGCCAAGCGCTCGATTCCCTCCTTGCACGCTATGATGAGGTTGAGAAGACTCTCGCCAATCTCACGCTCTACCTTTCCGGCGAGATCGAAAAATGTTTCGAGCGTTTTGACGCCGCCAGCGAACGGACGCGCTACGAGAATTTCGTCGCCTTCTTCTCGCGCAACAGGGCGACGAAGCTTCAGGCCGAACGGGTGAAGACGTTTGCGATCGCCGGGACCGTGAAGCGGCTGCTGTTTCTTTCGGATGATGTTGCCGTGCTTCTGACGAACGAGAAAGCTGCCGCTTCGGAGCTTTACGAGAGATGCGAAGCGCCGTTGCTTGCGATGATGGAAAAGCGCCGCCAGTCGGCAGCCGAGATCGAGGCTGGGCGTCAGCGGCTGAAGGAGATCAACGCGTCGCTCGCAACGGTGCAATGGAAGCTTGGCAGTGTGACGGATGACAAGCGCCGCGCTTCACTGGAAGCCGAACGGGAAAGCCTGTCGCTTGAACTGGAAGAGCAGGAAAAATCCTATCATGTTTTGAGAACCCGCCACCAGCGTCTGGAAGACCAGATCCAGCTGCAGGAATCGCTGTCGCAAAGCGCGACCCAGCGGCTCTCGGCACATGCCATGCTCTACAACATGCTGTCGCTCGCGATGGAGCGCGCCATCCAACTCTACGGCGCCGTGACCATGACGCTTGACGGGCTGATGCGGGACATTGAAAAAGACGCGTCGCCACATCCCCATCTTCTCGATCTTCTCAGGATCCACGCGCACAACGCCATCACGCTCGATCATATCGACAAGCGCAAGGCCCCTGTCAGCGAGGCCTTTGTCCGTCGCTACAGAATAGAACGATCCCGTATCGTGGCGATTGAGGGTGCTGCGCGGTAAAAAGATACCTTTGCTGCGTTGTATCCATCGCGCGCGCACCTATCTGAGAACGAAGCTGTACTCGCAGAGGAGTGGGCCGTTGACTGACAATCGAGAGAGGTGAGTATGCTTGATTCCGTTTCGGCGTTCTTCAGACGTGTTTTCAGCGCGCTTGGACGAGGCCTGTCGGTTCTTGGCGCCGCGCTGATCTGGCCGTTCCGCGCGCGGCAAGGATCTGCCGGCCCGCTGGCATGGATGGTACAGGCACCGCTTGCTGTTGGCCTCGTGCTCATCTTCGGTCTCTATGGCTACTTCATCTGGCAAACGCAGGTCTGGACGAACTTCAACCCGGATTACGTCAACGACTACAAGCTTTCGACCCGCACGGTCGGAGCAGGGCAGGAACTGCCTGCCACGCCTGCGACAGTGCCTCAGGCGCAAACAGAGGCGCCGCCCGCGACTGAGGGAGCCGCAACCGCGCCGGCCGCAGTTGCCGCAGCTCAGGCTGCCCGCAGTTGCCAGCCATCCGCCACCGTCGATGTTGCAGCAGGGCTTATCGACTTCAATGTCGATCAGAATGCCTGGATTTCCTCCATGCTGCTCTACAAGCTCGGCCTCTTCGGCGTCGATTGGGACAGTACGCCGTTTCTGGACAACAAGGCCTCCTTCCAGCGCGGCGTGAACCAGGCCGTTCGCCGTACCGCGGTGGAGCTTGTCGATACGCTCGGTCGTGTGCGCGGCACGTCCGGCATCAACAACGACCTGCAGAATGCCCGTGGCAATCTGCAATATGACGAGTATTCCTGGTATTTCGGTCTGAGCCCCTTTGGCCCGAAGACGCCGACGCCAAGCTACTACCGTTCGGCCGCAGACAGCCTGCGCAAGTTCAACACCAGTCTTGCTCAATGCGCCTCTGTCTTCGATACGCGTGCGGACAACCTCATCCAGTTCATCGATCGCATCGCCAACGATATTGGCGGTACCTCCGCAATCCTTCGCGAGCGTTCCGAAAATTATAATGGCGGCTGGTTCGATACGCGTGCCGACGATCGCTTCTGGTTCGCGTATGGTCAGCTTTACGGCTATTACGGCATTCTCTCAGCCGCTGGTGCGGACTTCCAGCAGGTCATTCGCGAGCGCAATGTGACCAGCTTGTGGAACGATACATTGGCGCAGACGCGGGCAGCCCTTCGCATTCAGCCCTTCATCATCTCCAATGGGGATGAAAGCGGGTGGATCATGCCATCGCATCTGGCGACCATGGGCTTCTATGTGCTGCGCGTGCGCTCCAACCTTGTGGAGTTGCGTTCCGTGCTGGACCGCTAAGCGCAGGAGCTTAGCCAGCGCTCCGACTGGATAGCGGAGCGCTTGAGCCGGCTGGCCCTAAAATTACTGAGTGGTTGTGCGGCTGGCACGCTCCGTCAAGCGGAGACGTAAAGCGTCAGGAGCGAGCCGCGACATCGCGCGGTGCTTCGATCATGATCAGCTGATCACTTTCAGACGGATCGCCTTGGCGACGAGCTGGGTCCGGTTGACGCAATCCAGCTTTTTGATCGCATTGTTCAAATAGGCGTTGATCGTGTGGTCGGACAGCGAAAGGATCTGTCCGATCTCGGAGGATGTCTTTCCGTGAGATGTCCAACGGATCACTTCGATCTCGCGCTTCGTCAGCGTTTTCGGCGCCACCAGTTCCGCCTTGCGAATACGATCGTAAACGTCGAAGGCATGGATGGCGACAATGCCAAGCTCATTGAGCACATTTTGACTGGGCTTTGGCGAATCTCCTTCGAAACGCAGAACGTATCGACGGCCGTTAAGACAGTTGATGGGCGTGATCACGCCACTGACGAGCCCGTATTGCACCATCAAATTCTTCAACTCCGCGCTATAGGGCGGCACGGGAATGTCGTCTTCGAAGCACCAATATTGCGGCATCGATGAGTTGGCAATTTTTGCCAGGATAGGGCAATCCGGCAGTTTGCGATGCTGATCGACGCTACGAATGAAGTTAACCGGGACAGTCGTTTCAAGCACCACGGGAGCCAGAAGGTCGTCGCCCTGGGTCGGCACCTTCATCAGCGTGGTGTGGGTGAAGCCGAATGTTTTGGTAAGACGGGAGACGGTCTGTAGCCACTCAGGACGACTTTGGGAGGCCACTATCTCCTGACTGAATACAGACTGCCGTTCCAGTGTTGTCATGGTGATTACATTCGATAAGGTTTATATGTTAACATCAAGAAATATACGAACGGCAACAAATTTCCACCCCTAATTTCCAATAGTCCCAACTTTGGTTAGTACGGCGTTTTTCTAATCGTTTGAATATCTTGATTATTGGAGCGATTGAGCTCACGACTTTCAAAGTCGCGGGGTTTGCTCCGCGACGGGGCCTCTCGCCTTGTGCCTGTCAAAGCGTGCCGCATGTCGCGCAAAACTGCTGCATACTTTTGCGCGAGATGCTTTGGATTGACGAGATCAAAGATCGAGATCGGCCTTGCCGGGCTTCGGTTTGTTCATCAGCTTTTCCAGGAAACCCAACATCACGGCAGAGATGACGAAGGCGAGGTGGATGATGGTGAACCACATCAGCTTGCTGTCGGAATACTGGTTGGCGTTCAAGAAGATCTGCAACAAATGGATCGAGGAGATGGCGACGATTGAGGAGGCGACCTTGATCTTGAGACTGCCGGCGTCCAGCTTTCCGAGGAACGACACCTCATCGTCGGCTTCATCAAAGCGGCTGACGAAGTTCTCATAGCCGGAGATCATCACCATCACGATCAGGCTCGCCACCAGCGCCGCGTCAATCAAGGCCAGCATGGCGAGAATCATGTCCGCATCCGTGTAGACGAAGACGTTCTGGGCGATCTTCAGAAACTTCAGTGCGAAGGAAAAAGCGTAGACGGCCAGTGCTGCCACGAGTCCGAAATAGAAGACGACGAGGATCCAGCGGCTCGAGAGAATGATTCGTTCGATAATGAGTTCAAGTGATTTCATGTCAGCGGGGCGCCCTTGGCTCGCGTTGAGATAATGTGCGTATTCGTAAAGCGGTGATTTAAGCGGAAAAGACCGATCTTCAAGACCATAGCATGCTGCACATTCTGTTTATCACGGGATGTTTTACGGTGGACCGAACATGAGGCCGCCGCACGTTCGGCGTCACAATTTTGCAACAATATGGTTCTCGCTAAATGATGACTGTTATAATCATATTTATTATGTTGACTCACATTATCATGTTTTCTAATTCTCCCCCAGCGGCTCAGCCGTCACATTTCAGCACATATCCGTCGAGCGAGCCTTGAGGCTGTAGCGCGCACCGTCGCGCTTGCCTCCTGCTGTTCGACATCAGGGGGTCATCATGCTTATCCGCGGTTCTCAATCCGCTTTGTTCGTCTGCACGGCGCTCGCGCTTGTGCTCAATAGCGTTGGCGCAGAGGCGCAGACCGTGTCTCCGCAGGACGGACAAGAGCCCACTGTGCTGAAACGGATTACCATCAAGGGCGCGCGCGTTGCGTCGGGTAACCCGGCGGCGAACGCAGCGTCCGATACGCCGCTCGCGAGCGTGACGACGGCGGACGAGATCCGCAAAAAGGACATCAGCAATCTGCGCGATCTCGGCAATACGACGGAGCCTGGGGTGGATTTCACCGAGAGCAAGCCAGGCAAGGTAGGCGGGCTTTTCATCCGCGGTCTCGGTGGTCCACGCATCGTCACGCTGCTGGACGGAATCCCGGTTTCCTCCTTCGGCAACCTCGTGCGTGCGGGTGCGTCATCGCCAACGACGGGATTGAGTGACGGCGCAAACACGTTCGACTTTGCAGCGCTCTCGACTGTCGATGTTGTCCGCGGCGCGGATTCGAGCCGCATCGGTCCAGGTGCCATGGGCGGCGCGCTGGTGCTAAGAACGCTTGAACCGGAAGACCTGATAGACCCAGAAAAGGGCTGGGGCGGCGTGGCGAAGCTTGGTTATGACAGCTCCGACAAGAGTCTCGGTGGATCGCTGGCGGTTGCGAAAAAGATCGAGAACACTTCGGTGTTGTTCCAAGGCGCTTACAAGAAGGGTCATGAGCGCGACAACCTCGGCAAGCAAGACATTGACGGCTTCCAGCGGACCGCGCCAAACCCTGCCGATTTCGATCAGAAGAATGTCATGGCCAAGGTCCGTCAGGATCTTGCTGGTGGGCATCGCATTGGCGTGACTGCAGAGCGCTATGATCTCGATACCGATTTCGACCTGAGAACAATGCAGAGCCCCACAGTCGTCATATCCGGCGGGCGTCCTGCTACGACCTATCTGCCCGGTCAGGGCTGGGGTGAGGAAAACACCCACCGCGACCGCGTATCTTTCGATTATAGCTACGAGGCGGAGAGCGAAGACTCCGTTATCGACGCGGCCAATGCAACGATCTTCTGGCAAAAGCTGACCAAAGAAGCTGGATCGGATGGCCTGCGCACCAGCGATTCCGCTCGGTACATGAGACACAACAGGGTGGAGGAAAACTCCTATGGTCTGACGGGCAACGCCATCTCGCTTTTCGATGCCGGCTCTCTCGACCACGAAATTCGCTTTGGCGGCACGCTGCAGTTTTTCCAGACCGAACAATATCTGGCCGGTCTGCCCGCAAGCGCTGCCGTCAACAAGCCAGATATGCCGGATGTGGATGGCAAGAAGCTTGGCATCTATCTTGATGATCGGATCGGTTTTGGCGATAGCGGTTTTGCTTTGACCCCGGGCGTACGCTTCGATTGGTATGATTACGATCCGCAAACGACGGCGGGTTACAACGGCGCATTGACACCGAAAAGCGGTACGCGCCTCTCGCCGAAAGTGTTGGCGACATATCAAGTCACGCCTGAAACCGAGCTTTTCGCGCAATGGTCGATGACATATCGGCCACCAACGATCGATGAGTATTACATCTACTTCCCCAATATCGGCTACGAGGTTCGCGGCAATCCGGACCTGAAACCAGAGACCGGGCAAGGGTTCGAAGTCGGTGCGAATTATGAGAGCGGCGATCTTTCTGGAAAAGTCACCGTATTCCATAACCGCTACTCGAACTTCATCGAGGACTACACCGTCTCACAGGCGCCGCTCGTCATGTCATGGCGCAATGTCGATAAGGCGCAGATTTCCGGTATCGAGCTAAAAACCCGCAAGGAGTTTGCAAACGGGCTTTTCCTCAACGGCTCTATTGCCTACGCCTATGGAAGAAACAGCACTGATAAATCCTATCTACGATCCGTTGCGCCGTTCAAGGCGGTGGCAGGCGTCGGCTATGATCAGGATATTTGGGGCGTCGAATTGTCCGGCATCTTCTCAGCACCAATGCCCAACGATAACAATCCCAACACGTTTGATGCGCCGGGCTACGGCATCGCCAACCTGACGGGCTGGTGGGAGCCGGAACAGTTGAACGGCCTTCGTATCCAGGCTGGCATCTACAATATTTTCGACAAGAAATATTGGAACGCCGTTGCCGTCCGCGAGGTCAACCCGACGTCACAATCCAGCGGCAATCAGCCGGTCGATTTCTACACAGAGGCGGGAAGGTCGTTTAAGGTCTCTCTGACCAAAACGTTCTGATCAGGGTCTTCTAGATCGATATGGTGGCGCGGAAGCGCCACCGTTTCAACTGAACTACGCCGCGGTTTTTACCGGCAATACAAATACCCACCCTTGCGCTCCAGCACATCCAGATGCAGATGGTCCTGATGGGTAGCGTCGCTTCCAGGCGACAGGACGGTGCGGAAGAACAGGCAGGCGGCGGTGGTGATGGTGCGTTGGAAGGCGCCTTCCATGGTGCCGTCTTCGGTGCGCGGTTTCATCACCAGGGGTTCGCCCTTGTCGAAGGTCATGGTCGCAATGTCGACGGCGTTGCCCTTGGCATGTTCCGACATCTTGCCTGTCGCCGCGCTGTTGCGGTTGCGGCAGATATAGGTGGAGGCGTTGCCAAAGGCCGTGACCTGACGGTCGGGCATGGCGATCTTGGCGGAGGGGATGACCACGTCCTTTGTCCAGCGGGAAAGCGCAAGGGCTGCCTCGCATCGCATCGTTCCCTTCGGCTCGAGCTTGATGCCCGGCAGAACCGCGAAGACCTCCAGCGGTGAAGCGATGCCGCAGCCGTCTTCTTCGCCCTTGATCGGCTCGATCTCCTTAAACTCGGCGCCGAGCTCTTTCAGTTGCGACAGGCAGGCCTTCAGCTCTTCCGGGTTCTCTTGCATCACCGGTTCGGGCGCGGGCTCATCGGCTTTCTTCTCTTCGCTGGGCTTTTCCTCGGTCGGCTTTGCATCGCCGGGCTTGCCTTGATCGGCTTTGTCGGCCTCCGGCTTTCCATCCTCGGACTTCTTCTCCTGCGGCTTGTTGCTTTCGACCGGGGGCGCGTCTTGAGGGGCTGGCGTCTGAGGTTTTTCCTGCGGCTTAGGCACCGTGTTCTCGGCTGGTGGCGAGACCTGCTCGGGAGCCTTCTCGTTCTTTTCCGGCGAGGTCGCCTGTTGCGGCGTTTCCTGCTGTGGCTTTGCTTCCGGAACGGGTACCTGTTTTGGCGGTTCGGATGCGGCAATCAGTAAGGATGCTGCTGCCAAAATGAAGAAACGATGAAGCATGTCGGTCTGTCGCCCCCTGTCGCGCAGATGGTTGCGCGAAAGCCAGAACGCGCCAATGGGCGATCCGGTTCAGGAACGGCCCGCAAATCCGCTTGCCAAGCGGGTTTATTGCCGCTAACAATTTCGCCCATGAACACAACATCGAAGAACATTGCGATCTGGTGGTGGGGCAGCTGAGGCGGCCTTGACCAGTCATGTTCACACGACACGTCCAAGCCGCCCGAAATTTCAGGCGGCTTTTTTGTTATTCTGCCGCCGGTCATCATCGGGTCTAAAAAACGGGAACTGCAGGTAAAATGGTTACAATCACTCAGGATGACGGTTCGGAAATTTACGAGACCAAGGGCGGCATCAAGGTCTCGCGCAAGCGTCGCGAAGCCGATTATGCCAGCGCGATCGACAGCTATGTCGATGGTCTCGACTCCCGTCGCGGCGCGGTCTTCTCGTCCAATTATGAATATCCTGGCCGTTATACGCGCTGGGATACCGCCATCATCGATCCGCCGCTCGGCATTTCCTCCTTCGGCCGCAAGATGTGGATCGAAGCCTATAATGGCCGCGGCGAGGTCCTGCTTTCCTTCATTGCGGAGAAGCTGAAAGCAACGCCGGATCTGACGCTCGGTGCATTGACCGCCCGCCGCCTCGATCTGACGGTCAACGAGCCGGACCGCGTCTTTACCGAGGAAGAGCGCTCCAAAATCCCGACCGTTTTCACGCCGCTTCGTGCCATTGTCGATCTGTTCTATTCCAGCGCGGACTCGGCCATCGGGCTTTTTGGTGCCTTCGGATACGATCTCGCTTTCCAGTTCGACGCCATCAAGTTGTCGCTGCAACGCCCGGAAGACCAGCGGGACATGGTCCTCTTCCTGCCGGATGAAATACTGGTGGTGGATCACTATTCCGCCAAGGCCTGGATCGACCGTTACGATTTCGAGAAGGATGGTTTGACCACGCAAGGCAAGTCGGAAGAGACCACGCCCGAGCCGTTCAAGACCACCGATACGATCCCCCCGCGCGGCGATCATCATCCTGGTGAATATTCCGAGCTGGTGATCAAGGCGAAAGAGAGCTTCCGTCGTGGTGACCTCTTCGAAGTGGTGCCAGGTCAAAAGTTCATGGAACGCTGCGACAGCAATCCATCGGCCATTTCCCGTCGTCTGAAGGCAATCAACCCGTCGCCTTACTCCTTCTTCATCAATCTTGGCCATCAGGAATATCTGGTCGGCGCGTCGCCGGAAATGTTCGTACGCGTCTCCGGCCGTCGTATCGAGACCTGCCCGATTTCCGGTACCATCAAGCGCGGCGACGATCCGATTGCCGATAGCGAGCAGATCCTCAAGCTGTTGAACTCCAAGAAGGACGAGTCCGAACTCACCATGTGCTCGGATGTGGACCGCAACGATAAGAGCCGTGTGTGCGAGCCGGGCTCCGTCAAGGTCATCGGCCGCCGTCAGATCGAGATGTATTCGCGTCTCATCCATACGGTTGACCACATTGAAGGCCGTCTGCGCGACGACATGGATGCGTTCGATGGCTTCCTGTCCCACGCCTGGGCTGTAACCGTCACCGGCGCGCCAAAGCTCTGGGCCATGCGCTTCATTGAAAACCATGAAAAGAGCCCGCGCGCATGGTATGGTGGCGCCATCGGCATGGTCGGCTTCAATGGCGACATGAATACGGGACTGACGCTGCGTACCATCCGCATCAAGGATGGTATCGCGGAAGTGCGGGCAGGCGCGACGCTGCTCAACGATTCCATTCCACAAGAAGAAGAAGCGGAAACCGAACTGAAGGCATCGGCCATGATTGCAGCCATTCGCGATGCAAAAGCGCAGAACTCCAATGCCGGCAAGCGTGATGCCGCGAAGGTTGGAACGGGCGTGAAGATCCTGCTGGTGGATCACGAAGACAGTTTCGTCCACACGCTGGCGAATTATTTCCGCCAGACGGGTGCAACAGTTTCTACCGTGCGTACCCCTGTGCCGGCAGAAATATTCGATCGTTTCCAGCCGGATCTCGTGGTTCTTTCTCCCGGACCCGGCAACCCCGGCGATTTCGATTGCAAGGCGACGATCAAGGCCGCACGTGCGCGCGAGTTGCCGATCTTCGGCGTCTGCCTTGGGCTTCAGGCGCTCGCCGAAGCCTATGGCGGTGAGCTTCGCCAACTGGCGATCCCGATGCATGGCAAGCCCTCGCGCATCCGCGTTCTGGAACCAGGCCTGGTGTTCTCCGGTCTCGGCAAGGAAGTCACCGTCGGTCGCTACCACTCGATCTTTGCCGATCCCGCCACGCTTCACCGCGATTTCATGATCACGGCCGAAAGCGAAGACGGCACGATCATGGGCATCGAGCACGTCAAGGAGCCGGTGGCCGCAGTGCAGTTTCACCCGGAATCGATCATGACGCTTGGCGGCGATGCCGGCATGCGGATGATCGAGAATGTGGTGACGCATCTGGTGCGCAAGGCAAAGACCAAAGCGGCTTGATCATTCGACATCTTTTGGCGGCGCCTTCGGTGCCGCCATTTCTCCTGATCGCGTGAGCGCTGGTGAAATTCCTAAAATATACTTTTATTGTTCTGGCTCTCGCCGTTACGAGCATCGCCCTTGGCGTCGCCGTGCCAAGGCAGCCGACCCTCTCTGACATCTCTTCGCCTGCGGACACACAGCATCGCATCTTAGTGCTCAGCAATCCCATTCACACCGACATTGCAGTGCCTGTTGATGCGGAACTGCTGGCACGCTTTGCCTTCCTGCGGGACGCTAACCTAGGGATCGATCACCCCGGCCTTCGCTACATCGTCTTCGGTTGGGGCGGTCGGGCATTCTACACCCAGACACCCACATGGGCCGATCTGCGGCCGATGCCGGTGTTTAAGAGCTTCACCATTGACGACTCGGTCATGCATGTGGCGCTTGCCGGCGAAATCCCGCTGTTCGATCCAGCCGTCATGCCGGTTGATCTGTCCACGCAGGGATATGCGAGATTGGTCGCTTTTATTACCGGAAGCTTTTCTCGATCGGCGGGTAGGGAAGTTCCGCTCATCGGCCAGTCCTACGGCAGGGACGACGCGTTCTTTGAAGCCGAAGGTTCGTTCAATGTGCTAGTGGGCTGTAACATCTGGACGGCTGCGGCACTTCGGCAGGCGGGTCTCAGCACGGGTTGGTGGACGCCTTTGCCTTGGCTTCTGACGGCATCGCTGCGCTTGCATAATGATGCCGGCGTTTTTTCAGAGACGCCGCTTTCGTCCGGCAGATAATGATGAGGGCATGACGAGAAATGCTGGTCTCACCCCGAATTGACACAGCCCCACCGCTCGGATGACATAGGGCAACAACACGTCAGTTTGAAGAAAGCCAAACCCATGCTCGACTTTCACCAATTGCTGCTCGTCTATATTGCCTACATCATCGCGACTGCGAGCCCGGGTCCAAGCAACATGACGATCATGGGGGTTGCCATGAGCCAGGGCAGGGCACCGGCTGTCATGCTGGCTCTTGGGGTCATGACCGGCTCTCTCACCTGGGCTGCGATTGCAGCCACCGGCCTTTCTGCGGTGCTGGCTTCTTTCGCCAATGCGCTGTTCGTCATCAAGATCGCCGGCGGGATTTATCTGCTGTATTTGGCGTACAAGTCCGCACGCTCCGCTTTCGCTAATGCGCCTCAGGCCGGGATCGGTGCCGCTGGTGGTGGTAGGGCGGATTATGGAAAGCTCTATCGCCGTGGCCTTCTGTTGCATCTCACCAATCCCAAGGCGGTTCTGGGATGGCTGGCCGTCATGTCGCTTGGCCTGAAACCCGGTGCTGGCCCTGCAACGCTCGCCGCCATCGTGGGTGGCTGTGCATTGCTCGGTCTGGTGATCTTCTGCGGCTATGCCTTGCTGTTCTCCACCGCACCCGCCATCCGTATTTACCAGAAGGCGAAGCGCTCTATCGAGGCGACGCTCGCCCTTTTCTTCGGCTTTGCGGGTATCAAACTTCTGATGAGCAGGGTTTAGCAGAATCGATGGACGAAACGCAGTTGCAGAGCATTTCGAGCTGGTCTGACGAAGGAGCCTTGTGATGGATGGAGCACGGCAACATTTGAAGATTAACGATGCCATGAGGACCGATATCTCAAATTCGGTCTTGTGCTGGCTGGCAACCGTCGATGCGGACGGGGCGCCCAATGTTACGCCAAAGGAAATCTTTTCGTCTTACGGGGATGACCGGATTATCGTTGCAGATATCGCTTCCAGCAATACGGTTCGAAATATCCGCTCCCATCCGTCGGTGTGCGTCAGCTTCATCGATGTCTTTCGCCAGCGCGGTTTCAAGGTGAATGGTCAGGCCTTCATCATCGGCTCCGATGATCCCGATTACTCTGTCGTCGGTGCCCAGGTGCTGAAAATGGCCGGTGAGGATTTTCCCATTCGCAACCTGATCTCGATCGGAATAGAGAAAGTGTCTCGCATCTTGGCTCCCAGTTATCGGCTTTTCCCAGACCGAACCGAGGAAGAGCGGATGGCAAGTGCTTATCAGACTTACGGGGTTTCGCCGAACTGATCCTGTCCAAGCGACGCGGTTTCGGCAGAAGGTCCGCTGGAATATTCAGTTTCTCAGAAGGTGAATTCGAGATGTCGAGCAAGATTGATACACTATCTTTCACCCGCGTCTGCCCCATCCTGCGTATCTTCGACGAAGCCAAGGCGCGTGAGTTCTATAGCGACTTCCTCGGCTTCTCGGTGGATTGGGAGCATCGCTTCGGCGAGAATTTTCCGCTCTACATGCAAATCTCGCGTGCAGGTCTTGTCCTTCATCTGAGCGGACATCACGGCGATGCGACGCCGGGCTCGAATGTCTTTGTCGAAACCGTCGGTGTGGAGGCCTACCAGCGCGAGCTTGCGGCGAAGGATTACATCTACATGAAGCCCGGCATCGAGCCGCTGCCCTGGGGACTGCAGATGGAGGTGACCGATCCTTTCGCCAACCGCATCCGCTTCTGCGAGCGGCAAGAGGCGAAAAGCGCTTGACCCTGCGGTCAGATTAAATCATAGAACGCGCCAACAGCGAACCGCCTGCACGAACCCTCGTGCGGGCGGTTCGTGCGTTTTAAGGGTCATTTCTGCAATTCGTTTGCATCTGCACGGGGTTTCGTCATGAATGCTGAAGGTAACGCTCTCGTCCGAAAGCTGGCTTTCTGGGGCATTCCGTTTTCGTTTCTCGTCCTCGGACTGAAACTTTCGGCATGGTGGGTGACCGGCTCGGTCGCGCTTTTGTCCGACGGTCTGGAGTCGACCGTCAATGTGGTTGCGGCCTTCATTGCCTACTTCGTCATCCGTTATGCGCAAAAGCCTGCCGATGACGATCACCAGTTCGGCCATCACAAGGCAGAATATATATCTGCCGTGGTCGAGGGCGTTTTGATCGTCGTGGCCGCTCTGTTGATCGTCAAGGAGGCCTGGGGTGGGTTGTTCGAGCCTCGCCTGCCGGAAGCGCCGGTGCTGGGTTTGGCGATCAATGCCTTTGCCGGCGGGCTGAATGCCGTTTGGGCAACGGTCCTCATCCGTGTCGGGCGCAAGCACGCTTCGCCTGCGCTGACGGCTGACGGCCATCACATCATGTCGGATGTCGTGACCTCGATAGGCGTTCTGATCGGCCTCGTGCTGGCGATTGTCACCGGCTATGCGATCCTCGATCCGCTGCTCGCCATTCTGGTTGCCATCAATATTCTCATCCAGGGCTCGAAGGTCATTCTCCATTCGCTGAGCGGACTGATGGACAAGGCGGTGGAGCCAGAGGAGGATGAGGCGATCAAGAAGGCGATTGCGGAGAATTCCGCTGGCGTCCTCAACGTGCATGACTTGAAGACGCGCCGTGCAGGCTCCGCCGCCTTCATCGATTTTCACGTCGTCGTTCCCGCCAGCATGTCGGTGGGTGCGGCACATGAGATTTGCGACCGCCTTGAAGATGCCATAAGGGGCGTGATACCCGGCGCCACGCTTGCAATTCACGTCGAGCCTGAAAGCGAACAGGCCCATGGCGTCCGCGTCAATGTTTTAGAACCAGGAGTGTGAACCATGTCAGTGACGGATGTTTCCGGCCTGTCCCAGCTGGGCGCGCAGGTCGCGGCCCCTGAAAATCCCGAAAGTGCTGTTCTGGAGCGTGTGCCGAATGGCAATGCCGGAACCGATTATGTCGTGCGCTTCACCGCGCCGGAATTTACCTCGCTCTGCCCGATGACGGGACAGCCGGATTTTGCCCATATCGTCATCGATTACATTCCGGGTGATTTCCTGGTGGAATCGAAGTCGCTGAAGCTCTTTCTGCATTCCTTCCGCAATCACGGCGCATTCCACGAGGATTGCTCGATCTACATCGCCAAGCGCCTTGTCGATCTGCTATCGCCCAAGTGGCTGCGGATTGGCGCCTACTGGTATCCGCGCGGCGGTATTCCAATCGATGTTTTCTGGCAGACCGGGCCAGCGCCCGAAGGCGTCTGGCTGCCGGATCAAGGTGTCGCGACCTATCGAGGTCGCGGCTGACAGCCTATCCAGGAATCTCCGTTGGTCGCCTGCAAATGGCAATGTCTGCGCTTCCGCTGCTCACACCAACGGAAGTTCCTGATCAAACTGATCGAGGCTCAGACGAAGGAGCTATCGTCGCCTGAGTCGTAGTCCATGTCATTGCTGCTGTCGTCATAGCTCGGGTCATTGTCATCAGGCGTGTAGTCGGCCTGCTGCACGTCGTTGCCGTTGTTATCGGCGTTGGCCTGCTGCTGGTCGTCGCCATAGTAGTTGTTGATGACCGTTTTCTCGACCGGCGCATTGCCAAGTGCATTGCCGCCGGAGAAGGGCGAACCCCAACCGGATGACGCCATGTGGTTGGAGAAGATGCCGCTTAGCGAATTGGCAAGCAGCATGCCGCCTGCGACACCCGCGGCGGTTCCAAGCGCACCTTGAAGGAAACTGCCACCACCGCCACCGGAACGTCCGAAGCCGGATGTCTGCTGGCTCCACGGCCCACTCGGCTGCTGTGGCTCGGGGCTTCTGCCCCAGGGTCCAGATGTCTGGCCGGACATATCGTTACGATAGATCGACTGCGGCTGTGGGGGCTGCGGGGTTGGGGCAGGCGCGGGCGCCTGCGGCGGGTTGGTGCCGAAAATGGAGCTGAGGAACCCGCCCTGGGTTCCGCGCTGTTGATCGCCCGCACCGGTTTCCAGCTGGTGGATGCGTTCTTCAAGCTGCTTGATGTGGGCGGCGGCCGCTTCCAATCCCTTCTCCTGCACGATGACGGCCTGTGCGAGGTAATAGGGTGCATGCGGCTGATCCCGGACCGACTGGTCGATCAGCGCTTCGGCTTCCGGGTCACGGGGGGTGGACGATGCGGTCCTGATCCTATCGAACAGGCCCTTGAGCAATTGGGTTTCTTCTGGTGACATCTCTTGCCTCCTTGGCATGCCGAGAAACGCATACCAAGGAAGTAGAGTTCAAATCGGATTTTTCAAAGCCCCGATTTCTTACATTTCTGTAATCCGATACCTCATCCGCCAAAGGCGAGCGAGAGACCAGCCAGCGCTGTCAGGCCACCGGCGATGCGGGCTGCGATGGGACCGAAGCGCGATACGCCTAGACCAAGGGCCACACCGGCGAGATGCAGAAGTGCCGTGGCGATCATAAAGCCGATGCCGAACTGCAGCGCGCCAGCCGTCCCAAGTTCCCCGCCATGGGCGTGCCCGTGGAAGAGTGCGAAAACGCCGACAATGCCGGCCGCGGCAACGGTCGGCAGCTTGGCAGCGATGGCGACCAGAAGGCCAAGGCCGATGACGGACGCAAGGATCGCAGGCTCGACGAAGGGCAGCTCGATGCCGTAGACGGCTATGAAGAAGCCTATCGCCATCGTGCCCACAAAGGCTGCCGGGACGGCCCACAATGCGTTTTTGCGGCCATCGGTCGTGGCGATCTGCGATGCCCAAAGGCCAACGGCCACCATGGCAAGGATATGGTCTGCACCAAACAGCGGGTGTGAAACGCCGGCCATGAAGGAGCCGTGCTCTTCCGGATTGAGATGGGCGAAAGCGGGCAGGGTGGTGGCGCCAAGGCCGGCTGCGGCAAGCATAAGTCTTTTAAACATCGTTCCCTCTTCGAATGTCTGGTCGGGTGCCTGCCGTTCTTGGGATAACGGCCACACCTTATCGCGGCCAACGATATGTCGATTCAGAAGAGCCTGTCCATGCGGCATTTGCCGGTAGTCCATGGATTGAGCGCTTTTATTAAGCAGTTCCGCGCCTTGTCTTTTTCGCTCATTGTTTTACGACACAAATCACACTATGTCCGATAGGCAATGAATTATGTTGGAGACCGTCCGTATGAACGAAGAAGAAGACGACAAGAGCAAGGAACTGCCGATCGGTAAAGAAACGGAAGCGAATCTTTTCAAGTCGCGTTCGATCTTCATTTATGGCGGTATTACCCAGGAACTGGCGCAGAAGGTCTGCACGCAGCTCGTCGCCCTTGCTGCTGCAAGCGATGACGACATTCGCGTCTACGTCAATTCGCCAGGCGGCCACGTCGAGTCCGGCGACAGCATCCACGACATGATCAAGTTCATCAAGCCGAAGGTCTATATCATCGGCACGGGCTGGGTCGCATCCGCCGGCGCGCTGATCTTCGTGTCGGTGCCGAAGGAACGTCGTCTTTGCCTGCCCAACACCCGCTTCCTGCTTCACCAACCCTCCGGTGGCACGCGCGGCATGGCATCCGATATCGAAATCCAGGCTCGCGAAATCATCAAGATGAACCAGCGCCTGATCAAGATCTTCTCCAAGGCCACCGGCCAGACGGAAGAAAAGATCGCCAAGGACATCGACCGCGACTACTGGCTCGGCGCAGACGATGCCGTGTCCTACGGTCTGGTCGGCAAGATCGTCGAGCACCAGTCGGAAGTCTGACAGTCTGTCCGATAATCGCCGTTGGTGGACTGCAAATGGCAATTTCTGCGCTTCCGGTGCTCACGTACCTTAAGTGCGCTGCGCTCCAGTTCTCGAAATCACCATTTTCGTCTCACCATCGACAATTCTTGAACAGACTGTGAGACGTTTCGATCTGAATTCAAAGCCCGTGCCGGTGAAAGCTGGGGCGGGCTTTTTGCTTTGGGTCTGAACCTCGGCCATCTCCCACCGCAACCTCACGCAATACGAGGTCTGCAAGGCAAGCGAAAGAGCAGGTCCGCACGCGGAATGGCTGTAATGGCCTTGCACGACTCTGTGTTTTTTGGTCAGCCTCTACTCGATCCATCATCAGAGTAGACCATGTTCAAAGATTTCTCCCTCCAGGCCCTGTTCATGGGCTGCCTCACGGCTTTCGTCGGCTTTGCCAGTTCCTTTGCCGTTGTGCTGCAAGGGTTGAAGGCGGTTGGCGCAACGGATTTCGAGGCGGCGTCCGGCTTGATGGCGCTGTCGGTTTCGATGGGGCTTTGCGCCATCGTGCTGTCGGTGACGACGAGACTGCCGGTCAGTATCGCATGGTCCACGCCCGGAGCAGCACTGCTGGCGACAACGGGCGTGATCGAGGGCGGGTTTCCGGCTGCTGTGGGCGCCTTCATCATCTGCGCCGCCTTCATCATCATTGCCGGGCTGTTCCGCCCGCTTGGGCGCGCGGTGGCCTCCATTCCGGCGCCGCTTGCCAATGCCATGCTTTCGGGCGTCATCATCGGGCTCTGCTTTGCGCCGATCAAGGCGATTGGTTTCAATCCGGCGCTCGGCCTGCCGATCATTCTGGCCTGGATCGTGGTTGGGGCCTTCAGGCGGCTGTTTGCCGTGCCTGCCGCACTCGCAGCTTTCGTGCTGGTGATGATCTTCGGTGTAGACATCCCGGCCGGCGCCTTCGATGCGCTGGCGCAATCTTTGACCCCGCCGATGGAATGGGTGACACCGAGTTTCAGCCTGCATGCGGTGGTTTCCATCGCATTGCCGCTCTTCATCGTCACCATGGCATCGCAGAATATTCCCGGCATCGCGGTGCTGAAGGTCAATCATTACGATCCGCAGCCCGGGCCACTCTTTGCAACGACCGGCTTCTTTTCGCTTCTTTCCGCACCCTTCGGCGGCCATGCGGTCAACCTCGCCGCCATCACCGCTGCCATGTGCGCTGGCGAGGACGCCCATCCCGATCCTAAGCGCCGCTACTGGGCCGCGATCATTGGCGGCGTCGGCTATATCATCTTCGGCCTGCTGGCCGGTGTCGTGACCGCCTTCGTTGCGCTGGCACCGCCCATTCTCATTCAAGCGGTGGCGGGTCTGGCGCTGGTCGGCGCCTTTTCAGGTTCGGCGGTTGCGGCCTTCAAGGAGCCGGAGACACGGGAAGCTGCGGCGATCATGTTTCTCGTCACGGCATCCGGGCTTTCCTTCGGTGGAATTTCCGGCGCATTCTGGGGTTTGCTCGGGGGAGGGCTGATGCTAGCGCTGCAGCGAGCGGTCATCGCCGTGCGAGCACGCTCGCTAAAATGACAAGTCACGGCAGAAGATTACTTGTCAGATCAAAAACCGCTGTTTATAGAAAAACCATGACCAGTTGCATCAGGACCTTTTCCGGCATGAGCGCGCAGATTTCTGCGAAGGCTTCGCCGTGTGGTGCACTCTCGCTTCTTAGCCTCGACCTTACACGCGGTTGCCGGGTCCAGTGAGGAGCGCCCGGCGGCCGAAAGCCCGCTGGTGCCAATGCTCCTCATCTCGAAATCTCATTTCATTCTGGATTTAGGCCCGACAACGGGTGAAGCATCCGCCAGCGGCTTTTCAAGCGCCTGGATGCTCAAGGAGCAAGACAATGGACGCGAAGACAAACAGCATTTCCAAGGGTATGCCGGAAGCAGGCGTAAAATATCGCCCCTATCCCGCCATCAACATTCCCGACCGCACATGGCCCGGCAAGACCATCGACAAGGCCCCGATCTGGTGTTCGGTGGACTTGCGTGACGGCAACCAGTCGCTGGTCAATCCGATGGGTCATGATCGCAAGGCCCGCATGTTCAAGCTGCTGTTGGACATGGGTTTCAAGGAAATCGAAATCGGTTTTCCATCCGCCTCGCAGACGGATTTCGACTTTGCCCGCTGGTGCGTGGAAGAAGGGAATGTGCCGGATGACGTATCGCTGCAGGTGCTGGTGCAGTGCCGCCCGGAACTGATCACCCGCACCTTCGAGGCGCTGGAAGGTGCCAAGAACCCCATCATCCATTTCTACAACTCCACCAGCGAATTGCAGCGCCGCGTGGTCTTCGGCAAGGACGTCCACGGCATCAAGCAGATTGCCGTCGACGCGGCGAAGATGATCACCGACATGGCGGCAAAGGCTGGCGGCGGTTATCGCTTCGAATATTCGCCGGAAAGCTTTACCGGCACGGAGCTGGAAGTGGCGCTGGACATCTGCAACGCCGTCATCGACGTGGTGAAGCCGACCGCCGACAACAAGCTGATCCTCAATCTGCCCTCCACCGTGGAAATGGCGACGCCCAACATCTATGCCGACCAGATCGAATGGATGTGCCGCAATATCGACAACCGCGAAAACGTCATCATCTCGCTGCACCCGCATAATGACCGCGGCACGGGCATTGCCGCCACCGAACTCGGCCTGATGGCCGGTGCCGACCGCGTCGAAGGCACGCTGTTTGGCAATGGCGAGCGTACCGGCAATGTGGATGTGGTGACGCTGGCACTGAACATGTACACACAGGGCGTGGACCCGGAACTGGATTGCACCGATATCGAGCGCATCAAGGCCGTCTACGAATATTCCAACGAAATGACGATCCCCGAGCGTCACCCCTATGTCGGCGAACTGGTCTATACCGCCTTTTCCGGCTCGCATCAGGATGCGATCAACAAGGGCTTGAAGGCGATCAAGGTCGCCAACCACCCGGTCTGGGAAGTGCCCTATCTGCCGATCGATCCTAAGGATGTCGGCCGATCCTACGAGGCGATCATCCGCATCAACTCGCAGTCCGGCAAGGGTGGCATCGCCTATATCCTGCAAGAAGATTACGGCCTGAACCTGCCACGCAATCTGCAGGTGGAGTTTCGCGAGGACATTCAGCGCATCACCGACGAGGAAGGCGTGGAACTGCCCGCCAAGCGGATCTATGAGCGCTTCATGGAGCGCTACGTGACGCAGTCCAATGCGCGTCTGAAATTCGTTGATCACCACACCTATCCGGCCGGCGACTTCAAGGGCGTGCGCGTCGTTGCTGCCGAGATCATGGACAAGGGCGAAGTGAAGCGGATCGAAGGCAAGGGTACCGGTCCGATCGACGGCTTCATCAATGCGCTGTCGACCTATCTCGGCATCGATCTGTCGGTGAATGACTATTCCGAACACTCGCTGCAGCACGGCTCCAACGCATCGGCCATCGCCTATGTCGAGATGGAGCATCCGGGCGGCAAGCTCTTCGGTGCGGGTATCAACACCAACATCGTTGCGGCTTCGCTGGAAGCGATCGTGTCTGCGGCCAACCGCGTGCTGGAAGAGCGGGCGAAGTAAGCGGAGAGTATCTGGTCAGCCCGAGTTTCGGGCTGACGTCCTCTTCGTTGCGCAGACGCGCAACGGCGGGATCCCTGTGACAAGCACAGGGATGAGGGGAGAATTGGGAGCGCTCAGAGAGATCATAAACCGTGCAGGTAGTGGGAGATGTCCTGCCAATCAGGATTCTCCGCCTCTATGAGGTTCAGCTTCCATTGACGCGGCCATTTCTTGATCGTTTTTTCACGCGTAATTGCCGTCGTCAGCAGATCGTACTCTTCAAACCAGACCAGGGTTTTGACGTTGTACCTGGATGTGAAACCCTGCGTTAGCTCGTTTTGATGTTCAAAAAGCCTGTTGGGCAAGTCCTTCGTCACACCGGTGTAAAGTGTACCGTTCCGCTTAGAGGCAAGGATGTAGACATAACCCTTCATGGTCTCATCGTGCCTAGAGAGAGATGACGATGCAAGATGCTTGCGTCCGGAGGCAGTTTAACCGAGGCCAGAAGGTATTTGAGTGGCAGGACGGATTACATACCCTCCCTCATCCCTGTGCTCGTCACAGGGATCCAGCGTGATCAAGTCTTTGATCACAATAAGACTCTTCTCTAAAACAGCGGTTACTCCTCCGGCGCCTGTTCCACCGGGTTGCTGAAGCCAAGCGGGCGGCCGTTGTGGTAGAAGACTCGGATGTCTTCGAGCTCTATCCCGGTTACTTTCTCGTTGAGGCTGAAGCGTTCACAGGTTACTTCCCATGTTCCCGGGCCGCCGGAAATGTTGAAGAGATTGTAGCCGGCGCGGGGTTTTTCACCGCCCGGTCCCTGGCTTGCCGAGGCGATGCCGACGACAGGGATGTGGTCCTGGCCGCGATGGGTGTTCAGCCAGTAGACGGTGTTGAGGTGGGTGTGGCCGTGAAGCACGAGTTCGGCGCCGCCGGTGCCGAGTGCTGCGGCAAATCGGCGAATGCCGATCATGCGTTTGTGGGTGGCGGCAGCGCCGCGCACGGGTGGGTGGTGGATCATCACCACGCGGAACAGGCCTTGTTCACCGGCCTTTTTCAGCAGATCCGCGGTCGCACGCGCCTGGCGGCGGCCGAAATATCCTGTAGCGGAGAAGGGCGGGGTGGCGATCGAGGTGGAGCAGCCGATCAGTGCGACCGGGCCGCGCACACGCATATAGGGGAATATCTTGCGGTCTTCGTTCCAGTCTTGCGCATCGCCATCGCCTCGAACGTAGGGATACCATGCCGCCATCGCCTTGTCGTGTGCGCCCGGCACATAGGCGTCGTGGTTGCCGGGCACGACGGACACCTTCAGCGGGTCGCCAACTTCCTCCAGCCAGTCGGCGGCGGCACGGATTTCGATGCCGGTTGCCAGATTGACGAGGTCGCCGGTGATCGCAATGTGATCCGGCGCCTTGGTTTCCATATCGTCCACCAAGCGTTCCAGCGTGTCGGTGAAAAGATGCTTGCGGCGGTTGAGCCGCCAGTTCACAAAGCCGGTGATGCGCTTGGACGCCAATTCGCGAAAGGTGAGCTTGGGCAATGGGCCGAGGTGAACGTCGGAAATATGGGCGAGCTTGAACATGGGGTCAGACATATCGTATCCGTGTTGAGGCGTCCAATGCGAAGCCTCGGCATTTCAAGGGGATAAGTGCTTCAATCGGGCAGAAACCCATCAGGTGACGGAGAGTTGAACGTTGGTTGAGAACCGCAAGCTCGGTGAAGGGTTCCGGCAACTCTTTCGGAATATTGCCAAAAGGATTGTTCACCGGTTCTTTTTCCTGCGGCGCGGCATGACGCTTGGGGTGCGGGCGGCGTGTTTCGATGATGAGGGCCACCTCTTTCTCGTGCGCCACACCTATGTCTCTGGCTGGCATATGCCGGGTGGCGGCGTTGAGCGACAGGAAACCGGATTGCAGGCGCTGCACAAGGAAATCCGCGAAGAGGGCAATCTCGTTGCGACGTCTGTGCCCCAACTCGTCCACGTCTATTTCAACAACCGCACGAGCGATCGCGACCATGTGCTGTTCTATCGCCTTAGCGTTAGACAGACCGCGGTGAAAGTGCCGGATCGCGAGATTGCCGAGAGCGGGTTTTTCCCGCTCGATGCTCTGCCCGACGGGACGACACCTGCGACGCGGCGTCGTCTCGCGGACCTCACGGGTGACGCTTTGCCGGACGATTACTGGTAGCCTCCCGCCAACCTTGCGCGATCATGGGCCTTTTCGAGTTCCAATTCCGGTCCGACCGGGACGATGCCCGTCGGGTTGATCGTCTTGTGGCTGAGGTAATAATGCTCCTTGATGTGGCGCATATCGACCGTCGCCGGCACGCCGGGCGTCTGGTAGAGATCGCGCAGATAGCCGGTGAGATTCTGGTAGTCGTGAATGCGGCGGATGTTGCATTTGAAGTGGCCGACATAGACCGGATCGAAACGGACCAGCGTGGTGAACAGCCGCCAGTCGGCCTCCGTCTGCTCAGCCCCTAGAAGAAAGCGCTGGTTTGCGAGGCGTTCTTCGAGGATGTTGAGTGTTTCGAACACCTTGATGGCACTTTCCTGATAGGCGTCCTGCGTGGTGGCAAAGCCCGCCTTGTAGACGCCGTTGTTGACGGTGTCGTAAATCAGGTCGTTGAGCTGGTCGATTTCACTGCGCCGCTGTTCCGGATAGAAGTCGAGTTCAGATCCGGTCAACGCATCGAAGGCGCTGTTGAACATGCGGATGATCTCCGCCGACTCATTGGAAACGATGGTGTTCTGCTGCTTGTCCCAAAGAACGGGCACGGTGACGCGGCCGGAATAGTGTGGATCGGCCTTGGTGTAGACCTGCCAGAGAAACGACGAACCGAAGAGATGATCCTCCGTCGCGCCCGGCGTGCGCTCCCCCTCAGGCTTGAACTCCCAGCCGTTTTCCAGCATCAGCGGATCGACGACGGAGACCGGAATATAGTCGTCGAGCTTCTTCAGCTTGCGGAAGATGAGGGTGCGGTGCGCCCAGGGGCAAGCGAGCGAGACGTAGAGGTGATAGCGATCCTTTTCCGCCTTGAAGCCGACCTTGCCGGGGGGGCCGGGCTCGCCATCGGCGGTGATCCAGTTGCGGAACTGCGAAGCGCTGCGCTTAAAATGGCCCTTGGTTTCCTTGGTGTCGTACCACACATCCTGCCAAACGCCTTCAACCAGCCTGCCCATCTGCATTCTCCCTTGTTTCTTCTCTCACCCTAAGTCGCGCAGCGGGCAAAGCGAACCCTCGCATCGATGAACAATGCGTTCTTCCTTCGTGAATGCAACCGAAGGGCCATTTGTTCTGGACCGTCTGATAATTTCCTGATATCTGCGATTTTCATAATCTTGAGGAAATTCTCCCCTATGACCGAACCACGGACGCTCCGACGACGCTGACGCTCTTCTTGCCCTGTCAGGCAATGTCAGGTGCACCGTCACATATCGTCATGTCCGTATTCAACGTTCCGGTCTTTCCATGTCCAAGCACGAACTGGTCTATCTTACCGAGGACGCGTCTCACGACGCCGTTATCGAACTCATCAATGCAGAAGCTTTCGGCCCAGGCCGGCACACACGCGCTGCCGCGCGGATCCGCGAGCAGGGGCCTCATGACCGCTCGCTCTCCTTTATCTGCGCCGATGATGGCGAGACCATCGCGTCGGTGCGGATGACGCCGGTTCGCGCAGGTGAGGTGAATGGCCATATGCTTGGGCCCCTGGCGGTTCGGCCCTCGCACAAGAACAGGGGCATCGGGCGTGAACTTATACGCATTGCGATTGCAGCTGCCAAGCGCAAGGGCTCCGACGCGGTAATCCTGATTGGCGATCCACCCTATTACATGCCGCTCGGCTTCGAGAAGGTCGCCTATGGCGCGCTCGATTTTCCAGGACCTGTCGACATGAACCGGGTGCTCGTCGTGCCCTTGGCGGATGATGTTCATGCTCGACTGAAAGGCACGATTGGCTGGCGGAATGACGAAGCCAAAGCGGTGGATGCGCAGGACGAGGTTGTGTTTAATCTGCCTCTTCGTGCCATGGGGTGACGCAACCGCAGCTATAACGCCTTGACAGTCTCTACCAGCGGACCGTAGCACTTTGCCCCAAGGTAACGACTCTGGTCGCAAGGGGGCGATGATGACGTCAATTACGATGAACGATGCGCTGGATCGCGCAGGAGCCGGTGCCTATCAGCGCCGGTTAATGGGTATCTTCGGACTGGTATGGGCCGCGGATGCCATGCAGGTTCTGGCGGTGGGCTTCACCGCCGCCTCGATTGCCGCGACATTCGGGCTTACCGTCCCGCAGGCACTGCAGACGGGGACCGCATTCTTCCTCGGCATGCTGCTTGGCGCCATCGGCTTTGGTCGGATGGCGGATCGTTATGGTCGCCGTCGGGTCTTGATCGTTACCGTAGCCTGCGATGCCGTCTTCGGCATTCTCTCTATATTTGCACCGGATTTCACCATTCTTCTGGTTCTGCGCTTCCTCACGGGTGCAGCTGTCGGCGGTACGCTGCCGGTGGATTATGCGATGATGGCGGAATTTCTGCCGGCAAAAAACCGCGGCCGCTGGCTTGTTCTGCTGGAAGGCTTCTGGGCCGTCGGAACGCTCGTGGTGGCAATCGCCGCATGGATTGCGAGCCTTTACCAACTCCAGGATGCGTGGCGCTACATCTTTGCCGTCACCGCGTTCCCTGCGCTGATCGGCATCGGCCTGCGTTTCCTCGTGCCGGAATCGCCGCTTTATCTGTTGAAGAGCGGTCGTTCGGAAGAAGCGAAAGTCGTGGTCAATGCCATGCTGAAGACCAATGGTCGCGCGCAACTGGATGCAGGCACCGGCATCGCCCAGTCCAAGGCTGTGAAGGGGCAGGGCCTGTTTTCGCCGGCTCTTCGTCAGCGCAGCATCATGATCCTTGCCATCTGGTTCCTGGTCTCGGTCTCTTATTATGGCGTTTTCACCTGGATGCCAGCTCGACTTGCGGGTGAAGGCTTCGGCTTCGTCCGCGGTTACGGCTTCCTGGTCCTCGTCGCACTCGCCCAGATCCCCGGCTATGCGCTTGCTGCCTACGGCGTGGAAAAATGGGGCCGCAAGCCAACGCTGATCGGCTTCTGCCTGCTTTCCGCGCTCGGCTGCCTGCTCTTCACACTCGCGACGACCGGTACGATCATCGCCGCATCTCTGCTCCTGATGAGCTTTGCGCTGCTCGGCACATGGGGTGCGCTCTATGCCTATACGCCGGAGCTCTACCCGACCGAATCACGCGCCACGGGCATGGGGGCAGCCGGCGCCATGGCCCGCCTCGGCGGGTTGCTGGCACCCTCGGTGCTTGGCTACGCCGTCGCTCAAGGGTTTGGGTTTGCAGTTGGCATATTCGCAGGTCTCCTGGTGCTGGCGGCAATCGCTGCAACGATGATCAATGCCGAGACGCGGCAGGTCAGCCTGTCTTAAAACTCGCGAGCCTATCATCCAGCCTGAGTGGGTATGCCTGCTCAGGCGTCAGACCAGCGACTTCTTCAAATAGGTCATGGCGTAATCCGGGCCGAACTCTGCGATCTGGCCGAAGATTTCGTAGCCGCATTTTTGGTAGAGCGTCAGCGCGTCAGCACTCATCGTGTCAATATAGGCGCCGGTGCAGCCGCGTTTGCGGGCTTCATCTTCCGCCATTTGAAGAAGTTTGGGGCCAAGACCTTGTCCGCGCAGGTCTTCGGGAATGAAGAGAAGGGCGATGTAAAGCCAGCCGCGGGCGGTGTGGCCGGAGAGGCCGCCGATGACTTTGCCGTCGTCGTTTTTCAGCGCGATGACCAACTCTTTCCAATCGGCAGGGCCGAAGCGATGGAGATTGTAGTCTTTCAGGCCGGCGAGAATGGCGGCCGTGGCGCTCTCATCCGCGCCATCGCTGAGTTCGATCTTGTCGTGCATCTTATCTGCCTTCGCGCCACCACAGAGCAGAGAAGGCCAGCAGCAGGGCGGCGAGGCCGGCGAAGCCTGCAAAGAGTGGCAGGGTGTTGACGCCCTTCAGCACGGTCTCATCCGTCATCCGGATCAGCATGCGGTCATTGTCTGCAACGCGGACCTCGCCGCGCACGGGGAGAATATCCGGCAGGACCACACGATTGGCATCGTCTACCACGCGATGGACGCTGCCTCTTGTCGCATCCGCCAGAGGCTTCAGCGTATCCGTGGTGGAGATCATCGCCTTGAATTCCGGCGCATCGACTGCGCCGACATGAACCAGCGTGGTGAAGTCACCATTGGAGACCTCGTAGAGACCCGTCTCGTTCATGCGGCGCTCGATCTTGTAGAGACCGGGGTCCGTTTGGGTGAAGTTCATGGTTTCGGTCTTGCCGGAGGGAAATTTGACCGTGGCGTCGCCCGGATTGTCGCCGATGGTCTGGCGGATGATCTCGAGCATGCGGCCATTGGCGCGCGCCGTCAGGGCCTCTTCCTCAAGTTCCGGCTCCTTCATCAGCCAGTGGGCGATGCGGCGATAGAGCGCCACATGCGGGCCGCCACCTTCAAAGCCGCGCGCCCAGAGCCAGCCCTGATCGGACAGCAGCATGGCGACGCGGCCTTCGCCCTGGCGGTTCAGCACCAGCAATGGGTCCTGGCCGGCGCCGAGCATGACTGTCTGGCCCTGGGGTTGTTCCACGCCGACAGTGCGGAACCAGCGACCCCAATGGGGTGGCTCGTCGCCAGAGCCTTCCAAGCCGCGTGTGACCGGGTGCTTCTTACCGGCTTCGGAAAGGCGCGGGAAGAAGGCGCCCTGATTGACCTGGCCGGTCGGCTGGGCAGGCAGCACCGATTCCAGCGGTGTCATCGCAATCGAATCCTGGCCCGCATGTTCAGGGCCTGCGGCAATCAGGAGCGCGCCGCCCTTTTCCACATATTGGGCGATGTAGTCATAATAAAGGATCGGCAGCACGCCGCGATGCTGGTAGCGGTCGAAGATGATCAGATCGAAATCGTTGATCTTCTCAACGAAGAGTTCACGCGTCGGGAAAGCGATCAGCGACAATTCGTTGATCGGCGTTCCATCCTGCTTTTCCGGTGGACGCAGAATGGTGAAGTGAACGAGGTCTACGGAGGTGTCCGACTTCAACAGGTTGCGCCAGGCGCGCTCACCGGCATGCGGCTCACCGGAGACGAGCAGCACACGCAGGTTCTGGCGAATACCCTCGATGACATGGACGGCGCGGTTGTTGGCGGTGGTGACTTCGCCCGGCAGCTCGGCGACAGAGAATTCCATCACATTGTTGCCGCCGCGCGGAACCTTGAAGGTGAAGGGAATGGGGCGTCCCGGCACGGCTTGCAGATTGCCGATTTCCTGACCGTTCATCTTGATGGTCACATTCGCCGTGCCGCTCTGGGTGCGGCCCTCGTCGAAGACGCGCAATGTGAGCTGCTGCTCCTCATTGACGATGCCGAAACGCGGAGCGCGAACGACCTCGATGCGGCGATCGAATTCGTCGGCGCGGCCGGTGATCAGGCCATGGATAGGCGCCTTGAAGCCAAGCGTCTGTTCGACATCCGGCGTAGCGTTAGGGATGTCGTGGATCTGACCGTCGCTGAGGAAGATCGCGCCGCCGACGCGGGAAGGCGAGACGTCCGAAACGGAGGCCGAGAGCGCCGAGAAAAGGTTCGTTGCGGGCGAGTCGCTGTTCTCGTCGTTGCGAACTTCAACGATGCGTGGCTCGATGCGGGGGAAGCGGGCAAGGCGCTCCCGAAGGTTTGCCAGCGCCTGATCGGTCTGCGCGGTGCGCTGCTGCACGTCCTGGCTCTGCGACCGGTCGACGATGACCGGCACGATGGTGGAGAGCGGTTCGCGCTCCTCATTGGTCAGCAGCGGATTGGCGATGGCGAGTAGAAGGGCTGCAAGCGCAAGTCCGCGCAGCCATGCGCCGCGCACGCCACGCAGCAGACCGGCGACAGCCAGAACGAGAGCGGCTGCGGCCAGAATGGCGATGACGGTCCAGGGAAGGAAGGGGGCGAATGAGAGCGTCATGCGTTACTGCCCCAGTCTCTGGAGAATATCGGGCACATGCACCTGATCGGCCTTATAGTTTCCGGTCAGCATATACATCATGATGTTGACGCCGGCGCGGTAGGCATATTCGCGCTGCATCTCGTCTGGCGGCACGGTTGGCAGCACCGGCGCGCCGTTGTCATCCACCGCCCAGGCACCGGCGAAATCGTTGCCGGTGATGATGATCGGCGACACGCCATCGCCCGAAGACGAAATGCCGGAGGTGGTTTTAGCCGCATCCTGGCGCGACTCGACCCACAGCGGGCTGCCGGTGTAGCGGCCTGGGAAATTCTTCAGCAGATAGAAGGAGCGTGTAACGACATGGTCCTGCGGCACGGGTTCCAGCGGCGGAATATCGACATTGGCGAGGATTTCCTGGAGCCGCTGGCCGTTGGCGCTGGTACCACTGTTCAACGACGAAAACTGGTCGCGCGTATCGAAGAGCACCGTGCCACCGGCGCGCATATAGGCATCGATGCGGGAAATGGCCGCCGTCGACGGCATGGGTGCTGTGGCGGAAATCGGCCAGTAGATGATCGGATAAAAGGAGAGCTCGTCCTTGGCGATATCGAGCCCGATCGGCGCACCCGGTTCCAGGGTCGTGCGCCACGTCATGAACTCGGTCAGCCCTTGCAATCCCTGTTGGGAAACCCGATCGACATCATCCTCGCCGGTTTTCACATAGGCAAGATGGGTAGTGTCGAGACGGTTGAGGATTTCTTCATCACCCGGCTTGGCGTCATTGGCATGAACCGGATTGGGCGTCAGCAGGGCGAAGGCGGAGAATGCTGCAATGAGGATCGCGGCTGCAGATGAGCGTGCGCGCGGCATCCTGGAAAATGCACCATTCATGAAAAGGATGATCAGGCTATCGGCAAAGAGCATGAGAAGAGCCGCGATGAAGAGAGCAGGGCGCAGCGACGTTGCCGCTTCGCCGACAAGACCTTCGGTAGCGACGGGCGTGCCGGCTAGTGACGTGTCGATCGGGCGAAGCGTCGCTCCAGGTGGCAGCAGGTTCAAGGCAACGAAGCCGGTTTCCGTGCCGTAGAGGCCGGGCGGATTGTCGAAACTAGCGCGCGGCGCTTGACCGGGGCGCGCTTCAAGCGGCCGGGCGGCGCCAATATCGGGTGAGAGCGATCCGGTAGCGGTCAACACGCGATAAGGCGGCAAGGCAGCGGCCGGCGCATTCGCAGACGCCGAAGAGCCGCCGACCTGCGACTGCTGAACGATCCGGCGCAGCATCTCGACGAAGTGGCCGGAGATGGGCAGGTCCGACCAGCTTGCTTCGGCGCTGACATGGAAGAGCACAATGCGGCCGGCATCGACCGTGCGCGTGGTCACCAGCGGCGTGCCATCGGCAAGGCTTGCCCAGGTGCGCTCCGCAAGATCGGGCGTCGGTTCGGCGAGAACCTGGCGATTGATGTGGACGCCTTCGGCGCGCGGCATGCCGGCAAAGGGACCAAAATTGGGGAAGTCCGCCAGCGGCTGCGGCTCGGCCCAGGACAAAGCGCCGCCGAGCGCGCGTTCGCCCTGGCGCAAGGTCACCGGCACCAGCGGATCGTCAGCCGGTGCGGCGGCAAGGCGTGGACCGGCGAAGCGGATCAGCGTGCCGCCACGCGAGAGCCAGCGTTCCAGCGGCGCATAGGTTTCCTGCGGCAAGCGGCCGATATCGGCCATGACGATGACGGAAGGGTTGGTCTGCAACAATTCGGGAATGGCGACGGCCAGATCGGGCTGCTGCTGCGGCACCAGATCCACATAGGGCTGCAGGGCGCGGCTGATATAATAGAGCGGCTGAAGGAGCGGCTGGAAATCATTGCCGGTCTCACCGGCGAGAAGCGCCACGCGACGGCGGCGGAAACCGTCATCCAGAAGATGGACCGCACCAGCGGTGGACAGCCGGTCGATAGAGAGACGGGCGAAAACATTGCGCAGCTCGAACGGCGCATTGATCTTCGCGGTGGTTTCAGCAGCACCGGGCGCAAAGCTTGCGCCGTCGCTGGCGAGAATACGTCCCTGAGAATCCTGCGCATTGATCGTGTAGTTGGCTGCCCCACTTGTGCTGAGGCGAGAGAGGGACACCGTCATGGTGTCGGCGCCGTTTTCCGCGCCGGTAATCGCGGCAACCTGCTGACCATCGCCTTCGATCACGCGGAACTCGGAGGCCTGCAGGCTGGCAAGGCTGCTTAGTGCCGCTCGGTCTTCCGGCGTGGCGACACCATCGGTGATATAGGCAAGCGTACCGGGCGCGGTGCCGTTCATCGCCTCGATGATGGACTCGGCCGCGCGAACACGGTCCGGCACTAGCGGTTGTGGCTTGGCGGCAGCGAGCTTTTCCAATGCGGCTGCCGTCGTGCCGGGCTCGGCATCATGCTCGCGGTCCGCGGTGAAGGTGATAGACACGGGGCGCTCGGCGCGCTCCGCATCGCCGATCAAGGCTTCTGCGGTTCTGACGCGGCGCTCCCAATCCGGGGCGGCAGCCCAGCTATTGTCGACGATCAGCACCAGCGGGCCGCTTCCCGCCAGCGTGTTGTTGCGCGGATTGATGACCGGATCGGCAAGCGCAAGGATGACGGCAGCGGCAAGCAGCATGCGCAACAGTGTCAGCCACCAGGGGCTTTTCGATGGTGTTTCCTCGCGCTTCAGAACCGTTGCGAGAATACGCAGGGGCGGAAAGACTTCCGCCTTCGGGCGCGGTGGCGTGAGGCGCAGCAACCACCAGATGGCGGGCAAAGCGAGCAGGCCGAAAAGAATATAGGGGCTGGTGAAGACGAAAGGGAGCGCGCTCATGGGCGGTCTCCGTTTCGCCCGCCAGCCGGTGAGCCGGAGAGATACATGTGCATGGCGACCAGCGCTTCGGATGCCAGATGGTCGGTGCGGTGGAAAATGAAGTTCCAGCCAAGCCGGCGCAGCGACGAGGAAAGCGCCTCGCGACGGGCGAAATAGGCGCGGGTGTAATCCTCGCGGATCGTTTCCGCCCGGCCGGACGTCAGCTTCTCACCCGTTTCGGGATCTGAAAATTCCGTGCGCCCGCTATAGGGAAACACCTCTTCCGCCGGATCGGCAATCTCCACCACGTGACCGCCAAGACCACGGCGTGCCAGCGGCGAGAGCCGCTCCATGATCGTGGTCGCATCATCGAGAAAATCGCCGATCAGGACGATGTCGCTGGCGCCACGGATCATGCTGGTATCGGGAAGGCCGGTGGTTGCGGGTGCGTGCATGATGGCATTGGCCAGCCGTTCTGCGGCGTTACGGGCGGAGACCGGTTCCATGATGCCGGGGCAGCCGATGCGCTCACCGGAACGGGCGAGGATCTCCGCCAGTGCCAGCAGCAGGACGAGCGCGCGGCTTTCCTTGGAGACGGTTCCCAGCGTCGATTTATACATCATGGAGGGCGACAGATCCGCCCAGAGCCAGATCGTGTGAGCGGCTTCCCATTCGCGATCGCGCACATAGGTATGATCGTCGCGGGCGGAGCGACGCCAATCGATGCGCGACAGGCTTTCACCATCGGCATAGGGGCGGAACTGCCAGAAGTTTTCGCCGATCCCGCGCTTGCGGCGGCCGTGCCAGCCGGCGGTCACGGTGTTGGCGATGCGCCGGGCTTCGACCATGCAATCCGGTACCAGAGCGGCGCGCTGGCGCGCACGGGCCAGCACGTCGCTGCCCGATGTCTGCTCTACGATCTGGCCGATGGATGCCACATGCGCTCCTGTCTGTTTCTAAAGACCGTCGTCTTCTTCGGTGACGGCTTAGTTCTTGGCGTGCTCTACGAGGCCGGCAATCACGTCACGTACCGACATTCCCTCGGCGCGTGCGGCAAAGGTCAGGGCCATGCGGTGTTCCAGTACGGGTTCTGCCAGCGCATAGATATCGTCGAGCGAGGGCGCCAAACGGCCTTCGTAGAGCGCGCGGGCGCGGGCCGTCAGCATCAGAGATTGTCCGGCACGCGGGCCTGGACCCCATGCGACATTCTTGTCGGTCAGCTTGTTGCCCTGGCCTGGGCGGGCAGAGCGGACGAGCGAGAGGATCGCATCCACCACCTTGTCGCTCACAGGCATCTGGCGGATCAGGGTCTGGATTTCGATCAGCCGCTCGGACTCGATCATGCGGCGTGCTTCGGCCGATGCCGTTCCGGTGGTGTCGAGAAGGATCTGGCGTTCGGCGGCAAGTTCCGGATAATCGACATCCACCTGCAGCAGGAAGCGGTCGAGCTGCGCTTCGGGAAGCGGATAGGTGCCTTCCTGTTCCAAGGGGTTCTGGGTTGCGAGCACATGGAAGGGCTTGGGCAGATCGTAACGCTGGCCGGCCACCGTGATGTGATACTCCTGCATGGACTGCAGCAGCGCCGATTGGGTGCGCGGGCTGGCACGGTTGATCTCGTCGGCCATCAGCAACTGGCCGAAGATCGGTCCCTTGATGAAGCGGAAGGAGCGACGGCCGCTCTCATCCTGATCCATGACTTCGGAGCCGAGAATATCGGAGGGCATCAGGTCGGGGGTGAACTGAATGCGGTTAGCATCAAGCCCCAGCACCGTGCCGAGCGTGGTGACGAGCTTGGTCTTTGCCAGACCCGGCACGCCGACGAGCAGCGCGTGGCCGCCGGAGAGAATGGCGAGAAGCGTGTTCTGCACCACTTTTTCCTGACCGAAAATGACCTTGGAAACTTCGCCGCGAATGGCGGCAATATCGGCCAGCGCCTTTTCCGCAGCGGCGACGATCGCCTTTTCGTCGAGGGTTTCGGTGGTGTTCATAACGCCCATATGGCTCTCCTCAAAACCCCGCCGCAGCGGTTCCTAGAATCGATTCTTTGTTGCCGTTTGTCTCTTCGGGATAACCGGTTTCCACTTATCCCTGACAAACTCTGACGTTCAACCTTCCTATTGGAATACAGGAGGGATTTGGCGCTGCCTATAGCTTATTGCCACGCAAACCGCTGACAAGCATCCTTTAAGTGACTATCTCGTTACCCATGTTCCTTTATTGCATAATTGGCAAAGCAGGGCTCGAATATGGCAGATGACAGGATTAATGCGGCAACGGATGCGGCAGGGCTTGCGGCATTGATTTCGCGTGCCAGCGAGCAGATGGGCGATAAGCCCCGGGGACCGGCCCCCGTGGAGAAATGGAACCCGCCTTTCTGTGGTGATCTCGACATGGAAATCCGCGCCGATGGGACATGGTTCTATATGGGGACGCCGATCGGCAGAGCCCCGCTTGTGCGTTTGTTTTCAACGGTTTTGCGCAAGGATGAGGATGGCAAGACCTACCTCGTCACGCCGGTGGAAAAGGTCGGCATCCGGGTCGTCGATGCGCCTTTCATTGCCGTCGAAATGAGTGTCGGCGAGAGGGACGGCGCCCCGCTTTTGACCTTCCGAACAAATGTTGGTGATGTGGTCGAAGCCGGGCTTGAGCATCCCCTTCGTTTCACCACGGACGGCGAGAATAATGAGCTGAAGCCCTATATCCTCGTGCGTGGGCGCCTCGAGGCTTTGGTGTCGCGTGCGGTGATGTATGATCTGGTGGAGCTTGGGGAGGCGATCGATATCGACGGTCGGGCGATGTTCTCCGTGCGCTCCGGCGGAGAGGTGTTTCCGATCATGCCTGCGGACGAGCTGGAAGCGCTTGCCCGATGAGAGCTGAACTGATGGCATTTTCCGCTGCCGACTTCCGGCGGCGGGTCCTGGAGGATGGCGAGGGTGTTGCCGAGCGGGAGGATCGCGACGCGCGGGATATCGGCGACCATATTCTCAATCCGAGTGTGCGACTTTCCGGCGATGGTATCCGGCTGAAGGATGCGGCGGTGCTGGTTCCGGTCATCGATGACGGCGACGAGGCGCGGGTGATCTTTACCCAGCGGACCAAGACGTTGCGCAATCATTCCGGCCAGATTTCCTTTCCCGGTGGCGGCATCGATGCGCAGGATCGCTCGCCGGAAGAGGCGGCATTGCGCGAGACTGAAGAAGAAATCGGCATGTCGCGCCGTTTCATCGAGACGGTCGGGCGCATGCCTGATTACATTTCCGGCACGGGGTTTCGCATCAAGCCGGTTCTGGCTGTGGTCAGGCCTGGATTTACACTGACGCCGAACCCTGCGGAGGTGGATGAGGTGTTCGAGGTGCCATTGTCGTTCCTGATGAACCCTGCCAACCACAGTCGTGGCAGCCGGATGTTTCAGGGGAGAGAGCGGTTTTTCTACGAAATGCCCTATGGCGAACGCTACATTTGGGGCATTACGGCGGGCATCGTGCGCAGCATTTACGAGAGGTTTTATTCATGAGCGGCATTGCCGGGCAGAGCTGGTTTTCCAAACCCGGCCTTCAGCGGATTTTTTCGCTTCTGAACGCCGATGGCGGCGAGGCGCGCGTGGTGGGTGGGGCTGTGCGCAACGCGCTGATGGGACTGCCGGTCGGCGATATCGACATGGCGACGACGCTGCCGCCGCAGGACGTGGTGGAACGGGCGAAAGACGCCGGTATCAAGGCGGTGCCGACGGGTATCGACCATGGCACGGTGACGCTGGTCGTGGATGGCGAGGGTTATGAGGTAACGACGCTTCGTCGCGATGTCACGACCGACGGACGTCACGCGGAAGTGGCTTTCGGTACAGACTGGAAAGAGGACGCCGAACGCCGCGACCTGACCATCAATGCGCTTTATGCCGATGCCTCCGGCGAGGTCATCGACCTGATCGGTGGACTTGCCGATATCGAAACCAAGACCGTTCGCTTCATCGGCGATGCGGCAACACGAATTGCCGAAGATCATCTGCGCATCCTGCGCTTCTTCCGCTTCTTTGCCTATTATGGCTCTGGTCGCCCGGATGCGGATGGCCTGCGGGCGAGCGCGCGCGCCAAGGACAAGCTTTCGACGCTGTCGGCCGAACGGGTCTGGAGCGAAATGAAGAAGCTGCTTGGCGCCGACGACCCATCGAGGGCACTGCTCTGGATGCGGCAAGCCGGCGTTTTGGCGCAAATCCTCCCCGAGACGGAGAAGTGGGGCATCGACTCGATCCACGGTCTGGTCGCAACCGAGCAGGCACTGGGCTGGAAGCCCGACCCAATACTACGGCTTGCCTCCATCATCCCGCCCGATGCAGAGCGGGTCGCGGCTCTTTCCAGCCGGTTGCGCATGTCCAAGAACGAAGCGGCGCGTCTCGATCAATGGGCGAAAGCCCCGGCGATCGATCCGTCTCTCGCGGAGACCGCACTCGATCGTCTCCTTTATCGACAAGGCGTCGAGGGCGTGAAGACGCGGCTAAAACTTGCTCTTTCCTCTGCAAGAGCGGACGTAGCTGCGGGGGAGGCCTCGATGCAGAAAATTGCCAAGCTTTCCACCTTGCTTACGCGCGCCGAAAAGTTCAACAGGCCTTCTTTCCCACTCAGCGGTGCGGATGTGTTGGCGGCCGGTCTTCCTCCCGGTCCGCAGGTGGGCGAGGTTCTGGGTGAACTCGAAGCGGCGTGGGTGGATGGCAACTTCGCAGCGGACCGTGAGACGTTGCTTGCACGCCTGGGGACGAAACTGCAGCAGCGCTCATAACGTCACCCCGGACAACGTCCGGGGTGCTGCGTAATTGGGCGCGTCGAAGCTCAGGCTTCGACCTGGTTTTGATCGCGAATACGGGCCTTGATGTTTTCGACCATGTTTTCGCGGATGATGGTTTCGCCATGGGCCTGGCGCATGTGCTCGACGCTGCGGCGTATGACCTCGGCGTCTTCATCGGCGCGGGTGTGCCATTCGCAACCGGGCACCAATGTTCCACATTCGAAAAGTCTCATAACAGCCTCCCTATATGGATTGTCGGCCAGGGTCACTGTTGCAACCGGCCTGACGTTCAAACGGTCGCGACAGGGTTATGTTCCTGGCGTTGTGCGTCCGATTGATCCCATGCTCAATCGGCTCAAGCGATCTGTCGTTCAGAGACCGCCAGCGTTTCCTCGATGGGGCGAGGTTTTCCAAGGAGGTAGCCTTGACCGATATCGCATCCGAGGTCCTGAAGCCGCCGGAGCTGTGATGCGTCCTCGATGCCCTCTGCGGTGATTTTAACCCCGAGCCCGATCCCAAGCGCAATGATTGCCCGAACGATTTTTTCCTGCCGGTCGCATTCTTCGAATGATGCCACAAAACTTCTGTCGATCTTGATTTTATTGAACTGATAGTTTGATAGCTGCGAAAGACTGGAATAGCCCGTCCCAAAGTCATCCAGAGCGATTTTGATGCCGGATTTGACAAGATCGTCAAGAACGTGGCGCGCCGTTTCGGCGTCGTTGATGAGAGCACTCTCAGTGACCTCAAGTTCCAGGCGATGCACAGGAAGGCCGACCTCGTCAAGCACCTTGAGAATACGCAGTCCAAGCAGTCTGTCGCTGAGCTGGACCGGAGAGATATTGAAGGACAGAACGGTGTGAGGGGGCCATGATAACGCATCCTGGCAGGCAATGCGGAATAACTGGTCGGTCAGCTCCACAATCAGTCCAGCGTTTTCCGCCAAAGGGATGAATTCGCACGGGGAGACGAATTTGCCAGGCTCTCTTTCCCAACGGGCAAGTGCCTCGTAGCCAACAACCTCTTGTGTCTTCAGATCAACCAGTGGCTGATAGTATGGGCGGATTTTCCCCAGCTTCATGGCAAGCTTCAGGTCCGCTTCCATCTGAATTTTCTTGATCAACTCTTCCTGCATTTCCGGCGCGAAGGCCTTGACGATGTTGCGGCCGATTTTCTTGGCCGCATACATCGCGCAATCGGAGTATTGGATGGCTTCTGCCGGGAAAGCGCTGTCTTCCGGGATACGAGCAAATCCAATGCTCGCACCAATCTCAACAGTCGCGCCATTGATGGCTATGGGTTTACTGATCGCAACAACCATGCGTTTTCCCAGGGCAGACAGATCCTGATTGCCCTTTCTCTCGACCACCACCACAAATTCATCGCCACCCAGCCGATAGACATTGTCTTCTGGGAACATCGAACAGAGCCGTTTTGCCACGACCTTCAGCACCTGGTCTCCATGCTCGTGGCCGAGAAGATCATTCACCTTTTTGAACCCGTCCAGGTCGAGACTGAAGATCGCACTTCGTTGCCTGTGAGATAGGGTTAGAAGCTTTAAGAGGGCGATCTCCAGCAACCTCCTGTTCGGCAGCTCCGTCAGCGGATCATGGCAGGCAATCCAGTCTACGTTTTTCTCAGCCGTTACGCGCAGTTGGATTTCCCTGGACATGTCCTTGATGCGAAGCACCGAGTAAATCAGACCGAGCCCGCCAGCTATATTGAGCGCAGTGAATATCTCGTCAAGATTGTAGTCCTCATAAGCGCGGAACAACGCGTCAAGAACTTCGTGGCCGTTGAAAAACATAGCAGCGCCATAGATGGTCGCAAATGCGAGAAGCCAGACGATCGCTTCCCATTCGGCACGGTTTGGATGCATGGACGGCATGACGTTTCTGCCTCGCGCTGAGAAATGGCATCATGCCGGTCGTATGGGAATGCATCTTCCCAATGTTTATGTATATTGCCGAATATGCGTTGCGGACGTGTTAAGGCATTCTGCCTGGGCACGTGCGGTGACGCGTCAAGCTGCCAGCGCATCACTCGATGCAAACATGGCGTGGAGATCGAGAAAACATATCATGCCCGATATGTGGGTAATGATGCCTGCGCACCAGGACCTATCGAAGGAGCTGGCGACGGACGGTGTCGGCTGCAATTGATCGGAGGTAACAGACAGCATGTCGGTCACCTGATCGACCACCAATCCTAAAGGCATGCCGCTCACCTCTACCACGACGATGGCGCTCCTTTCCGTTGTCTCGCCTGAGCGCATACCGAGTTTGCGCGACAGATCGATCGTCGGGATGACCGTGCCCCGGAGATTGATGATCCCGAGAACTTCCGGCGAGGCATGCGGTAGCGGTGTCGAGGAAGCCCATCCACGGATCTCGCGAACAGAGGTCGTTTCGATGCAGAAGGTCTGCTCCCCAAGCTGGAAGGCGATGATATCGAGTGTCGTCAGACCGTTCATGTTTTGCCTAAGGTTGGACATCAGAACTCCTCCCAACTTTCAGTCTTGATCGCGGCATTGCCTTGGAAAGCATTTGATATCTTTGCCACCATCTGCCGGGGCTGGGACGCCACGGGACGCGATGCGCCTGATACAGGCACTGGCATAGAACGGCGCGCGGGTGCGTTTGAGCCGATCTTGAACTGAGACAACAGCTGGAAGAGCGCTTCTGCCTCTTTTGCAAGGCTGTGGGCCGCAGCTGAAGTTTCTTCGACCATGGCAGCATTTTGCTGCGTACCCTGATCAATCGTGTTGACGGCGGTGTTGATTTCTTTCAGCCCTGTCGCCTGTTCCCTTGAGGCCTCGACAATAGCGACGACATTCGCATCGACGTGGACGACCTGCCCGACGATCTCCTCCAAGACCTTTCCTGTCTCGCCAACAAGAGCCACGCCGCTCTTGACGTGTCCATTCGAGGCGCTGATTAGACCTTTGATTTCCTTGGCGGCCTTCGCCGAGCGCTGCGCAAGTTCGCGAACTTCCTGCGCGACGACGGCAAAACCCTTGCCTGCGTCTCCGGCGCGTGCCGCTTCAACGCCGGCATTCAATGCCAGAAGGTTGGTTTGAAAGGCAATTTCATCGATGACGCCAATAATATTGGCAATTTCGGACGCAGAGGATTCAATCTTGCCCATTGCATCGACGGCCTGGCGAACCACAAGACCGGAACGCTCTGCATTGTCCTTCGTCTTGCGGACAAGCTGCCCTGCTTCCTGCGCGCGCTGGCTGGAATCCGAACCGGTCGTGGTTATTTCCTCAAGAGCCGCCGCCGTTTCTTCGACGGACGCGGCCTGCTGTTCCGTCCGGCGGGACAAATCGTCAGAGGCAGATCGGATTTCCTGGGACGCGGCCGCTATGGCGCTTGCGTTCTCCGACACCGCTTCCATTGCTGAGCAGAGCTTCGTGGCCGCAATGTTGAAATCCGTGCGGAGTTTCTCAAGCGCCGGCAGGAACGGTGTTGAAAGCTGCTGTGTCAGATCGCCTTCCGCGACGCTCTGTAGCGCCGCCGCAAGCAAGTCCACGTTGTCTACGCGAGCCGTGACATCGGTCGCGAACTTGACTACTTTGAAGACGTTACCGTTCATGTCCAAGATCGGATTATAGGACGCTTGGATATGAACCTTTCTGCCACCCTTGCCGATGCGCAGAAACTCGTCTGCGACAAATTCTCCTGCCGATAAGCGCGCCCAGAAATTCTGGTAGTCGTTGCTGCCGACATAGGCCTTGTCGCAGAACATGGAGTGGTGTTTGCCCTTAATCTCGGCCAGCTGATAGCCGAGCACCGTCAGGAAGTTCTGATTGGCTGTCAGAATTTCGCCTGTCGGTGTAAACTCGATCACGGCCTGCGAGCGGGAAAGAGCATCGAGCTTGCCTGCATCCTCGGCAGACTTCAATTTCTGCTCGGTGATGTCGGTTGCGAATTTGACCACCTTGTAGAATTTGCCGCCGCGCGACACCGGATTGTAGGATGCCTCGATCCAGACTTCCTTTCCGCCTTTGGCGATCCGTTTGTATTGGCGGCGATCGAACCTGCCGGCGGCGAGTTCGCTCCAGAATTGTCTGTAATCTGCGCTGGCGGCTTCAGCCGGATCGACGAAGATGCGGTGGTGTTGGCCAACGATTTCGCTCAGCTCATAGCCGAGCGCTTTACAAAAATTCTCATTCGCCGTCAGGATTTTGCCGGTCATATCGAATTCGATAATCGCTTGCGATTTACTCATTGCAGCCAAAACGGCTTTGGCGTCGTTCGAGAAACTCAAAGACATCATTCTCAAGACACTCCCTATCTGCCGGAGGCTCGGGTGCCTGATCCCTATCGATCTCGGTCAGTTTGGCCACGGCTGTTAAACGCAATACAGGCAGGGCGACCAATTGTTTTGAGAGCTACTTTCGTCCTGTCGCCCCCAGTTTTAGGGGTCAATTGTTGCCAAAGGCTTAATGCCAATATCCGCAATTGAGCTTTTGCTCATAAATTATGCGGTTTGCCCAATAAGTGGCTCATAGAGCGCCGTGCGCAGTATTGGATGCGCAAAGGAAACTCTATCTTCTTTGATCTACGCATGGTGCTTTCCGGAAATCGACTTCGGTGTTCGGGCCGCTGCTGTCGCTTGACGCAGAGACATAAAATAAGCGGCGCAGAATTGGCGGGGCGAAAACGCCGTCCGATCAAACAGGACTTAAGTCAGGGCGAGCGAGCCTGACAGATCGCGACCGGCCCTAATGGATCAGACCGCGGCGGATGGCTTCGGCAATTGCGTGAACACGATTGTCTGCGCCAAGCTTGCGGATAGCCGTCTTGATATAGCTGTTCACCGTATCGGGCGTATAGCCGCTCGATTTCGCGATATCATCCGTCGTCTTGCCAAGGCTGGCATATCGTAGACAGACGATTTCGCCCTCGCTCAGTTTCAGGGTCTGAGCCGAGAACTTTTCCATGATCGGACGCGTGATCACGCGGTGCGTCACTTCCGCCTGCTCCTTGAGGAAGCTGATTTCATCCTGATCGAACGGCGTCGCTCTCGAGAAGGTTATTGCGCCGAAGACAACGTCGCCCCGCCGTATCGGAAACAACGTCCGGTTCAGAACGCCGAAGGTGCGTGCAAGATAGATCAGCCGCTGCGGTGGAGCTGCCTGCTCGTAAACCTTCTCGTCGATGATGACATCTGTTGCCGTTACGGAGGCTTGAACGAATGGGTCGGCTTTCAGAAGATCGTCGCCGTAATAGGCATCAAGAAATGCCGGCGGCACGTCCGTGTCGATCGAGAACCCGCTACCGAAGCGATATCCGTCCAAATCGAGTCCCGCTACAGCAAAGAAGTCAAACGGCACGGCCTTGCGCAGTCTCTCCATGAAAGGATGTTGTGCCACATGACGCCGGGTCGGCACCGACCTCAGATCAACGGCCTCGTTTAACAACTCCTGCGGGGCAAGCGCGCGTGAATATGGCAAATCGCAACTCCTAGAAACAGAAATCCAGTTTCTGGGGTGCGGATGTTAATTTTCTATGAAATTTTAAGCTGAAACTATGAGGGGTGTTATCCTGACGCGCCGCACCTGCGAGCGAGGCGCGCCAGAAATATCGGTCATCTTCAACCCTGCTCGGGCAAAGCCCAGCAAGCAAAGACTGAGGACGTTGCAACGGCAGGGCCAGTCTTCTCATTCACCTTGTCGTCATTGGCGGCGTTTTCATTGGCCAGCTTGCGCTTCACCTGCTCGACATAGAACGACAGCGGCAGTTCGCGATCTCCCGTCTCGCGCATTTCCGTGGCCAGCCGGTCGATCAGTTCTGATGTGGGGATGATGCGCGGCTGTTTGCCGTCAACGTTAGAAATGGGCATGCTGTTCGAAGTAATCATGACGATAGCTCCTCCAGTCCATCTAGCCCTCAAAGACTATCACCGCCCGATTTTTGCGATAGGGTCAATTTTTCAAAAAACCGCCACTTCACGCGAAGGACGATCAAAATTTTCGTGATTGCTTGATTTTTTTTAAGGCCAGCGCACGACAGGCGGGAGAGACGACAGGATCGACTCGACATTGCCCCCGGTCTTCAGGCCGAAAATCGTGCCGCGATCGTGGAGAAGATTGAATTCCACGTAGCGACCACGGCGAATCAGCTGTTCGTCACGGTCTTCTTCGGTCCATGGCTGATTGAAATTGCCGCGTACGATCTTGGGGTAGGCAAGGTTGAACGCGCGGCCGACATCCTGAACGAAGGCGAAATTGGCATTCCAGCCGCCCTTGTCTTCATCCGGGTGCAGCCAGTCGAAGAAGATGCCGCCGATGCCGCGCGGCTCGTTGCGATGCTTGAGGAAGAAATATTCATCGCACCATTGCTTGTAGCGCGGATAGTCGGCGACCGCGTGTCGGTTGCAGGTGATCTCGAAGACGCGGTGAAAGAGCTGCGTATCCTGATCGTCCTGGGTGCGGCGACGGTTGAGGACCGGCGTCAGATCGGCGCCGCCACCGAACCAGTGGCTGGTCGTCACCACCATGCGTGTGTTCATGTGCACGGCTGGCACATTGGGATTGACCGGATGGGCGATCAGCGAAATGCCGGACGCCCAGAAGCTTGGGTCCTCGTCGGCGCCCGGCATCTGCTTGCGGAATTCCTCCGAGAATTCGCCATGAACGGTAGAGGTGTGGACGCCGACTTTCTCGAACACCCGGCCTTCCATCATCGACATGATGCCGCCGCCGCCTTGGCCTTCATCGCGCAGCCATTTCTTCTGAACGAAGCGTCCCGGCGGCTGATCGGAGAGCGGACCCTGAAGCTCATCCTCGATGGTCTCGAAGGAGGCGACGATCGTGTCTCGCAGGCTCTCGAACCAGGCTTTGGCGATCGCCTTCTTGTCCTCGATGTCGTCCGGCAGGCCCTTTGGCAAAACGGGGCGTTCCATATCCGGTCTCCTTCATGCGATTCGATTTTGTTCTGTCGATTTAGAGCATTTCCATCAGAAGTGTGTAGCGGTTTTGCGCACGGAAATGACGTCCCAACAAAAGGTGATCGCCATGGGTTGCGGATGCGATTTCGACTCGCCAAGCGGGCAGTCGCGCACTATCTTTTGAGGATCAGAGGTATTGGCATGACGAAATTTACCGGACCGCCACCGCTTGAAGGCTTGAAACGCAGGATCGCCGCGCACCGCCGCGACCGCGATGGCGGCGTACCCAAAAACCAGAAAAGCGGCATGTTCGTGCGCCAGACATTCTGCATGACGCGGGCCGAAGCCCGTGCCAAGGCGAAAGAATGGTTCGAGGAATATCCAAAGGCTGCTTACTGGACGGAAGTGGAAAGCTGGCGGCAGCTGGAAGGCGACCAGATCGAGTTCACCATGCGGCGTTTGCCCTCGGCGGACTGAGGGGCGGTCGCTGTTTTGCCGGGACTGTCCACACTCAGTGCCGTCATCCTCGGGCTTGACCCGAGGATTTACACCCTCATGAGATCGTTGGATAAAGATGGATCCTCGGGTCAAGCCCGAGGATGAAGGCGATGGGTGGCGCGGATGGCAGAGTCCGCCAAAAACCTTGCCGCCAAGCCCTTACGCCCGCGTCTCGGCGGTGCGAAGGCGGCTCTCGCCCAGAATGCCGCTTTCATCCAGAATGGGATGCGCGACCGAGACGATATGGGCGTTGATGCGTTTCAGGTCTCGCAGCATGTCGAGATGCAGCGAGCTGGTCTGCAGGCTCTCCATCAAGCCGTCGCGCAGGCGTTCCAGATGACGGCCTGAGGAGCGCTTTTCGAGGCGGCGGATATCGATCTTGATTTCCATCAGCCGCCGGGCAAGCGACAGGTCGCCGGTCACGAAGATGCTTTGGGCGGCGCGCAGGTTCTCGATGGTCATGTCGAAGAGCGTTTTCAATTCGTCATAGCCTTCATCGGAGAACTTGAAGCCGTTCAGGATCTTCTTGCGGATCTGCTCGCACAGGCCTTTCTCGATGATATCGCCCATATGTTCGAGATTGATGGCGTAGTCGATGACCGTGATCGAACGGCGGGCATCATTTTCGTCCAGTCCCTTGCGGCCAAGCTGCGAGAGGTAGATCTTCACCTCCTGCTGTAGCTGGTCCACCTTCTTTTCCAGCATTGCGATTTCGGCAAGCGGTGCCAGGTCGTTGTGCTTGAAGGCGTTTTCGGCGCGGATCAGCATGCGCTCGATCGTATCGCCGATGACCAGAACTTCGCGCGTGGCATTGGCCAGCGCGACGACCGGCGTATCGAGCGCATCCTTATCGAGAAAGCGCGGGCCATCATCGCTCTGCACATCGCTTGGCACGACCTTAGCCATGAAATCGGAGACGAAGCCTGAGAGCGGCCATGCAACGATCGTCAGCAGAATGTTGAAGATCAGATGGGCATCCACCGGCAGCATGCTTTCAGACAGCGGCAGTTGTTGCAGCGCGATCGCGCCATAGGAGGCAAGCGGCATGGCGATGGCGCAGCCGATGGCACGGATAACGAGATTGCCGAGCGTGATGCGCCGCGCGGCGGCAGGGCCGCTCATCGTGGCAATGACCGGCGGGATCGCCCCGCCGAGATTGGCGCCAAGAACGAGAACGATGATGAGCCCCGTGGACAGAATGCCGGCCGAAGCCAGCGACAGGATCAGCACGACCATCGCAAGGCTGGAAGAGGAGAAGAAGGCCATGGCTGCCGACAGAAGCAGTGCAACCGGCCAGGCATCGTCGAGCAGGCCGATGAAGGCGCCGAGTGCGGGTGATGCGCGCATCGGCTCGGTGGCGTTGCTTAAGAGATGCAGCGAAAGCAGCATCAGCCCGACACCGACGAGGGCCGTGCCGCCACCCTGACGGGCATTGGAGTTGCCCTTGCGCAGCACGATGCCGGACAGAATGAGGAGAGGCGACAGCCATGCCACACCGGTTGCGAAAATCCAGGCGGTGACGGCGGTGCCGACATTGGCGCCGAGGAGAACGATCTGCGCCATGCGCGGGCGGATCAGATCACGCTCGGCAAAGGAGGCGACGGTGAGTGCTGTGGCGGTCGAACTCTGGAGCGCGATGGTCGCGAAGAAGCCGGAGACGAAGGAGCGGGGCCCGTTGCGGGTGCTGGTGGCAAGGATGGTTCTAAGCTTCAGCCCGAAGGCTCGCGTGACGCCATCCTTGACCTGCGTCAGACCGAACAGCAGCAGCGCGACCGCTCCGAGCAAATTGACGATAACGATGGTGGATTCCATGAGCGGCCACTCCTTTCCGTCTATTCGGTCATGATCGAAGAATAGCCTTGCACGAGGTCTTCGTCGCCGAGCGCGTGCGGCGGGCAGGAAGAAATCGAGCGGGAAATCTTTCGTTGGCTAACCAACATAGGGACGAAAAGTTCAGTGGTACAGAGGTTTCTGAAACAATCTTTTCAGAATTTCCTGAAATTTATGGCCAAAATGTTTGACGAAGAACTTCGCCGGTGATCATTGCCGCCGACATGGCGACGTTGATCGAACGCTGGCCTTCCACCATCGGGATCAGAACCCGCTCATCCGCCTTGTCATGCACGTGGTCAGGCACCCCGGCGCTCTCCCGACCAAAGAGCAGGATATCGTCCTGTCGGTACTCCACCTTCGTATAGGGCAGGGCAGCCTTTGTGGACGCCAGGACCAGGCGCCGTCCGGTTGTGGCGCGCCACTCTTCGAACCGCTCCCAGTTGACATGGCGAACGAGTGCGGCCGAAGCGATATAATCCATGCCCGCGCGCTTCAGGTTGCGGTCGGAGATATCGAAGCCTGCGGGCTCGATGATGTCGACGCCGACGCCAAGACAGGCCGCAAGCCGCAGGATCGTGCCGGTATTGCCTGGAATATCCGGCTGATAAAGGGCGATCCTGATGTTGGACATGATGGCGTTCCTGTTTTCGACGAGGTGGAGGCGGTTAGCATGGAGGGCTCTCGATGGCCAGTCAAAGGGCTACCTTGATGTCACTCAAACACCACAACCTGGCGCGTGCACGACACAATCTTGGATGTGCAGCCGTTTACATCTGGTCAATGATTATATTTTGAGCTACAAGGCCTCATCTTCAACACCAGCCATAGGAGGTTCAGATGGATCAGCACAATCGATATCGCCTCCCGGGCTTTGTGGTGCCGTTTCAGGCCTAGGTGTGTCTTTGCGGGTCTCCCGCATTTTTCCGATTTAAAATTTCGTCATGTGGCTGTTACGGCCGCGTTCCATGTGTTTTCCCGTTCTGGCGGTGGCGCTTCATGTCCATTGCGCATGTTCTTTCGGGGTATTCTATTCGGAGCTTAGCCTCATGTTTGGCTGGTTTGAAAAACGACTCGATCCATTTCCTTCGTCCACGCCGTCGACACCGCCGAAGACGCTGATTGCCTTCATGTGGCACTACGTGAAACCGGCATGGCCATGGCTTCTTCTGCTTGGTCTGATGTCCATGGGCATCGCGATTGCCGAAGCCATGCTCTACAAGTTCCTTGGAAGCATCGTCGATTGGCTCTCCACCGCCAACCGCGAGACCTTCTTTGCGGATGAGGGCTGGCATCTTGTCGGGATGGGTGCGCTGGTTCTGATCGGCTTGCCATTGATGGGCTCGATCCACACCATGACCATGCATCAGACGCTGGCCGGCAATTTCGGCATGATCGCGCGCTGGCGGATGCACCGGTATCTGCTGCGCCACTCCATGACGTTCTTCGCCAACGAGTTTGCGGGGCGCGTATCGACAAAGGTCATGCAGACGGCGCTCGCCATCCGCGAAGTGGCATTGAAGATCATCGACGTTTTCGTCTACGCGATCAGCTTCGTCATTTCGATGCTGTTCATGGTGGCGGCCGCCGACTGGCGCCTGGTCATTCCCTTGCTCGCATGGCTCGGTATCTATCTGTGCATCCTGACCTATTTCGTGCCGAAGCTTGGCCGGTTGGCGCAGGAACAGGCGGATGCGCGTTCGATGATGACGGGCCGTATCGTGGATAGCTACACGAACATCTCCACCATCAAGCTGTTCTCGCATGCGGGGCGCGAGGAGGTTTATGCGCGGGAGGGCATGGACGTGTTCCTTGGAACCGTTCACCGCCAGATGCGCAAGATTTCCGGCTTCAACATGCTGATCGACATCAACAATGCGATCGTCATGTTCTCGACGGCGAGCCTTGGTCTTTACTTCTGGATGCAGGGCTCGGTGACCGCCGGTTCGGTCGCCATTGCCATCAGCCTTGCCATGCGCGTCAACGGCATGTCGCAGTGGATCATGTGGGAAGTGACCGCGCTGTTTGAAAACATCGGCACCGTCTATGACGGCATGTCGATGATGACCAAGCCGCACGATATCGTCGATGCTGCAAACGCACCAAGCTTAAGCGCACACAAGGGCGCAATCCTGTTCGACGACATCCGTTTCCACTACGGAAAGAACAAGGGTGTCATCGATGGGCTGACGCTGGATATCAAGGCGGGTGAAAAGGTCGGTCTCGTCGGGCGCTCCGGTGCCGGCAAGACGACGCTGATGAATCTTCTGTTGCGCTTCTACGATCTGGAGGGCGGCAGGATCACCATTGACGGGCAGGACATCTCGCACGTGTCGCAGGACAGCCTTCGCAGCCTGATCGGCGTGGTGACGCAGGATACCTCACTTTTGCACCGCTCCATTCGCGACAACATCGCCTATGGTCATCCGGGTGCAAGCGACGAGGAGATCATCGCTGCGGCCAAGCGTGCCAATGCCTGGGACTTCATCGAAACGCTGGTGGACATGCATGGCCGCCACGCGCTCGATGCGCAGGTTGGCGAGCGCGGCGTCAAGCTGTCCGGCGGTCAGCGTCAGCGTATCGCGATTGCGCGTGTGTTCTTGAAGAATGCGCCAATCCTCATTCTCGACGAGGCGACCTCGGCGCTGGACTCGGAAGTCGAGCAGGCCATCCAGGAAAACCTGTTTGCGCTGATGGAAGGCAAGACGGTGATTGCGATCGCGCATCGGCTTTCGACACTGACCGAGATGGATCGATTGATCATTCTCGACAAGGGCAAGATCGTCGAGGCCGGAACGCATTCCGAACTGGTGGCCCATGGCGGCATCTATGCCGATCTGTGGCAGCGCCAGTCCGGTGGCTTCATTGCCGACGAGGAGCCGGAGATGAAAGCAGCGGGCGAATAGGAAGTCTCTATAACCTGAGTCTGGCATAATCAGTATACCGAAGTATTGGGTCCCCGCATCATCATGTGGGGACCTTATTTTTTTGAAGTGTCTTCTCTTTTCTTGATATTTATCAATAACATTATCTTTAATAATCACTCGTAATAGTAGTTTGAATTGTTCGTTTTCGGATATCTATTCTACTATTGGGGGTGTCATGCGCTTGTTCAGAATGAAAATTAAACTTCTTTTGCCTGCACTCTTCACGCTGTTGATTGTCTTGGGAGCGATACAGGGCGGGCTGGCAATCTATTCCATGAGCATAATGAAAGAGGAGGGCACACAGCTGGCGAACCGGCTTGAGCGCACACTTCTTATTGGCGATATGGATCGAAGCTTCGGCGATGTGCGCCGGGAATATGCCGTTCTTCTCAGCGCCAAAACGCCGGACGATGTCCAAAAAGCATCCGTACCACTTCAGTCCGCGATCGCGGCGCGGCAGGCGGCCTTCGACGCTTATGGTTCGACAGTGGTCGTTCCCGAGATAAAGCACGTCTTCGAGGCGCTTTCAGCGGCTGTCGGCGATTACGAGAAGGCGGGCAGCGAGTTCGTCAGCCTCCTTGCTGCCTCCAAAGTGGATGAGGCGATGGCGCTCAGGACCGCGCGGATGAATCCTGCGGCGGATGCGTCGACCAAGGCCATCAATGCGCTGATTGCCGCGAACAAGGTTTTGACGGCTCAGTCCCATCAGCATCTGAAAGATGCCTCGGACTTTGCTCTGGAAGCCACGATGACGGCTCTCATTGCGGTGAGCATCATTGCGATTGGCGCGGCGCTTCTGTCGCTCTTCCGGATTGCGAGGCCGATCACCGACATTACCTGGGCGATGAATGCGCTTGCGGCGGGCGATACCGCAAGAGACATTCCCCATGGGCAGCGCAGCGACGAGATCGGTGAAATGGCTGCCGCCGTCTGCGTCTTCCGCGCCAATGCGCTGGAGCGTGAGCGACTTGAGCGGGAAGCGGAAGCCAATCGCAGTCTCAGCGAACAGGAGCGGGTGGCGCGCGAGAAGCAGAAGGCGAAGGAGGCTGCGGACGTGACGTTTGCGGTGGATGGTCTTGCCGATGGCCTGAAGCACCTTGCCGATGGCGACATGACCTTCCGGCTCGAGACGCCCTTCGTCAGCCAGTTGGATGGTGTGCGGCTGAATTTCAACGACTCGGTCGAAAAGCTGCAGGCAGCACTTCGCTCGGTGGGTGAAAATGCGAGAATGATCGATGCTGGCGCCAATGAGATCCGCTCGGCCACCGATGATCTCTCCAGACGCACCGAACAGCAGGCCGCATCGGTGGAGGAAACCGCTGCAGCGCTTGAGCAGGTGACGACGGCGGTGAAGGATTCCGCCGTCAAGGCGGGTGATGCCGGTGAACTGGTGGCGAAGACCAGGGCCGGTGCCGAACGATCCGGCGAGGTCGTGCGGAAAGCCGTGACCGCCATGACCGAAATCCAGAACTCTTCGAATGCGATCAGCAACATTATCGGCGTGATCGACGACATCGCTTTCCAGACCAATCTGCTGGCGCTCAACGCAGGCGTGGAGGCAGCCCGGGCCGGGGAAGCGGGCAAGGGCTTTGCCGTCGTTGCTCAGGAAGTGCGCGAGCTTGCCCAGCGTTCGGCAAGTGCGGCGAAGGAAATCAAGGTCTTGATCACAAGATCCGGCGAGCAGGTGCGTGACGGCGTGACGCTGGTTGGCGAAACAGGGCAGGCGCTTGAAGCGATCGTGGCGGAGGTTCAGGAGATCAACAGGAACGTGGCAGCCGTCGTTGCCTCTGCCCGCGAACAGTCCACCGGGCTTTCTGAAATCAACTCGGCCGTCAACCAGATGGACCAGGGCACGCAGCAGAATGCGTCCATGGTGGAGCAATCGAGCGCTGCGACCTATGGTCTTGCAACGCAAGCGGCTTCGCTGATGGCGCTTCTCTCCCAGTTCAAGCTGGAAGAGGGGGCTGTGGCCCGGCCCCTCTCCCAGCCGGTCCAGGCATCCAACCAGCCGGCACAACGATCGCCAGCCCGCGCGATGGGCCAGCGACTTGCTTCTGCCTTTGCAGGGCGGGGTTCTGCGGCGGTGGCGGTTGCTGAGGACAGCTGGACGGAATTCTGACCAGATTGCGGGCCGATCAATCCTAAGGGCGGGAACATCTCCCGCCTTTTTTCATTACAGATGGTCACTTCTGGCCCAACAACCGATCGATCTTGTGGGGCCGCATTACCGAAATATAATCTGCCCTGTTCTTTGCCCCTCTCAAGAATCCGCCTATACAATCAATATGATCATCACCCGTGTTTTCCACTATTTCGAAAACTGGATCGAGCCCTTCGCCCGCAAGGACGATCTGAGGCCCCCGGAAAGCACATTCGCTTTCATCTGGTTCTATCTCCGTCAGGCCAAGGCGCCGTTCTTTGCCATGCTGGTGCTCGGTGGATTGACGGCGGCGATCGAAGCGGCGCTCTTCTGGTTCGTCGGGCGGCTCGTCGATATTCTTTCGACCGTCAAGCCGGGCGATGGCTGGTCTGGCCTGCTGGCGAGCCACGGCTATGAACTGATCGGAATGCTGTTCCTGATCGCTGTGGTGCGCTTCGTCGTTACCATGCTGACGGCGCTCGTCGATCAGCAGATCATCACGCCGGGTTTCTACAACCTTGTGCGCTGGCAGTCCTATATGCATGTCGCGCGGCAATCGCTGAGCTTCTTCCAGAACGATTTCTCCGGTCGTATCGTCACCAAGGTCTGGTCGGGCGGGCAGGCGGCAGGGGACCTCGTTACGTCGCTGATGGAGAGCGTCTGGTTCGTCGGCATCTATTCGGTGTCAATGCTCTTCCTGATCGGCGGGCTGGACTGGCGGCTTGGACTGGTGGTGGTGCTTTGGGTCGGCATCTTCTCCATGCTGGCGCGCTATTTCGTGCCGCGCATTCGCTTCCATTCGCGCGAGACCGCGGAAGCCGCCTCCATGCTGAACGGGCGCATGGTAGATGCCTATAGCAACATCCAGACGCTGCGCCTCTTTGGCCGCGCTGATGCCAATGACCGCTATATGCGCCAGGGCTTCGATACCTTCCAGCGCACCACCATGACCTTTACCCGCTTCATCACGGGGGTCCGGGCGTCCATGGCGCTGCTATCGGGCATCATGATTACGTCGATGGCCGCCCTTTGCATCGATCTCTGGCTATCCGGCAAGATCAGCTCCGGTGCTGTGGCCTTCACGCTTGCCTTGGTGCTGCGGCTCAACTTCCTCCTCGGGCGGCTGATGACGCAGTTCAACGGCATCATGCGCAATTTCGGCACGGTGCAGAACGCCGCCGAACTGATCTCGCAGCCGATCGGCCTTGTCGATGCGGCGGACGCAAAGCCGCTCGAGGTGACGACGCCGAGCGTCCAGTTCGATGATGTCAGCTTCCACTATGGACGCGGCAAGGGTGTCATCGACCACCTCAACCTCACCATCGCGCCGGGCGAAAAGGTCGGTATCGTGGGGCGCTCGGGCGCCGGCAAGTCGACACTCGTCAATCTGCTTTTGCGCTTCTATGACGTGGAGCAGGGGCGCATCCTGATCGATGGGCAGGATATTGCCCATGTGACACAGGAGACGTTGCGCGCCCATATCGGCATGGTGACGCAGGATACCTCGCTTTTGCACCGCTCCATTCGCGACAACATCATGTTTGGCCGGACGGACGCGACCGATGAGGAGTTGCTGGAAGCCGCACGTCGGGCGCAGGCCGACGATTTCATCGCGCGGCTCGAAGACCAGCGAGGCCGCAAGGGCTTCGACGCCCATGTGGGCGAACGCGGCGTCAAGCTTTCCGGTGGTCAGCGTCAGCGCATCGCGATTGCCCGCGTCATGCTGAAGGACGCGCCGATCCTTATTCTGGACGAGGCGACGTCTGCGCTCGACTCCGAAGTGGAAGCGGCGATCCAGAGCAATCTCGACGCGTTGATGAAGGGCAAGACGGTGCTGGCAATCGCGCATCGTCTGTCAACGATCGCCGCGCTCGACAGGCTGGTGGTGATGGATGCCGGGCGGATCGTCGAGCAGGGTACCCATAGCGAACTGGTAGCGAGCGGCGGGCTTTACGCGGACCTCTGGGCGCGTCAGTCCGGTGGGTTTCTGGATGCTGAAGGAGAATAAGATCTTGAGCCCAGTCCCGGGCATCCGAGACGCGTCGGTTAGATGCGGCTCCGCTGCGTCATGACTTCCATTCTCATTTCAAGCTTTGCCACTATCGTATGAGCAAAAAAAGGGCGGTCGCTCGCAGAGCCCGCCCTGCTGCTCTGTTTTGCAGATATTAGAATTCTTCCCACTCTTTTGCTGCCGCATTGGACGCTGTGGCTCTGCCGCCGCCAAAGGCACTGGCGAGACGGTTGCCGAGTGCGCGGGCAGCGGAGGCGATGGGGGGATGTTCCGTTGCTGAGGCGGCGACCGGACGTGCTGCCTCGGAAACCTGAGTGTTCCCGATCCGAAACTGCGATATCAGCCGGGTCAGCTCATCTGCCTCGCTTGCGAGCGAGTGGCTCGCGGCGGTCTGTTCTTCCACCATTGCAGCATTCTTCTGCGTTGCCTGATCGATGTTATTGACCGCTTCGCTGACTTCTTTCAGGGCCGTCGACTGTTCGCGTGACGACAAGACGATCGCTGTCACGTTCCGGTCGATTTCCTGAACCTGATTGATGATCTGAAGCAGGGAATTGCCGGTCTCACCAACAAGTTCCACGCCCAATGTCACCTGGGTTCCTGATTTGGTAATCAGCGCCTTGATCTCTTTGGCGGCATTGGCAGAGCGCTGCGCCAGTTCGCGCACTTCCTGGGCAACGACGGCAAAGCCCTTGCCTGCTTCGCCAGCACGTGCGGCTTCCACACCTGCGTTCAACGCAAGAAGGTTCGTCTGGAAGGCGATTTCATCGATGACGCCGATGATGTTGGAAATTTCTCTAGATGAGGACTCGATGCCGGACATCGCGTCCACGGCACGCTGGACAACTGCTCCCGACGTCTCCGCACCGAGCCTTGTCTGCTCGACAAGCAAGCCTGCGTCTTCGGCGCGTTTGGTGGCATCCCGCAGTGTCGTGGAAATTTCCTCGAATGCTGCCGCAGTTTCCTCGACAGATGCCGCCTGCTGTTCCGTACGTTTGGCCAGATCGTCGGAGGCCGATCGAATTTCCGACGAACCGGCGCGGATCGCATTGGCGTTATCGCCAACCGAGCGCAGGGCGGCCTGGAGTTTCATCACTGCAGCGTTGAAATCATGGCGTAGCTGATCGAGGGAGCCTGCGAAGGCGGTATCGATCCTGTGGGTCATGTCACCTTCTGCGAGCTTGTTCAGGCCTTCGGCCAGCGCTTCGACGGCGGCACGCGTCTGACGCTCGCGCTCGGCAGCTTCTTCGGCGCGCTCGCGACGTTCTGCTTCGCTTATTGCGCGGTCACGTTCGGCCTCGGTCTCCAGGCGGGTCTTGGCGAGGGTCGCATCGCGCAGCACAGCCAGCGAACGGGCCATCTCGCCGATTTCATCCTTGTGAACTGATTGCGAGAGATCTACATCCGTTTTGCCGCGAGCGATTTCGCTGGTGGCTACGATAACTTTGTCCAGACGTTTGCGCATGCGCGTTGCCAGCAACCAGCCTACAACAACCATTAGCCCAGCGGCAGTCGCGATGATGATAATGGAGGTTATAGCAAGCGATGTGACCTCGGCAAAGACGACAGCTTTCGGAACGCTGACGACGGTAAACCATGTGGCGCCTTCAGCAAGTGGAACCGGGACCGCGACCGAGAGATAGGGCGTACCATCCTTGTCGGCGATCTCCAGCGGCTTTTCCGGATTGGCGATCAAAGCCTGCCAAGCCTGTGCATCGAGACCGGAATCCTTAAGCGCCTTGCCCAGCGTAGCCTTGTCTGGATGGCTGACTATATTGCCCTTCTGGCTCAGCAGTGCGACATAACCCTCTCCCAACGGCTTCAACTTAGCCATCTCGCTGGCCAGAGCGTCGAGCGCGCTATCGACGCCAACGACGCCAGCAAACTTGCCGTCAATCATCACCGGCGTCATGAAGGAGGTCATGTTGACCACCTTGTCACCGACCTTGTAGTCGTAAGGTTCGGTGAGCATGTCCTTGCCGTTCGACTTCGGCACCAGATAGTAGTCGCCATCGCCGGGCTTTTCGTAGTCGACCAGCGGCATGAGCGTGACCTTACCATCGACGCGCGCGACATAAGGAATGAAGCGACCCGTCGCGTCGTGACCCGGCTTGTTTACGTAATCTGCGTCCTTGCCGTCGAAGGCGTTGGGCTCCCAACCCGTGCTGAGGCCGAATGCAGTGTTGTCCGAAAGAAGACGTTCCATGAATGCCGTCATGCCATCGCGGTTCGGTGTGCCAGTCCGCTTCATTGCGTAAAGCGAGGACCGCATGTTCCAGGCGAGCGTCTTGATGCTGGCAAAATGGGTCTGCACTTTTTCGGCGCTGGAATGGGCATTGGCAACCATTTCCGAAACCGAACGCTCCTCGACCGTGCGATACGACATCCAAAGCAGAATGCTTGCCGTTGCTACGGTGGTTGCAACCCCGGTGGCGACAATAGCAAACATATTTCGGGCAATTGCAGTTTTTGGAACCAGCACAGAACTCTCCCAGGATGGGTAAACAATTTCTACATTCGTCTAAGCTGAACACATAGGCGCGAGACGATATTACGGAATATTTATTACTTATAATTTTTAAAAAAATAATTAATTGTATTGCGTATTGTTAAACGCAGGGTCGTCGTGCTTTGTTTTAGTGGGACGAGATGAGGAATTCACTTTCCTTGTTTGGGACGAAAAGTAAGACGGACATTGCCTGGATTTGTGCCGTTTTTCGAACGATCAGGCGGGGCAGCAAAAGTCAGCTGTGCCGATTCCCGAATAAGTAAATTTCGGGAAATACTTAGATTTCCTTCGATATACTTTGAATTTCGATGATTTTCGAATAGAGCGAGGTGTCAGTCGCTGTCGACTGTCTTGGCAGTAATCATGAAGTCGGCAATCAGCCCGTAATGGTTCGAGCCGAAATTGTCTGGCAGACGCTTGACGCTCATCAGCGTCGCTGGCTTGCGAGCGAAGATATGATCGATGGCGATGCCGAAGCGTCCGGCGCGGATCGGCCATGTTGCCGGTTCCCACGGCGCTTTCTGGAGGCGCGTTTGCGCCATGAACTCCCGCATATCGGGGACGATGCTGGCGGAGTTGAAATCACCACCGAGAATGAGTGGTCCCTCTATCTGGCCCAGTATGTCTGAAAGCTTGCTCAGTTCTTCGCTATGATATTTGTCGAAGTACGGTTTTGTCAGATGAACCTGCGCAAGCGTCAGCGTTATGCCCTCAAGGTCGATATGGGCAAGGCCTGCCCGTTCCTGGCTGACGTAGCTGAGGCTGCCGATCTTGCCATCGATGAGCGGTCTTTTCGACAGCATAAGAAGATCGCAGTCGCTGACAGCGATGCCGCAACCCAAACGATAGGGATAGATCTGGGAAAGCCGGGGGAGGACGCTTCGCAGGGCCGCTGCTTCCATGACGTAGACCACGTCCGCCTGCGAGGCGACGATGGCATCGGCAATTGATTCGGCGCTTCTGCGGTTTTCTCTCAGCACATTGAAGGACAACAGCCGGAACGGCTTGGCCGATGACGAATGAATCCCGTCTGTGGAGAAATCCTGTTGCATGATGACGCCATGCGCAGTGAGAACCAGCGACCAGGCCAGAAGGGCGACAAACAGCCGCGAGCGCAATGCCCAAAGGCAGATTGCCGAGGCAAACGACGCCAGAAGCGCTATATGAAGCTGGAAGCTGGTGACGAAAGCGAGCAGCCAGAAATCATAGATATATCTGAAGCTTATGGAAAAAAGCGCCGCAAGGATCGCAGTCGAGGCGATGCAGGTGAGCCGTGCTTTCACGCTTAAATTCCCGTCTTCTCGCGCTCCCGGATGTCGCTTAGCACGGCCCATGCCCGCACACAATGTTGCTGGATGGACAGCCGGCTGACAAAAACGGACGAAAAAGATGCGGCTCAAGGCGAAATTACGGCAGCTTTGTGTGCTTTCCTCTTGCCAAGGTCGGGCATATTTTGCGATCACACATATAAGCGCGATTTTATCTTCGCGCATGCATGACCAAGACGCTGGGGATGGAGTTTGTCTTGGATCAAATCGGAGCGGGAGGACTCATGCGATTTTCAACGAAATTAGCGCAGAGGATGGTGTAGCGGTGAGCGAGCACGTAAATGACCATGACGCGTCGGGTGAGCCCACCCGTCGCGATTTTCTTTACCTTGTGACGGGTATGGCCGGTGCCGTTGGCGCCGCCGCCGTTGCATGGCCTTTCATCGACCAGATGCGCCCTGATGCGTCCACGCTCGCACTCGCTTCCATCGAAGTTAATGTTGCCAGCGTCGAGCCTGGCATGTCGCTGACCGTCAAGTGGCGCGGCAAGCCGATCTTCATCCGCAACCGCACCGAGAAGGAAATTCAGGAGGCCAATGCCGTTCAACTGGCTCAGCTGAAGGATCCGGTTGCCCGCAACGCCAACCTTGCGCCCGATGCACAGGCCACCGACATTGACCGCTCGGCCGGTCAGGGCAAGGAAAACTGGATCGTCATGATCGGCTCCTGTACCCACCTCGGCTGCGTTCCGCTTGGTCAGGCGGGCGATTTCGGCGGATGGTTCTGTCCCTGCCATGGCTCGCACTACGATACGGCGGGCCGCATTCGCAAAGGTCCGGCGCCGGAAAACCTGCATATTCCGACCTTCGCATTCACATCCGATACCGTGATCAGAATCGGATAAGGGGACAGATGAAATGAGTGGTCATTCCAGTTACCAGCCATCGACCGGCATCGAGAGATGGGTCGATTCCCGCCTTCCGCTGCCGCGTATGATCTATGACAGCTTCGTGGCCTATCCGGTTCCGCGCAATCTGAACTACGCATACACCTTCGGTGCCATGCTCGCCGTCATGCTGATCGTGCAGATCCTGACGGGCGTGGTGCTTGCCATGCATTATGCTGCTGATACGACGGTCGCCTTCACCTCCGTCGAGAAGATCATGCGCGACGTGAACCATGGCTGGCTGTTGCGCTACATGCACGCCAATGGCGCGTCCTTCTTCTTCATCGCGGTCTATTTGCATATTGCCCGCGGTCTCTATTACGGTTCCTACAAGGCTCCACGTGAAATCCTCTGGATTCTCGGCTGCGTCATCTTTCTTCTGATGATGGCAACCGGCTTCATGGGTTACGTTCTGCCTTGGGGCCAGATGTCCTTCTGGGGTGCGACCGTTATCACCGGCTTCTTCACCGCCTTCCCGCTGGTGGGTGAGTGGATCCAGCAATTCCTGCTCGGTGGCTTCGCTGTCGATCAGCCGACGCTGAACCGCTTCTTTGCGCTGCACTACCTGCTGCCCTTCATGATTGCCGGCGTCGTCATCCTGCATATCTGGGCGCTGCACGTGACCGGCCAGACAAACCCCACGGGCGTCGAGGTCAAGAGCAAGACGGACACCGTTCCCTTCACGCCCTATGCGACGCTGAAGGATGCGCTTGGCGTGTCGATTTTCCTGATCGGCTATGCCTGGTTCGTCTTCTACATGCCGAACTTTCTGGGCCACCCCGACAACTACATCATGGCGGACGCGCTGAAGACGCCGGCCCACATCGTGCCGGAATGGTACTTCCTTCCCTTCTACGCCATGCTGCGCGCCATCACCTTCAATGTCGGCCCGATCGACTCCAAGCTCGGTGGCGTTCTGGTGATGTTCGGTGCGATCGTCGTGCTCTTCTTCCTGCCATGGCTTGATACATCCAAGGTTCGCTCTGCGGTCTATCGCCCCTGGTACAAGCTGTTCTTCTGGATCTTCGTCGCCAATGCCATCATGCTCGGCTGGCTCGGCTCGCGCCCCGCAGAAGGCCTTTATGTGACGATGTCGCAGTTGGGTACGCTCTACTACTTCGGCTTCTTCCTCCTCATCATGCCTCTTCTCGGCCTGTTCGAGACGCCAAGGCGAATCCCGAATTCGATCACCGAGGCCGTTCTTGAAAAGAACGCCAAGGCGACCACAGACGCGCCTGCCGGCGTGAAGATCTGAGTGCGGGAGAGAATGATGACAATGAAGAAGCTTGTAACGGGCATCGCGCTCATGGCCGCTCTCGGCGGGTTTACCGCCGCCGTGGCAGAAGAAGGCCATGACGATCTCGCGTCGAAGGCGACCCATGCGATTGCAGGCGGGCACTTCCCCATCCTGAAGCCGCATGAGGAGACGTGGTCCTTTGCCGGTCCCTTCGGCAAATATGACAAGGGTCAGTTGCAGCGCGGCCTGAAGATCTACAAGGAAGTCTGTTCCGCCTGCCACTCCATGAGCCTGGTTTCCTTCCGTACGCTTGAGGGCCTCGGTTACTCGGAAGATCAGGTCAAGGCTTTCGCTGCGGAATATGAAGTGCAGGACGGTCCGAATGCCGACGGTGAAATGTTCACCCGCAAGGCCGTGCCTTCCGACCACTTCCCGTCGCCATATCCGAACAAGGAAGCGGCGGCTGCCTCCAATGGCGGCGCTGCCCCTCCGGACATGTCGCTGCTTGCCAAGGCACGCGGTGTTGAACGCGGTTTCCCGCAGTTCATCATCGACATGATTCCGATCGTCGGCGGTTATCAGGAAGGTGGCCCGGATTACATCCACGCGCTACTGACGGGATATCAGGAGCCGCCGCCCGGCATCAAGAACCCGGATGGTACGGACTACAAGGTTCCGGAAGGCACGCACTTCAATCCGTATTTCGGCAGCGCTACATCGTTGAAAATGGCTCCGCCCATCAGCAACGATCAGGTGACCTACGATGATGGTACGCCCCAGACGCTGGAGCAATATTCCAGAGACATCTCGGCCTTCCTGATGTGGGCTGCCGAGCCCCATCTGGAACAGCGTAAGCGCACGGGCTTCATGGTGATGATATTCCTGTTCATCTTCACGGTGCTGATCTACCTCACGAAGAAGTCGGTTTATTCGCGAAAAGAGCACTGATAGCTTTCGCATGATCTGCGTAAGAGCCCCGCGGTCACCCGCGGGGCTTTTTTTGTGACGCGTGGGAGCGCTCGATGACGAGAATCCGAACCGGTGGATGTTTGTGTGGCTCGATCCGCTTTGAAACCAGGGCCGTGCCGCGCAATGCTCACACGTGCTCCTGCGAGATCTGCCAGCGGCACTCCGGTGCGACCAGCCTCACCTGGGTGGAGTTCAACGCGGACGATGTCTCTGGATCGGGTCCGGCGGTGCGCCATCGACCTATCGTTCCTCCGATTACTCCAGCCGTGCCTTTTGCGCCGCCTGCGGCAGCACGCTGGGCGCAATCGACGATGAGCCTGTCGTTGCGCTTGTCTGGGCAAGTTTTGACGATCGTGAGGATGAGGCGTTACGGCCTCACACCCATTCTTTCGAAGATGTCTGCCCGGTATGGGCCAAAATGCCGAGCATGACGACGGGCGAATAAGGGCCGTGCCTTTTTCGTTGGTTCGCCGACATCAACTTGATAAGGTACGGCAACTTTCCAATCTGCCACATCAACTGGACATATCATGACCGCTATTGCCTCGGAACTTGCTGACGCCATTCGCTCCATCAACGACTATCCGAAGCCCGGCATCATCTTTCGCGACATCACCACGCTTCTCGGCAATCCGCGTGCCTTCCGCCGCGCCGTGGATGAACTCGTCAATCCCTATGCGGGCACCAAGGTCGACAAGATCGCCGGCATCGAAGCGCGTGGCTTCATTCTGGGCGGCGCCATGGCGCACCAGCTTTCCACCGGCTTCGTGCCGATCCGCAAGAAGGGCAAGCTGCCGCACACAACGGTGCGTGTTGCCTATAGCCTCGAATATGGCGTCGACGAGATGGAAATGCATGTGGATGCGGTCCAGCCGGGCGAGAAAGTCATTCTGGTGGATGACCTAATTGCAACCGGCGGAACGGCCGAGGGTGCCGTGAAGCTATTGCGGCAGATGGGCGCCGAGATCGTCTCGGCATGCTTCGTCATCGACCTTCCCGATCTTGGCGGTCGCAAGAAGCTGGAAGAACTCGGCGTCGAGGTGCGGACGCTCGTGGAGTTCTCCGGGCACTGATCCTGAGGAGGCGACTGCTTAGGTTTTGGTATGGATTTTTTCAGGACGATCCAGGTCCAAGTAACACCTGAAGCTCGATTGCCTGCTTGAATCGAATCGGTTTCCAAGGCCCTGATTAGGCCAAGCCCTGCCTTCTCCGCCTGGGCGATGGCTTCGTCAGGACGGATTGGGTAGGATGGGCGTCCTGCCGGCGACGGACCATGCCGTAGAGACATAATCAGCAGCCCGCCTTCTTCCATCATGCGCGTCAGGACTTCCAAGGCGCGCTGGCGTTGTTCGATTTCGATATGGTGCCATACTCCGCACAGCGTGATGAGATTGAAGGGCGCGTAGGCGAGGGTTTTATTGAGAGCTGGCAAGCGGTCACTAAGCCATCTGATTCTCTCGGATGGATGCAGGCGCATGCCAGGCTCGCGCAGTTCACTGACAGGCTCCACCGCCAATACTTCGTGGCCTTGGCTCGCGAACCAGGCGGCATCGCGACCGGTTCCGGCACCGATATCAGCAATCCTGACAGGACGGATGGGCAGTAAATCCAAAACGGGCGCGTAGACCTCGCGGCAGTCCAAACTATCGAAGCGAGATATGAGTTCGGGGGTCGCTGCCTCTGCGTAGCCTTTCAGAACATCTGTCATCCGCCGGTGATCCTGCCTGCTGCGTTACCTTCACTCGAACTCCAGCACCTTGCTTTCAAACGTGACCACGAGCTCGCCATGCTGGTTGACGCCTTCGTTCAGCGTCGTGTTCAGCAGCAGGCCGGGCCGCGAGGCGAGGGGGCGGGTAGCGAGAAGGGTGGCGAAATAGGTTACGTCGTCGCCGGCATAGACCGGGTGCAACCATTTGAGGTTGGCGATGCCCGGGGAGGGACCGAGCTTCGGTGGTTCAATGCCTTCGCTCGTCAGCCGCTTCACTTCCCTCGTCCAGTAATTCAGGAAACACTTCATCCAAGATGCGCTTGTCTGCCAGCCGGAGGCACAAAGACCTTCGAAAACGGAGTTCTTTGCCCCTTCTTCACTCAGGTGGAATGGCTGCGGATCGAATTTTTCGGCATAGCGAATGATCGACTCGGCCGAGAAGTGGACCGTTCCGAGTTCGAGTTTGTGGCCCACGGGGTAAAGTTCGGTGAACTTCATGGCGTCGCCTCCGCCGATGTCGCCAGCATGGCATTCAATTCGACAATGCAGACCGTGTCGCCGTGCTGATTTTGCAGTTCATGACGGAGCTTGACGACGCCCCGGTCAGGCCTGGATTTCGACACGCGACGTTCGACAACCGTCGAGGAGCCCGTCAACGTGTCGCCCGCCAGAACCGGCTTCTTCCATTCGACAAAATCAACGCCAAGTCCGGCGTGGGCGCTCGATTGACCGATGTAGCTATCTACCGTCATGCGCATCAGCATGCCGCATGTGTGCCAACCGGAGGCGGCGAGGCCGCCCAGAATGCTGGCCTTGCCGGCTTCTTCCGAAAGATGCATGGGCTGCGGATCGAATTCCATTGCGAATTCAATGATCTCTTCCGCCGTCACCGTTTTTGGCCCAAGCGGAAAGCTGCGCCCGGGCGCAAAATCGTCGAAACTGTATTTCACGAGCTTACTCCTCCGTCCCGTGATGCTCAGAGCCGGTCTGGACACCCCGACAGGTCGATTTCGCGATGCATGTCGCGCACCTTTGCGTCAGGTTTCCAAACACGTTCCGACTGCAAGCTAACGCAAATGTTCCCTTTACGTAAAGGTCAGATCGGTTACGGGTTAATGAAAATCGATGATGGGTGAGAGGCGCTGAGGCGCCCCGCATGAGAAGCTGTAAATGATGCTTCCTCTCACGGGCAAGTGCGCTTCTGTCGAGCGCTACCCACACAAGCCTCGATTAAAGCGCGGGTGACGCAGAGGACGGCAGGAACTTTTGCGGCCGTCCGAGCGCCGCAGGTGTTTCGCCACCTGCGGCGAGACTCGATCAGGTGTTGAAGCGGAAGTGGATGACGTCGCCGTCCTGAACGACATACTCCTTGCCTTCATCGCGGCCCTTGCCAGCTTCCTTGGCGCCGACTTCGCCCTTATAGGCGACGTAGTCGTCATAGCCGATGGTGAAGGCGCGGATGAAGCCGCGCTCGAAATCGGTGTGGATGACGCCTGCGGCCTGCGGGGCCTTGGTGCCGCGAACGATGGTCCAGGCGCGGCATTCCTTCGGGCCTACGGTGAAGTAGGTGATGAGATCGAGGAGGTGGTAACCGGCGCGGATCAGCCGGTCGAGGCCAGCCTCTTCAAGGCCGAGTGCCGACAGGAATTCCTTGGATTCGTCTTCCGGCAGCTGTGCAACTTCGGATTCGATCGCTGCGGAAATGATGACGCATTCGGCACCTTGCGCCTTTGCCATTTCGGCAACGGCCTTGGTGTGTTCGTTGCCATCGACGGCATCGGCTTCCGCCACGTTGCAGACGTAGAGGACTGGATGCGAGGTCAGAAGGTTCAGGCCCTTGAGGACTTCGATCTCATCGGCTGCCAGCGTCTTCAGCAGAAGGCGGGCAGGCTTGCCTTCGTTGAGAAGCTTGATGACCGCTTCCATGACCGGCAATTGCGCGAGCGATTCCTTGTCCTTGGACGTGGCGCGCTTGCGGGTCTGTTCGACGCGGCGCTCCAGGCTTTCCAGATCGGCAAGCATCAGCTCGGTTTCGATCGTGTCGGCATCGCCGACCGGGTTGATGCGGCCTTCGACATGGGTAATGTCGTCATCTTCAAAGCAGCGCAGCACGTGAACGACGGCGTCCACTTCGCGGATGTTGGCCAGGAACTTGTTGCCGAGGCCTTCGCCCTTCGATGCGCCGCGCACGAGACCGGCGATATCGACGAATGAGATGCGGGTCGGGATGATTTCCTTCGAGCCGGCAATGTCGGCCAGAACGCGCATGCGGGCATCCGGCACGGCGACTTCACCGGTGTTCGGCTCGATGGTGCAGAAGGGATAGTTTGCCGCCTGTGCTGCTGCCGTTTTTGTCAGCGCGTTGAAGAGGGTAGACTTGCCGACATTCGGCAGGCCGACGATACCGCATTTGAAGCCCATGGCTTAAACCTGTCTTTGACTTTTGAATTTCCGATTGCGAGCCTTTTGCGGAAACGCCGGAGCAAGGTCAAGTCTTGTTGCAGCAAAGGGCGAGAAATCCGCCCTTTTGCGACTAGGCTTAAGGCTGTCCGAAGCCGAACCACGCGGATATCAGCGCCCAGCCACCATAGACGATGCCGATGGAGAAGAGCACCGAGACGACGGCCAGAACCAGTCCGCCGAGAAGCGCAAGGTCATCGCGTTGCGCCAGCGCCAGGGCGATGATCAGCACCGTGATGCCGGGGAGCGTATTGCCGAACGGGATCGGGAGTGCAATGATCACGGCCATCATAAAAATCACGATACCGATGAAGGCCGGTCCGGCAAAGCGTGCCAGCATGTGCCCGCGTGGTTTCAGCAGCGCTTCCAGCTTCTCCAGCCGGGGTGCTGCCTTGTCTGCCGTGAGTTCGATGATCGAGCGCGAGATGGAGAGACGACCCAGGACACCAGGCAGAACAAGCCTGCGTGCTCGAAACATCATCTGCAGCGACAGGATCGCCAATGCGGTGCCGAAGATCATGCCAGCCGGAATACCCGGCGTCGGAATGATCGCGGGAATGGCAAAGACCAGCAGCACGAAGGCGATCGCCTTGTCGCCCAGCCGGTCCAGCAGACAGTCGAGCGTGACACGTTCTGGGAGGTCGTGCGGCAGGCGCTTCAGCGCTGCCGCCATGCTTTGATGCGGCGCTTCCTTATCCATGGAGCGCCCAATTCGGGAAGATCACAATCAAATGGCCGATATTGGTCATGCGCAAAGAGATGGGGAGGTCGCGCCGTGTTTCAAGGCGCCATATCCCCAATCCTGCGTGGCCTGTCGTCTGATCAGGCTAAAGCCGGTGACGACTTTTGTTGTCAGTCCTTCTTGCCGAACATCCTCTTCAGCATCTCGGCCATGGGGCCAGTCTCCGGCAGCTTTTTCGGCTGGGCGTGGTTCCGCGCCTGATGGATGTGCGACTGCGCCGCCGGTTTTGCCGCTTGGATGGGCTTTTCGACTTCGGCCTTCGCGCCGGTCGCAAGCGCCAACTTATTCATAAGCTGGGAGTCTTCACCCTTCACCAGCATGGCGGCGTTGTCGGCGATGGCGTCGAGCAGCGGGTCGAGCCATGCCTTGTCGGCCTTGGCGAAATCGCCGAGCACATGACCATGCACGCGGTCCTTGTCTCCCGGGTGGCCGATGCCGAGGCGCAGGCGGCGATACTCCTTGCCGCAATGGGCGTCGAGTGATTTCAAACCGTTATGGCCACCATGTCCGCCACCGGTCTTGATGCGCGCGCGGCCGGCGGGCAGGTCCAGCTCATCGTGAATGGCGATGATGTCGCCAGGGGCCAGCTTGTAGAAGCGCATGGCTTCGCCGACCGATTCACCCGACAGGTTCATGAAGGTCAGCGGCTTCATCAGCAGGATCTTCTCACCGGCGATCTCACCTTCTGAGATTTCCGCCTTGAACTTTCTCGACCACGGCGTGAAGGAGGGCAGGCGTTGCAGGGCATCGACAGCCATGAAGCCAATGTTGTGACGGTTGCCCGCATATTGATTGCCGGGGTTGCCGAGGCCTGCAATGATGATCATGGACGAAATTCCGCTTCACTCAAAATCGATACACTTCACCAACGCGAAACGCCGCGGGTGTCAACTTTTTTGTGGGCGCGCTAACTGTTAGTCGCTGATGATCAGACCGTATTTTTCGTAAATGCGCCGCTGGGTACCATCGGCAATCAGATCGTCCAGCACCTTCTGCATCTTCTCGATCAGGCTGTCCGGCACACTTTTGTGGCAGGCCATACCAAGCCTCTGCCGGCTGAAGGTGATGACCTCCTCAAAGTCTTTCTGGGGGAGGTTCTTCAGCGCGCTTTCCGACATGGGCATCAGGTCGATGCGACCGGCGGCGAGCTTTGAGAGCGTATTGTTAAAATCGGCGCTGATGTCGATCCGTGGAAAATTCATCGAGCGGAGCAGGCCTTCGGTGTAGTCGTTGCGCTGTGTTCCGACGGTATATTCCTTGGCATCCTCGAGCGTCTTGATGTTCATGACGTGGCCCTGACGCGCAACCAGAACATTGCGATCCGTGTGGATGGGGGAAACCCATTTGAAGCGGGGCTCGCGCTCGGCGGTGCGGGCCGCGGCAAAGACGCAGTGCATGGGTGCGGTCTCGGCCAATTTGATGGCGCGCGCCCAAGGCATGACGGTCGCTTCATACTGCGTGCCGGTTCGTTCCAGAATGATCTTCAACTGATCCCAGTAGACGCCGCTTGGCTGTCCATCGGCGTCGCGCAGATTGTAAGGCGGATAATATTCCGTCGATAGAAACAGTTTTTCGGCACTGGCCGATGTCGCGGCCAGCAAGCAGGTCGACAGACCAATCGATAAGAGAATTGCTCGTAACACTGCTACCCCTCCCACAGCGTTTATTGCGCGGCTTTCAGCCTTTTTCCATCCTCCAGCGGAACCTGATAGGTTTCGATCAGAGACTGTATCGCGCGCGGTCTGGAAAACAAATAGCCCTGCCCGCAATCCACGCCGATCTCTTGCAGCATCGTCTTCTGCTCTTCCGTCTCGATCCCTTCGGCAATGACGAGGCAGTTCATCTTGTGGGAGATCGCGCTGATGCCTTCCACCAGCATCCGGCTTTTCTTGCTGATGTCGGGCGCATCCTTGCTGATGGAGCGCGTAAAGGACTGGTCGATCTTGACGATATCGACGGGGAAGCGGTTGAGGTAGCTCAGCGACGAATAGCCTGTGCCGAAATCGTCGAGCGCAATGCGGCATCCAAGCAGGCTGATGGCATTCAAGACGGCGCGCACCTGCGGGTCGTCATGCATCATCACGGCTTCGGTGATCTCCACCACAAGGCGCTGCGGAACGATGCCGTGGTGGTGCAGCAGGCCAGCGATGCGCGTCGGTAGACCGGCCTCAAACTGCTGGGCGGAGAAGTTGACGGCGACATAGGCCTTTTCGAGGCCGGGAACGGTTGAGATTTCCGCGAGGTTGCGGATGGAATGCTCGAGTACGCGGTTACCGAGGCGCTTGATGCTGCCATTTTCTTCCGCCACGCCGATGATCGGGCCGGGCGGCAGAATGCCCTTGCGCGGATGGTTCAAACGCATCAGGGCTTCGAAGCCGCAGGTCACGCCGGTCTGCAAGTTGAGAATGGGCTGGAAGTGTGCCTCAAGCCAGTCTTCCTCGATGGCCTGCTCGATTTCCTGCTCGATCTCTGCCCGCTGGCGCGCTTCGTTCATGATCGTGGCGTCGAAGATCTGGGCGCCATTCTTTCCGGCCCGCTTCTTGGTATACATGGCAAGATCGGAGTGTTGCAGCAGTTCCGAGGCGCTGCGGGCATGTTCCGGATAGATGGCAAGACCGATGCTGGCGCTGAGACGAATGCTTTGACCATGGAAAATGAAGGGGTCGTTGAACATCGCGCCGATCTTCTCGCAGATTTTCAGCGATCGCTCTTCCGCGTCCGACCCCGCAAGCAATAGGGCAAACTCATCGCCACCAAGCCGCGACGCGGAGTCGAGCGGATTGAGAACGCCTTTCAGGCGACCAACGAATTGTTTCAGAACCGCATCGCCTGCGGCATGGCCGAAATTGTCGTTGATGCCCTTGAAGCGATCGAGATCGATGAACAGGCAGGCAAGTTTCGTCTGAGCCGCATCGGCATGCAGTATCTTCTGGTCCAGCATGGCTTCGAAACCCTGGCGGTTCAAAAGCCCGGTCAGGTGGTCGGAAATGGCCTGGAGGCCGTTGCGCTGTTCCGACTGACGAAGCTCGGTGACGTCCGTCATCACGCTCAGTACATCTGCGCTGGTCTCCTCGATGCCGGTTTGCAGCGTCTTCTCGGCAATCAGCACATCCATCGAACGCCCATCGGCGCAGATGAAGCGGACGGTGAGCTCAGCCGCGTAGGATTCATCGGTATGGTCGGATGGGCGGTTTTGATGGCGCTGGCGGAAACTTTCGCGATCGTCCGGATGGAGGAAGGCTTCAAAGGCGCAGCCAAGGGAATCCTCGCGACTATAGCCGGTTGCCTTCACCCAATAATCGCTCACCGCTGCGACGCGATTTTCGGGATCGAGTGAAAACAGCATGGCCGGGGTGCGGTTGTAGATTTCCGTCGTGCGCCGATGGGCACGCTTGAGCTCGTGCTCTTCCCGTTCGAGCTGCGTCTGCATTTCGTTGAAGCTGAGAGCCAGCCGTCCCATTTCGTCGCGCGAGCGCCAGTCGACATGGTGGCGCGAGCCCAGCCTGCGAGTTGCCTCGATGGCGGCCGTCAGCCGCAGAAGCGGGCGCATGATCATCATCCGGTTGCCGACGATGGCGGCGCCAAACACCGTCAAGATCGCCAGAATGAAGATCGACAGGAAGGAAAGCTCGATGCCGTTCAGCGATGAGAAGACGCCGACATCACGGAAGATGATCTTGATCGTCCCGACCTTGGTTTCGCCGTCGAGGTTCTTGTAGTAGATGTCACGGCTAAGCGACGACATGTCGTCGCTTCTGGGGGCGCTTGATGTCTGAGTGACGTCGAGCTGGCCGAAACTGTCCTTGACCCGGACCATGTAGATCGCAGGATCGTTAATGAGCGTGCCGGTAATCTGGTTGATGCTTTCGTCATCCAGATCCCAAAGGGGGCGGCCGAGAGCCTGCGCGTTGGCGACGATGAGAATTTCGAGCCGGTCGGCCTGGCTGGAGATCGCGGCATTGTAGGACAGGCTGAGCAAAATCGTAAAAAGCGGCGCGACGATAGCCAGCAACGCGCCGGATATGATCACCAGAAATCGCCTTTCTACCGAATGGGTCATCTGCCCTCTCTTGATCCTCAAAAACTCCCGTCCATGCGGTAAAGGCCCAAGCGCCGTGAGGGCGTTTTCGATTGCTCGAGAGCCTTTTCCAGCTGCGGTTGTAGAACCAAAGCTTTGAGGTATCGTTTCGCAGAATGCTTAATCATTCTTGAATTGAGTGATGGCATTCGAAGCGCGTCAGATGGCGCGGGCAGCGTCGTCGTGCGGATGAACCAACATGCAAAAAGGCCCCGCATCTTTCGATACGGGGCCTCTTCAAGAAAAACCAAACAGGTCTTATTCGGACTTGTCTTCGCCTTCTGCTTCTTCAGCAGCAGGTGCTTCGTCTTCAACAACGTCGACAACCGGCGGAACGATCGTTGCAACGGTGAAGTCGCGATCGGTGATCGTCGGAACCACGCTCTTCGGCAGCTTGATCTGCGAGATGTGAACGCTGTCGCCGACCTTCAGACCTTCGAGGTCGACGGTGATGGCGTCAGGGATCTGGTCCGCAGGAACGTTGGCTTCGATGGTGTGGCGAACGATGTTCAGAACGCCGCCGGTCTTGATCTCGGACTTCTCTTCATTGATGAAGTGAACCGGGATTTCGACGGTTACGTTCGAGTTGGCCGAAACGCGCAGGAAGTCCACGTGCATCGTGAAGTCACGAACCGGGTCAAGCTGGTAGTCCTTCGGCAGAACCTTGTACTTCTGGCCGTTGACGTCGATCGTTGCGATCGTCGTCATGAAGCCGCCGCCGTGGATGCGCTTGGTGATTTCGTTGGTCGAAATCGCGATAGAAATCGGGGCCTGCTTGTCACCATAGATGACAGCGGGAATCAAACCGTTGCGGCGAAGTTCACGAGAGGACCCCTTACCAACTCGTTCGCGCGCCTCGGCCTTGAGCTCATAAGTTTCTTTGCTCATGGCATTTCCTTTTCGAGGTTATATGGAGAGTTCAAACCGGCTTGGCCGGACGAGAACTGGGGCGGCGCTTGCGCCAACCCGACCGCGTTGCCTCCAAGGGTGTCTACACGGATGCGCGCGCTATAGTATAAAGCGGCCTTGAACGCAAGACCGCGGGGGTTTTACGATGGGATCACACCTGGTCCACGCATCGCGACCTCATGTGGGGTCGCATGCGACTATTTTACCGTTGAAAGATCGCCACAACCGGCGCACGATAACAGAAGCTTTGGGAGGAGCCTATGTCGAACGATGCCGCACATGCCAATCATGTCTATGAGAGCGCCAACCGTTCATCGGCTGCCGCAAGTTCTCCGATCGTCGCATCCTGGCGACGCTGCATGACGATGCATCATCTGGCGCCGGAGGAAAATCGCAAGCCGATCTTCCTGTCCGAGGCGGAATTTCGCAGGGCGCGCGACGAGGCATCTGCTCTTCTGGCCGAAAGCACCGATGAAATCGACCGCATCTTTTCCACTGTTGGCAGGGCAGGGTGTTGCCTGCTGCTGACCGATGCCAAGGGCGTTGCCCTGGAACGACGCGGTGCTGCGGGCGATGATGACGATTTTCGAAAGGCGGGGCTCTGGTCCGGCGCGCTGTGGAGCGAGGCGAGTGTAGGCACCAATGGCATCGGCACCGCACTTGCCGACGAGCGGCCGGCGGTGGTCTATCGCGACCAGCATTTCTTCAGCTCCAACATCAATCTCTCCTGCACCACAGCGCCGATCCGCGACCACCGGGGGCAGGTGACGGGCGCGCTCGACATTTCCACCTGCCGGGACGACATCAACGAACTGACCTTTTCCATGGTGACGCAGACCGTGCGCGATGCCGCACAGCGCATCGAGGGCAATCTGTTCCGCCGCGCATTCCCAGGCGCCCGCATCCTGATCGTGCCGCCTGGCCAATCGACGATGCTGTCGCTGCTGGCCGTCGATCAGGACGATATCATCCTGGGGGCGACCCGCGCTGCACGGCTGGCGCTGCGGCTCGATGATGCGCGGATAGCGCAAGGGATCCCCGCATCGGACGCACTCAAAGAAGAGCGGCATGACAAAGGCAGCGACTTGATGGAAGCCGAGCGCGCTGCTTTAAGACGGGTCCTGGCGCGCACCAATGGCAACGTGACGCAGGCGTCCGAATTGCTGGGGATCAGCCGCGCGACGCTCCACCGCAAGATGAAGAAGCTCTCCGTGCATTGAAACGGAGGCGCAAGCCTTGATTGGCCTGGCCGTTGTCGCAGATGTGAAACACTGTGCACTGCGGAACGGCCTGCCGCCCCTTTGATTTGCCCGATTGTAGGCACAACCTCTCTCCACGCGATCAACCAATGATCGTTGTTCATCAGGGAGGATGAAAACATGAACATCCAGGTTCAGCACAAAGCGGGAGAAACCCCGTTCAAACTGAAATACGGCAACTATGTCGGCGGCCAATGGGTGGAGCCGAAGTCCGGCCGCTACATGGACAATATCTCCCCCGTTACCGGGCAGAAGATCTGTGAAGTGCCGCGATCCGATGCCAGCGATATCGAAGCAGCCCTCGATGCCGCGCATAAGGCGCGTGCAGCCTGGGGCCGCACCAGCGTCACCGAACGCTCCAATATTCTTCTCAAAATCGCTCAGCGTATCGAGGACAATCTCGATCTGATCGCCCGGGCAGAAACCTGGGATAATGGCAAGCCGCTTCGTGAAACCACCAATGCCGATATTCCGCTGACCATCGATCACTTCCGTTATTTCGCAGGCTGCATTCGCGCGCAGGAAGGGTCGATCGGCCAGATCGACAATGATACCGTCGCCTATCATTTCCATGAGCCGCTCGGTGTCGTCGGCCAGATCATTCCCTGGAATTTCCCGATCCTGATGGCTGCGTGGAAGCTTGCGCCGGCACTCGCCGCCGGCAACTGCGTGGTGCTGAAGCCGGCCGAGCAGACGCCCGCTTCCATCCTGCTTGTCATGGAATTGATCGAGGATCTTCTGCCGCCTGGCGTGCTCAACATCGTCAACGGGCTTGGCATGGAAGCCGGCAAGCCGCTGGCGCAGAGCAACCGCATCGCCAAGATCGCCTTTACCGGTTCGACCTCGGTCGGCAAGGAAATCATGCGCTATGCGGCGGATAACGTCACCAACATCACGCTGGAACTCGGCGGCAAGTCGCCGAACGTGTTCTTTGCCGATGTGATGAACGAGGATGATGCCTTCCTCGACAAGGCGCTCGAAGGCTTTGCCATGTTCGCGCTGAACCAGGGCGAAGTCTGCACATGCCCATCCCGCGCACTGGTGCATGAATCGATCTATGACCGCTTCATGGAAAAAGCCCTGAAGCGGGTCGAGGCGATCAGCCAGGACGATCCGCTGAATGCCTCCACCATGATCGGTGCACAGGCATCTCAGGAACAGTTCGACAAGATCATGAGCTACCTCGAGATCGGCAAGAAGGAAGGCGCGAAGGTGCTGACCGGCGGCGACAAGAAGTCGCTCTCCGGCAATCTGAAGGACGGCTTCTACATCCAGCCGACGGTGTTTGAAGGCAACAACAAGATGCGGGTCTTCCAGGAGGAGATCTTCGGCCCCGTCGTTTCCGTCACCACCTTCAAGACGGTGGAAGAGGCGATCGAAATCGCCAATGACACGGTCTATGGCCTGGGTGCAGGCGTCTGGAGCCGCGATACCAATCTGGCATATCGCGCAGGTCGTGGCATCGAAGCCGGTCGTGTATGGACCAACTGCTACCATGCCTATCCGGCAGGTGCTGCTTTCGGTGGTTACAAGCAGTCGGGTATTGGCCGCGAGACCCACAAGATGATGCTCGATCACTACCAGCAGACCAAAAACCTGCTGGTCTCTTACAGCCCGAACAAGCTGGGCTTCTTCTGATGTCGTGCGAACCCGGTGCCGGCGGTATTTCCGCCGGTGCCGACTCCGGCCATGGCTCGCATAAGGTCTTTTAAGTGCGCCGATGCCATTTGTATCAAGGCGATCTGAGTTGACGTAATAGTGTCATTAATCGGGCGCATATCCTCAACGATATTGTTGCGTGGATCGATATGCGCCCTTTCTTTTTTTATTTTTTTCATTCCGCTCGCGCCGCCCGTAGGTGCCAATCATGAGCGGTGTTGCCGGACAATTTCACGGCGCGGAACGTATCGGCGGGCTGGAAACGGAGCGTTCGCGCTGGCTTGCCATTGCTGTCTTCTCGGTGCTTGGCGTAACCCTGTTTCGCATCATCTGTCTTGCCTTCGACAGGACAGACCTCTTCGTCGATGAGGCGCAATACTGGCTTTGGAGCCGGGAGATGGCCTTCGGGGCCTATTCCAAACCGCCGCTGATTGGCTGGGTCATTCGCTTGACCACTTGGCTTATGGGCGGCGAGGGGACTTTCGACGTCCGTCTGGCGGCGCCCATCCTGCATGCGATGACCGCGGCTGCGATGTTCTATCTGGGGCGGATGATCTACGATGCACGGATCGGCGCGCTGGCGGCAATCATCTACATCACGCTGCCGGGTGTCTCGCTTTCCAGCCTGTTGATTTCCACCGATACGCCGATGCTGCTTTTCATCGTCGTCTCGCTGATCCTGTGGCGTAAACTTTCTGCCATAAGGACTGAAGGCGGGCCGCTGGCCTTGATGCTGGCGATCGGGCTTGGCTTTGCTGTCGGACTTGGATTTCTGTCGAAATACGCCATGGCCTTTCTGTTTCCCTTCGTGCCGCTGGCGGCCTATCTGGACAGGGATTGGCGGGTTCGGTGGTCGCATGCTCTGCTCGCGGGAGCGGTCGCCACACTCGTTGTCGCGCCCAATCTGTGGTGGAATTATGCGCATGACTTTGCCACTGCCCGTCACACGGTTTCGATCGCCCACTGGAATGCTGCCGGCCTGAATATCGGCTCGGCGCTGGGTTTCTTTGGGGCGCAGGCCGGTGTTGTCGGCCCCTTCGTTTTCATCGCCATGCTGATGGCCCTGCGTGACATGAGAACGCCGACAGTGCGGTCTCTGTGCGCACTCAGCATTCCACTTCTCCTATTGATGACAGCGCAGGCTCTGATCTCACGCGCTTTCGCCAACTGGGCCGTCGGCGCCTATGCGGCAGGCCTCCTGCTTGCAACGCCGTGGCTTGCGGCACGGCCGCATTGGCTGCGGGCGTCGCTCATTCTCAACACTGTCGTTGCCATCATCCTGCCGCTGCTGACCATCTTCGGTACGGAGTTGCGTCTTCCCAATGGTGATCTGGCGCTGAAGCGCTATCTCGGACGGTTCGCTCTGGTATCGACAGCGATTGCAGATGCGAGAAGGCTGGACGCTCACGTTCTCGTTGCGTCCGACCGGTCCTTCCTGGCGGAGATGTTCTATCAGTTGAGAGACGACCACCACATTGTGCCACGGGCATGGAACGAGGGTGCTGAGCCTCCCTCCAGTCATTATGCGCTGCTCTATCCGCTGCAGCCAGGCGAGACGGCGAACGCGCTTCTCCTATCGCGTGCCGACTCGCTTCCCGCCTGCATGAAGGATGAGCCGCCGCAGGCCGAGTGGGCGGCAACCGCCGGCTTCATGGAACGCGCCACGGTGGGTCTTTGGAAGATCCCAGCCTCCTGCCTTGAGGGGGCGAACCATGGACCATGACATCCTTCATATGCGGCTCACCATCTGGCTGACGATCGCAACGCTTTGCGCCGTCATCGTCTTTGCGGCTTTCCCCTTCCTGGACCTCAGAATTTCCTCCCTGTTCTTCAACGGGCAGGCTGGTGACTGGATGGGCCGCAGCCCGGACTTCATGTTCTGGAGAGATGTGCTGCGTCACGGCGGGGAGGCGTTTGCTGTCGTCACATTCCTCATCTTCCTGGGCAACATCCTGATCGGAACCACGCAACAGACCGGCTGGCGGGTCTGGGCGTTCATCTGGGGCAACACGCTGGCCTGCGCTGGGCTGCTGGTCAATGGTATCCTGAAGACATGGCTTGGCCGCGCCAGGCCTGACGGCGTGATCGAATTCGGCGGGGTCCAGACATTTACGCCGGCGTTTCAGCTGAGCAATCAGTGCTTCAAGAACTGTTCCTTTTCATCCGGCGAGGCGGCGCTGATTGCAAGCGTCGTCCTGCCGGTGTGCGTCTTGCTCTGGCCGCAGCTGTCACGCAGCGGCAAGGTCGTCTGCACGGTGATCGCTGCTTTCCTGGTCATCGCAACGGCCGCGATGCGCATGGCTGCGGGACGCCATTTCCTCAGCGACACAACGATGTCGATCCTTTTTGCCGCGCTGACGTCCCTTATCCTCTATCGTGTTCTCGCGATTGGGCAACATCGGCAAGTCTTCACAGTCCGCTCGGTGGTGGCGGACGTTTCAGTAATCATTTTGGATGCGCAAAACCGCGGACTTCGGTTGCTGACGACGGTGTTGCGGAACACTGTCAGGGCAGCTATTTATATGCAAACTTACGCAGCGAGAGAATGGACAAGGTTTTCACAGCATTTCTCGAGCATGGGCGCGAAGTAGCGGTGAGAGGTAGCCCTTACCATTACGTTGACTTGCGGTGCCACAACCGATCAATCTGCGGGATGATTTAAGGAGATTCGGGTGGGAAAATTACCGCGAGACGCTGATCTGATCTTTTTAGTAAAACATAACTTACTGTTCAAGCCTGTTGATTGGTTGCCCGCAATGTACGGCAATTTTATTAAGGCGCAAAAAAAGTATGGGCCGTCTTGCGTCCGCATTGGTCTTTCTGGGAAGGGGCACTCGCCAAATTATCGGATAGAACCTTTAAACGAACCGCCTAAGGCAACTCCAGAAGAATTCGAAAAAGCCCTTCTCTATGATGGCTCTCATCCACAGGTTGATAAGATGATCGCGAGAAACACCGCATTTAGTGGAAGAAGTCATAAACAGCCATCAACATTACAGGGAAGTCTTGATCAGGAAAATTGGAGCTCTGCTGTTAATACAGAGATCGAAATCAAGGACTTACTACAACAAGTAAGGAGAGCGCCGACGATATGAGGCGCGGTGCACACGAGATCGCCTCGTGGCTTCAAGGTCGAAGCGCACTGCTCGTCAATCAAACTTCATCTACACCTTTTGCGATGCGGCGTGCATGACCCATTGCTTGCTTGAGCGGCACGGCGCGTGTCGGATCTGATTTGTGAGCATCGTATGCCTCCACGACTTCATCCCGAAGCCAACGGTCCACTGCCGCGTCTTGCGCGGCGAGCGTTCTCAAACCATCGCGGATCACTTCGCTTTCGCTCGCATACTCACCAGACGCTACCTTGGCTTTGACCATTTCCGCCATGTCCAATGGTAGGGTAATGCTGAGGGACTGTGTTGTGCGCATGGTCATCACCTTCATATCGCCATCGGAGAATACACCAAGATAGGATTGAGTCCTACTCGTTTCCAACGGCGGATGTAGAAGGCGAAGGAGCAGCTAGATCAATCGAAGAGACCCGAAACCGACTGTTCCATCGCCGTGCGGTTGATCGCTTCGCCCAGCAGAGTGGCGGTGGTGATCACGCGGATGTTGTGCGCGGACTGGACGCCGGTGGTCGGCTGGATGCTGTCGGTGATGACGAGTTCGCGCAGCTTAGAGGATGCAACGCGGGCGACGGCGCCGCCGGAGAGAACGCCGTGGGTGATGTAGGCGGTGACGCTGGTTGCGCCGTTTTTCAGCAGCGCTTCGGCTGCGTTGCAGAGCGTACCACCGGAATCGACGATGTCGTCGATCAGAATGCAGTCTTTGCCGGAGACGTCACCAATGACGTTCATGACTTCCGACTCGCCTGGGCGATCGCGACGCTTGTCGACGATCGCGAGCAGACAGTCGAGACGCTTGGCAAGCGCGCGTGCGCGAACAACACCGCCGACGTCCGGCGAAACGACCATGACGTTGTTGGTGTCGTAGTGTTCCTTGACGTCGCGGGCCAGAATCGGTGCGGCGAAAAGGTTGTCCGTCGGGATATCGAAGAAGCCCTGGATCTGTCCGGCGTGAAGATCGAGCGTCAGGACGCGATCGGCGCCGGCTTCGGTAATGAGATTGGCAACGAGCTTTGCCGAGATCGGTGTTCTTGGACCGGCCTTGCGGTCCTGACGGGCGTAGCCGAAATAGGGGAGAACGGCGGTAATGCGCTTTGCCGAGGAGCGACGCATCGCGTCGATCATGATCAGCAGTTCCATCAGGTGGTCGTTGGCGGGAAAGGATGTGGACTGGACGAGGAAAACGTCCTCGCCGCGTACATTTTCACCGATTTCTACAAAGATTTCCTGGTCCGCAAACCGTTTTACTGTGGCATTTCCCAGGGGAACATTGAGATACTTGCAGATCGCTTCGGCCAGATGCCGGTTCGAATTGCCTGCGAAAACCTTCATGGGTGCCGCCTGTTTTCCATGCCATCGCTTGAGCCCGGGATTTTTAAAGTCTGTCCGCGGCCACTGCGTCGTTCAACGGGAAGGAATACCCGGCCCAGAAGGGCGCCGGACATGCCGTTTTGCCATGGGCGCCTTAATAGCGCTGTTGCCTGTGAATGCAATAGCCGGAACCGCGTTACCCATGATTTTCGTGAAAACTTTGTGACTCGGCTGTTTTCAATGTCGCTTCAATCGATTGGATCGGCGCAAGCGCTTTCGACCGACTGACTTATCCACGCCCGCTCTGCCGCCATACCTGGTAATCATCCAGCGTCTTGGCTGCGATCTTCTGCATCACGCCATCGGTGACGGCCGACCATGGGTCGCCTCCGCGCGAGGCCACTGATTCCTGCCCTTGGAGGCGATGAAGCCGCGCGCCATTGGCATCGAGAATATCCCAGACATAGACGATCGTAACCTTGCTGCCATCTTCGAAGGCGGACAGGTATCCCTTCAGGATGTTGTTGGCCGAGGTATCGGCGGAAGGCAGGATCGTCAGGCCCTTGGCGCGGGCTTCGGCGCCCAGTTGTCTGGAGAGCGGCGTGACGGCCTGTACCGGCGCGCCGATGATCGGCAGGAAGCGAATGCTGGCGCCACCCGACGGCGCAAGCGCTGCGGTCTGCTGCTGCGGTTGGGACGGTGGCTGCTGAGGCTGGCGGCTGACGGGCTGCCCATACTGACCGCCGCTCGTCATCGCCTGGGCTTGCGCCTGCAGCGTGTTCTGTGGCGCATAGGCCGGCACTTGCGAAGCGACGCCAGAGCCGGAGCGATCAGCGGCTGCCGCCATCTGGTCGAGATCTCCCTGATTGACGGGGGTCGATGGCGTCTGGTTGTGCCCGACATTGACTTGCGGGGTAAGCGCATCGCTGGTGTTGCATGCAGAAAGAGCCATCACGAGGCCGGGAACTGCAAGGACCGCACCGAGCCTCTTCATGCCTTGTATCTCTTCATCATTGGCTCCGTCCTCCCCAGGATTGCTGTGATTTAAGGGTGGTTTGGGTTCGGAGTCAAATCAGGCGGTCAGCATATCGAGGCTGTGACGGGACAGCGATTGTGGGGCGCCCTCGGTCGTTACATAGGTCTGACCCAGCGTCATGGCGATGCCGGCATCGCTATCCATGATGATCATATGCACGAAGAGTGTCATGTTCGGCAGGATTTCCTGGGTGTTGCCGGCGTAGAACATCTGATGCTCCATCCAGGAGGGAGAGAAGCGCGCGCCGAGCGAGTAGCCGCAGGCGTTGAGGCGATGGCGGGTCAAGCCGCGCTCATCCATGATCTTGGCGTGCACGTCGAACACATCGCCGAAGGTGTAGCCGGGACGAAGGACCTCTTCGATGGCGCGGATGTTTTCTGCACAGGCGTTGTAGAGTTCCTTGTGGCGAAACTCCGGTTCGCCGATGACGACGGTGCGCATCATAGCCGCGTGGTAATGGGCGCTCGCACCTGCCCATTCGAGCGTGATCTGGTCCTTGGCATCGAGCTTGCGGCGGCCGGCCTTGTAGCGGCACAAAAGCGCATCAGGGCCGGAGCCGATGATGAATTCGTTGGCGGGATAATCGCCGCCGCCGGAAAAGACCGCGCCCTGCATGGCGGCCAGAATGTCGGCTTCATCCGCGCCTGGCTTGATCAGGGCGATGGCCGCATCGAGCGCGTCATCGGCAAGCTCTCCGGCGCGTTTGGCATAGGCAATCTCGGCTGGGCTTTTTACCAGGCGAAGCGTGCTGACGAGGTAGGAGGCGTCGACGATCTGGCAGAAGCTTGCCAACTGGTTGTCCAGCAGGCGCGCCACGCGACCGGTCATGCCATGGGTGTCGAACTCGATGCCGACGCGGCAACCGAGCAGATCCATCTCGCTCATCAGGTTCTTGAGATCGAGCGTCGGATCGGCGTTGAGGCGATCCACCCAGATGACGATGTTCTCGATATTCGACGTATGACGGGCCTGACGCAGATCGGCGGAGCGCGTCAAAAGCGACACCGAGCCATCGGCCTTGACGATCAGCGTCTGAAAGAAGCAATAGCCGAAGGTGTCGTAGCCGGTCAGCCAGTACATGCTCTCCTGGGCGAAGAGCAGCACCGCATCCAGCTTTTCCTCTGCCATCTTCTCGATCAGGCGGGCACGACGGGCCTCGAATTCGGCGGGTTCGAAGTGTAGAGCCATCTTACGTCTCCAAAATTGCTATTGCTGAGATCTGCCGCCCGTAATCCGGCTCGGACAGATGCGTGGTCCTGCGGAAGGAAAAGAAACGCTTGTTATCCGGATAGGTGCAGAGATTGAGATTTTCGGCCCGGACGCCTGCTTTGGCGAGGCGATCCATGGTCAGTTGCTTGAGGTCGAAATAGGCATGGCCATCGTTCTTTGAGGGGGCGAAGTAGTGTTCGTAGTTGGGGTCGAGCCGCTTGAGGTCTTCGACACGCTCCGGGCCCACTTCGTAATTCTCCTGCGCGATGGAGGGGCCAAGTGCGGCAACGATGTTTTCGCGGCGTGCGCCAAGCGCGATCATGCTGTCGATGGTGTTTTCCAATACGCCATGAACCGCGCCCTTCCACCCCGCATGGGCCGCACCAACCACGCCAGCCTGGCTGTCGGCAAAAAGGATCGGCCCGCAATCGGCGCTCAATACGCCAATAATGACGCCGGGCGTCGCCGTCACCATGGCGTCGGCCTGGGGCCTGTTGCCATCATAGGCTTCATCGATCACGACCACGTTAGGGGAGTGGATCTGGTGGACGGTTGCAAGCCGCTCTACGGAAAGACCGAACCATTTGGCGACGCGGCTGCGATTTTCCAGCACCGACTGACGCTCGTCTTGCGAGCCGAGACCGACATTCAGACCGCGATAGATGCCCTTCGAAACGCCGCCTTCACGGGTGAAGAAACCATGGCGTATGCCGTTTTCAGATGCCGCCTCAAGCAATGTGCTCTGAACGGGAAGCGGCAGCGTGTCGTCCTGCATGGGGTGTTCAATCCTTTGCGGTGTCGCCGATTTTTCAGTGATGATTCTGAGCGAGTGTTTCCGATGGGCGCATCTCAAAAAGATGCCGTGCGGCAGATGTGCTCTGCTTCGAATTGACCCAATGTTGGCCCAAGCGGACGGCCTGTGTCAATCTCCTCTCAGGCGTCCGGCACGTTTCCACTCGTCAGCGGGCTCAATCCAGCGCGCGAAATGGCAGCAAATGAAGGGCAGGGCTGGAGACTGCAAGCACTTTGAAAAGCTCGCCCATCTTGCCTGCACCTTCGCCTGCGAGACGGTTGATGGCTTCGGCAATCGCGAGCGTCTGATCCGGCGTCGCGGTGGCCGCCAAAGCCTGTCCGCGTTCCTTGAGCCCGAGGCCATAGAGGAAATCGCCCTGGTGCAGGCAGCCGTTGACATGAACGCCATTTGCCGTTGCCGTCTTTACCAGGCTTTCGAAATCCACATGGCTGGTCAGATCGGCTTCGCCTGGATGGGCAAGCACGGGATCATATTCATGCATTCTAAGTGCCTGCATGGTGTCGCCATAGCCGGACACCATATGGCCGTAGTCGATGATCAGAGCCGTGCCGCTGTTGGCTTGCAGCCTCTCACAGAGTGCAGCCATGACGGCCTCGCGCGCAGGCGAATATTCGAAGATCGTGCCGAGCGCCTGGCGCTCCGGCTGTGGAGGAAGAAGGTCCGGATCGATGCCAGCGACACCTGCGGTGAAGATCAGTTCGTCATCCCCATCAAGGCTGACGACCCGTTCCCTGAAGCCCTGGGGCGTCTTGACGAACTGGCGGATGGGAATAGCATCGAAGAGTTCGTTGGCGGCAATCAGCAGGAAGCCCGCCGGCACGTCGTCGAAGCTCTCGTGCCAGCTGATCTTGCCCTCATGCGCGGCAAGCGTCTTCTGCTGCGTTTCGGTCAGAAGCGGGCTCGTTTCGATGAGATGCACGCTCATGGCGTCATAGAGCGGGGCGGCGATACGCTGGATGACCCGCAGCATATCTGCCATCATCGTGCCACGGCCAGGGCCGATCTCCACCAGCCGGACATTGGCGGGCAGGCCATGACGCTGCCAGGCATGGACCATGAAGACGCCGAGCATTTCACCGAAAAGCTGGCTGACTTCCGGTGCAGTGACGAAGTCGCCCGTCCGACCAAAAGGCTGGCGTGTCTTGTAATAGCCATGCTCGGGATCTGCCAGGCACAGCGAAAAGTAATCGGTGACGCTTAAGGGGCCGTTGAGCCGAATAAGAGACTTGATGCGACGGGCAAGGGGCGTTGGCATGTCACTTATCCGTTCTGGCGGGCACGGGCAGCAAAGCGTGCCCGCAGGATTGCCCAGACGCCGAGCGCGAACATGGGCGCGGAGAGAACCATTCCCATGGTCAGCCAGTTCCCTGCCAGATAGCCAATCTGCGCATCGGGTTCGCGGAAGAACTCCACGAAAATACGCGACAGCGCATATCCGGCAACGAAGGTGCCCGTCGCGGTGCCGGGTGTCTTCAGCGCCTTGAAGGCCCATATCAGTACGGAGAGAATGATCAGCAGCACGATGCCTTCCAGCCCGGCCTCGTAAAGCTGGCTTGGATGGCGGGCGAAAGGTCCGCCGGTCGGGAAGACGACGGCCCATGGAACATCCGTCAGACGGCCCCACAATTCGCCATTGATGAAGTTGGCAATGCGGCCAAAGAACAGGCCGACGGGTGCGACGGCCGCGATGATGTCGAACATGCTCCAGACGGGAATGGCGTTGCGACGGGCAAAGAGGATCATCGCGATCGTCGTACCCAGGAGGCCGCCATGGAAGGACATGCCGCCATTCCAGATTTCGAAGGCGCGGACGGGGTTCGCCATGACCGCAGGCAGATCATAAAAAAGCACGTAGCCGATACGCCCGCCCAGCACGATGCCGGCTGCCGCCCAGATGATGAAGTCATCCAGGTGGACCGGTGTCACGGGCGACTTGTCGCCCGGCCACAGTCGGTCCGTCATGCTCAGTTTACGTGCGTAGTACCAGCCCAGAAGAATGCCGACGACATAAGCGATGCCATACCAGTGAATCGAGATCGGGCCGATGGAAAAGGCGATCGGATCGATATTGGGAAACGGCATGATCGAAAGCGAGGCAAGCGGTGAAAACAAGTCGCGTATTCCATTCTCTTGTTGTTGTCGAAAACACCGGGTTTTCGCACGGCAGGCAGTATTGGCACGATCTTTCCCGCCGGGCGAAAATGGCGGGTGAAAAGGGAGCGGTCAAGGCGATTCTTTGGCGCTTTCACGACTGTCACAAGTAAGGTTACTGCCCGTCATAATCCCGTTTTTGCTTGCAACGCGCCGAGGGAGTGCCTACCTGAAATGCATGAGCCGGATAGAGCAATATGTTTCTCCGGATGAAGACGAGGACACCGCGCCATGAGCACAACCGGAACGAACCGCATTTTCGATGAATTCGCGAAGCTGATGACTGATGCCGCAGGGGCGGCGCAGGGTGTACGCAAGGAAGTGGAACAGGCGTTTCACGCGCAGGCCGATCGTTGGCTGAACAGCCTCGACGTGGTCAAGCGCGAGGAGTTCGATGCCGTGCGCGAAATGGCGATCAAGGCCCGCGATGAGAATGACGCTCTGCGTGCCAGGATCGAAGCGCTTGAGGCAAAGCTTTCCGGAAACGCTTCCTAAGCCAAATCCGATCTTCGATTTTGGACTTCTGTCAGACAGGCCGTGCCCTCAAAAAGGGCGCGGCCTTTTCAATTCGCGTGCTACCAACCGCCAACCTACGCGAGTGCGGATTCGTATCCAAAGAGCAAGCATTTTCATCAGCATTTTTTTTCACTCTGTGGACACATCCAAAAAGCGCAATCGGCAGAGTCGGTTATGACTCCCAACTGATCCGACGCGCCAAGAGATATCCACGGTTCTCCCCGGAAAATGGGACGACGGGGGGTGGCGCTCGGACTCGCTCGTTATAGACTGATTTTAAATGATGATTCGAAACGAACTCGGTAAGCTCCAGACAGGTTCACTGCGTTAATCTGGCGGCGTCGGGCAATCGTCCTAAACTGATGTACCGGCATTTGTATGTGCGTTTTTGTGCTTTCGTGTGCGAAACAGAACATTCATCTCCGGCTGAAAAGGTGCCGTATGAGCCTAATAGAATTCGAAGTTGAACGTCTCTCCAACCCGGTCGATATGATCGAGTTCGTGGCAGCCGCCAACGATTGGTCTTTCGAGCGCTCGGGCGAGGACGAAATTGCCATGACGGTGGAAGGCCGTTGGGCCGACTATCATATTTCGTTTTCCTGGATGGAACAGTTCGAAGCGCTGCATCTCGCCTGCGCCTTCGACATCCGGGTGCCCGACCATCGCGTCAATGAAGTGATCCGGCTTCTCTCGCATGTCAACGGCCAGACGCTCATGGGGCATTTTGACCTGTGGCGCCAGGAAGATGTCATCATCTTCCGCCAGTCGTTGCTTCTGGCAGGCGGTGCCGAGCCGACAAACCAGCAGGTCGAGGTTCTGCTGTCCAGTGCGCTTGAAGCCTGCGAGCAATATTACCAGGCTTTCCAGTTCGTCGTCTGGTCAGGAATGGATGCCAAGGCTGCGATGGATGCGGCCCTGTTCGAGACAGTGGGCGAGGCCTGATACGCGTGCTGTCCTTCGGTTCCAACCCTATCGTTCTCGTCGGCGCCGGCAATATGGGCGGCGCCATGCTTTCTGGCTGGCTGAAGAAGGGCGTTTCCGGCTCTTCGGTGATCGTCATCGATCCGCGTCCTTCCGACGCCATGTCCTCGACACTGAGCCAGGCTGGCGCTCGCCACTGCGAGAGCGCACCGGATAGCGTAACGGCCAGTATTCTGTTTCTGGCGGTCAAGCCACAATTGATGGATGCGGTTCTGCCGGGCCTGAAAGGTCTGGTCGGTGAAGAGACAGTCATCGTTTCGATCGCCGCGGGCAAGACACTGTCGTCCATCGAGAGCCATCTCGGTGAGGCGGCGACCGTGCGTGCCATGCCCAACACACCCGCCATGGTGGGGCGCGGCGTGACCGGTGCTTATGCCAATGAGCGCGTTTCGGCCGACCAGCGTCAGCTGGTGGAAGAGCTTCTGAAAGTCAGCGGCCCAGTGGAATGGGTTGCGACCGAAGGTGATATCGATGCCGTCACTGCCGTTTCCGGCAGTGGCCCCGCTTATGTTTTCTATCTCGTGGAATGCATGGCAGAGGCAGGTCGCAAAGCCGGTCTGCAGGCGGACCTTGCCATGCGTCTCGCGCGAGAAACCGTCGCGGGGGCTGGTGAGCTTCTTTACCAGTCCTCCGACGATGCATCCAAGCTGCGCCAGAATGTGACGTCTCCCGGCGGCACGACGGCAGCGGCACTTTCAGTGCTGATGGCCGAAGACGGCATGCAGCCCTTGTTCGACAAGGCGATTGCCGCAGCCAAGACGCGGGCAGAAGAACTGGCGAACTAAAGCATGTCGCGCAAAAGTGGTCACCGGTTTTGCGATAACGACATGCGACAAAACAAGGACTTAAAGCGTAAGGAGCGAATCTGAAAGATCGCGACACGCGTTAAAAGAGGGACGCGGATGAGCGCTGAGATCACCTATGCGGATTTCGAAAAGGTCGATATCCGTGTCGGCACCATTGTCGAAACGGAAGCCTTTCCCGAAGCGCGCAAGCCTGCCTTCAAGCTGAAGATCGATTTCGGTCCCGAGATCGGGATCAAGAAGTCGTCCGCCCAGATCACCGTTCACTACACGCTGGACAAGCTGATCGGTCGACAGGTGCTTGCCGTCGTCAACTTTCCGCCACGACAGATCGGGCCGTTTCGTTCGGAAGTTCTCACGCTCGGTTTTGCCGATGCCAATGGCGATATCGTGCTCGCTGCCGTCGAGCGCGATGTGCCGAACGGTGAGAAGATGTGCTGAGCGCGCAATGCCGCTAAGATCATTCTGACACGGTCAGGCGGGAATTTTCACGATCACCCGTAGCCCACCCAGCGGGCTGTCGTCCAGCGTCACATCGCCGCCATGGCTTCTGGCGATATCTCTCACGATCGAAAGACCAAGCCCGGTGCCGGATGCATTGAGGTTTCGCGCTTCATCGAGCCGGAAGAAGGGCTTGAAAACATCCTCTCGGGATTCCGGCGGAATGCCCGGGCCGTCATCATCGAAAACCAGGCTGACAGATCGGGGTGCGCGCCGCAGCTCGATGGACAGCGTGTTGGCGTAACGCTGGGCATTGGCGGACAGATTGCCGATCAGCCGCGAAAAGGCATTGGGGCGAACGGAAAGATGTGAGACGCCGTTGAGTTGAAACGTCATCGTCTTGCCGACCATGTGGAAATCACTCTGCAGTTTCTGCAGCAATGGCTCCACTTCCAGTGTGCCGACATCCTCTTCCGCATCATCGCGGGCAAAGGCGAGGTAGGCTTCCAGCATCGACTGCATGTCATCGACGTCCTTGTCGAGGCCTTCCAGATCCGGATTGTCGCTCGCAAGTGCGAGTTGAAGCTTGAAGCGGGTGAGGATGGTGCGCAGATCGTGGCTCACACCGTTCAGCATTGCGGTGCGCTGCTCCATCTGCCGCTCGATGCGTTCTCGCATGAGAATGAAGGCGAGGCCCGCGCGTCTGACTTCATCGGCACCCTTGGGCGAATAGGCGGTGATCTTCTGGCCGCGTCCGAAGCTTTCGGCGGCTTTGGCCAGCGCCAGGATCGGTCGGATCTGGCCGCGCAGGAAGAGGATGGAAATACCCAGCAGAACGAGCGATGCGCCGACCATCCACACAAGGAAAATATGGGTATTGGACGCATAGGTCTGGTTGCGGCGCGTGAAGATGCGCAGCGTCTTATCGTTCAACTGGATGCGGATTTCGACCAGCGATCCATTGCCATAGGTATCGATCCAGAAGGGCCTGCCGATCTGGGCTTTGATCTGATCGGCCAGGATGGAATCGAGGATGGAAAAGAAGGGTTGCGGCCGAGCAGGCGGCAGTTCCGTTTTCGGCTCGATATAGACGCTGAGATCCAGCTTTTCGCGAGCAATATTGATGACCCGCTGATAGTCGTCCTTTTCAGGATCCGTTTCGATCAGTTCGATGATGGCGGCAATATCGCGCGTAACCGCAGCAGACAGACGCTCCGTCACCAACTGCCAGTGTCTTTCCATGAAGACGGCCGCAACGACCGCCTGCAACAGAACCATGGGCAGAATGATGATCAGCAGCGAGCGTGTATAAAGCCCGGTGGGCAGCCAGTGCCGCAGCCACCGCACGAAGAAGCGCCACCCTCGTGCCGGGGCGCTGTTTCGGGCGAAACTCATGAAATCGAGGCTTGCCATAGATCACCTGTCCATCCGGCTCTTTTCCGGACGCGCCAGAAGGGTGTGGTTCAATCCACGCTCAGACGGTAGCCGATGCCGCGCACCGTCTGCAAATAGACCGGATTGGCCGGATCGTCCTCGATCTTGCGCCGCAGGCGGTTGATCTGCACGTCGATGGTGCGCTCCCCAACATCCGCGTCCGCATCCACGAGTTCATGTCTGGGAATGGTGTCGCCAGCGCGCAGCGCAAAGAGCATCATGATATCCAGTTCGCGGTCCGTCAGCCGGATCATCTCTGCACCGCGTCGAAGCTCCTTCTTGTGGAGGGAGAAGTTGAACGGCCCGAAGATGATCTGGTCGATTTTTGGCGTGTCCGGCGAGGTGTTGCGTCGCAGGATATTGTTGATGCGCAGCACGAGTTCGCGCGGATCGAAGGGCTTGGCGAGATAGTCGTCGGCGCCCGCCTCAAGTCCGGCAATCCGCGAATCCGCTTCGGAGCGTGCGGTCAGAAGAATGACCGGCACGGTCTTGTTTTCGTTAAGGGACTTCGTCAGCGACAGGCCGTTTTCGCCAGGCATCATCACGTCGAGGATAAGAAGATCGAACTGGATACCCTGCATCTTGCGGCGTGCTTCGGCGGCGTCTGCCGCAGCGGTAATGCGGTATCCCTTGTCGCTCAAGAAGCGCTGGAGAAGATCGCGGATACGCGCATCGTCATCGACGATGAGAAGATGGGGGGCGTCGTCATCCGCCGGCTGTTTTGGTGTGGCTGTGGCCATCGTCATTCTGCTCCCGTCGGTTCGGCGTCGCGCATTCTGGCGAGAAATTCAAGAACGCAGGTCCTTGCCTCCGTCGACATGCCCTCCAAGGCCCGCGCGATGCGGCGCGACTGCGGATCGCTCAAGGCAAGCGCCAGTTCGCGACCGGTCAATGTTGGGTAGAGCCTGCGCTGGCGACGGTCTTCGGGTCCCGCCATCTGGCGGATGTAGCCGTCGTCAATCAACTGCTTGAGGACCCGTGCGAGGCTCTGCTTGGTGATCTGCAGCGTATCGAGAAGATCGGCGACCGTCATTCCGGGGTTGCGGCAGACGAAATAGACCACACGATGGTGGGCGCGGCCATAGCCGAGCTTCTCCAGAATGGCGTCCGGATCGGAGACGAAGTCCCGGTAGGCGAAGAAGAAGGCCTCAATCGTGTCGAAGTCGATCTTTGCATCATCGACATGGGGCAGGGCCGGAGCCTGTTTGACGGCAGCCTTTTTCAGCGATTGGGCAGGCACTGTTCTTCCTTCACATTACCGAATGTGGACCATCATTATCACGAGATTGGCCCAAATGGTGTCCGACCCGGGCGTCACTCGATCATTTTCTGTTGCGTTCGATAATATGCCGCAGGTTGAACATCAATGCCGAAGCTCGGCCAAGGCATAGGCAATTGCATGCAAGCAAAAGAGCGCGGACGGGCCGCGCTCTTCGCTACTCATATACGGTGGTACTCTACGCGACTTTACTCGTACACGTACACCACGCGGCGCGTGCTTGGTTCAACCAGAACGCGGCGATCATTGACGCGGACGTAGCTGTACTCGTAGTCAGGAATGGCGACTAGTTCCGCGTTGGCAGGAACGGTCGTGCCGATGGCGACATCGCCCTCGACGCGCACGACGTTGCCCGGATGCTGATCGATATAGGTGATGACCTGCTCCGGCGGGTTCACCTCACCGACGCGACCGAGGTTCGGATCGCCTGGGTTCGGCTCTTCCTGCTGAACGCTGGCCGTCTTCTCGTAGGTCACGACCGGAACTTCGATGTCAGCGCGCCGCTCGTGCAGAATGACCGGCGAGCCTTCATACATGACATTCAGGTAATCGGCGTTGGCCCAGCCGCGAACGCCGTTGACTTCAATACGGCACCAGGCGCTGCCTTCGAGGCATCCGTCAAGAACCGCATTGCTGCCGCGCGTGGCAAGGCCCACTTCCGGGTAATCTTCGCCCGGGCCGGACCGCACGGAAATGTCAGATGCCGTGGTGGCAACCATGGCTGCATTGGCATAACCGGCGATCAAAGCGAAAGCGCCGCCAGCAATCATCAGTTTCAGCTTCTTGTCCATCTGTCTCTCTCCTTTGAAGACTGGGGCAAGAACGCAGCTTTTGCTTTTCCGTTCCCGGAATCGTGAACACTATGTTTGAAAAAGCACTATGCAGTCGGTTTTAAGATACTGATTTACTTACTCCTTTAACATTGTCGATAATGCTTTCGAAGCTTTGCTTTTTTTCACATTTCATTGTGCTGTCGCGCATGGGAGTCTATAGGGAGGGCGGTTTTTTGAAAGCAAGAGGTCATCATGGGAAAGTTGCAGGCAGGGATCATTCCGGTCACGCCATTCGAGCAGAACTGCACCATTCTCTTCGATGAAGACACGAAGGAAGGCGTCGTCGTCGATCCGGGCGGAGATGTGGATGTCATCGTTCAGACCGCTGCCGAAAACGGCATCACGCTGAAGGAGATCTGGCTGACCCATGGCCATCTGGATCACGCGGGTGGGGCCAAGGAGTTGAAGGAACGTCTGTCGCTGACGATCACTGGCCCGCATGAGGACGATCGTCCGCTGCTCGAGCGGATTGAAACCCAGGCGCAGAAATATGGGATGACCGGCTTACAGAACGTGCTTCCCGATCGCTGGCTGAAGGATGGGGATGTGGTGTCCTTCGGCGACCACAGTTTCGAAGTCTATCATTGCCCAGGCCATGCGCCGGGCCACGTCATCTACTACAATCGCGCGCAGAGCTTCGCCCATGTCGGCGACGTGCTGTTTAATGGTTCCGTCGGTCGTACGGACCTGCCCGGCGGAAACCACGAGCAGTTGCTCGCCTCCATCCGCGACAAGGTGCTGCCTCTTGGCGACGATGTAGGGTTCATCTGCGGCCATGGTCCGGGCGGGCGTTTCGGTGAAGAGCGGCGCTCGAACCCTTATTTGCAAAATCTCGGACCGATCGGGGCTGCGCCTGCGGCGCCAGGCGGGATTGAGAAAAGTAAAAACTGATAGAGGCGAGGGCACCGCTTCTCAATCAGATCCATAAAAAAACCCGGCATTCCTGCCGGGCTTCAACTAGAAGAGAAAGTCGTTATGGCTCAGCCAGCAATCTGAAGATTGACGGCCTTGGGGCCCTTGCCGCGACGATCCGGTTCCGTGTCGAAGCTCACTTTCTGGTTTTCTGAAAGACCGGACAGGCCGGAAGCCTGTACAGCAGAGATGTGAACAAAGATATCAGCGCCACCATTGTCTGGCTTGATGAAGCCGAAGCCCTTGTCGGTATTGAAGAATTTAACGGTGCCAGTCTCGGCCATGCATCAGGTCCTTTTCGCTCTGCCCGTGTTCAGCTCCAGGCAGCATTACAGTTTTGCCCGCTAGGGCGTACGGCAGGCAGTTCTTGATGTTTGAGAGATTGAACCATCGCCGTGGAAGTCTTGACGTTCTGATCAACGTTTTGTTGTTCCCACCGCTCGAAGTATTGTCTCCGATGCATCTATTTCTAGGTCTTCCCACGCTCGCAAATTGCCCGAACGGCGACAGAGTGATGTGTTTATTTAAAATTGGCAAGCAAAAGTTTTTAGGCGCCAACCGCGATCAATCGGGGGCGTTTTGACGCGTATAACGCGTGGCGCGGAATTTTTTCCCGTCAGGGCGTGGTTAAGAAAACAAAACCATCGTTAGCATTGGAATTTCCGGCAATTTTCGCTCACAGTGATGAAGACTTCATCAACATATGGCTGAGTTCAGGCCATTTCGCCAAGTTTTCGTTGGCGTCTTTTCGTAAGTTCCGGCACCAGTTCCACCAGCAAAATGGCGGCAAAGATGATGGCGCAGCCAACGTAACCCGCCGTCGGGATGATCTCTCCCAGAAACAGGGACGCAAAGAGGGCACCAAACAGAGCCTCGGAGGACAGGAAGATCGCCGCTTGTGGCGCGGTGGTATAGCGCTGGCCGATGACCTGGAGAACGAAGGCAAGACCGGACGAGACGAGCCCGACATAGAGGATCTCGCGGATCGATGCGGCAATCGCCTGGGTGTTGATCGGCTCGAAGAGAGCGCCGATGACCATGCTGAGAATGGCGCAGACGGAAAACTGGGCGCAGGAGAGGGCAAGCGGTCGATTGCTGGCCATAACGGCACGCCCGGCAAGTGTGATCTGCACAGCCCAGAAGAAGGCGCAGGTGATGCTGAGGAAATCCCCTGTCGTCAGACCGCTGAAGGCGCCTCCCGAGAGTAGGAAGATGCCGATCAGCATCATCGTGGCGCCTGGCCAGACGACCCAGTGCGGATAACGCCGATAGATCAGAACGGCGATGACCGGCACGAAGATGACGTAGAGCGCAGTCAGAAAACTGGAGTTGGTGACGGAGGTGGTCAGCAATCCCACCTGCTGTGTGGTTGCACCCATGAACAGTGCCAACCCGACCAGGCCGAAGGCGCGGTATTCCGCCTTGCTGGGTTTTGAGCCCATACGGCGCGTTTCCATGAGCGCGAAAGGCAGGACCGCAAGGGCCGCAACGGCGAAGCGCAAGCCGACGAACCAGAACGGACCGATGGAGTCCATGGCCGTGGACTGGGCGACGAAACCGCCGCCCCAGATCGCGGCAGCAAGAAGCAGTACGAGGTTTGCCTGAATGCGCGTCATTCTTCACCATCAAAGAAGCAACGGCCCGTTGCTTCATCGTCTTGTCGAAAAGGCGATCCGTTACCCCTGAGGCCCGACGAGCAGAGGTGCTCGGTAAAACCGGCGGGGTTGCATGAAGCAGCAGATCTTGACCCTGAAGATGGCGGAGATATCGCTACGTGTCGTAGCAGGTGCCTCGGACAGCCATTTCATCGGTGCTCTATCAGCAAGGGCGGAGTTCGGCAAGGCACGGGCAGGCGCGCTCAGTCACGGTTGCGGCGCAGACGGCTTTCGCGAATGCTGCTGAGCGTCAGGAGCACGCCGCCAACCGCCATGGTGCCGAAGCCGAGCACCACGAGGCCGGTGACGAAGATGCGATCCGATGCCTTTGAAATCGGTGCGCTGGCAATGGCGGATGTCGTCATGGGATCGACCGCTTCCGAAGCGTCGGAAGAGGTCGCAAGACCCGCTGCCATGGTGAGGATGACCATGATGGCCGCAAGCGCCATCCAAAGAGAGAACAGCATCTTTTGTATCTTCAGCCGATCTGCCAAATTCCGGTCATTCGTAAGCATCGCCGTGGTCCTTGTCTCTTCTGCCCGCGTGCCAAAAAGAGGCTTGGAAGTGGACCCCTTGGAGACCGAATTTCGTCAGTCCGGCGTATTTATTGTGGCGAAAAAAAGACACCAGTTAACGAGAGGTTAAGCCTGGTAAATCTGCCGATTTTTTTGGCGTCTGCCCGTTTGTGGCGTCATGACCGGGCTTGCGTCGACACGCTATCTTTCGGGCACGGCCGCGGTTTCATGTGGGCGGGGCCAATCGCCCATTCTGCAACAAAGTAAATACGACTCATCTTATCTTTTGATGGGTTTTGACCTTGAAAGACTTTCGGTCTTTCGACATACCACTTGCCGCAGAGGGCGGCGCTCCGCCTGCAACTTCTCTCGATGTCAACTTCAATAGGACCGATAAAAATGGCCTTCCTTGCCGACATTCTCTCCCGCGTAAAGCCATCCGCCACCATCGCCGTTTCGCAGAAAGCTCGCGAACTTCAGGCACAGGGTCGCGATGTGATTGGCCTTGGCGCCGGCGAGCCGGATTTCGATACGCCCGACAATATCAAGGAAGCAGCCATTGCCGCTATCAAAGCGGGCAAGACGAAATACACGCCTGTCTCCGGTATTCCGGAACTGCGCAAGGCGATTGCCGAGAAGTTCAAGCGCGAGAACGGTCTGGACTACAAGCCCGAGCAGACGATTGTCGGCACCGGTGGAAAGCAGATTCTTTTCAACGCCTTCATGGCAACCCTTAACCCGGGCGACGAAGTCGTTATTCCAGCACCTTACTGGGTGAGCTATCCGGAAATGGTGGCGATCTGCGGCGGCACGCCGGTTTTCGTCAACACCACGCTGGAAGACAACTTCAAACTGAAGCCGGAAGCGCTTGAAAAGGCGATCACGCCGAAGACCAAGTGGTTCATCTTCAACTCGCCATCCAACCCGTCGGGCGCGGCTTACAGCCACGACGAGCTGAAGGCGTTGACCGACGTTCTCGTCAAGCATCCGCATGTCTGGATCCTGACCGACGACATGTATGAGCACCTGACCTATGGCGACTTCAAGTTCGTGACGCCGGTGGAAGTGGAGCCTTCGCTCTATGACCGCACGCTGACGATGAACGGCGTTTCCAAGGCTTATGCCATGACTGGCTGGCGTATCGGCTATGCCGCCGGTCCGTTGCAGCTGATCAAGGCGATGGACATGATCCAGGGCCAGCAAACTTCGGGCGCCACGTCGATTGCCCAATGGGCAGCCGTCGAGGCTCTGAACGGTAACCAGGACTTCATCCCGGCCAACAAGAAAATCTTCGAAGGCCGTCGTGACCTCGTCGTCTCCATGCTGAACCAGGCCAAGGGCATCAATTGCCCGGTTCCGGAAGGCGCGTTCTACGTCTACCCGTCCTGCGCCGGTCTGATCGGCAAGACGGCGCCGTCCGGCAAGGTGATCGAGACCGACGAAGATTTCGTCACCGAGCTTCTGGAAACGGAAGGTGTCGCGGTCGTTCACGGCTCCGCCTTCGGTCTTGGTCCGAACTTCCGTATTTCCTACGCAACGTCGGAAAAGCTTCTGGAAGAGGCCTGCAACCGCATCCAGCGTTTCTGCGCCAATTGCCGCTAAGCCTTGATGGCATTGATGAACAGAAACCCGGCAGCGATGCCGGGTTTTTTATTGCTCGATGAGTTGGTCGATGTCGTCCCAGGCATAGACGATGTTGTCCGAGCGCCAGATCGGCCCGGGGTCGCGAAACTCTCCGATCTTGCGTGCATGGAGCGCTTCGTAAAATCTGCAGGCGGGCTCGTTGCCCTTGACGACGCTGAGGGCAATGGCACCGTAGCCCATCGCTTTGGCGTGAAGTGCCAGGTCCCTTAGAAGACGCTTGCCGATCCCCTGCCGTTGGAAGCTGGGCAGGATGTAGAGGTTCTTGATCTCTGCGCGGGATCCGAAGACCGGGTCCGAGGGTCGGCCGATCGCGCCGATGCCGACAACCTCGCCGCTCACCTCGGCCATCAGAACCAGTTGGTGCGGCTCTGCCTCGGACAGTTTCTTCGTCCAGTAGCGAAGCCGATGCTCCTCATTGAGCGCCGCAATGACGGAAGGGGAGGCCAACTCCCGCATCGTCTCACTCCAGACGTCGACATGGAGACGCGCGATGGTCTGCGCATTGCTCAACTGGGCCCTTCTGACGTCAAACAACCTACGTCCTCACAGCCCAAGAAACAGCAGCATGATGAAGGTGGCAAAGAGGATCAGATGCGTCATGCCTTCGATGGCATTGGTTTCCCCGTCATTGAGATTGATGGCAGCCACGATGAGGGTAATGAAGACCATGACCGTCTGGACCGGCGTCATCGCCATGATGAAGGGTTGGCCGGAATAGAGTGCGATAGCTTCCATGACCGGAACGGTGAGGATGACCGTTGAAAGCGAGGCGCCCATGGCAATGTTAACGACGGGCTGCATGCGGTTGCGCAAGGCGGCACGCATGGCGGTGAGGATTTCCGGTGCTGCCGAAATGGTGGCAACGACGACAGCCATCAGACCCTCCGGTGCGCCGCTTCCTTCCAGCCCATGGGTGAGGAAGGTGGCCATGAATTCCGCCAGAACGCCGATCAGCACCACGCCGACGAGAATGACGCCGATCGAATAGGCGGCCGAATTGTCCTCTTCACTCTCGGCATGTGCTTCACCTTCCGGGGCGGCCTTTTTACGATCTGCACGCGGGTAGCTGTAGCTGAAGAAATAGCTGTGCGGGCCAACCTGCATTTTCAGGAATAGGCCGTAGAGTGCGATCATCGCGACAATGGTGAAGGCGGAATAGAGGTGCCACTTTGCTTCTGGTACGAATTCCGGCACGATCATCGAAATGCCCATGGCCGTCAGGATCATCACGCCATAGGTGCGGCCCGAATCGTCATTGTAGGGCTGCTCGCCGTGACGAAGCCCGCCCAACAGTGCGGCCAGACCAAGGATGCCGTTGATGTCGATCATCACCGCCGAGTAGATCGTATCGCGCACCAGGGTAGGGGAACTCGACTCGCTCATGATGATAGCGAGGATCAGTACCTCGACCGCGACAGCGGACAGGGTAAGGATCATCGTGCCGTAGGGGTCTCCGACCTTTGCCGCGAGGATTTCGGCGTGATGGGCAACCCGCATGGACACCGCGACAATTACGGCAATCAGCGCCGCCGCAACGACGAAGGAGAGTGCCTTGCTTGCTTCCAGCACGCTATGTTCTGCCAGATAGGCGACAATCGCGACTGGAACGGCCAGCAACAGCATACGCTCCTGCTTCAAAGTGGTGGCGACGGACATCTTTCCTCCAGATCTCAGAGCCGTTCGGGCGAATACCGGCTCCGCTGCTGCAACTTTTCGGTCCTGCGCATTTTCACGCCCAACTGTGAGCAGGCGAAAATGCTTCGGGCCGATGATCTTTTCAGTGACAGGTCGAGAGGCGGGTTTGCACTCTTGGCCATTTGGTAGGATAGTGAGCGCGAGGACATGATAACGAAACCGCGATCTCAGTCCTGAAATGCCTGTTTGCGGTATTGGTTGTCAATCTTCTCCAAGCATAACAGGAGGACATGCGCATGACCAAGGTGTGTTATGAAATCGTCGAGCACGATGGCGGCTGGGCGTACCGAATGAACGGTGCCTACTCCGAAGCCTTCCCCACGCACTCCGACGCCGTCCAGGCCGCGAAGATCGCGGCTGCCGAACAGCAGGTTGGCGGTGAGGACGAGGAAATCAGCTATCAGGACGAACGTGGACGCTGGCACGAAGAGTTCAGTCAGGGCGGCGACAGGCCGGAAGCTGAGGTTGTCGATATCTATGCTCAACGACAGGCTGGCACCCCCGGTTGACTTCTCTCAGGGGTCTTAAAGCGTGTCGCGATCTTTCAGATTCGTTCCATAGGCTTCAAGTCCTTGTTTTGCCGCGTGTCGTTATCGCAAAACCGGTGACCACTTTTGCGAGGCCCATGCTTTAGCGCTTGGATGATGGCGCTTCGGGATCAGTCGCTTTTAGATGTGCTTTCAGCCCATCCACCAACGCAGTGAAGACCGCACGGCAGCGTGGCGAGGTTCGAAGATTTTCGTGCATGGCAACCCAGGTGTGGAGTGCCACTTCGAATTCCGGCAGGATGTGCTTTAGCCTCTCATCGCGTTTGGCCAGTCCGATCTGGCACATGCCGATACCCGCACCTGCGCGAACCAGCGCGAGTTGGGCCAGATTGCTATCGGCGCGCGTGGCGAAAGGAATTTGATCGGCGTCGGGGATCGCCGGATTTTCTTTCTTCATGTTCTGAAGGATGGCTCTAATAAAGGGCGTCTTGCGATCGAAGCCGACCAGCCGGTGCCCCTCCAGATCCTCCTTCTTTATCGGCGTTCCCATTTTTTGCAGGTAACTGCTTGTCGCGTGGAAGCCGACGCGAAAATTGCCGACATAGCGCATGACGATCGCATCCTGGACCGGCTCGGTCATGCGAATGGCGATGTCCGCCTCCCGCCGCAGCAGATCCTCGATGGTGTCGGAGAGCGAAAGCTCGATTTCGAGCTTTGGATAGGTGTCCTGCATCGCGGCGATGATGGGTGGCAGGACCTCCACCCCAATCACATCCGAGGCGCTGATGCGCACGGCACCTTCGATCTTGCCGACCTCGCCGGAGGCGGCACGCACAAGCGCCGCTGCGGTCGCAGACAGATTTTCCGCATAGGGCTTCAAGGCAATCGCCGCATCGGTGGGAACAAGGCCATGGGGCGAGCGGATGAAGAGCTGATAGCCGATCGCTTCCTCAAGAGCACCAATATGGCGGCCCACGGTTGGCTGTGTGATGCCGAGCTCTCTTGCCGCCGCTGACAGCGAGCCGTCACGCAGCACGCTGAGGAAGGTGCGGTAATAATCCCAACTGATTTCGCGATCGACTATCATAATTTTTGTATGGCCGGTAAACGTGTTTAGCTAATTCTGTATAGCAATCTTTTCGTCCATGCTCCAGTCCAGAACGATTGCTCAAAAGGATTGGAGTTCATCATGGCAGAGGAAAAAGAGCGCGAGCAGCAAACAGCATTGGTTCTTGGCGCCCGCGGTGGCATTGGCGGGCACATTACCGAAGCTCTGCTTGGACGAGGCTGGAAGGTACGGGCGCTCGTGAGGGATAAGGTGCCAAGCTCTCACCACCCGATGATCGAATGGTGCGTCGGTGACGTGATGATGGCGGAAGATGTAGTGCGGGCCGCGCAAGGCGTCTCGCTCATCGTTCATGCGGTCAACCCACCCGGTTATAGAAACTGGGAGACCCTTGTTCTCCCCATGCTCGATAGTGCCATCAATGCGGCGGAGACAGTCGGTGCGCGCATATTGCTGCCCGGCACCGTCTATAATTTCGGCCCCGATGCGTTTCCCTTGCTGAAGGAGGACAGCCCGCAGAGGCCGACGACGCGCAAGGGAAAGATCCGCGTGGAGATGGAAGACCGCTTGCGCGCGGCATCAACGCGCGGCGTGCCGGTGCTGATTGTTAGCGCCGGAGATTTCTTTGGACCGAAGGCGCGCAACAATTGGTTTAGCCAGGGTCTCATTCAGCCCGGAAAGCCTGTGCGCGCTATCTCCAATCCGGGAAGACCCGGGATCGGCCACCAATGGGCCTATCTTCCGGATGTGGCGGAAACAATGATGCGTCTGCTCGCGCGTGCCGATGAGCTACCACCCTTCGCCGTCTTTCACATGGAAGGCTTCTGGGATGCGAATGGGCGCCACTTGCCTGCCGCTATCGAGCGCGTCGTTGGGCACCACGTTAAGATGAAGCGCGTTCCATGGTGGTTGTTTCGCATCTGCGCACCCTTCGTCCCGCTGTTCAAGGAAGTCCTGGAGATGCGTTATCTCTGGCAACAGGAAGTGCGGATGAGCAACGAGAAGCTTGTGGCGTTTCTTGGCGACGAGCCGTGCACGCCGATCGATGCGGCCGTCTTTGCGACGCTCAAGGATTTGAATTGCCTTGAGCCATATCCTGCCGGCTCAGGGATGGACCTAGCCCGCAACGAAAGCCGCGCACCCGTTTGAGGTGCGCGGCGTTCAATCTATGATCAGGCAAGCGCCGGATAGTCGGTGTAGCCTTCAGCGCCGCCGCCGTAGAAGGTTTGCTGGTTCGGTTCGTTCAGCGGCGCATTATCCTTCAGGCGCTGAACGAGATCCGGATTGGCGATGAAGGCCTTGCCAAATGCGATGGCATCGGCCTTGCCGCTGTCTACGGCTTCGATGGCGGATGCACGGTCGTAGCCATTATTGGCGATCCACAGTCCCTTGCCGCCAGCTTCAACGTAAGCGGCTTTCAGGGCAGCGTAATCGAAAGGCTTGTCGCCCTGCTTGAAATCACGCGGGCCACCGGTTGCGCCTTCGATCACGTGGATGAAAGCAAGGCCTCGGGAGCCAAGCTCTTTCACGACGTAGTTGAAGAGTGGCTGCGGGTCGGTCTCGACAATGTCGTTGGCAGGCGTGACGGGAGACAGGCGAATGCCGGTGCGGCCCGCACCAATCTCCTTGGCAACGATGTCCACCACTTCCAGCAGGAAGCGTGCACGGTTCTCAATCGAGCCGCCATAGTTATCGGTGCGCTGGTTGGTGCCGGACTTCAGGAACTGGTCGATCAGGTAGCCATTGGCGGCATGGATCTCGACGCCGTCGAAACCTGCCTCGATGGCAGCGCGTGCGCCCTTGCGAAAATCTTCCAGGATGACCGGAATTTCAGCGGTGCCGAGTTCGCGCGGCTCGGATGTTTCGGCGAAGGACCCGGTGCCGTCATCGTTGATGATGTAGGTCTTGGACTTTGCCTTGATGGCAGACGGGGCGACGGGCTGGCCGCCATGCGGTTGCAGCGAGGTGTGCGAGATACGCCCGACATGCCAGATCTGCGCGACGATCTTGCCGCCCACTTTGTGAACGCCATCGGTGACCTTCTGCCAGCCTTCGATTGCTTCCTGCTTGTAGAGGCCCGGAACATCGGCATAGCCCTGGCCCTGCTGCGAGACGGGTGTGCCTTCGGTGATGATCAGGCCTGCGGTTGCCCGCTGCTCGTAATAGGTGGCGTTGAGGTTGTTCGGGATCGCACCCGGGGACCGATTGCGGGTAAGCGGCGCCATAACGACGCGGTTTGCCAGGGCGATATCGCCAGCCTGCGCGGGTTCGAACAGTTTGGTCATGGTGCTTTCTCTTCCTGTTGATAGGGAGCGCAGCGATTGCGCCAATACGTCAAAGGGTTTCGTTCAGATAGGCCAGAAACTTGGCGATGTTTTCTTCGTCACGTTCATAGAAATTCCACTGGCCAACCTTGCGCGAGCGGACGAGACCGGCCGCCTGCAAGGCTGCGAGATGGGACGAGACAGTGGACTGCGACAGACCACTGATTTCGAATTGATGTGCACATACGCCCATGCTGAAAGGGTGCGCCTGGTTGAAGTGGTTCTCAGGCTTTTTCAGCCAGTTGAGAAACTTCAGCCGCACCGGATGGGCGACGGCTTTCAATGCGTCTTCGGGGTTCATCTCATTCCTGCATATCTAAACATCATGATATTTATATCGAGAATTTTCGATATCAAGGAATGGTGGGAATTTATCTCAAAAAAAAGGCCGCTGGATTTCTCAGCGGCCGACAGTTTTGAAGGTAAAAACCTCCAGAGGGGAACAGCACCGGACAACTGGAAAGCGTCGGGTGCTGATCAAGATATGGAGGCGGAATACGCTGGAAACAAGGGCAATTTCCCTTAATAATGCATTCAAATCCAGAAAATTATTGCGGGTAAAAAAAGAGGGCCGCCGGATTGCTCCAGGGCCCTTGTAATTGTGAAGGTCAAAAAACCTCCAGAGGGGAACAGCTGATGCGGCGGAACTGGGAGGAAAAGCCGCCGTGTGCATCAGCTATGTGCGATATGATGCTTTTATGGGCAGGCTTCAACTCTTTTTTGTGCAAGACAGGCATGCGTGCTGTGCATTGCTTGCCTGTTTTGTCATATTTTCTTCGCAAGGCTGCCACTGCGCCGAGATGAAATTCGGCACTATGGTACCGCTCATCGCCTTGTATTGGTTCATCTTTCAGGCACTGAGTGACGCGTCAGAAGTTCCAGTTGCGGGCCTTTGCCACGATGAAGTCGCGGAAGGCTTTCAGCTTGGCGGCGTTCTTCATCTCGTCCGGGTAGCAGAAATAGGTATCGAAGGATGGAATATCGGCCGGAAGCGACAGCTGAATGAGACCTGGATCGCGTCCCACAATATAATCAGGAAGGCAGGCAATGCCGATTCCCAGCAGACAGGCGCGCTTGATCGAGGTCTGGCTGTTGATCTGCAGGTGGGCAAGCCGGGTGTTGTCGGATGAGCGCCCGGCATTTTCCAGCCAGTTCACGTCCAGCAGGTAGTTGGGTGCAGGCTCGCCAAACGAGATGATCTTGTGGTTGTCGAGATCCTCGATCGACTGCGGCTCTCCATATCGGTTGATATAGGAGGGCGCGGCATAGACGTGCATATGCACGGTGAAGAGCTTGCGCTGGATGAGATCCGACTGCTGTGGCTGGCGTAGGCGAATAGCGCAATCCGCATGGCGCATGTTCACGTCCAGCTCCTCATTGTCGAGGATGAGCTGGATCGCCATTTCCGGATAAAGCTGGAGAAACTCCTGCACCTTGTCCGTCAGCCAGCCCTGGCCGAGGCCGACGGTGGTGGTGACACGCAGTTTGCCGCTCGGCTTTTCGGTCGTCTCCGTAAGTTGCATCTTGACGGTTTCGAGCTTCAGCAGCACGTCATGCGCAGTTCGATAGAGCAACTCGCCCTGTTCGGTGAGGATCAGGCCGCGCGCGTGGCGGTGAAAGAGCTTGACGCCGACATCCTGCTCCAGCGCGCTGACCTGGCGGCTAATGGCGGACTGGGACAGATGCAGCTTGTCGGCTGCGTGGGTGAAGGATCCAGCTTCGGCAGCCGCATGAAATATGCGCAGTTTGTCCCAGTCCAATGGCATAGGCATGCGGTTTGGTGCCCTTCTTTATTCGGCTGCAACAGCCAGCGGCGCCTGTGCGGCGAGATAACGTTCGGCTTCAAGAGCCGCCATGCAGCCCATTCCGGCCGCGGTGATGGCCTGGCGATAGGTATCGTCGGTGACGTCGCCTGCGGCGAAAATGCCTTCGACATCCGTTGCCGTCGAATCCGGTGCCGTCCACATGTAGCCGTTTGGCTTCAGCTTCAGCTTGTCCTTGAACAGTTCGACCGCCGGTGCATGACCGATCGCCACAAAGACGCCGTGGATCGGCATTTCAGTGATCTCACCGCTCTTGGTGTTGCGCAGACGTGCACCAGTGACAGACGGTGGCATGGGTGGCTTGGCCGGCGTGCCGGTGATTTCGGCTACCTCGGTGTTCCACAGGATCTTCACATTCTCCTTGGCAAAGAGGCGCTCCTGCAAAATCTTTTCCGAGCGGAAGCTGTCGCGACGATGCACGACGGTGACTGACTTGGCGATATTGGCGAGATAAAGCGCTTCCTCCACGGCGGAGTTACCGCCGCCGACCACGATCACGTCCCTGTTGCGATAGAAGAAGCCATCGCAGGTGGCGCAGGCGGAAACGCCAAAGCCCTGAAAGTGCTGTTCGCTTTCGATGCCCAGCCACTTCGCCTTGGCGCCGGTGGAAATGATCAGCGTGTCGGCTGTCCAGACCGCGCCGGAGTCGGTCTTGACGGTGAAGGGGCGGACAGTCGTCTCGACCTCAGTGACCAGATCGTTGACGATCTCCGCACCGACGTGCTGCGCCTGCTTCAGCATCTGATCCATCAGGAACGGGCCCTGGATCGGGTCGGCATAGCCTGGGTAGTTTTCCACATCCGTGGTGATCATCAACTGGCCACCCTGTTCCATGCCGGCAATCAGCACAGGCTCCAGCATGGCGCGAGCAGCATAGATGGCGGCGGTATAACCGGCGGGGCCGGAGCCAATGATCAAAACCTTTGTATGGCGGGCGGACATGGGACGGTTCCTTTCAACAGGGTGCAGGCAGCCGGATTTGGAGGTTGCGCCAGGATAGATACCCTTCTTGCGCAGCATTTAAGGGTGTCCAGTGTCGATATTCAAGGGCAGCCTTGCATTACCAACAGGGCAGTTGCAACAGAACACGTAATTTTGTGTCCCGAGCACGACGGATTATTGCGAATCCCGCCGCGTGGAGTAGAAGGAAGCACACAACCGCTGACGAAGGAATGCATGCGTGGCCAGCGTCGAACTCGATGCCATCGATCTCAAAATCTTGCGTGAACTGCAGCGCGACGGCCGCATGACCAATGTCGAGCTCGCCGACCGCGTCGGCATTTCGGCACCGCCCTGCCTGCGCCGCGTGCGCAAGCTGGAAGAGGCCGGCATCATCGAAGGTTACCACGCGATGTTGAACGCCCCCAAGCTCGGCTTCGATCTCGTGGCCTTCTGCATGGTCGGCCTGAAGCGCCAGTCCGAAGCCAACCTCAAAGCCTTCGCCGCCGCCACCGACCGCTGGCCGCTGGTGCGCCAGGCCTGGATGGTTTCCGGCGACAGCGACTTCCTGCTTCACTGCGTGGCCGAAAACCTCACGCAGTTTCAGGATTTCGTCATCGAGGTGCTGACCGCCGACGAGCATGTGGAGACGGTGCGGACGATGTTGACCATCCGGCAGGTGAAACGGTTGGGATTGGTTGAGGTTTGAGGGGAGGCGGTCAGCCTTCCTTTTCCCAGTTGGAAACGCCATCGACATAAGTCTTGGTCAACTTCCGCTCATCGCGCCACTCGCGCCCGATATCGGTAATGAGAAAGCGCTTTTTCGCCCCAAGCATGTAGTTCTTGTAGGGACGCACGAAGTCCTCCATGGCCGGATTGATACCGTCATAGAACTGCTTTTCGGGATCGTAGCGATCATCCATGAGTGATGCCGCGGTTCTGGCAAAATCGGTTTTCAAGAAAGAGGGCGAGGTGGCGAATAGCGGGAATGGCTTGCCGACTTTGAAACGGATGCCGAGGATGGTCTTTCTGTCCCAGCGGCGATGGAAATGCCCGTATCTGAAATTCCAGTGCTTGTGGTAATGGTTCAAGGATAATTGGGCCACGTCTTTGTCAGAAAAGATGCGAAAGACTTCAGTTGGGTCGAGTTGCTCATCAAGCAGCCAATCATCCTCGAGGTGAAACAGGATTTCGGATTGCGCCTGCTGCCAGAGGTATTTCACCGCCTTGCAGAAGCCTGGTTGCTCTGGCGTATGGATGCGAGCGTTCGGGAAGAGGGAGCGAATGACCGCTATCGTCGCGGCCTCATCATCGGTATCACCAAAAATCGGATCGATATTAGCGTAGAAATTGGCGATTTCAAAACGATCGAACATCGAGGCCTTAAAGCTCTTCAGCGTTCTCTCAAGGAGCTCCGGCCTGCGGCCAGCGACAAGGCAGATATCGATTGGCGGCATTCGGCAAAGTCCTCAAAAAGGCTGCAGGCAATTGTTCAGGCGGTCTGAGGTTTAATGACTTCCGTATGTCGTTTCAACGACAGACTGGTCTCGAGGCATGCATGAGCCACTTCATGTCCGAAACAAAACCAACTCCTTTGCGATAGGTGGCAAGGAATATCCATTTTACCTCTGACCGCTATGTGTTAGGGGACGGAACCTTTGTTTCGGGACTGGACATGAAACAGCTTGATATCGTTGTGGTCAATTTGGCTCGCTCGCACCAGCGGCGCGATGCGATGACTGCTTTGTTGGATCCGCTGGGTCTGCCCTATAGCTTTTTCGAAGCGGTCGATGGGCGCTCAGGACCACATCCTCTTTTTGCCAGATTCGATCCGCGAATGGCTGAAATGCGCCGTGGCTACACTTTGACCGGTGGCGAACTGGGTTGCTACGCCAGCCACTATCTTCTTTGGGAACGCTGCATCTCAGAAGATAAGCCGCTGCTGATTTTTGAAGATGATGTGGCGCTCAATGAAAACTTCCTCACGGCGTATCAGGTGGCGGCTGATCGCATTGAGAAGTATGGCGTCATACGGTTTTCTCGACACAAGAGACCACCGTGGGCAGTCGTGGAGACGCCGGCGGAAGGGCTGGACATCGTCAGGTTGAAGATCGGTCCGCACGGCACATCATGCTACGCGGTTTCCCCGAGAGCTGCCAAAAAGTTGGTGGAGACGGCGAAGGTGTGGTTCGAGCCTGTGGACTGCCATCTCGACCGGTTCTGGTTGCACGGCGTCAACTGCTACAGTTTTTCTCCGTCGCCTGTGACCCATGCCGCAGAAACGGCAGCGGAATCGGAAATCTGGCAAGGTAAAGAACGTGAAAAGAAGTCGCGAAGATTCAGGCACCGGCGCGCGCTTTACCGGACAGCAGACAAGTTCGCCCGCTTTATATTCAATATTTGCTATGTCGGTCGCTGGCAACGCCACTCAAAATAGAGCAAGAATACCGCCTTTCGATCAAGTATGCAGTTGGGAAATATGGTGATTATTACTCGCATAGTAGGCGGACTCGGTAACCAGATGTTTCAGTATGCTGTCGGACGGGCGCTTTCCATTGAAAAGAATCAGACACTCAAACTCGATTTGACTGAGATGGATCGATATAAATTGCGGTCGTTCCAGCTTGATCAGTTTGGTATTCACTGTGACGTAGCAGACGAAAAAGAAATTCCTTTCCGCCTCCGCAAAAGCTTCTTCGGAAAAATCATTACCTCTTTCAAAAACGCGGGCCGTGTTGCTCAGGTGATCGAAAAGTCCATCTCTTTTGATCCCGCCATCCTGCAACTGCGTGGTTCAGTGCATCTATCCGGTTATTGGCAGAGCGAGAAATATTTTACAGTTCATGCGGACGCTATCAGGCAGGATTTTTCGCTAAAGCGACCTTTCAGCGGTGAAAGAGAAAGAAGCTTTAGTCAAATCCGAAACGCGGAAATCGCTGTGTCCGTCCACGTGCGTAGAGGAGATTATGTCACAAACCCCACTGCGAACTTAACCCATGGCACCTGCGAACCGGAATGGTATCGTGCGGCGATGGAGAGGATGGTTGAGCATACAGGCCCCGTCACATTCTTTGTTTTCTCCGATGACCCGCAGTGGGCGCGTAATAACCTTCCGAGTTTTGATCGAATGGTTTTCGTTGAACCGCAATCAGACGGTCGCGACGGGGAGGATATGCATCTTATGGCCAGGTGCCATTCCCATATTATTGCCAATAGTACCTTTAGCTGGTGGGGCGCCTGGCTCAATCCGCGCCAAGATAAACATGTGATCGCGCCCGCTCGATGGTTTCGTTCCGAAGCACACAACGCCAGCGACTTGGTTCCGGTGCAATGGGAGCGCGTATAAACCAGAGTTTCGCGCTAGCACGTCCAGCAAAAGTGCGTTGGCGATTTTGCGTCCGGTCTGCATCAAAACAAAAAGATTGAGCGTCTTAGACGATTCGATTTTAACAGGAAATGCTCTGGGCATCGGCATCAAGGGGATTTCTTCCCACCCCGCCGCAGCAATTTACTTTTGACGATCCAGTAGAAAACGACCACACGTCTCGTAAGTCCCTGAGCTCGCCTAAATCGGGTCTTGCGTTGGGGGCTATTCGAAGCGAGTGGGACGAAGTGGCTTTTTTCGATGCTAAACACCGGCTGGATTTTCGAGGTGTCGGATACTATGTCATCAACAATCTGCCTATAGCGGTCCACAATGTTCTTGTAATCAAAGCTCTTGGCATATGCGATGATCTCCTCTCGAGACTTGACTGCCTGAACGCGATTTTCAACAATTTTTTCGCGCAAATATTTAAGATCTTTAATCTTCTCTTCAGGAACTACGGTAATAAAAGATCTTGCGGTATCGAGGTTCGCCGACGATGCTTCGCTGACAACCACTCCTAAGCCTGATGAGAGTGCCTCCAAACATACCAAGGGATGGGCTTCTGCCTCACTTAGCAGTACCAAATTGCCGTAGTGCGTAAGCTCATTATAAACGTCTTCTCTCGTCCATTCCCCCAGATAACTTTCAGTTGTAGGGTTGAAACCGGCACGGTATGCCTTGGAGTAACTTCCTATACCGCCGACGAAATCGATATCGGCCCGAGCGCGCTGTGCCAAGCTCTGACGCTTCCTGACGCTGACCTGCGCCAGACATACGCTTTTGTGAGGCTTCGTCGGCGCGGGATCGTATTTGAAGAGACCCGTGTTGACGCCATTGGGAGTGATACGGATCCTCCTAGGATCAACGCCATCCCGAAGATACATTTGCGCAATTGAAGGAGACAGACAAAATAAATATAAATCCTCCTGAGAGACGGCGAAACTGTGCGTGCTGGCGATGTACTTGGGAAACAGGTGGGGGGTTTCCAGATACCCAAAATGAGACGTGAATGCCCTATTCTTGCAATTTATGCGAGTCATGATTCCAATATGATTGTCCGCGTGGCAATGTACAAAATGGGGATTATAACTATTCACTTTTTCGATAACTTCGTCTGCCGATTGTTGGTTGACGATCAGTACATCACATCCTTGCCTTTGAAGTTCGAGGCTATAGTCGTAAACCAGTGTCTCGACGGCTCCCCAACCTTGAGGTGGAACGCTGATCAGACCCGGAGCGATAAGTGCGATCTTCATTGAACTGTACCAAATGTGCGGTGAGTATTGCTATTCTACGTCTTTATGTGTCGCGAAATTTAGCGATTTTTGGCTGTAGCTATTGGGTATCCTCCCTGACAGATTGAGCAAGACAGACAGCAAAGCCTGATCCTGCCTGTGGTTCTGCCTGTTCGATCCAATCGGAGCAATTGCTTCTCTGATCGTCGCCAATCGTGCCCACTCAGGAACAATGCTTTTTGCCGTTGGGTGCTCCGAGTATACGGCTATGCATGCGCCATTGATGTTTCTTTTTCCTTTGGCCCATTCTATATCTTTGTTAAAATAGCTTAGGGTCGCCGGATGTGTCCATCTCGCCAAGTCTCCTGATGAGTCTTGAGAGAACAAGCCATATTTCAGAGCATGTGCTTGAAGTCTCCAGAGTTTGCCAAGGATCATATTTCCCGCGTCCATCCAGATGACGACGCCACCCTGTTCTTGAACAATGTCATTGATTATTATTGGCTTCCACGCGTACTCGCCAGCATTAACGCTCACGTCGAACCATGCGGGATATTTGCTGTAATTGAATCGTCTGATGTCCGATGGCAGGTCTATTTTTTGAAGTCTTTGGACGCTTTCGTCCGATAGACCAAGATCAATTATAACCATTTTATCTTTTTGATGATTTTTCTGTGCGCTCTTTAGAAATTGCTCTAAAGAACGGGCATGGGTTTCATCGGCTGCGGTTACCAAAGTTAGCTTTGGCCTTTTTAGGTGATACCTCAGTAAATCTAACAAGTGTCTCGATATCCTAATCATCATCTCCTCCCATATAAAATATATACCCTAGTTATTTTATGTTATTATTGTTATGAATAATATTACTCTGTCGCATTTTCTCTTTTGTTCCTCTGGGTTATTTACTTTAATATATCTGGTTCCCCATATTTAAATGTATTTAACGTAAAATTGCCGTCAAGAATTGCTTCGCGAACGATGTAGTTTAGCTGCGTGCCACAGCGCTTTCGCGCCGTTCCGGACCTGGCTATATCGCCTCTCGAAAGAGACTTCAGAAAACAATGTCTTACTCTTGGCGTACTTAGTGAGAGTGACGTTGTTGCATATTTTTGAAATCAGATTTATCACATTGTATTCACTCAGGACTTTTGTTCTCGCGGCGCGAATTGCGTCAACTGAGATTTCTGCTCGATCCGACTCCAAAGCCGTCTTGATGGATTTCAGTGATCCTTCCAGGTCTCTGGGGTTTATGGTGATGATTTGTTTGTCTGAAAAATACTCGCCGATGTTTGGGCAACCACAATATATAGGTAAGGTCATGGAAAGATATGTATCAGAAAGCTTTTCTGTCCAATAGTCAAAGTACGAGCTATTTTCGATGGCTATGTGATAGCGGTACTCAGGAATTACCTGCAGCTTATCACCGAAATTATTTCTGCCCCTGCCAAACAAATCGACCTCATCTCCAAAGTAATTTTTTATTTTCTCCGCAAACTCAATGCGTTGCCGATGCCCCGTAGTGTATGCTTTGTTGGACGTGATGATCGAAATGGACTTTTTTTTTGTCGGTTGAAATTGTTCAAAGTCAGAATAATCCCACATTTTTTTGAGTGGGACGCCCTGTTCATCCCATAATCCAATATGCCAGAGTGTTGGAACGTGGCCTACAATCAAGTTCTTGTGTCTGCTGCTTTGATCAACTCCATAAACCACGTCAAACTGAGATAGAAATCTCTCGTTATAGGTTTTAATGCTGGGTGGTTCGGATGCCAAAAAGATGCTAGTAGTTGCCTTGATCTTTCCGGATTGATCCTCTGGAATTTCGTTGAATGCGACAATGAGGTCGCAATCGTTCACATCGCCGGAAAGCTCAAATTCGATACCGTTCCAGTAGGGAGACCTGTCTGGAAAATATCGTAGCCAGAACTCAGGCGTACATGACGATATCAGGCCAACTTTGGGCATTTCCAGGTCCTTGTTATTTCGCCGTTGAATAGTGTTCAGACGTGGCAAAAGTCGAAGTTAGTGGCTGGCGAGAGCCTTCGCCTCATCGTTTTCATTTTCTCTTCGCTCATCGGCCTTAGTGTCTCGGTAAAGTTCGCCCAAATCGCGCTGGTCAAATGCCCAAACTCTTGCAGATAAGTTCATGGGTGTGAAGAACGAAGATACCTTTGCCGTTCCAGAGTTGTCGGTGATGATCTTTGAGTCGTTTCGCTATAGATCAGACTTGGTGGTGCACAGACCGGAAATGTCGGACTAAGTCGGCAGCATTCGTGTCATCGATTTGCATATGCATACTTTCAGTTGTTGTGCCACTTGACGTTTCAATTGCTTTACATCCGCCGGAAGAAATCTTCCTTTGCCGCCTTCGCAGCTATTTTTTTGATCAGAGGAGCTCTTGTAAGGTCGAGCGGACCGTCGACTCCGCGTAGGACGCGATCAATATTTTCGAATACATCAAAATATTTCGGCGGCGTTGCTAAATGAAACATATCGGAGTTCGTGACGCTCATTACATCAAGAATAACTTGATCGTTAACGCACAATCCAAGCTCCAGTAATTTCTTGTATGAAGACCGTGCCAAGCTGCAGTATTTAGAGACCAGTTCTGCTGGAACAAGCTGCATTCCTCCCGCGCAGGCGAACCTTCCTTCAACGACCCGCATTCTGAGCTCTTCAGGTTTGATGTCAGTTAATCTCTCGGTTTTCTTGGCGGACAAGACAATTTTTCTTCTGGCGCGCGGTGTCACCTGGGTGAGGGATGGAAGAAACGGTGCAGCGCCTCCGCGTCTTCCCAGCCCGTAATCCAGCCATAAATAGTGCGTGAAACTGCCACTTGTTCTTAAAAAGGCACGTTCGATAGCATCCCACTTCGCTAATCCTACGATGTTATACTCGGCATGATGATACTCTATTCTATCAACCTTTGCCTTTTTTGTTAACTCCGAGAAAGACGTAGAGGATAAAGTGCGCCGTGATTCCTGTAGATACTTATGAGCCTCAAGCTCACCGAAGCCAGCTATATCCTTGTGGTCAAATCCGTCGGAAATCGCTCCGAGCTCGTCGGTCAATATGTATTTCGGCGGCGACATTCTCTTAACATATTCTGTCGCGAACTTGATGTAGTCGTCTTTTGAACGAGGCGATATATCCCATTTGGCCCGGCCTAGATCGTAAAACGCCGTAACGATAAGTATCTTCAAGCCGCCCTCATTGAATACTTCGTTTAACTGGGTTGTTAAAACTCGCCATAAACGTGGTCAACATGCCTTTGATTCCGGCATTCAACCCAATGTGGGGCTCCCACCCCATTGCACGCAATTCTCCCGCACTCATCAACTTTCGCGGCGTGCCATCCGGTTTACTGAGATCGTGCTTGACCTCGCCCTTGAAGCCCACGATGTCGCAGATCAGTTGAGTGAGATCCAGGATGGAGATGTCTTCACCGCTACCAACGTTGATATGCGCATCTTCCGAGTAGTTCTTCATCAAAAAAACGAGCGCGTCCGCACAATCGTCCGAATGGAGAAACTCACGGCGTGGGGTGCCGGTGCCCCATATAACGATCTCTTTGTCGCCGCGTATTTTGGCCTCACAAGCTTTGCGAAGAAGAGCTGGCAGAACATGGCTGGAGTTCAGATCGAAGTTATCGCCCGGGCCATACAGATTTGTTGGCATCGCTGAGATGAAGTCACAGCCGTATTGCTTGCGATAGGCTTGCGTCAGCTTAATGCCGGCGATCTTGGCGATCGCGTACCATTCGTTTGTCGGTTCAAGCGAGCCGGTGAGGAGTGCTTCTTCCTTGATCGGTTGTTCCGCGAACTTCGGGTAGATGCAGGATGACCCAAGGAACAGCAGCTTTTCGACGCCAGCGCGGTAGGATGCGTCGATGATATTGCTTTCGATCATCAAGTTTTCGTAGAGGAATTCGGCCGGGCGTGTGTCGTTGGCGAGAATGCCGCCGACTTTTGCTGCCGCCAGAAAGACCGCTTGTGGACGGTTTTCCATTATCCATTCGCTCGTTTGCGCCTGGTTTGCGAGATCGACGGTATCGCGACCGACGGTCAGGATTTCGCAGCCTTCCTGTTCAAGCCGCCTGACGATGGCCGAGCCGACCATCCCGCGGTGGCCGGCCACCCAGACGCGTTTTCCTTGAAGGTTATAGATGCTCATGGCTATACGCCTTTTGCGATGGTGTCGGACTGCATGAGCCGCAAGTCCTCGACAACCATCTCTCTTGCCAGTTCCCGAACACTCGTCTCATGCTTCCAACCCAGCTTCTCATGTGCCTTCGTCGGGTCGCCGATCAGGAGATCGACTTCCGTTGGGCGGAAGTAGCGGGGGTCTACTTCCACCAGCACCTTGCCGGTTGCGGTGTCGATGCCCTTTTCGTTGACGCCTTCGCCTTCCCATTTCAGCGTGAAGCCGGCGTCGGCGAAGGCCCATTCCACGAAGGTGCGGACGGGGGTGGTTTCGCCGGTGGCGAGAACGTAGTCGTCTGGCTCGTCCTGCTGCATCATCATCCACATGCCGCGGACATATTCCTTCGCATGGCCCCAGTCGCGCTTGGCGTCGAGGTTGCCGAGGTAGAGCTTTTCCTGGCGGCCGAGCTTGATGGCGGCGGCGGCGCGGGTGATTTTGCGGGTGACGAAGGTCTCGCCGCGCAGCGGGCTTTCATGGTTGAATAGGATGCCGTTGGAGGCATGCAGGCCATAGGCCTCGCGGTAATTCACCACGATCCAGTAGGCGTAGAGCTTGGCTGCAGCGTATGGGCTGCGGGGATAGAAGGGCGTGGTTTCTCGCTGCGGCACTTCCTGTACGAGCCCGTAGAGCTCGGAGGTGGAGGCCTGGTAGAAGCGGGTCTTCTTTTCGAGACCGAGAATTCGGATCGCCTCCAGCAGGCGAAGCGTGCCTATGCCGTCGGCATTGGCGGTGTATTCCGGCGTTTCGAAGGAAACCTGAACGTGGCTCTGGGCGGCGAGATTGTAGATTTCGTCCGGCTGGGTTTCCTGAACGATGCGAATGAGGTTGGTTGCGTCCGTCATGTCGCCGTAATGCAGGATGAAGCGTGGGTTTTCCTCGTGCGGATCCTGATAGATGTTTTCAATGCGACCGGTGTTGAAGGACGAGGAACGGCGCTTGATGCCATGGACGATGTAGCCCTTGTCGAGCAGCAGTTGAGCCAAGTAAGCACCATCCTGGCCGGTGACGCCGGTAATGAGGGCTACTTTTGCTTTTTCGGACATCGGCTTGCTTTCATCTTTTCTTCGCGCTGGCGCGTCGAGCAGAAGCAGGCGCGCGTTCACGCTGCGATACCGCAAGTCGTCGGCAAAATAAACCGGGAAGTTGACGCCGATGTCTTGAGAGTATTGAGACCGGGCCTCGCTGGCGGCGCATCTTGTGCTGTGATCGTTGAAAAGCCTATAGAGTCGCTGAGCTGCGAAGGCCTTGTTGGGCTTCAAGAGTTGGAAGAGTGCGACATGAACCAGGCCATTCCCGTTTTCGTCATTAACCTTGCGCGCCGCGAGGACAGGCTGGAGCGCGTGTCGCATCATCTTCAAGAGCGTGGCGTGGCGTTTACCCGCGTCGATGCCTGCGATGCCACGAAGGTGGATGAAGCGGTTCTGGATGGCGTCATTACACCTGCGGGGCCACTCGGTGCGCTCGGCCTCGGCGATCGGTCCTGCACGGTGAGCCACACCTATGCATGGGAAGCCTTTTTGCAGACAGGCGCGCGGTTCGGTTTGATGCTTGAGGACGATGTGTTTCTCTCAGGCGATGTCTCCAATCTCTTGCGGTCTGACGACTGGATTCCCCCTCATGTCGATGTGATCAAGCTGGAGAAATTCGGCTCCGGTATCTCCAAGGTCCTCTTGGGGGATGCTGAGATCAAGGTCCCTGGCACGGAGCGCGCTCTGCACCGTATGTATTCACGGCATGTCGGGGGCGGGGCCTATATTCTGTCGCGCCGGGCCGCGCAGCTAGCGCTGTCCTATCGAGGACGGATGAGGGTTCCTGTCGATCATTTTCTTTTCAACGACACGGTGTCGCCGGTCTTCCGGCAGTTGAAGCCATTCATCGTCCAGCCGGCAATGGCGACGCAGCGGCACTATGAGTACAACTCCGATATTGCCAAGTTCGGGAAGGCCGCTCGCCCCACGGGCTGGCGGCTGAAACTGAGGAAGCTGCGTCGGGGTTGGAACGAGATCAGCCAGATTCACCGGCAGCTCGTGGTTTTCCTGACCAAGCGCGGCGCCATCAGAGAGATTTTCTGGAAAGATTCCGCGCCCTAACGGTCATTTGGTCTGCATAAGCTTCAGTTTCTGGCTACCTTTATTGTTCGCAAGGCCGCCAAGCACACTTTTGCCCTATAAGTCACGTGGACTATTATCGGACGCGGTTATATAGCGCTTAAGCGTTGGCCGGGTGCGGAGCGATAGTGGATGAGTGCCGAAAGAATTCTTCATATGCATTTCGGCAAGGAGGGCGGTGCCGAGCGCTTTTTCGTCAATCTGGCAACAGCGTTTGGCGATCGTGGGATCGAGCAGCGCTTTATCGTGCGTCCGGGTCGCATCTGGCGCGACGAGATTGCAGCCCTTGGTCCCACCATTGAAAGCGAATATCGCCGCATCTCGCCAAAGGCACTCTGGCTTCGCTGGCAGGTGAACAAAATCATGCGCGAATGGAAGCCGGATGTGGTCATGGCCTGGATGTCGCGCTCCTCGCGGCTTGTTCCAGCACATGGCAACAGCGTGCGGCTGACGCGGCTTGGCGATTATCCCCGTCATCTCAAGAATTTCCGTAACAACGATCTCATTGTCGCCAATGCGCCCGGCATTGCCGAGGCCTGCGTGCAATTGGGATGGACGAAGCCGGTCAAGGTCGTCTCCAATTTCGTTCGTGAAACCACCATCAAGCCGGTATCGCGTGCCAGCATGGGTACACCGGAGGATGCCTTCCTCGTTGTGGGTACCGGACGGTTCATCCGGCGCAAGGGGTTCGATGTTCTGATCAAGGCCGTGGCGCAGATTCCCGATGCCTGGCTGTGGCTGATCGGCGAAGGCGACAAGCGGGCCGAGATGGAGCAACTGGTGCAGGAACTGGGCATGGCAGACCGCACCCGCTTCACCGGCTGGGTCGAGGAGCCGATGGATTATGTTGCCGCGGGCTCGATCTTCGTTATGCCATCGCGCCATGAGCCGCTTGGCAATGTGGTGCTCGAAGCCTGGCAGGCGGATGTGCCGGTGGTCTCCACCCGTTCCGAAGGGCCTTCCTGGTTCATCCGGGATGGGGAAGATGCGCTCATGTGTGACATCGACGATGTGGATGGCACCCTTGCGGCGATCAATCGCATCCGCACAGATGATCAACTGGCGGCGAAATTGCGAGAGCAGGGCAGGGCGCGGCTTGACGCCGATTTCCGCAAGGATGCGGTGGTGGATGCCTATCTCGATCTGTTCAAGCAGATGAAACGGTAGGGCGTTTTGATGGTCTCCAACTCAAATGACATCCCGGCAAATGCCGATTTCTGCTGCTACGTCATCAATCTGGATGGCAGCACGGAGCGTTTCTCACAGGTGTCGGCGTCGCTTGAGAAAGCCGGCGTCGCATTCGAGCGTCTCTCGGCTTTCGATGGACGCAAGCTGTCCCTCGACACGGTCGCCGATTATGATGCCGCGGCTGCCAGACGCTATATGGGGCGCGAGTTGGTCGGTGGCGAAATCGGCTGTTATTACAGTCACTTGAATGCGGCGAAGGCGTTTCTTCGCACGGACCAATCCTACTGCCTAGTAATCGAAGATGACGCCGCACCGCATGAAGCTCTGCAGGCGATCGTGACGGAAACGATCGGTTTTCTCAATGCGCATGATCCCGACTGGCGGATCGTCAACATGGGCAATGAGAAGCTGAAGATCTTCCGTCCACTGAAGACCATGAGCTTCGGGAAAAATATATTTACTCTTTGCTCCGCCCACTATTTTCCGATGACGACAGGTGCCATCTTGTGGTCGAGGAAAGGTGCGCAGGAGTTCGTCGATGGACACCGTGTGATCTTCGCGCCGGTCGATAACTTCTTCCGCTACTGGATCACCCGCGTTGGCGGCGGCTATTCTTTCTTTCCAAGGCCCGTGTCCACCACCGATGCGGTCAGCGATATTGCGCATCCCGGAAAGATATCGAGAAGCCGTAATGCCCGCAGCTTCCTTTATGGTCTGCGCAAACAGCGGCGGCTTCTGGTGGACAAGCTGATCGCGACCAAGCGGAAGTATTTCTTGTGATCTCGCCCCGTTACAATCACCTTACAGTCCAAGCCCGAGAAAGTGCGTTACGATGAGCGTGAAGCGGATCTTTCATCTGCAGTTCGGCACGGATGGCGGCACCGAGCAATTCTTCCTGCGCCTCACCCGCGCTTTTCACGAGCGTGGCATAGAGCAGCAATTCGCCATCCGGCCGGGCGTAACGTGGCGTCACGAGCTTGACGATCGGGGGATGGTGCATGAGGGCTACTATCTTCGCCGCTGGCCCAACTGGTGGCTGCGCACACAGTTGCTGAAGCGCTCGATGAAGCGGTGGCCGGCCGATGTGGTGATGGGGTGGCGTGCGCCGACGGCGCGGCTGATGCCGGACGCCGGTCATGCCATACGCGTCGTGCGTCTTGGCGACTATCCTCATCACGTCCGCTATTTCGGCAACACCGATGCCATCGTCGGCAATGCACCGAATGTCATCGAACACTGCCGTACACTCGGCTGGCAGGGTAAGACGACGATTATATCCAATTTTCCGGGCGAGGTTGGCACTTCCCTCGTCAAGCGGTCGGATTTTTCGACGCCGGACGATGTTCCTCTGGTTTGCGGTCTTGGCCGCTTAGTGCCGACCAAGGGTTTCGATACCTTGCTGCGGGCGATCGCTGCGACGCCTCACCTGTGGCTCTGGCTGGTAGGCGATGGCCCCGATAGAGCCGATCTGGAGCGGTTGGTGCAAGAGCTTGGGATTGCCGATCGCGTCCGCTTCATCGGCTGGGTATCGGAGCCGGCGGCCTATATCAAGGCGGCGGATATGTTCTGCGTGCCGAGCCGACAGGAGCCGCTTGGCAACGTGCTACTCGAAGGCTGGAAGGCGGAAGTGGCTGTGGTGTCCACCAAAACCGAAGGGCCGTCCTGGGCAGCTGCGCATGATGAAAGCGCTCTCTTCACCGAGATCGACGATGTCGAGGGTATGGCGCAGGCGCTCTTGCGTCTGCAAGGGTCGCCCGAGCTTCGAGCGAAGCTGGTTCAAGGTGGGCGAGAGCAATTGGCCGCACGCTTTTCCGCAGAGCGGATCGTCGATCAATATCTCGAATTTTTCGAGGGGCTGAGACGAGGAACGTCGCTCGGTCCAAACGTTTAGAACGCGAAGGCTGTGGGAACGTCACTAAATAGAGCTGGTCCCCTATCCTAGGTAGGCAGTTTTTCTTAATGCTTAGACAGAAATACTATTCTGTCGCGAGCTACAGTATGAATTCAAAATTTAGCAAAGCCTTATTTCTTTACTACTCTATGGTCCTCCATTTCGTTAATGTAAGAATGAAGTTTAAAGGTAGACGTTCACATTACTCACGCGCGGAGCGCGAACCTTTTTTTAAAGTCGACGATGGTGAGCAATCGCTCATCTTCTGCAGAAGGATACGAGCGCCATTCTACAAGAATGGTATTGGGAGACGCCTGCAAATTTTGATGACGTCCTATAATCTCGACAAAATTCCCCAAGACGTTACCGGTGCGTTCATTGATTGCGGCGCGAATATTGGCGAACTGGGGTTGGTATCACGTGCGCGAGGCTGGCAATATCACGCCTTCGAGCCGGAGCAACTAGAGGCAGATTGCTGTGATATCAATGCGTTCCAAGGGCAGCCGAAATGCAATCGGTTGGCGCTTTGGTCAGAGGAAACCACTCTCACATTCTACTCGAAGCCCAACACGGCTGATTCATCAGTTTTTGAACAAACCGATATTGTGTCCAAAAAAGAAATCAAAACGACCACCATCGACAAGTACATTTCTGACGCAGCCATCACCGACATCGCGGTTCTGAAAATTGAGGCAGAGGGTGCGGAGCCTGAAGTTCTTCTCGGTGCTGAGGCAGCGCTCACTCGCGCAAAGTTCGTGACGGTCGATTGTGGTTTCGAACGTGGAATGGCACAGGAAAGCACGCTGGTGCCCGTTGCCAACTTTCTTTTAAAGAGAAATTACGAGTTAGTTGCCTGGGACCGGAACTGGTATCGCTTCCTTTTCATGAAAGTCTAAGACACCATTCAGAAATCCTCATTGGGGATTGCAAACGGCAACTTCTGTGCTTGTGGTGCTCACCTACATTCAAGACGCCGTGCTCCGGTTCCCGAAACCATCACTTTCGCCGGCAAACGGCAATTTTTGAACCACCTGCAAAGCATCTTCATTCGAAGGCGACGTCTTGGTAGCACTTTGACAAGGCGTCCACTTCCTGCCGCAAATCAAATTTGTTCGTCGCCAGGATTCTTGCTTCTGCGCTTGCTGCTCTCAGTAATTGCTCGTCGCTCAGGAACAGGTTCGCCGCATTAGTCATCGCATCGAGATTATCGCGGCCAATGACGGTGCCGGTTTCGCCTTCACGCACCAATTCCGGAAAGGCTCCGACATCCGTTGCGATCACAGGCACACCCGTCGACATGGCTTCCAGAGGGGTGAGGCCAAATCCCTCCCAGCGCTGGGGGGCGATGAAGAGGTCAAGCGCGCGGTACCATTCGTTGATGTTGGTATGCTCTCCGACGAAGAGAATGCGGTCGGCAAGACCTGCGGCGCGCACTCTTTCCTTCAAGCCATTCTCGAAATCCACATGCGGACCTGTCGCGCGTCCGGCAACGATGGCCGACCATTGCGGGTGGTCTGGCAGAACGCGGATCATCGTGTCAACGAAGAGATCCGTACCCTTCTGGTGCCGTATACGGCCGAAGCAGCCGGCATATTTGCGCTGAGGATCGAGGCCGCGTGCGACTTTTGCCTCAGGCTTATCGGCGGGCGGGGAGAAGCGATCGGTGTCGATGCCGTGCATGATGACCGTGCTCGGTACCTCCAGATAAGAAGCCGTCTGGCTATTGGTGGCAATCACGCCATCCATTCTGGAAATCAGAAACTTGGTCCAGCCAGTGTGCTTACGCTGCGAGGCGGAGGTGAAGACGATCTTCAGCTTCATGCGCAGAATATCGCGCATGATGATGGCCGGCAGCATTTCTATATTGCGGCGCGCGTGCCAGACGCGCGGTCTGCCTGCCGGACCGTTTTGCCAGAGCCGCCACAGATCGCGGAAACGCACATATGGCAGGCTTTCGGGCAGGCCGGGGCCGATGACGGCGATCTTCTGCCCGAGCCGGTTCTGCACCGGCACGAGCTGAATGATCGTGGATGTCACGCCCGAGAGCCTGCGCTTGAAGTTCGGCGCAAGGACGCGGACATCTCTCAGATCGACATGGGGCAAGTCTTGAAGTCTCGCAACAGGAGCGGGGGATTCAGTTCCAGTTGACGGACAGGATCTCGTAGCCGCGCGAGCCGCCAGGCGCATTCACTTCAATGCTGTCACCGACTTCCTTGCCGATCAGGGCGCGGGCAATGGGAGAGGAGATCGAAATGCGACCTTCCTTCACGTCGGCTTCCTGATCGCCAACGATCTGATAGGTCTTTTCTTCATCGGTGTCTTCATCGATGAGCTTGACGGTGGCGCCAAACTTGATCTTGGAACCGGACATCTTGGAGAGATCGATGATCTCGGCGCGCGCAGTCAGATCTTCGAGCTCGGAGATGCGGCCTTCATTGTGGCTCTGCGCTTCCTTGGCGGCGTGATACTCGGCATTTTCCGACAGGTCGCCATGGGCGCGCGCTTCGGCGATCGCCTCGATGATGCGCGGGCGCTCTTCCTGCTGACGCCAGCGAAGTTCTTCCTGCAACTTGACGTAACCACCCTGGGTCATCGGTACTTTTTCTACCATCTTTTTATTCCTTCACATTCGCACCGCGGTAGTCGCAGACACAAAAAGAAACAGGTTCCGGAGCAAAACTTCGGAACCATGTCAAAATCACAATTTGTCGGACTATATCAGAAGAGCATCCTGAAATGCCAGCAAATTAAAAGGCCCGTAAAAAACAAGCATTTTCAATGTGCTCCGCTTGTGATTTGACTTTCGTCATTGGAACATATAAAGAACATACTATGAAGAAGTCAATCAAAGAGCGGCTTGCAGTTCTCTCGGATGCAGCGAAGTATGACGCCTCCTGCGCGTCCAGCGGGACCTCGAAACGCAACTCGGCGCAAAGCGGCGGGCTGGGGTCGACGGAGGGTTCGGGCATCTGTCATGCCTATGCGCCGGATGGTCGTTGTATCTCGCTTTTAAAGATTCTTCTGACCAATTTCTGCATCTATGATTGTGCCTATTGCATCAACCGTTCGTCGAGCAATGTCGAACGCGCACGCTTTACCGTGGAAGAGGTCGTGTGGCTGACGCTGGAATTTTATCGGCGAAATTACATCGAGGGTCTGTTTCTTTCTTCCGGCATCATTCGCTCTTCCGACCACACGATGGAGGAACTGGTGCGCGTGGCAAAAGAATTGCGCGTCACCCATGGCTTCCGGGGTTATATCCACCTGAAGTCCATCCCTGAAGCATCGCCGCATCTGATTGAAGAAGCGGGGCTTTATGCCGATCGTCTCTCAATCAATATCGAACTCCCGACCGATAGCGGAATTGGCAAGTTCGCGCCGGAAAAGCAGCCCGGCAATATTCGTCGCTCCATGGCGGATATCCGTTTGAAGATCGAGGAGGCGGGCGAGCCGACCCTGAAGACGAAGCGGGTCAAGACCTTTGCGCCGGCGGGGCAGAGCACGCAGATGATTGTCGGTGCCGACGGCGCCGACGACGGCACGATTCTTTCGACCAGTGCGCGGCTTTACGGAAGCTATGGCCTGCGGCGTGTCTATTACTCCGCCTTCAGCCCCATTCCGGATTCGTCGAAGAACCTGCCGCTCATCAAGCCGCCCTTGATGCGCGAGCACAGGCTCTATCAAGCCGATTGGCTCTACCGGTTCTACGGCTTCGACATCGGCGAGATTACCTCGACGCAACAGAACGGAATGCTCGATCTCGATATCGATCCCAAGCTCGCCTGGGCGCTCGGCAACCGCCAGAAGTTTCCTGTCGATGTCAATTCGGGTGAGAGAGAGATGCTGCTGCGCGTGCCTGGGTTCGGCGTGAAGACGGTGAACTCCATCCTGTCTTCGCGCCGCTTTCGGAGACTGCGCTTGGAAGATCTGGCGCGCTTTGGCGTATCGCTGAAGAAGGTGAAGGCGTTTGTCGTCGCGGATGGCTGGACGCCGGGCAAGTTGACCGAGCGGCCCGACCTGCGCGCCATGTTTACACCGCCACCGGAACAGTTGTCGTTGCTGTGATGTATGCGGTCGAACTGGAGGGCAGGGGCAATTTTTGCGAATGGCGCGATGCCGCGCGTTCGCTTCTTGCGGCGAGTGTGGCACCGAGCGAGGTGGATTGGCGGCTGAAGAGCGACCGCGGCACGCGTCTTGATTTCGAGCAGCAGGCCTCTCTACCGGTGGCGAAGACGCCAGCGCAGATCACGGTTCCATCGGCCTTCCTGCCATTGGCGGAGGCGATCATCTGCCACAGCGATCCGGCGCGCTTTTCTTTGCTGTATCGTCTCCTGTGGCGGCTGCAGCAGGATCGGGCGCTATTGCAGATCAAGGCCGATCCCGATGTTCAAGCGGCCCGGCAAATGGAGAAATCCGTCCGTCGCGACAGCCACAAGATGACCGCCTTCGTCCGTTTCAAGGAAGTGCCGGGCGAGGGCGCGCAAGCACGGCGCTGCTTCATTGCGTGGTTTGAGCCGGATCATTTCATTGTCGAGCGAAAGGCGCCGTTCTTCCAGCGGCGCTTCAACGACATGGATTGGCTGATCGCGACTCCGAAAGGGTCTGCGCGGTGGAATGGTCAATTGCTTGAGACGTCGCGCGAACCAGCGGAGCGGCCGGATATTTCCGACGAGACGGATGAGTTATGGCGCACCTACTATGCCAATATCTTCAATCCGGCGCGGCTGAAGATCAAAGCCATGACGGCGGAAATGCCGAAGAAATACTGGAAGAACCTGCCAGAGGCTGATCTCATCCCGGAACTTGTCATCGGCGCGGAGGCGCGCGTGCTTGGCATGGCGGCCAAGGCTGCGACCGAGCCGCAGATGTTTCACCATCGCATCCAGGCGGCGGCCGCAGCCAAGCCGCAGGAAGTGCTGCCGGATGCAAACACGCTCGCTGGCGTGAAGCGTGAAGCTCAAAGCTGTCAGATGTGCCCGCTACATTGTGCCGCAACGCAAACCGTCTTCGGCGAGGGGCCTGAGAAGGCGCAGGTGATGGTCGTCGGTGAGCAGCCGGGAGATCATGAAGATCTTGCCGGGCGACCCTTTATCGGTCCGGCGGGTAGGGTGTTCGATCAGGTCCTGGGGGAAACGGGGATCGAGCGTCCATCGCTCTATGTGACGAACGCGGTCAAGCATTTCAAATATGAGGCGCGGGGCAAGAAACGCATTCACCAACGACCCAATGCCGGTGAGGTTGAGCGTTGCCGTTGGTGGTTGACGCGGGAGATCGATCTTGTTCAGCCCAAGCTGATCGTCGCGATGGGCGCAACGGCGGTTTACGCTTTGACGGGGACGAAAGAGACGCTTTCGAGCGTTCGCAGCCGGCCGATCCCCATGGAGAATTCACGCATCCTCTTTGCCACGGTCCATCCATCCTACCTGCTTAGAATTCCCGACCCGGCACGTCAGGCGCAGGAGAGGGCGCTCTTCGTCGAAGACTTGCGCGCCGTGCGGCGATTGTCCGAAGCGTGAGGTGAAGCGTCCCCGCGTCTGGTTCTTGCTGCCGCAGTAGAACAGTTCGCCCTTTTCGAAAATGCGCTGTTTCTAAACATTAAAAGCCGTTCATGAAGTAATTGTAATGCGACTACCTCCGTTTTTGGGAGTTTAATCAGCATCAACATCCAACGGTGGTTAGGATGTTGTATGTGGAAGTTATAAAAGGATTTGTATCATGTCTATTCGTAATAATCTTGCTGTTATTCTTGTTGCCGGTACTATGCTCGGCGGAATTGCTTACACTGCCGAAGCTGCATCGGCAACTGCAGCGCAGACGGAAACCAAGGGCGCTGTTGTTCCGAATAAGGCCATCGACAAGGATGTTGGACGTCTCTCCCAGGACGGCGCACAGGCCTTGGCCGACATTCAGGCAACACGCCTGGCAATCTTCAACGCGAAGCCGGATGAGGCCAAGACCTTCATCAACAAGGCGAAGGACGAGCTGCAGAAGGCCTCCAAGGACGAAGCAGTCTTCATGAAGGCTGAAGCGGATCTGACGAAGCCCACCAAGGCACCCGTCGCTGGTGATGCAAAGGCGGATGCGAAGCCCGCATCTGCAACACCCATCCAATGGCTGCCAGTCGACTCGCAGTTGACGCTCGGTGAAGACTTCAAGGCAACGCCTGAAAAGGTCGCGGCCATCACCGAAGCCAACAAGAGCCTGAAGACCTCCGATCGCCAGGGTGCGCTTGAAAAGCTTGCTGTCGCGGATGTCGATGTCGAGTTCATCACCGCCGCCCTACCGCTCAATCAGACAGTCACCGATGTTGGCAAGGCTGCCGACCTGATCAACCAGGGCAAGTTCTATGAAGCCAATGCGGTGCTGAAGGATGTGACGGATAACGCGATGCTCAACATCGTCGATATCTACGGTCAGCCTTACAAGGCAAAGGCAGAAAAGCCTGCCAATGCCGCAGCGGTTACGCCTTCGACAGACAAGACCGCTGCTCCAAAGGGCTAATTGCCCTTCCACATACTGCAATGAAAATGGCCTCCCCGGTTGGGGAGGCCTTTGTTTTGAACACTTTACCTTTCGAACGGAAACGGTGCCTTAGAAATAGCTCTGCAGCGGCTTCACTTCGAGATTGCCGGCCTTCAGCGCCTTGATGGCAAGGGCTGCGGCTTCGGCACCGGCCATGGTGGTGTAGTAGGGGACCTTCTGCATCAGCGTTGCGCGGCGCAGCGACTTGGAGTCGGAGATCGCCTTGTTGCTGTCGGTGGTGTTGATGACCAGCTGGACCTGACGGTTGCGGATGCCATCCTCAATGTGAGGGCGACCTTCCTGCACCTTGTTGATCTTCTCGGCTGCGATGCCTTGCTCCGCGAGGAAACGCTGCGTGCCGCCGGTTGCCAGAACCTTGAAGCCTGCTTCCACCAGAATGCGGATCGCTGGCAGAACGCCTTCTTTGTCCTGATCGCGGACCGAGACGAACACCGTGCCGGAGCGCGGCAGGTCGACACCAGCACCCAACTGCGACTTGGCGAATGCCAGCGCGAAATCGGTATCGAGACCGATGACTTCGCCGGTGGAACGCATTTCCGGTCCGAGCAGAATGTCTACGCCGGGGAAGCGGGCGAAGGGGAATACGGCTTCCTTGACGGCGATGTGCTTCAAGTTGCGTGGATCGGGCTTCTCGCCGTAAGCGGCGATCGCCGCATCGAGCTTTTCACCCGCCATGACGCGGGCTGCGATCTTGGCAATCGGCGCGCCGATGGTCTTGGCGACGAAGGGCACGGTACGCGACGCGCGCGGGTTGACTTCCAGAACGTAGATGGTGCCGTCCTTGATGGCGTATTGCACGTTCATCAGGCCGCCGACCTTCAGCGCCTTGGCAAGTGCTGCCGTCTGGCGTTCCAGCTCATCCAGCGTTTCGGGCGAGAGCGAGCGGGCAGGCAGCGAGCAGGCGGAGTCGCCCGAGTGAATGCCGGCTTCTTCGATATGCTCCATGATGCCGGAGACGAAGACGCTTTCGCCGTCGCACAGCGCATCCACGTCCACTTCGACAGCATTGGTCAGGTAGCTATCGAAAAGCAGCGGGTTCTTGCCGAGCAGCGTGTTGATCTGGCCGGTCTTGTCGTTCGGGTAGCGCTGCTTGATGTCTTCCGGCACGAGGCCCGGAACGGTATCGAGGAGATAGGTCTGCAGCTGGCCTTCCGAATGGATGATCTGCATGGCGCGGCCACCCAGAACGTAGGAGGGGCGAACGACCAATGGGAAGCCAATTTCGGAGGCGACGAGACGCGCCTGTTCGACCGAGTAGGCGATGCCGTTGTTCGGCTGCGCCAGATCGAGCTTCATCAGCAGCTTCTGGAAGCGGTCGCGGTCTTCGGCAAGGTCGATCATGTCCGGTGCGGTGCCGAGGATAGGAATGCCGTTCTTTTCCAGCGCTTCTGCTAGCTTCAGCGGCGTCTGACCACCGAACTGCACGATGACGCCGACCAGTTCGCCCTTTTCCTGTTCCGCGCGCATGATCTCGATCACGTCTTCAGCGGTCAGCGGCTCGAAATAGAGGCGGTCGGAGGTGTCGTAGTCGGTCGAAACCGTCTCCGGGTTGCAGTTGATCATGATCGCTTCGAAGCCCGCATCCTTCAGCGCGAAGGCGGCATGGCAGCAGCAATAGTCGAACTCGATGCCCTGGCCGATACGGTTCGGACCGCCGCCGAGAATCACGACCTTCTTGCGGTCGGAGACTTGTGCTTCGGAGCGCAGTGCGCCGACGAAAGGCATCTCATAGGTGGAGTACATGTAGGCGGTCGGAGAGGCGAACTCGGCAGCGCAGGTATCGATGCGCTTGAAGACGGGGCGCACATTCAGGCTGTTGCGCAGTTCGGCCACTTCCTTCGGGCGCTTGCCGGTCAGCGAGGCGAGGCGGGCGTCGGAGAAGCCCATGGCCTTCAGCATGCGCAGGTTTTCGGCGTCGGTCGGCAGGCCGTGTTCACGCACACGCGCTTCCATGTCGACGATCGCCTTGAACTGGGCGATGAACCATGGATCGATCTTGGAGTTCTCGTGCACTTCGGCTTCGGACATGCCCGTGCGCAGTGCCTGGGCAACCATGCGCAGGCGATCCGGCGTCGGCGTGCCAATGGCAGCACGGATGGCGTTCTTGGAGCCTTCGCCTTCTTCGTAACCCGGGATTTCGATCTCATCGAGACCGGTGAGGCCGGTTTCCATGCCGCGCAGCGCCTTCTGCAGCGATTCGGCAAAGGTACGGCCAATTGCCATCACTTCACCGACGGACTTCATGGCGGTGGTGAGGATCGGCGAAGCGCCGGGGAATTTTTCGAAGGCAAAGCGTGGGATTTTCGTCACGACATAGTCGATGGACGGTTCGAAGGAGGCAGGCGTCGCGCCTCCCGTGATGTCGTTGTCGAGTTCGTCCAGCGTGTAGCCGATGGCAAGCTTGGCCGCGACCTTGGCGATCGGGAAGCCGGTTGCCTTGGAGGCAAGCGCGGACGAGCGCGAGACGCGCGGGTTCATCTCGATGACGACGAGGCGACCATCCTTCGGGTTGACGGCGAACTGCACGTTCGAGCCGCCGGTTTCGACGCCGATCTCACGCAGAACCGCAATCGAGGCGTTGCGCATGATCTGGTATTCTTTGTCCGTCAGCGTCAGAGCCGGAGCAACGGTGATCGAGTCCCCGGTATGAACGCCCATCGGGTCGATGTTTTCGATGGAGCAGATGATGATGCAGTTGTCCGCCTTGTCGCGGACGACTTCCATTTCATATTCCTTCCAACCGAGAACCGATTCTTCGACCAGAACTTCCGTCGTTGGCGAGGCATCGAGACCGCCAGAGACGATATCGAAGAATTCCGAGCGGTTATAGGCAATGCCGCCGCCGGTGCCGCCAAGCGTAAAGGACGGGCGAATGATGGCTGGCAGGCCGACATGGTCGATCGCCTGGGCGGCAATTGCCATGGCATGCGCCATGTAGCGCTGCTTGCGGTCTGTCTCGCCGAGGTTCCACTGGTTTTCCAGCTCGTCCAGAGCCTTGTCGAGGTCGGCGCCGGAAAGCTTGCTCTTCACCTCTGCGCGGGCTGCCTCATGCTTCTTGCGGTCGGCGTCCTTGATCTCGGTGGCGTTTGCCAGCATCGAGCGTGGGGTTTCGAGGCCGATCTTCGCCATGGCTTCGCGGAAGAGGGCGCGGTCTTCGGCCTTGTCGATGGCTTCCGGCTTGGCGCCGATCATCTCGACATTGTAGCGGTCGAGGACGCCCATGCGCTTCAAGGAGAGCGCGGTGTTCAGCGCCGTCTGGCCGCCCATGGTGGGCAGCAGCGCATCGGGGCGTTCCTTGGCAATGATCTTGGCAACCACTTCCGGCGTGATCGGTTCGACGTAGGTCGCGTCCGCAAGGCCGGGGTCGGTCATGATGGTGGCGGGGTTGGAGTTGACCAGGATGACCCGGTAACCTTCTTCCTTCAGCGCCTTACAGGCCTGGGTGCCGGAATAGTCGAATTCGCATGCCTGACCGATGACGATCGGTCCCGCGCCAATGATGAGGATGGATTTGATATCTTGGCGCTTTGGCATGGCTCTCGTTCCGCTTTCGTGTTGCGCAAAAAACGGCCATGGTGAAACTTCACCGGCCGGGGCGCGCAATTCCAAATCTTTTCAGGCTAGAAGCGGCTTATAGGCAAATGTTTTGGCGAACGGAACCCCGAATCTTCGCTTTCCGACAGGAAAGTTCTCGCGCCGCAAAAGGATCATGCCGGGTGATCCTTCGCGCGTTGTCAAACGTAAGCTTCTTCAACCGCTTAAATCGTCGCCTCCAACCGGATGCAGGATAATCATGATCATCGTTCATTACCTGGAAAATTCCCGCGCGCACCGCATTCTCTGGCTGCTGGAGGAACTTGAGCTTCCCTATGAGGTGAAGACCTACAAACGCGGGTCGGACATGCGCGCGCCGAAGAGCCTCAAACAGGTCCATCCACTTGGCAAGTCTCCGGTGATCGAGGATCAGGGCACGGTCTATGCAGAGAGTGGCGCGATCATCGAATATCTGCTCGATACCTATGGAGAGGGCAGGTTCCGGCCGGAGCAAGGCACGGATGGCTATCGGCGCTATCTCTACTGGCTGCATTATGCCGAAGGATCGGCCATGCCGCTTCTATTGCTCAAGCTTCTCTTCTCGCGCCTGCCGAGCCAGATGCCGTTTTTCTTAAGACCCGTGGCGGGTATGATCTCCAAGGGGGTGGCGGCAAAGCTCATCGATCCGCAACTGATCGACCATGTGGCCTATTGGGAGGCCGAACTTTCCAGGGACGGCTATTTTGCCGCAGACACGTTGACCGGCGCGGATATTGCCATGAGCTTTCCGGTCGAGGCTGCCATCAGCCGCGCGGATGGCGTTGGCGAAACGAAAGCGATCAGGCGCTTTCTCGATACCATACGCGCACGGCCTGCTTACCAGCGCGCGCTTGAGAAAGGCGGAGCCTATATCTACGCGCGCAGCTGACACGAGTACTCCTCTTGCGGGAACGCTTTGCGGTAGTTAGCGTTTAGCGCAAGCATATTGAAGGGGAGATTGCCATGCAGTGGAGAGGACGCCGCCAGTCGGACAACATCGAAGATAGACGCGGCATGTCGACCGGCGGCATGGGCGGCGGCGGTGGCTTTCGCTTACCGACCGGCGGCCGCGGTGGCGGGATCGGTATCGGTGGTCTTGTCGTTATTTTGCTGATCAGCTGGGCACTTGGCATCAACCCGCTGACTTTGCTCTCCGGCGGTGACACATACTCCGATAGCGGCAGTCAGCAGCAACAGACCGGAACGCGCCCGCAAGGCCAATCCAGTGATGAGACGACGGCGTTCGTCCGCACCATTCTGGCGGAGACCGAAGATACCTGGGGCAAGATCTTCCAGGCCTCCGGCGAAACCTATCAGAAGCCGACGCTGGTTCTGTTCTCCGGCCAGGTTCGCTCGGCCTGCGGCAACGCGACGTCGGCATCCGGCCCGTTCTATTGCCCGGTGGATCGCAAGGTCTATCTGGACACCGACTTCTTCCGCGAGCTTTCGCAGCGTTTCGGCGCCTCTGGCGATTTTGCCCAGGCCTATGTGATTGCGCATGAGGTGGGCCATCACGTCCAAAACCTCACCGGCGTGCTTCCGGAATTCAACCAGCGTCGCCAGTCCATGAGTGAGAGCCAGGCCAACGCGCTGTCGGTGAAGGTGGAATTGCAGGCCGATTGCTATGCCGGCATCTGGGGCAAGTCCACGCAGCAAAAGGGCATCCTCGAAGCCGGCGATCTGGAAGAGGCACTGAACGCCGCCCACCAGATTGGCGACGATACGCTGCAGAAGAAAACGCAGGGCTATGTCGTTCCCGACAGCTTCAATCACGGCACTTCGGCGCAGCGCGTCGAATGGTTTCGCCGCGGGTTTGAGAGCGGGCGGGTTGAGGATTGCGATACATTCTCGGCTGATATTTAAGGGGCATCCCGAGTTCTCCTCGTCATCCTCGCCCTTGAGGCGAGGATCCATATCTTCCGGGGCAGTCAACGGCTTATGGATCCTCGGGTCGAGCCCGAGGATGACGGCAGTAGAGGTCTAGACCTCCCGCATTACGATGAACGCCGCGTTTCTTTTATGAGAAAACGCGGGCCCCGTTGAGGCGCCGCGGCGTCCCTTTGAGAAACCACAGCGCGTTGAACTTGGGGGAGCAACCAGATCGACGATTTAACTCGCCAGCCTCCGCGACGGAGCGTCCCTCTCTCCGCCGTCCATCTTCTCCCAAGTTCCACCGTTCCCGTAACGCCATGCAAGCTGGCCTTGATCGTCGATTGTGATGAGCGCGAGCCAGCCATTGTCAAACAGCGCGCTCACCTGCGGATGCCGACGCAGGATGTCGGTGATCGCCTCCTTCGGGGCCTCCACGGCGACTGTCAGCCGCAGCGGTTCGTGGACCAGTTCTTCACCATCATGCACCGACTGCCAGGGTAGCCCGGCGCGCAGGTTGCCGCCATTGCCTTCCACCACGCCGATGCCGCCGACGACATTGTGCAGCAGTTTGTTGCCCGCACCGAAGAGGGAGGGCGCAACCGCCGAGCCGAAATATTGCAGGCTGATCCAGCTTGCGACGACCACCGGTGCGGTCAGGATCAGTTCGAGGATTTTGAAGTCCTTGTCCTTTTGCCAGACATAGTCATGCAGGAAGGTCTGGCCCTCCAGCGATTTGCCTACCGTGCGTGACCGTGGAGCGGCGATGAAGGCGCGGCATCCGGCAAGGCCGAATTCCGGCCGGGTCTCCGACCAGTCGCGGTTGCGCGCATGCAGATTATCCGCTGTCGCCCGAGGGAGGTTGCGTGCACGCTCTGCTCTCGTCAGGCGGCCAGCATCCGCCAGCCATTTGCGCAGTTGCGCGAGATCTTTGGAGGCGATCTTGTAATCGAGATCATCTTCGAAGAGCGTGACGGCATCCGTCGTTGTGTCGTGCAGGCCGGCAAGGAAGATGGTGTCGTCCGGAATGGTGATGCCCTTTGCAGTGAGGGCCTCACGCACCGCCCGATCGTTGATGAGATCGGCCAGCAGCCGGGCATTGACGTCACCCGCATGGCCGCCGCAGGCGCCGCAATGCAGCGCGCTGGCGTAGGGGTTGTTAACGACATTGGCGCCGTGACCGCAGATCAGCACGAGGCGGCCGAAGCCCTCGGTCAGCGACATGGCTTTCAGCACCCTTTCCGCCATGGCTGCTTTCGTTTCCAGGTCGAGGTTTTGGACAAAGCGAGGCTTGGCCTTGTCGGGCTTCGCACCCTTGGTGAAACGCAATCCGTCCCGCAGAAGCTTGCCGGCATAGACCGGTCCCATCGCTTCGACGAAGGCGAAGGAGGAGACGGCGGTGAGTTTGAACCGGCCCCAGGCGCGGATGGCCCGCGCACCGAAGCGGGCCTTCTGGTCAGCCTTCTTATTGTCATCGACAGCACTGCAGGTGAAGACAGATGGCTTCAGCAGCACCGGCAGCCGATGTTCTGCGACGTCGGAGGCAAAGCCGTGATGGCTGGCGCCAAGGCCGAAGAAGCCGGCAAAGCCGATCGTGCGAATGGACGGGTCCATGCTTTCGAGCGACCGCCGGAAGACTTCGGAACGGACATCGATGCAGAAGGCTGCCTGCAGCATCGGCCGCTTGTCCACTGCCTGGGCGGTGGACGGCGTTGCGAGAGCGGCTGCGAGCTTCCTCTGTGCCGCGTTTTCGGAAGCAGACTGCAGAAGGCTGTCGATCCGAATGTCGCGATTGGCGACAACAGGCGCCACATGGTCGGTGTGGACCTTCCGCCACTCGGCCTCGATACCTGTCTTGTGCCGCAGGTATAGCGCTTCCTCGAACACCAGCCGGATTGCGAGAAGCTCAAGCGCTGTTGTGTCGACGCCGCCGTCGACTTCGGCCTTGAACTGGATGTGGCGGGCATATTGCGCCCAGCCACCAAGCGTCAGCAGCAGCTGGTGGAAATAGGTCCCGGGCTCTGCGCCAAGCCCAAGCGAAACGGCAGCCCGTTCGATGGCAGCATGCGGCGTTTCGGGGGTGTCCGACACATGGATGCCGAAGCCCTTGAGACCGAGGATTTCCGGGGTGAGGTCATGGGTGGCAAAGGCCCGCCAGGCGGCGTAGAGGCCGTTGCGTCTCGATGCCGCCCAAAGGGCCTGGCCCTGATCGAAGAAGCCCGCAGCGAACGTGCCGATCCGATCCGAGATCAGGCCCGGCCAATCCTGATCCGTCGCCTTTGCCGCAAGATCGGCAACGGTTGGCAGAGCCTGGATCGGTGACGCTTTCTTCGAGAGGGCAGCTTTGATCGCAGCCAGATCGATGCTCGGGTCTGCGGCGTTCGTGTTAATTGCTGCGAGGATGTCCTCGTCCGTCATTTCACCCGTGGCGATCTTCTCGGCAAAATGCCTCCGGGGCAAAGCAAGCCGTACGCCGCCGATGCGGGCAAGCAGTGCCGCGGTCTGATCAAAGGTCTCGTTTGCCTGGCCGAGGAAAGGGTTGACGGCAACGGTCGCCGTCAAGGGCCAGGCTGGTGGAATGGCCCGCACGGCCTGATCGGCAGCTTTTGCCAGAGCATCGCCGTGAAGCGTATCGACTGGGGTTATGGTGGTCATGAGACTTACTCCTTCACGGAAGCGGAGGTTGCGGAGGCGGGGAGTTTCCAGCCACCAAGCAGGCGATCGAAGAGGGCATTGACGTAAAGCCCGTTGGCGAGGTGGACGCGCAGACCCGCTGCTGCCGGATGGTAGGCCCAGAGGGGAAAGAGCGACTGGGCAACCGCGACGAGGCCGAAGGTAACGACGGCCAGCAGCATCAGCGTCCATTCCAGTGGGCCGGGCTGGGGCGGAGGTGGGAGCGTGCCATGCATCAGCCCGTCAGCGACCTTCTGCAGGGCGAAATAGGCAGTCGCTGCGAGGACGGCGTAAAGTGACGTCCGCCAGGTGAGCGCCCACGGAGCGGCATCCGCCAGACCCTGGGCGATCAGATAGGCCACGCCGAAGATCAGGATCGCGCCGAGTGCCAGTGCCTGCGGTGGTTTGTCGGCAAAGCCGAAGAGGAGGCCGATCACCGCATAGATGGCAAGAGCGAGCAGGAAGGCGCGACCGACGGCGTTGGCATTGGGGATGGTGATCGGGCCTGGGCGGCGGATCGAGGCAACGGTTTCAATGGCCGAGCCGGACGCCAGGAAGGAATGAGCCTTGTAGAGCGAATGCGCGACGATGTGCAGCAGGGCGATGGGGAAAAGTGCCAGGCCGCATTGCAGGATCATGAAGCCCATCTGCGCCACTGTCGACCAGGCGAGCGAGGTCTTGACCGCAGATTGGGTCAGCATCACCACACTGCCAAAGATCGCGGTGAAGCCGCCGACCATGACCAGAGCTGCAAGGACGATGGGAGCCTGTAGCATGACATCGGCGAAGCGGATGAGGAGGAAGCCGCCGGCATTGACGACGCCCGCATGGAGAAGTGCAGAAACCGGTGTTGGCGTCTCCATGACTTCCGTCAGCCATCCATGGGTGGGGAATTGTGCAGACTTCAACAGGGCAGCGACAGCCAGAAGTGCTGCGGCGGCGATCGTCAGCGGCAGGCCTTCTCCCTTTTGTGCTTCGAGAAGGATGGTGGCGATGTCACCGGTCCTGAAGGCGACGGCAAGCAGGACAACGGCGCCGATCAGGGCGATATCGCCAAGCCGCGAGACGAAGAACTTCTTACGCGCAGCGCGCCTTGCAGCAATCCGCTCCGGATAGAAGATCAGCAACTGGTGAAGCAGAAGACTTGCCGCACACCAGCCGATGACGAGTTGCAGCAACGTGCCGGATTGAACGAGCAGGAGAACCGCGGCAAGCGTTGCCGTCATCCAGCCGGTAAAGGGTCCTTGCCGGGCTTCTCCATCGAGAAAGGTCCCGGCATAGCGCAGCACGACCCAGCCGATGAAGGAGACGAGCAGAAGCATCACCAGGCTGACGAGGTCGAGCCTCGAGGCGAGCGCCACGTAGCTGTAGCCGATCATCGGGCTCGTGCCGGGTCCGTAGAGAGCGAGGACGAGGCTTGAGAGAAGAGCGACGAGAATGGACGCGAGGGCGGCAAGTTCTGCGAGGCGGATTGCCGCGCGCGGACGAAGACCCGGTGCCTTGAAGGCACTATACGAGGCATAGGCGAGAAGAAGCGGCGCGAGGAGCGGTAGAGCGTAGATCACGAGAGTTCTCCGGTCTGTGGGCTGCTTGGGGAGGATGAGCAGCGGCGTATGACAAACGGATTATCAGGAACCGAAGCCCTATAAAAATTCATTGTTTCTCTTGAAACGTTCTATAAAATAGAACGATGTCCGATCTTAATTATCACCATCTTCGCTATTTCCGTGCTGTGGCTCATGACGGCAATCTGACTCGCACGGCAGAACGGCTGAACCTGTCGCAGTCGGCATTATCCATTCAGATCAAGCAGTTGGAGGAGCGGCTCGGTCATGCGCTCTTCGAGCGGCGAGGGCGGCAGCTTTACCTGACCGAGGCCGGTCGCATTGCGCTTGACCGCGCCGACACGATCTTCGCCGCTGGTGAGGAGCTGATCGAGACTTTGAAAGAGACGGGACGAAGCCGCCGCGCCATCCGCATTGGCGCGCTCGCCACGCTGTCACGCAACTTCCAGATCGAGTTTCTGCGGCCGATCCTCGGGCGTTCGGATGTCGATATGATTCTGCGCTCGGGCAGTACGAGCGAGCTTTTGGGCGCGCTGGAAACGCTGAACCTCGATATCGTTCTCCTGAACCAGCCGCCGATGGCGGATTCCGTCACACCCTTCATTGCCCAACATATCTATCAGCAGCGGGTCAGCCTTGTCGGCAGGCCGTCCTTCGGCAAGCCGGGAGCGACGCTCGCGGATCTTTTGGCCGAACATCCGGTCATCCTGCCGACGCTCGAAAGCAGCGTGCGTACTCAGTTCGAGGCTCTGACCGCGCGGCTTGGCCTCAGTCCTCAGATCGCAGCCGAAGTCGATGACATGGCGATGATGCGTCTTCTGGCACGAGAGGGGGCAGGGCTTGCGGTTCTGCCGCCGATCGTCGTCAAAGGGGAGCTGGAGGCAGGCACACTAGTAGAGTTCGACGCGCTGCCGGGCATGGTCGAATCCTTCTACGCCGTGACGATCAAGCGCCGTTTCCCCAACCCGCTGTTAAAGCCGCTTCTGCAGGGTGAGAGTTAGGCAATCAGCAGCGCAGTGACAAACATGCCAAGCGCGAAAATCGTATGAGCAACGAGGTTGAGCGCGCGCACCTTGTTGGGGTTCGGCGTCTTGGAGGCAGCCCAGCCGATGCCGAGGCCGGGTTGGAGCAGGAACCAGCCGGCACCCACGGTAACGATGCCGATGATGAAGGGTAGCAGGAAGGTCGGGGCCATAAACCAGCCCGGTGGCACGATCAACGCAAGGATAATGCCGTAAAGAATGCCGACCGCATAATGGGCGATCCAGCCGATCGCGACCTCATTGGTGTGCGGTTCGGCCTTGGCAATACTGTCGTGGAAGACTTTGCCCCTGGGCAGGTGCCAGAACCAACGGCCGACCGGGCCCCAATTGGCGGCCGATTGGCCGAAGGCGCGGTGCAGGATGATCGCCCAGATATCCATGAAGAGCGTACCGCCAATCCCCATTGCCGTACCGCGCCAGAGAATCTCCCACATCCGTTATCCCTCCCGAATCGTGATGTGGAGAAGATGGCTCGCGCCTGAGGGTGAGGCAAGGGCAGGCAGGCGCGCCGTGGTCTGGCGTAAAAGAAAAAGGCCCGAAAACCGCTCGCGGTTCTCGGGCCTCGTTTGTCTGGTCTAGGCTGACGATCAGGCAGCCTGGCCGTAGCCTCTATGTCGGCTTTCGTTCTGTGAGAGTTTGAACTGAGCGAGCAGCGTTTTCAGGGCCGCAGCTTCCGACGCGAGGCCGTGGCTCGCGGCCGTCTGTTCTTCCACCATCGCGGCATTCTGCTGCGTTCCCTGGTCGATCGTGTTGATTGCGGTGTTGATCTCCTGCAGACCGGTCGACTGTTCGCGGGTAGCAAGCACGATGGCGTCGATGTGCTTGTTGATCTCCTGTACTTCCGCAACGATGGTTTCCAGCGCCTTGCCGGCATTGCCGACCAGCGTCACGCCGGATTCAACCTGCGTGGTAGACGTGCTGATCAAGGTCTTGATTTCCTTGGCGGCATTGGCAGAGCGCTGAGCGAGTTCGCGCACTTCCTGGGCAACGACAGCAAAGCCCTTGCCAGCTTCACCGGCACGGGCGGCTTCCACGCCCGCATTAAGGGCCAGCAGGTTGGTCTGGAAGGCAATCTCGTCGATGACGCCGATGATCTTGGAGATCTCGTTGGAGGAGTGCTCGATGCCCTCCATGGCCTTCACCGCATCGCCAACGACGACACCGGATTGTTCGGCGTTCTGACGCGCGCGCTCCACCAGGCGACCGACCTCTTCGGCCCGCTTGGCCGAATCCTTGACGGTGGTGGTGATTTCCTCAAGCGCTGCGGCGGTCTCTTCGACGGAGGCTGCCTGCTGCTCGGTGCGCTTGGAGAGATCGTCCGCCGAGTGACGGATTTCGCTCGCACCGGCATCGATGGCATTGGCATTGTGGCCGACATTGACGAGGGCCGCATTGAGCTTGGCGATGGAGGCGTTGAAGTCGGACCGCAGGCGATCGACGCGCGCGACGAAGGGCGTGTTGATGCGGTGGTTGAGGTTGCCATTGGAGAGATGGGTCAGGCCTTCGGCCAGCGCATCGACGGCGAACTGGATATCGGCGCTATCCTTGGCGGATTGGCGCTCGCGCTCGGCACGCTCCTGTTCCGTCATGGTGCGGTTGCGCTCGGCATCGCCCTCCAGACGCTGGCGCTCCAGCGCATTGGTACGGAAGACGGCAACGGCGCTGGCCATCGAGCCGATCTGGTCGGTGCGCTCCTGGCCGGGAATGGCGATGTTGAGGTTGCCGGCGGCAAGCTGCTCCATGGCGAACGTCATGCGCGTCACCGGCGTGATGACCACGCGGCTCAAAAGCAGAACCAGGCAGCCGATCATGCAGGCAACCGCGAGAGCCGTGGCGATGATCGCGGCAACACGGAAGGTCGAAACGGAGGCGAAAGCGGCCTTGCTGTCGACGACGAAGCCCAGGTGCCAGCTGACCGAGGGCAGACCCTGCACCGGAATGAAGCTGATGATCTTATCGGCACCGTTCAACTGCGTCTGGCTGAGCGCCGTGCTGATCTTCGGCGTGTCTGTCGGGAAGAGATCTGCAAGCGTCTTGGAGATCACGCCCGCATCCGGGTGGATCAGGATCGTCCCGTCATTATTGACGAGGAACGCGTAGCCATCCGGGCCGGCATCGATCTTCTTGATCATCTCGACAAGGCTCGTCAGCGTGAAGTCGCTTGCGGCGACGCCTGCGAGCTTGCCGTTGCGCTTCACCGGAATGGCGGCGCTGACGACCAGTTCGCTGGTGGAGGAATCGATATAGGGCTCTGTCAGGATCGGCGCGTTGACCGCAACAGCCGCCTGGTACCAGGGGCGCTTGCGTGGATCGTAACCTTCCGGCATCTTCTCGTTTGGCCAAGTGGTGAACACACCGGCCTCGTCGCCGAAATAGGTGGACTTGAATTCGCGCACCAGAACGTCGTTCTCGAGCGCCTTGTCGAGCGTGACCTGGTCGGCGCCCTTGCTCAGCGCCGAAGCAACCATCTCGGTCATGATGACGCGACCGTTCAGCCAGTTGGCAATGCTGAGTGCCGCTTCTTCACCGGTAGAGCTCACCTTGTCGGAGACAAAGCTGTTGGCGGCGCCGCGCTGGAGGCTATCGATATAGAGAGAGAAGCCGGCAAAGGCAGCGACGACAAGGCAGGATGCGGAAATGACGATCCGCGTCATCAAGTTCGATTTCGTGGACAAGATATGGTCCTCGGATGGCCCGGCATGAAGCCGGATTGACTGGAAACATGCCACTGGCAATTGCGGCGCGCGTCATGCACCCGAGAATTGATTTTCGTCAGTTAAGAAGCGTTAGAGTGAAAACTGTAAACATAAGCTTAAGCTGATGTTTTCCATGGGGCTTCGCGGATCGATCGACTTGATCTTCCGTAACGGCAACGGAAAGCTTGATTTTGAGGCAGTGCGCCTTTTTGTTGCGCAGTTCTGCCAAGTCTTTTATGCATGGCATCGACCGCTTCCAGCATACTCTGGAAGCGGTTTCAGTTTGAGGTGAGATCATGTCTTCGTCGGTAGCTGTCGGGAACGCGTCGCAGGGCGGCAGTTCATGGGCCGCGCATTTGCGCGCTACGCTTGCATTGGGTATTCCGCTCATCGGGGCGCAACTGGCGCAGCTCGGCATCCATACCACCGACATGATTATCGTCGGTCAGCTTGGTGCGGAAAAGCTTGCCGCCATGGTGCTGGCCGGTCAGTTCTTTTTCGTCGTTTTCATCTTCGGCTCCGGCTTTTCGGTCGCGGTCGTCCCCATGGTTGCCAATGCCTACGGGCAGGGGGATGCGATATCAGCCCGGCGCGCGCTTCGGATGGGCATGTGGGTCGCGATTGTCTATTGGCTGCTGGCGCTTGGCATTTTTCACAATGCGGAGCGCACTCTGGTGGCGCTTGGGCAAAATCCGAATGTGGCGAAGCTGACGGGCGATTATCTTGCCATTTCCAAGTTCGGCATGCTTCCGGGCCTGCTTTTCTATGTGATGCGCGGTTTGGTCAGCGCTATCGGGCGTGCGAGCATTGTTCTCTATGCGACGATCGCCATGCTGCTGATCAACGGCGTTCTGGCCTACGCCCTCGTTCTCGGCCATTTCGGCTTGCCCGCCATGGGCATGAATGGCGCTGCCGTGGTGGCCGTCATCGTCAATCTTTTCAGTCTCGTGTTCATCGTCGTCTATATTCAGACCCAGGAGGAAACACGCCAGTACGAGCTCTTCGTGCGCTTCTGGAAGCCGGACTGGAAGGCGCTTGGCGAAGTCTTGCGTCTCGGTCTTCCCATCAGCATTACCATTCTGGCGGAAGTTACGCTGTTTTCTGCCGCCTCCATTCTGATCGGCCAGATCGGCACGATCGAACTTGCGGCCCATGGTATTGCGCTGCAATTGGCATCGCTTGCCTTCATGATCCCGCTTGGGCTGTCGCAGGCCGCAACGGTGCGTGTTGGCGTTGCTCATGGCAGAGGCGATTACCCCAACCTGATCCGTGCGGCGATCACCGTCTATGCGGTTGCCTGCGTCATTGCGATTTGTGGCGGGATACTGTTCGCGGCGGTGCCTGAAAGGCTTGGCAGCCTGTTTCTCGATGAGCGGCTGCCAGAAGCGCCACAGGTGCTAGCCTATGCGTCAACGCTGATCATCATGGCAGGTCTGTTCCAGCTTGTGGACGGTATCCAGGCCGTCGCAGCCGGCCTGTTGCGCGGGTTGAAGGATGCACGCGTGCCAGCTCTTCTGGCTCTGATTTCCTATTGGCCGATCGGCTTTGGCCTTGCCTGGACCATGGCCTTTCCACTCGGCTTCGGGGGCGCGGGCGTCTGGTCCGGCTTTGTTGTGGGGCTGAGTGCTGCGGCGATCATGCTCACCACGCGCTTCTATCTGCTGGTGAAGCGGGAAATGAAAGCGGCAGGTAAAGCGTGAAACGAAAACGGCCCGCTTTGAGCGGGCCGAGCATTATCTGGAATAAAGCCGAGTCTTATCAGCGCTCTGCGAGGGCCGGTTCGCCCTTCTTCTCACGCAGCAGGTTGACGAAGCGGCGGAAGAGGTAGTGGCTGTCCTGCGGGCCGGGCGATGCTTCCGGGTGGTGCTGCACCGAGAAGACCGGCTTGCCAGTGATGCGCAGGCCGCAATTGGTGCCGTCGAACAGTGATGTATGAGTCTCTTCAACGCCTTCCGGCAGAGACTTCGCATCCACCGCAAAGCCGTGGTTCATGGACACGATTTCCACCTTGCCGGTGGTAAAGTCCTTGACCGGGTGGTTTGCGCCATGGTGGCCCTGATGCATCTTCTCGGTCTTGGCGCCAACGGCAAGGCCGAGCATCTGGTGGCCGAGGCAGATACCGAAGATCGGCAGGTCCGTCTTGATCAGGTTCTGGATGACCGGCACGGCATAGGTGCCGGTTGCAGCAGGGTCTCCCGGGCCGTTGGAGAGGAAGACGCCATCCGGCTTCAGCGCCATGATGTCTTCGGCAGAGGTCTGGGCCGGAACGACGGTGACCTTGCAATCCAGACCGGCGAAGAGACGCAGGATGTTGCGCTTCACGCCGAAGTCGACGCAGACGACATGGTACTTGGCATCCTGCTCACCGAGCGTGCCGTAACCTTCGCCCCAAACCCAAGGCGTTTCGCTCCAGACGGCGGACTGACCGGAGGTGGCTTCAATGGCGAGGTCGAGACCGACGAGACCGCTCCAGGCCTTTGCTTCAACCTTCAGCGCTTCGATGTCGAAAACGCCGTTCGGGTCATGGGCGATCACTGCGTTCGGAGCCCCGTTTTCGCGGATCCAGGCGGTGAGCGCGCGGGTGTCGATGCCGCACAGCCCGATGATGCCGCGGCTCTTCAGCCAGTCGTCGAGATGCTTGACGGCGCGGTAGTTGGACGGGTCGGTGATGTCGGCCTTGAAGATGACGCCAACCGCGCCGTGGCGTGCTGCCGGCGTCAGGTCTTCGATGTCTTCGTCATTGGTGCCGATATTGCCGATATGCGGGAAGGTGAAGGTAACGATCTGGCCAAGATAGGACGGGTCGGTCAGGATTTCTTCATAGCCCGTCAGCGCGGTATTGAAGCAGACTTCCGCCTGAACCTTGCCTGTCGCGCCGATGCCGGTTCCCTCGATCACGGTGCCATCTGCAAGAACGAGCATGGCGGTCGGTTTGCGTGTTGTCCAGGGAGCTGTCTCGGTCATCTCGTTTTCCGTTTCTGCCGGTCCGGCCCGCCTCTTGAAAGGCAGGACGAAAGCGGTCATGTTTTCTCGCGGAGCAAGGACGCGCGAAAGCCTTCGCGTCGTAACCTTCGTTAAATTCTCGTGCAGGTGCCGGAAAATAACGGAAGCGGTCCGTGCGGTCAACCGCGGGGCCGGCGAATTCGCAGGAATTAAAAGCAAGCGTCTTCAAAGACTTGAGCAAAGGGTTTGCCGATTGACGCCTGCTCGTTTATGTCACCCGCACAATTGTTAAGGAAAGTTTTGGGCTGGAAATATCTTCACGCCCGGCTTTCCAAGGAGAAACTGAGATGATCCGCGATACATTCGCAAGCGCCCTGAAAGAAGCCATGAAGGCCAAGGATGCCCTTCGCCTGTCGACGATCCGTCTGGTGCAGACGGCGATCAAGGATCGCGATATCGCCAATCGCGGCGTCGGCAAGGAGCCTGTTTCGGATGAGGAAATCCTGCAGATTCTCGCCAAGATGATCAAGCAGCGCGAAGAATCCTCTTCCATCTATGAGAAGGCAGGACGCGAAGAGCTTGCCAAGCAGGAGCGTGACGAAATCGCCATCATCAAGTCCTTCATGCCGGAAGAAATTCCAGAAGCGGAGGTTCGTGGAATCATCGAAGGTGTGATTGCCGAAACTGGCGCATCGGGCCTGCGGGACATGGGCAAGGTAATGGCTGTTCTGAAGGAGCGCTATCCGGGCCGTATCGATTTTGGCAAGGCATCGGGACAGATCAAGGATTTGCTGAAGTAAATCCAGCCACCGTTGTAAGACGATGAAAATAAGAAAGGCAGGGCCTATGTGGGAGCCCTGCCTTTCTTTTATCGGAAGGTGCGCCTGCGGACTGGCGACCTCTTATCGGGCGAGCGGTGGGGGGATTTCGCCCGGGCCTTCCGATGGTACTCATCACTCTCGACCTCATGTCGATGAATAGAGATTGCCACGCGTGCCGCTCCTCTTCAAATTACAAATAGGTAATTTGGGCGGTTGGTTTCTGCCGCAATTTCGCCCGAAGTTTCGATAGAGCCCCTGCTTTGCGTTCAATGACGGACACTGTGAATAACGTGTACGAGGACGCGTCAGGCTTGGTATTTGGCAGCCGACAGGCTTATATAGAAGATCGCCGGATGGCCGGCAGAGATTTCAGGTACAATGCGCTTTTCAGACTCCTTCCTCGAAGACATATGCGACCGGGTGAACATCTCCGATGTCATCGGCAAACGCGTGACGTGGGACAGGAAGAAGAGCAACGCTTCGAAGGGCGACTATTGGGCCTGCTGCCCCTTCCATGGCGAAAAGAGCCCGAGCTTCCACTGCGAGGATCGCAAGGGGCGTTACCATTGTTTCGGTTGCGGGGCTTCCGGTAATCATTTTCGGTTTCTGACAGACCTCGACGGTCTGACCTTTTCAGAAGCTGTGCAGCAGATTGCTGACATGGCGGGTGTTGCCCTGCCACAGCCGAGTGTGCAGGCTGAGCGGCGCGAGCGCGAGCGGACCTCGCTTGAGGGCGTCATGGAAATGGCGACTCTGTTTTTCCAGGATCAGTTGCAGACGTCGGCAGGGGCGAGAGCGCGTGCCTATCTGCGCGATCGTGGCTTGACCGGACGCACCATTGAGACCTTCCGCCTGGGCTATGCGCCGGAAAGCCGCAATGCGCTGAAAGAGCATCTTGCGGCCAAGGGGATCTCCAAGGAGCAGATGGAGGCCTGTGGCCTTGTCGTGCATGAGAACGTGCCGGTCTCCTATGACCGTTTTCGCGACCGCATCATGTTTCCGATCCTGTCGTCGCGCGAAAAGGTCATCGCCTTTGGCGGTCGTGCCATGGCGGCAGATGCGCTGGCGAAATATCTGAATTCGAACGAAACCGAACTCTTCCACAAGGGCAGCGTCCTTTACAATTTCGCCCGTGCGCGCCGCGCCACGCAATCCGCCGGCACGGTGATTGCGGTGGAAGGCTATATGGATGTGATCGCGCTTTATCAGGCGGGCGTCGAAAATGTCGTGGCGCCACTTGGTACGGCGCTGACCGAAAACCAGCTTGAGCTTTTATGGAAGATGGCGTCGCAGCCGGTACTCTGCTTCGATGGTGACGGCGCCGGTATTCGCGCCGCCAACCGTGCGGCGGATCTGGCGCTACCTTATATCAAGCCCGGACGCTCGGTCAGCTTCGCGCTGCTTCCCGACGGCAAGGACCCGGACGATCTCGTGCGCCACGAGGGCAGGGCGCCTTTCGACCGCGTGCTCTCCGAGGCAAAGCCGCTGGCTGCGATGATCTGGAGCCGTGAGACGAGCTCGACCGCTTTCGATACGCCGGAAAAACGCGCCGAGCTGGAAAACCGGCTCCGCCAGATCGTGTCGGTGATTGGTGACGAAAGCGTGCGCCGCTTCTACCAGCAGGATATGCGCGACCGGCTGAATGCGTTCTTCCAGCCGCAGTTTCAGCGCGGCGGCAACAACATGCCGAACCGCAACTTTGGTCGCGGTGCGCAGCCCAATGGCAGGAATGGACAACGAGGGCAGGGTGCAGCCTCTCCAGGCGGTGGCGGGCGGATTTCGGATCGGCTGAGCCAATCCGGTCTGGTCAAAGGCTATCTGACGGCGCCGGCGCTTCGCGAGAGCGTTTTGGCACTGACCATCGTCAATCATCCGCAGCTGCTGCTGGAGGAATATGACGAGATCGCCGCCATCGACTACGAGAACCGCGATCTTCAGCGGCTGTGGTCGCAGGTGCTGACCTATGCGGCGGAGAATGCGGCGGAGCTGTCTCGTACTGGCCTGATGGAGCGGTTGGAGGCACATGGTTTCGACGCGATGGTGAAGGCGATGAACCAGCAGGTGCGCAATGCACGGCTTTGGACCGCGACTGAGCAGGCAGCACCGGAGGATGCGCGCGAGTGTTACATTCAGGCGCTATCGCTGCACAAGCGTACCAAGGCTCTGCGCTGGCAGATGGTCGATCTCGAACGGGAAATTGCCGAGGCCATCGAGGCCGGAGATAGCGAACGCGTCACTTTGCTGATGCGGGCTCTTTCCGAGGTACAGCTTGAAATCGGCCGGATGGAAAACCAGGAGGCGATCATCGACGGCTTCGGTGTGATGTCGGGCAGGGTGAAGGGTCCCGCTTACGGGCATGGGTGAAGCGTGTTTCGATGGTGGAGATCGGTCGCTCAGGCGCTAGCGTCTTGGGTTGTTGCCCGTCCTTACCGCAAAATCGCGTGACGCATTCCTGCAGCGTGCATTCGTTGTTTCGACGCGCTCAGGCTTGCCTTTTGTAATTATTGCCCTAAATAGGGGATAAGTTGGTGAAGGCCCGCAAAATGTTGCCGCTATGACGGCTTTTTCGGTTTTTAACCCTAGGTCTGGCCGGAAAGGCTTGACGTAACGGGAAATAGCGGGAATCACCATTTCAGGAAAAGTAAGGTGGAATGGACCTTGGCGGATCGAAACTGCATGAGCATGTATTTCCGAATGCACTGTCTTAAGGTTCCTCCGGTAAGTGCCGCGTTTAATCGGCAGTTAAAGATCATTCCGTTAGGTGTTTGACGTGATTCGGGGCTGTCGCCGGAAACCTTTCCAAGGTGGACGGCGTTGGCCCAAGGCGGATGTGAGCGTCAGGGAAAGCGACGAGATAGATGGCAACCAAAGTCAAAGAAAACGAAGAAGCTGAAAACGAACGCGATGGCGCGACGGATGGGCCGCTTCTCGATCTTTCGGATGACGCGGTCAAGAAAATGATCAAGGCCGCCAAAAAGCGCGGCTATGTCACCATGGATGAACTCAACGAAGTTCTGCCATCCGATCAGGTCGATCCCGATCGCATCGAAGACATCATGGCGATGCTCAGCGAAATGGGCATCAACGTGGTCGAGGACGAAGACGCCGAGGAAGCTTCCCCCGAGGCTGACAGCGACGATTCCGACAGTGACGAGTCCGAAGGTGGCGAACTTGCGCCTTCGAGCGGCACGGCACTTGCGGCCGCCAAGAAGAAAGAGCCGACCGACCGCACCGACGACCCGGTGCGCATGTATCTGCGCGAAATGGGCTCGGTGGAGCTTCTGTCGCGCGAAGGCGAAATTGCGATCGCCAAGCGCATCGAGGCCGGCCGCGAGACGATGATCTCGGGCCTCTGCGAAAGCCCGCTGACCTTCCAGGCGCTGATCATCTGGCGCGACGAACTCAACGAAGGCACGACGCTGCTGCGCGAGATCATCGATCTCGAAACCACCTATTCCGGTCCCGAAGCCAAGGCTGCACCGCAGTTCCAGAGCCCCGAAAAGATCGAGGCCGACCGCAAGGCTGCCGAAGAAAAGGAAAAGACCCGCCGCGCCCGTAACCCGGGTGGCGATGACGACGTGACCAATGTCGGCGGCGAAGGCCTGCCACCGGAAGAGGAAGAAGAGGACGACGACGAGTCGAACCTGTCTCTTGCCGCCATGGAAGCGGAACTGCGTCCGCAGGTCATGGAAACGCTGGACACGATTGCCGATACCTACAAGAAGCTGCGCAAGCTTCAGGATCAGCAGGTCGAGGCGCGTCTTGCCTGCACGGGTACGCTGTCCACCGGCCAGGAGCGCCGCTACAAGGAACTGAAGGATCAGCTGATCACGGCGGTGAAGTCGCTGTCGCTGAACCAGAACCGTATCGACAGCCTTGTCGAGCAGCTCTACGACATTTCCAAGCGCCTGATGCAGAACGAAGGCCGCCTGTTGCGTCTTGCCGAATCCTACGGCGTGAAGCGCGACAGCTTCCTCGAGCAGTATCATGGTGCGGAGCTCGATCCGAACTGGATGAAGTCGATCGCCAACCTTGCAGCCAAGGGCTGGAAGGAATTCGCGCGCGAAGAGAACAACACGATCCGCGACATTCGTCAGGAAATTCAAAACCTGGCGCAGGAAACGGGTATCTCGATCGCTGAATTCCGTCGCATCGTTTCGATGGTGCAGAAGGGTGAGCGCGAGGCACGCATCGCCAAGAAGGAAATGGTGGAAGCCAACCTTCGTCTGGTGATCTCGATTGCCAAGAAGTACACGAACCGTGGCCTGCAGTTCCTCGATCTCATTCAGGAAGGCAATATCGGCCTGATGAAGGCGGTCGACAAGTTCGAATATCGTCGCGGCTACAAGTTCTCGACCTACGCCACATGGTGGATTCGTCAGGCGATCACCCGCTCGATTGCCGACCAGGCACGCACGATCCGTATTCCGGTGCACATGATCGAAACGATCAACAAGATCGTTCGGACATCTCGCCAGATGCTGCACGAAATCGGTCGCGAACCGACACCGGAAGAACTGGCTGAAAAGCTGGCGATGCCGCTCGAAAAGGTCCGCAAGGTTCTGAAGATCGCCAAGGAGCCGATCTCGCTTGAGACGCCCGTGGGTGACGAAGAAGATTCGCATCTCGGTGACTTCATCGAGGACAAGAACGCGCTTCTGCCGATCGACGCCGCCATCCAGGCGAACCTTCGCGAAACCACGACCCGCGTTCTCGCATCGCTAACGCCACGCGAAGAGCGTGTGCTGCGCATGCGCTTCGGTATCGGCATGAACACCGACCACACGCTGGAAGAAGTCGGCCAGCAGTTCTCGGTCACGCGCGAACGTATCCGCCAGATCGAGGCGAAGGCACTGCGCAAGCTGAAGCACCCGAGCCGCTCGCGCAAGCTGCGCTCGTTCCTCGACAGCTGATCGGCAGTCGCACAAGATTTAAAACCCGGTCAGACGATGGCCGGGTTTTTTGCTTTCATGCGGTCAAAGTTTTCACGCCGGGGCCGATTTTCGGTCGCTTGAGATGTCAACGCTTATGGAAACACCCCTGAAACAGAACATGCGGCGACCAAGAAACTGGATCATCCCAGCGTCTGTGCTGCTGCATGTTGTGCTCATCGGGGCACTGTATTTCTACGGCGACTATGAGGCTTCTATGCCCGTTGAGCCGGAGAGCGTGAGCGTGGAACTGGTGGACCCTCCGAAGGAGGAGCCGCCACCGCCATCAGAGGAGAAGAAGGCGGAAGAAGCGAAGAAGCCGGAACCACCGCCGCCGCCGCCGGATAATCAGCGCGCGGCCAGCCTTCCCAGCGTTGCCATTCGTCCCGACAAGACGCAGCTTGATGCGCGTGATGAGCCAGGGGAACAAACGGACCAAGGCGGGCAGGAACAGAGACAGCCGGGTCAAGGAGCGGTTCCAGAAGCGCAGAAAGACGAGATGGTTGCCAAGCAGGAGCCGCCGGCAACTCCGGTCGCACCTTCACCATCAACGCCAGTGTCTTCCGAAGCTTCTGCAATCCCTGCCAATGCCGCAAATGGTGAGATCGCGGCCTCTCAGAACCCGCCTGTTCAGGATCAGATTGCCACTGTGGTGCCTGTGCCAAGGCCAGATCCGAAAGAACTCAAGCCCTCGCAAGCGGATGCCCCGGCCTCCGGTGAGGGTAATCCAGAGCTGAAGCCCGCAAAAAAGATACTGGCAAGCGGTAAGCGCCCGAAACCGATGCTTAGACAAATCATGGGGAAGTTGCCTCCGCAAGAGCGCGTCGCGCAACTATGTATTGCGGAGACGATGGCTCAAATCAGAGTAAACAAGGGTAGTTTCATCGGATTGCAGCCGCATACGGGCAAAGACTATCCAATCGCTGGCAACCTCATGAACGCCAAGGGTGCGTTCAATGTCGGCAACAATACATGGTTCGCTGTCGACTACCGGTGCGAAGTGGACATCGACAAATACATTGTAACGGATTTCCGTTTTCACATCGGTGGCCAGTTTGCACCAGAAGACGTCAAGCGCCTCAAGCTTCCAGAGGGTTGATAGCGTGCAGAGTACTGGTCGGAAGATCGTCAGCGACCCCTGTGAATGGGACTTGAAGCGAGAATACCACCCTAAAAGTGCCCTATAGCACGGCCCGAAAATCGGCATCGATTTCCGGAAAAGTGCGATACGCAGATTTTAACAGTGGGGCGCGTCCTTCGTTCGTCCAATAGGACGCACGGCACTCTAGACGCCGCTCGGCGTTTTACGCGTCGACCTTTTTGCCAATGAGCTTGCCGATAGACGACAGCAAGGAATCCTCGTCATAGGGCTTGCGGATGATCGGCACATGCGCCAGTTCGCCCGGTACCATGATGCCGTCGGCGTAGCCGGTGGCGAACATGAAGGGGATTTCGCGTCTCAGCAACTCGTAGGCCACCGGGATTGAGGTATCGCTGCCGAGATTGATGTCGAGAATGGCTATGTCCGGCTTGGCCGTCTTCAGCTTTTCCAGCGCCATTGCGGAAGATGTCGCGGTTTCGATGTCGGTAATGCCATGCTGTTCCAGCATGTACTCCACGTCCATGGCGATCAGCATCTGATCTTCAACGAGAAATACGTTCAACTTTTCCTCCGGGGAATAGGATGCGAAATCGACTTTTCCGCCGATCTGCGTGTCGTTGGTCGTCTCCACGACACTGACCGAGGCATGGCGCGCGGGGATGAGAATTTGTGCTTCCAAGCCATGGGGCAGATAGTCGATGCGGCTTTTGCCACCGAGGTCATAGGGAACGCTGCGGCTGATGAGTGCCGTTCCGAAGCCGGTTTTTGCTGGCGGCGTTATTCTGGTGCGGGCCTTTTCCTGCCAATCGAGCACGACGTCACGCCGCTCGTTGAGGCGCCAAGAAACAGACAACTCCCCGCCGGCATGGGCAAGCGCGCCGTATTTGGCGGCATTGGTGGCCAGTTCATGCAGGACGAGTGCCATCACTGAAAAGGCGCGCGAATCCAGCACCACGGCCGGTCCATCTAGCGTAATCACGGTTTCCGGCGAGCGATGAGGAGAAAGCTCTGCCTCCAGCAGATCCTTCAACATGCCACCACCTTCGCCGCGCACCACCTGATCATGGGCGAAGGAGAGCGCCTGGATGCGTCCCTTGAGCGCCGTCACATATTCCTGCAGGGTGCGGCCTTCCTGGGTGGGGTTGCCCACCAGGGATTTGATAATGGCCAGCACGTTCTTGACGCGGTGGTTCAGCTCTTCGTTCAGCATGCGTTGGCGTACTTCTGCCTGCGCTCTCTCGTCCGCCATCAACTCGCTATGGCGGAATGCCACCTCCACCAGCGCAACGCGCGCCGCTTCCGCAATCTGCCGGTCTTCGTCCGTCCAGGGCTGGGCCTGTTTGTGAACGGTTTCCTTCCAGATGGCGAAGCTCTTGCGCGGTGTCAGACGGTCACCCATAGGGCCTGTCTGATAGGATTTTTCTGGATTGCCACCCCAGTTCAGCGTCTGGATCAACTCCTTGCGAAAGAACAGGAGATAATCGTTCTTCACCTGCGAGAGCGAAACGGCCATCAGGCCCGCCGTCACGCCGCTATACTCCTCGGCCTCGGGCAAGTGGTTGAAGAGCGCATGGGTTGCCCACACCTTGCCCTCTGCCACGGAGTGCAGAAGCCTGCCGATGTGCGGAATGGCGGTGTCCGGCGGCGTGCTGCCGACGCTATACCAATTGTCGTTCATCAACAGACCGACGCCATCGCAGGGCATCAGTGTTTTGAAGTCATGCAGGTTGTCCGCCAGCAGCTCTTCGATATTCGTCTGGTGGGTGGCAAGACGCAGGAATCGATCAAGTGCTGCGTGCGCGTCCTGCGCGGTCATCAGCTTTTTCTGCTGCTTGAGTGCCTGCAGGTGGAGGGAAAAAAACTCGCCGAACATTTCCGCCGCAATGCGCACCGGCATGGGCAGGATCCGCGGAGAATAATGGTGACAGGCAATCAGCCCCCACAGTTCCCCCTCGACAATGATGGAGATCGACATGGAGGCCGACACACCCATATTGCGAAGATATTCCAGGTGAATGGGCGAGACGCTGCGCAGATGGGCGTAGGAAAGATCCAGATGCTCTCCGGATGCGTCGAGACGCGGGATGACTGGGACCGTTTCACCCTCTGTGTTGGAAATGATGCGCAGCGTGTTCTTGAGATACAGCGCGCGCGCCTGCTGGGGAATGTCGCTTGCCGGAAAGTACTGGCCGAGGAAGCTCTCGAGCGCGGGCTGCTTTGCTTCCGATATGACCTTGCCGGCGCCATCCTGCTCGAAGCGGTAGATCATCACCCGGTCATAGCCGAGCATTGCCTTGATCAGACGGGATGTACGGGAAATCAGACTGTCGACATTGTCGGCTTCGCGAATGCGATCGATCATCAACTGGGCCGTGTGAAGAGGCTGCGCCTCATCGGTCGCCGTTTCCAGCTCGATGATCGTGACGGACTTATAGCGATGGATTGCAACATCATAGGCTCTGCCATTGCCCATGCGAACATTGGGCAGAAGGGCGGCGCGGTTGCTGTTTGCCGTCACCGTCAAGGCATTGCGCAGATCGTGCACGGCCGTATTGCCGAAGATCTCTTCGGTCTGGCGCCCGGTTAGGTCGCCTGCAATGCCAAGAAAGGCCTCGCAGTTCTCTGAATAGCGAAGGACGGTGCGCATTGCGTTATCGCACACGATCAAACATCCATGCGGCTGAATGCTGCCTGGAATGTGAATCGGTTCTCTATCGCAGTTTGTGAGATCGACCTTCTCGTCTAAAGGCATCATGGGTCAGTGTTCCAAGCGCAGTGTTATGCTGGACTGCAGGTGGGCCGCTCTTTGAAGGGAAGAGTTGGGCCAGTGGAAATCCCTTGTTATCTCTCTCCCTAAAGGAGAGGGTGCAAAGGTCCCAGAGCCGTTGTCTTGCATTTCGTCAAAAGTGCATATTCCAAGTTCTTCTGCGCTTGCAAGGCAATTCATAGATCGTCTCGTCCGTGGGGTGTGCGTCCAGTACGCACCGACTTTGCCCATAGTGAGCAATAACGGCCAGCTTTTACTTTGGTTCCAGCAATAGGAAAGAATAATTATGCCACAAAAGACGATTGAACTGAGCACTAGGGGACAGGGTCTTTACGAGTTTACCGATGAAGCTGCCGCGTTCGTCAGGAATGCCGGGATGGAGGAGGGGCTTTTGACGGTGTTCGTGCGGCACACCTCCTGCTCGCTGATCATTCAGGAGAATGCCGACCCGGATGTGCAGCGTGATCTCAAGACATTCTTCTCGCGCCTCGTGCCGCCGTCCAGCGATCCGACGATGCGCTGGGTCGTCCATACGATGGAAGGACCGGATGATATGCCGGCACACATCAAGGCGGCGCTGACGCAGGTCTCGATCGGCATTCCTGTGTCCGCGGGCCGGATGATGCTTGGCACGTGGCAGGGCATCTATCTTTTCGAGCATCGGGATCGTCCGCACCGGCGCAACGTGGTGCTGCATCTTTCCGTTTGAGAGTTTCTCTTGCCTGAACGATGGGTGAATGGCCGGTTCTGATCATGTTCAGCAGCCCTTGATTAGTGTCTGCTCAATCGGTCCGGCGCAAATGCCAGGCCACGGTTTTTAGAAACGGAGCAAGACCCATGATTGGCAACTTTGTAAAAGCAGGTTTGGCAGCCCTTATCGCACTTGGCGGTGTTTCCGCCACAGCCACCAGCGCCTCTGCCGACGGTTTCCGGTACGGCATGTATGTTCAGGATGGCTATCGCCATGGCGGCCACGGTGGTCCGGGTTGGGGCCGTCCGGATCGTGGTCGTGATCGCTGCTCGCCTTGGCTTGCAGAAGAGAAAGCAAGCCGCATGGGCATTCGTCGCGCTCGCGTTGTCGATGTTTCGCCGCGCCGCGTCGTTGTCGCCGGCTTCGATCGCTACGGCCGCGACCGCGTCGTGTTCGCCAATGTTCGTGGCTGCCCCGTCATCCGCCGCTAATTCCTGATCGCTAATCCGATCAGAACAATGCCCCCGTCATGAGAATGGCGGGGGCAATTTTGTTTTGGCCGATTTCAGCATCGAGCTTGGGGAAGGGCGCGCTTGGGAGGCGCGCCCTTTCTGATTTATTGCTCGATGGCGAATGTCACATTGACGTTGATGACATAGGTATTTTCGCCTGCGGCAATCGGCACGCTGTCTTCCTTTTGCATGGTGGCGCGCATCATCGGTGCGGGAACCGGCAGTGGCCGAGGGCTGTTCTCGCTGATCTCAAGAACGCGTCCGACCTTCACACCAGCGGCTTCGGCCAGCGTCTTTGCCTTGGCAACGGCGTTCTCCACCGCCTTCTTGCGTGCATCGGTGAAGACCGCTTCCGGATTGTCGTTAGTGAAGGCGATATCGCCACCCTGGTTGATGCCGAGCTTCACCGACGTATCGAGAATCGCGCCGAGCTTGGTCAGGTCCCGCACCCGCACTGTCAGCCCGTTCGTAACCTGATATCCGGTGATTTCCGGCGGAATATAGACACCATCCTTCGGTTCGAACTGCTTGTAGACGGGCTGCACCGAAAAATTGGAAGTCTGCAGATCGCGGTCGGCAATGCCGGCCTTCTTCAACGCTGCCAGAACTTCCGTCATCGCCTTGTTGTTTTCGCTCAAGGCCTCGGCGGCCGTCTGCGCCTGCTTCAGGACACTGAAGGAAAGAACGGCCATATCGGGAGCGGTAGAGGCGTTGCCTTCGCCCGAAACCGTAATCGTCGCTTCGCGCGGCTTGGCGTCTTGCGCAACGGCTGCGAATGGCGCGAGCGCGGCAAGCGTGACGGAGCCAATAGCGATCGAACGAGCCAGTCTGGATACCATGAAAAAGTCCTCTGTTGATGTCCCTCTACATCCTATGGCTTTAGATTATGAGACTATTACGGCATAGATTGTGTCCGCTGATTTTCAACGGCTTGTCGCACCGGAAAAATTGCGTTAGAGCGAGACCCACGCACCGGCTGGACCATTGCAGCCTTGCGCATCGACGCGTCTTGCATCGAAGGGCCTGTAGCTCAATGGTTAGAGCCGGCGGCTCATAACCGCTTGGTTGGGGGTTCGAGTCCCTCCGGGCCCACCATTTCTGTCTTCGGACGTTGTTTTTCCATCGTTTTTTCCTCGATTTGTCTCACCGGAATTCCGGTTCGATGAGAGTGGGACATTTTTGCGGGCCACATAGGTCTTCCGGCGTTCGAAACCGGCATCAATTATGCGCTTGGATTGAGCGGCTTTCGTGTAGTGCTGCGCCATCTTGGAATCAGACCAGCCGAAGATCGCCATCAACTGATGTTCGGTAGCGCCTGCCTCGGCGAGGATTGTTGCGGACGCCTTTCTCAGGCCGTGCGACGAGCATTCCGGCAAATCGGCGTCATTGCACCACTGGCGCATCTTGTTGCCGAACCCGTTCCCGCTGAACGCCTTGCCGTATTCGGTAACAAGGAAGGTCGGCTGATCATGCGTGATCGCGTCCAGCGCCTCGCGTAGCTCGTCTGTGACAGGCAGGCTGAGGGACTGTGCATATTTGCCTGAGCCCTTCTCCGGCATGAATTCGATACGGTCGCCGACCAGGTTCCGCCAGCCGAGCTTGACGAGATCGGAGCGCCTCACGCCCAGATTCAGCATCAGTTCCATTGCAAGCCGGGCTGTGGAGCCGAGCGGATAAGCAGCACGATAGCGCGCCAACTCCGCTTCGCTCCATGTGTGGAAGCCGGGAGACTTATGGATTTTGGTGACGCCGTTCGCGGGGTCGAAGGTCGCCAGTTCGGCGCTGATAGCCTAATTGAAAAGCGCCTTCAGATATTTCACCAGCTTGTCAGCCGCACCGGGCGTGCCGCTGCGCTTCATCTGGCTGGCTTCGATGTCGGATTTGCGAATCTTCTTTAACGGCAGTTCGCCCACATTGACGCAATAGCGATTGAGAACGCTCTTCTTGTCTTTCTGCGTGGCCGGAGACTGGCTTTGAAATGCCTTGGACCGATAATAGGTCTCGACTAGCCAGCGAACCGAGCCGGGCTCCAGTCTTGAAATCGGGACCGTCTTTTCACCACGATCGCCAGCGAGCACACGGTGATATTCCTCGGTAAATGCCTGGGTGACGCTGCCGGCCTCGTCCAGATAGGCGGACGTCATCCGGTACTTCGGCATACCTGGCAGGCGGAGATAAAACCGCTCGTTGCCGTGCCGATCGACATCCCGCGAGCAATATTTGAAGGGGACGCGCTGGCTACCCAACCGCGTAATCAAACGGGTTTTCGCCATCGTCTTCGTCTCCGCTCAAGCCCTGCTCTTTGATGTCGTACCAAGACGCCCGGATTTCCTCGGCATCCCAACGGCGCAACGCGCCGATCTTCACACCTTTCGGCATCAGGCCACGGCGAACCCAGTCTTCAAAGGTGCCCGTCGAGACGTCGAGAAGTTCCGCCGCACGGACGCGGCTAACCGCAACCTTGTAAATGGGCCGTGGGGCCAGCGCTTCAGCTTGCTGCTTCATGTGCCGCTCCTCACGCTTTGGAGGCGTTGTCAGCAAGTGCCAAAGCCTTCTGCTTGGGCTCGACCATATTCGCCGCAAGATACTCATCCACGGCGTTTTCCGGCAGAAACAGGCTACCGCCGATCCGGACATGACGGATCTCCTGCTTGGCGATCAGGTTCCGGATGCGAGCAACCGGCCATCCGGAACGATCTGCGAGTTGTTTGGGTGATAAAAGCTGAGAATGCATAACTGCCCAACTCCATAGAGATAATTCGACACAAGACAGAACGAATCATATAATCGCACTAACCGCAACAGTTTTATCGCATTCGAGATATTTTGATGCAAGACGGATTTATGGAGGCGATGGGGCAAAGGCTTGGGAAAATTCGAAAGGATTCCGGGTTGAAGCAAGTGCCCTTTGCCGAAGCGCTTGAGGTCTCGCAAAGCGCTTACAACACTTACGAGCGCGGAAATCGCGAGATGCCCGCGAAGCTTCTCCGCCTTTTGCATTTAAAATTCAATGTGAATCCCGCCTGGATGCTTACGGGAGAAGGAAGCCCCTACAATCGGGACAAGGTCGACTTGTATCACCAGGTGACGGGGGCGGTTAACGCTTTCATCGCGAGGGAAAACTGTCAGGTGGAACCGGATAAGCGCTTGAAGCTCATCCGGTTCCTGATCGACTACGCCGAACAGCACGGCGAATTCACAGAGGAAATCGCAGAAAAATATTTGAGGTCAGCGATATGAGTAAATCGAGCTTCGAAGAGCAGATAATGCAGGGCGCCTACGCCCTTTGTCGCCAGCGCGACCAACTGGCATCCGAAAAACGAAGGCTGGCAAGGCAGTTGCGCTATACTCAGCACTCGGTCCGACTCAAAAGCCTTTCAAAGCAATACGATTTCGGGATGGTCTTCTTCGCTGCAATGGGAGCCGTTTCGCTCATCTTGTTCGACGCAAACAGCGGCTCCGAAGCTTGGTTGACACCAGTGCTGAGCCTGTCGCTCATTCTGTTCGCGTGTGGCAATGCGCTGCGTGGCCGGAAGATGGTCAGCCGTATCAGAAGCTTTGATGACCGCTTCGGTAGCTGGCAGTTCTGAAGGCAATTATTCAACCCACTTTGATGGGTTGAATAATTTTAAAAAACGCATTATTTGAACCATTGAAAGGGGTCAATTAATGCGCTTAACGCTCCAAACCCATTTTGACGGTGAGTGGCATCACGCTGCGACATTGGAACTCAAGGACGACGCGGCCGGCTTCCAGGGCGCGTCGATCGTCGATTACGATCTCGACTATTTCGTCACCGTGGCATCGGCGGAGTTCTCTGCTGGAAAAACGGTTCGTGATCATCGCGCCTTATCCGTCCGCTATCCCGTCGATCTCGAAAATCGATATAGCCGCAGCTGGCCGCCCTTCCTCTTGGATCTTATGCCTCAGGGGCATGCACGGCGAAAGCTAGCCGAGCACCTCGGTCTTACAGAAGGCTCGCGCGCTTCTGATCTGCCACTGCTTCTCCGATCGGCGACAGGCGGCATCGGCAATATCCGCATCAAAGAAGCGGCGGACGCCGAAGCTGAACGGCTGTGCGGTGTCGAGCGCCAAGGTGTGACAGAGGCGGAAATCCTTGAGCGGTCGGATCGCTTTATGGAAGTCGCCGATCGCTTCGGAATGCTGGCCTCCGGCTCAAGCGGCTTGCAAGGCGAATGGCCGAAGGTCTCTATGACTCAGGCGAAGGATGGGCTCTACTATCCCGACAGCTTCGTGGCCGATGATGAGGCCATGCGCCACGTCATTGTCAAGCTGGTCCGCAGCAACGAGCCTGTGGATCGCCTTATCCTCGAAGGAGAAGCCCTCTATTCGCGGATCGCGCAAGAGATCGGTCTGAATGTCAGCGAACCTTCGACCTATGCCGAAGGCGTCCTTATCATTCCCCGTTTCGACCGGAAGAAGAGAGAAGGCGGCGGAACCGTCCGACTGGGGCAGGAAAGCCTGGTGTCCGCGATCGGCGTTGCCGATTTCGGCCATGTCGGCACGCATGAGGCCTATATCGACGTTCTACGCCGATATTCGGCCGATCCCTTCGCGGACATTGTGGAATACCTGAAGCGCGACATAGCCAACCTAGCCCTCGGCAATCCCGACAATCACGGCCGGAATTCCGCTCTCAGCAAGCACCAGGACGGCACGATCCGCCTGTCCCCGCTGTTTGATTTCGCTCCAATGCGGCTAGCCAAGGAGGGAATCGTTCGCTCCACCCGCTGGGCCATGATGCGTGACGGCGGTCGGGATCATCTTCCCGATTGGACGCGGATTTGCGCCGAACTGATGCCTGATCCTGCTGAGCACAGTGCGCTCGCAGCTACGCTTGCCATGTTTGCCGAACACCTGCGTCAGGCACCAATCATTGCGAAAGATTTGGGCGCGTCTCCGGACATTCTGGATCGTGCAATGGGGCGCTGTATCGCGATAGCGGACAGCGTTCTGGCCGCGTGTCAATGATGGCAAAGGACCGCTAAATGGCTCGATGGAAGAAGCCGGCGAAAGAGGAGATACTTGAAAACCGGCGAACACTTGCGGAGCGTGCGCGAAACGGAGACTTACGGCTACCTGAAGCGGTTGTCGAAATCCGCAAAGGGTTCGGCATGACGCAGGAAGAGTTTGCCAAGACCCTGTCGCTTACTAGGCGCCAAGTTGCGGAGATTGAAGCGGGTGCGGGAAATCCAACATTGGAGACGTTGGAGAAGATTGGGCGACTGTTCGGTTTTGGAGTGGGTTTTGTACCCAAAGGCGGTTGAAGTGATCACCCTTGCGAGCACGCCAGGCAGGCGGTCCCGGCACATCAGCAAAGGGAACCTAAAAATGCACACTGTAAACTAGGTCTTGGCATCCTGCAGCTCGCCGCCCAATCCCATTGCATCTGCAAGTCGAAGCTTCCGATACGCTTCAGAGGACAGCCAGCCGGTCACAACCTTCTGGAACGATTTATCATTCACAAACCGGGCAAAAATCTCCTCGTTTTGATCCATGCGCTCCACGAAAAGGGCTTCAAGCAAGTTCTTGAATACAAGCTCGAATTTGTCGGCTGGGTTCACCGCCGCGGCTTGCTTCAAAGCAGCATCTGAAACCGCAACCTCAACCAATTGATCGAAAAAGAACTGATCAGCTTGGTTGAAATCAGTGCCAAATCTTTCATTCACAACGTCGATAAGGCGAGACAGGGGAACAGCCTCTTCCCGCAGTATTCCACTGCCGACTTCGGATGGCCCCTCGAGCCGATTAGCCTGGCCATCGCTAAAGCTGATTGAGCCCTCACTAATCTTTTGAAGCCGATAATATTCCAGCCTCACTTCGTCATCGAATTGATAGGAGGGGCCCGCCCCCCGCTTTGGTAGTTTCGTTGCGAGGTGACGCAGGAACACATACAGTCTTTCCAGGTCCGTATCCTGATAAGGAATAATCTGGCTGAGGAAACCATAGAGGCTGCAGAAGGCCGACAGCTTTCCTCGCCATAGCTCAGCCTCCTCTGGCTTCTCATCTTGGAGCTCTTTGAAACGGGATGCTGGAGAATCGAGCGCGGCATTCATCAACTGGTGATCGTTCGGGCTCTGGCGCTGACGAGGCTCGAAATACACGGCGCTGAAGCGTTCAAGGTCGGCATTAACATAGATGCCAACGGCATCAAGTTCGCTCTTGATCTCGTACATTCGAGCAGGGTCGACGTCCTCACCAACTTCCGCGCCTTCATAATAGGTCTTGAAGGCCTGGCGAATTTCATCCCTCTCATTGACGAAATCAAGAACGAATGTGTCTTCCTTCAGCGGGTGAATGCGGTTGAGGCGGGACAGCGTTTGCACCGCCTGGATGCCGGCCAGTCGCCGGTCGACATACATCGTGTGCAACAAGGGTTGATCGAAGCCCGTCTGATACTTCTCGGCAACGAGCAGCACCTGATATTCCTGGGTGGCGAAGACTTCCGGCAGTTCCTTTTCACGGACGCCGAAATTCAATCTTTCCTCGGTGTAGTTAACATCCTTCAATTTGTCGTCCGTGACGACTCCGGAGAAGGCAACCAGCGACTTTATGGAGTAGCCCTTCTCCTTGATGTAGCGATCGAAGCTCTGCTTGTAGCGGACAGCTTCGAGGCGAGAGCCGGTGATAACCATCGCCTTGGCTCGGCCACCGATCTTGTGTTGAGTGGCCGCATGGAAGTGCTCGATCATAACCTCAGTCTTCTGACTGATATTGTGAGGATGCAGTTTCAGGAAGCGCGCCAGCGCACGGGCCGCCTTTTTCCGCTCGACGTTCGGATCATCCTCGCTTGCCTTTAGAAGCTGGAAATAGGTGGCGTAGGTCGTGTAATGTTTTAAAACGTCGAGAATGAAACCTTCCTCGATAGCCTGTCGCATCGTGTAGCGGTGCGCGGATTTATCGTTGCGTCCGAACACCTTGAATGTCTTGTGCTTTGGTGTAGCGGTAAAGGCGAAGAAGCTCAAATTTGCCTGTCGTCCGCGCTTCGCCATCGATCGATACAGCTCTTCGACATCCACTTCGTCGTTTTCAGCCATGTACTTCGCAGCTTCCTCGCGGAGACCTTGGCCGCCGAGTACCTCCTTTAAATCGGTCGCCGTTTCACCGCCCTGCGAACTGTGCGCCTCGTCGATGATCACGGCGCAGTGCCGAGACTTCAGCGTGCCGCCATCGGCTTCGCCGCGCTCTTCCGCTATCTTCGCGAGCTGGCGCGAGACGAATGGAAACTTCTGCAACGTTGTGATGATGATCGGCACAGCGCTTTCCAGCGCCTCGGCAAGCTGGCGCGAACTCTCGTCGATCTTCTGCACGACACCATGCTTGTGCTCGAACTGGTAGATCGTGTCTTGCAACTGCTTGTCCAGCACCACGCGGTCGGTGATCACAATGACGCTGTCAAAAACTCGGTTATTCTTGTCGTCATGCAGCGAAGCTAGCCGGTGCGTGAGCCAGCTAATGGTGTTGCTTTTGCCGCTGCCGGCTGAGTGCTCAATCAGATAATTATGTCCGACGCCTTCAAGTTGCGCCTGTTCCACCAACGAGCGTACCGCTTCAAGCTGGTGGTAGCGCGGAAAGATCATCGTCTCCTTCTTGACCTTTCGGCCCTGATCGTCTCGCTTTTCCTCCACTTGTAGATGGATGAACCGCGCTAGCAGATCGAGCAGGCTATCTCGCTGCAACACCTCTTCCCAGAGATATGCCGTGCGATAGCTGCGCCCCTTCGGATCGGGCGCATTACCCGCGCCACCATTGTTGCCCTTATTGAAAGGCAGGAAGTGTGTAGCTGATCCAGCAAGGCGGGTGGTCATGAACACGGTATCGGTGTCGGCAGCAAAGTGGACCAGCATACGCCGCTTGAATTCAAAGATAGGTTCGCGCGCGTCTCGATCATTCCGATATTGATGCAATGCTCGTTCTACAGTCTGCCCAGTCATGGCATTCTTCAACTCCACCGAGGCGATGGGAATACCATTCAGGCTAATGGCTACATCGATCGAGTTCGTTGAAACTTTTGAGTAGAAAAGCTGCCGGGTGAGGCCAACACGGTTTGCCGCGTAACGGGCTTCAAGCTCAGGGTTTAGGCCATGCGCGGCCTTGAAGAAGGCGACGCGGAGCGTCTTGCCGTAGCACTTGAAGCCGTGGCGCAGGGTGGCGAGCGAGCCTTCCCGATCCATCCACTTAGTCAAGTCGGTGAGGACCTGCGCGCCCGTCCTGTCCCCGTGCAACGCTTCCAGTGCCTTCCACTCCTTAGCCTGTGTGGCGCGGATGAAGTCGAGCACAGCCTCCGGAAACAGCGCCCGCTCGCGGTCGAACCCCACTGCCGGCTCTGACACATAACCATCGGCAAGCATCGTTGTCTCAATGACCGACTCAAAAGCAGCTTCCGAATGTCGGGCAATGTTCATGCCGCCGCGCCTCCGAGTTTCTGTCGTAGGAACCATATTGCCACAGGACTAAATGGCTGGTGCTCAGCCGCGTTCACGCGGTGGTCAATCTGATCTTGAACTTTTTGTCGAGCATCTCGGGTGGAATGCCACCACTGCAAAACCGAATCCAACGCCGCCTTGCGGTTGTTTTTTAAATGATGCAAGTTCAGGCCTAAAACATCGTTTAGTTGAACATTGAACTCCTCATCAGGACTTTGAATTGTTCCGTCGACAAGATAGCGCACCCTGGCTTCAATAGCGTGAGATTTTGTTGCGGGATTCCACTTCAGGTTGCGATTGCCCTTTTTGGTATCGCAATGTTGTTCCGCAGGAGATTTTTTCTCACCACCAAGGCATGCGCCGAGGAGATTTCCATAGGTTAGTTGGAGGTTCGGATATGCGTCTTGGCACTGCCAGTGCTCAATCTTCATCTTCAACGGATCATTATGCAATCGGCTCATACAATAGCTGCACAATCCTTTCTGTTCTGCGATGAGCGAGGCCCGAAGGTCATCTTTATACGCATAATTGTTGTAGTCGCTGTGTGCCTGTAACCGATGCTGCGTAAGACTATTCGGCTCGGTACCCTTAGTGATCATTCTCACGCGTCTCCCTCCAAGAAGTCGAGAAGGGTTTTCGCGCGCGTGATCTCCGGGTCGTCTTCTCCAATCTTGGCTGACAAAACTTTGATTGCCGCCCTTGCCTCGGTGGCCTTACCGTCAGCAATCAGTGTGGCGATACGGTTGATTTCTTTTTCCACTGTTGGATTTCGCGAATATGTATCCATCACCTCTTCGAGCACACGGCTCGAATCGACCCCGAAAGACCTGCTAGGAGAATAAATTCTCCCATCCGCAATTATCTGAATCTTCTCGTGGGGCACTTCCCCAATTACCTGTGGCGAGTGGGTAGTGGCAATGAACTGGCATCGCGGAAACGTTTTCTCAAGATTCCCAACAATCTTCCGCTGCCACTGCGGATGAAGATGAAGATCAATCTCATCAATGAGGACAACGGCCTCGGCGCTCGCCAGCGGGTCCTCAAGTCGCGGGTTGGCCTGCGCGAGGCGTTTAGCGATATCCAGAACAAGCGCCAATACGTTGCGCTCACCGTCCGACAGCTGGCGAACATCTAGGGTCGTACCTTTGATGTCGATTTCAACTCTCGACACGCTTTCGGTAGATGGTCGCAGGTTTGAATAGCCTGGCAGGAAGCGTTCGAGCGCAGCGTTGATCCCATCAATCAAATGTCGTGAGGCGGGCCGTTCAGAAGCAAGTTCGATTTGGGCACGCATCCAGTCAGCAAACTGCCGCAGACTGAGTGCGTTCGAATGTAGCGAGTTCACATAGGCAAGCTGGCTGGTCCCAGCGGCAGATTTCCGTTCGGCCTGTTCGTTCATGATCGATCGAGCCGTAGAGTAGTGGATCATCAACGGAGCGCTGCGCTCTTTGCTCACCCGAATCTTCAGGTCATCCTTTGACGGATAGAAGTACACGGGTTCGGCAGGTGACACGGTTTCCTGTAATTCGCGTAGCTGGTTACGCAGGCGGTCCCGTGGACGTGTGGTTTCCAAAATTTCACGGCGCAGGCGCTCAATGTTTTCTGGCGTCTCAGTGGCGACCTGTTCCCGCCATTCGCGTAGGCGTACAAAGGCGTCACCTTTGTCTCCGAAGTCGAGATATAGTGCTGCCTCACCAAGAGGCGCATCGCCATGAATGTCGTCGATGCCAAAACCAAAGGGCTTGAACGGCATTTTCTGAAGGTTTGACAAAAGATGTGAACCGCAAAAGCGGATCGCGTCCAATGCTGTACTCTTGCCAGCACCATTCACCCCAATGATCAGGTTGAAGCCCGGATTGAAATTTAACTCCGCCTCTTCGAAGGCTCGGACGTAATCGAGCGAAAGCCGTGTAATTTTCATGCTTCCTCCGAAAGGTCGATCTGGCCGGTAACGGCGGCAGTGATCAAAGCGCCGCGGCGTTCCTTTAATAGGTTAATGGAATGCTCGGCAGCAGCGCGTAAGCGGTCGATCCTGGCGGTTTCAGTAGCGATGTATCGAACGATATCGTATTGTTCTTCGAGAGGCGGGTATGGAAACCAAAGCGCCAAGAAGTTCTGCGAATAGAGCCTGAGAAATCCTTGCGAACCTGTGCCCAGACCGGTCGATTCCGAACGGAAAACGGCCTGCAACAGTGGGGTCTTGAACATCTCGACATAATAGTCTGTTGAAATTTCCGCAGACGGCCAAAATACAGCGTAGTCGGGACTCACGAGGCCATCTTGCGTCGTGATCGCGATCAGGCCCGTGGCAGCCCTCATGCGGTTTACGACCAATTGTCCAACCGACGTCTTTTTGTAGCCGATCAATTCCTCAGGGCGAGTCAGTTTCTCGGAGACGTCGTTGTGTGGCACCAACCCTTTTTCCATGCGCAATGACAACAGGACCTCAGAGCCGTCTGTGCTGCGCTCGTCGCGCTCTTCAAACAACCATTTGCTTCTCTTCAACTGCCAGTGCGCGGGAATGTCGCCGAGCCAATCGATGCCGGAGGGGCGCAAGCGTACGGCGGGGTTCAGTCCGCGCATGATCGCTTCGGCGACGATCACGCGTCGCTTCTCGGCGAGGAGATCGAGCACTCGCTGCTTGGCGAAAATAAGATTATCAATGTCGGATGTTTGTTTATCGAGGAAACGGACGATAACCTGTTGAACGGACTTAGGCGGAACGGGAAGCGCCATAGAGCCAATGGCGTTCTTTGGAACTCCATAACGAGTAATTCCGGTGGCAGCGAGTTCCAACTGAATCCGCAGCACCTTTGATTGCAGGCAGCGAAAAAGAAACTCGCCATCCAACTTCTCAGGGTCAGGTCGGATCATGGCTAGATGGTAGCCGCACACCAAGTCATCTGAGGTCTCAGTAACCAGAGCGGGAATAGCGATGTCTTCCCAGGATTCCGAGTCCTTTGTAATAACCACGTCATCAGCCAGCAGACGAAACTTGTTGATCTCAGCTTGAGTCGCCGTGCCCGCCATGAATTCTATGCCGAGGTGGATCGCCTCATTATTATAAACGTCCGTATAGTTGCAAAGACGAACGGGAAACTCTTCATCCGATGCAATTTTGTCAACGTTACTGACGGCGTACTCCGCAACGGAGCGGAGGGGCCGAACGGTCCAGTCGGGCGGCACCTCTCCTTGCCAACCGTCAATACTGTTCATTCAGTCACCTCCCGCAGTAGCCGAAGAATTTCATCTTCGGCCTTTTTTAGGTCTGCATCGATCTCAGCCAACTTGCGTGGCGGAGTGAATTTGTAGAAGTGGCGGTTAAAGTTGATTTCGTAGCCGACTTTATCTTTGCTGCGGTCCAACCATGCATCTGGCACATGCGGCAGCACCTCGCGCTTGAAATAGGCTTCGATATCCTCCTTCAGCGGCACGTTCTCGAAATCGCGCAGCTCTGCATCAGCCTCGAAGCCTACACCCTTCTTCACTGCGGCACCCTTCGCGTCCTTCGCGGTGAAGACCGTGCGAAAGAGCTTTTCCTCCGCCGCCTTCCAGCGCGAGCCGCGCTTCTTCAGGAGCTTCTCGACGCTGGCCCAGACCGCGTTCCAGTCGAACTGCGCTTCGCGGCCAAGCGACTGGTCGATGATTTGAATGTCGTCCAGTAGATGCGGCGCGGCATCAAGGAAACGCGCCTTATCCTCAACCGTCATCTGATAGCGTAGTTTCAGCGCCCGCTCGACCGTGACCCGAGTGTACCCGAAGTCTTGGTTGTTAAAGATCTTGGACTTTTCGTTCGCTTGGAAACGCCCGTAGAGACGCACAATGTCGGCGATCTGGTCGGGCTCATCTGCACGCTCGTCCCCGTCCCGCGCGGGTCCTTCGCCAATTTTGCGGCGCTTGTCGCCTTGGCTGCGACGCATCTGAATCCAAGTTTCACGCGCATCGACGAGTTGAATTTTGCCCTTGCGCTCCTTCGCCTTCCGGTTCGTCACGATCCAGATATAGGTGCCGATACCAGTGTTGTAAAACATCTGCTCTGGCAGAGCGACGATGGCTTCGAGCATGTCACGTTCGATGATCCAGCGACGGATTTCGCTTTCTCCGCCTCCCGCGCCGCCGGTAAAGAGGGGTGAGCCCGAAAATACGATGGCGGCACGTGAGCCGTATTTTTGCTTCTGCGGATCGACAACCTCAAACTTGGAAATCATATGCTGAAGGAAAAGCAGCGACCCATCATTGACCCGGGGAAGCCCCGCCCTCCAAGGGCTATCTTTCGAGGCTTTCTCATGACGCCTGATGATGTCTTTCTGCTGCTTCTTCCAGTCAACACCGAAAGGTGGATTAGCAATGAAGTAATCAAAAGTCTGGCCTGCAAACTTGTCGTCCAAAAAGCTGTCGCCGAATTGAACGTTTTCACCGCCCCCGTTGTGATCGACTTCCTTTATCAGCATATCTGAGGCTGCCGTAGCGAAGGCTCTTTTGTTGTAGTCCTGACCATAAACATAGAGTGTCGCGTCGGCATGATGATCGCGCATGTACTTCTGCGCTCCGGCAAGCATTCCGCCTGTGCCACAAGCTGGGTCAAGCATGCGCATTGCGATGCCTGGCTTGCTCAATAGATCATCCGCGTCTAGAAAGAGCAGATCAGTCATCAGCGTGATGACCTCACGTGGGGTGAAGTGATCACCGGCTGTTTCGTTCGCGAGCTCATTGAAACGACGGATCAGATTTTCGAAAACCAAGCCCATATCTTGGTTTGTGACTTTCAGTGGATGCAGATCGACATCACAAAATTCTTTAATGACCAAATAGAGAATATTGGCATCATGCATGCGCTCAATTTCGTTTTCAAATTCGAAGTATTCGAAGATCCGCTGAACGTTTCCAGAAAACCCCTTAATGTAGCTCACGAGGTGCTTGTTAAGATTGTCGGGGTCGCCCTTCAATCTCTGAAAGTCGAGCGCAGAGCGATTATGAAAACGGTGCCCTGCGGCCTTGTTCAATATCCGATCTAGAGCTTCATCCTGAAGCTTACCGTTTGCCCGGCGTTCATATTCTGCCAGCACTTTCTCTTTCGTATCGGCGAGTACGCAGTCGAAGCGACGCAACACCACGAGCGGCAACATCACGCGCTCGTACTGTGGCGGGCGATAGGGGCCACGCAGGAGGTCCGCGATTTGCCAGATTAAATTCGCGAGGTCGGAATGCGTTGCCATTCTAACGATGTCCTCGCGCTCGGGACTTGTAGGTATTCATATTGGTCATTCCACTTCTGGCGGACTTCTCAGCCCCGCGTTTTCCGGTGCGGTTGATATCGAGATCAGCCGCTCATACTCTTCCGAAGCTATGACGACGACCACCGGCCGCCCATATTTTTCAATCGCGACAGGTGCGGCCCGCGCGAGATCTATCAAGTTGCCAAAATGGTTCTTGGCGTCGCGTGCCGACATTCGTTGCATGAGTCGCCCCCCGAGATGGAGCTACTTTAGCCAGCTTTCTTTGGGCTGGACAAGCGAGGATTCGAGGAGAACCATGCCAAACGGTCGCGGCAGTAGACGGTTATTCTGCTTCGGAGCCCGATTTGTGCAGTCATCCAAGCCGATCTTGATTGCCCTGGCATGGTCGCGGTCAAGGATGCAGAAGCGCCAAACTTCTTGACTGAACTTTAAAGCAGCAAGAACCGCTCATTTGAGCCAAATTTCGTCGATCCGGCTTTTCGCTTCTGAGCTCAATTGCCCACTTTCTAACGTCTCGATCAAGCGGCCTGGAAAATGTGTCATGTACCACTGTTTCTTGCGGTCGCGATGCGCCGCGTAGCCCTCATCGGATAACATGCCCCAGTGCTCCCAGTAGTATTTTTCTCCCCCAACTCGGAGGGTAAAGTCAGGCAAGAAGAACGTTCCGTCTGCAGCGTAAAGGGGCTCCTCGTAGGTGAAAGGTACTCCAGCTTGGTGAAGCAGATTTGCGATGATAACCTCGGATTTCGAACGAACCATGTCGCCGCTCAACGCCTCATGAATCTTGCCGCTTTCATACCAATCACTTCTCGCCAATAGACGGTCATCAACTGTTCTAAAGTGCCCGAATAGCGAAGACGAAACCAGCAAGCTTTGCGCGTTTTCCTTCCTTCGCGCTTCGAGCAATGGAGAAAGATTGCCCTGTATATAGAGCTGACAATGCCCTTGCGCGCGCGTTAATGCTGTATAGAGCAACTCTGCTGAAAGCGGTCTACGCGAAGCCGGTAGTATCACGAATGTATGAGAAAACTCGCTTCCTTGCGATTTGTGTATCGAAATCGCGTATGCAAGTTCAAGGTTATTTTCGACGCTTTCTGAGGTGAACTTTCCCTTCGTAGAGGTAGGAATCTCGCGTCCATAATTAACGCAGACCTGATCTTTCCGCGCAAATTTCACCTGAAATCGCTTAAGTCGTTTTTTGCTGTAACCGGAAAAGACCTTCTTCAGATCGGCGCGATCAAAGTTGTGTGCCTCAACATACCCGATCTCCCCGTTAAACAGCTCAACTTGACGAGATTTTCCCAGAGCAAAATCGTAAGCCCAAATTCCCCGACGTGATGTCCTGTTCTGGATCTGAATCACCTTGTCGTTCAAGGTGATCCCATCAACAGCCCCCACTCTATTAATCAAGTCATTGGTGAGGATTGATTGCAGCTCGATGTTCAATGCGTCGACGCCGTGGAGCTCTCCGCGATGTGGCGTTAAAACCTGAAGTCTTTCTGGTTTATTTTGCATGACTTCATTTCGCCAAAGCTTGTATACTTGATCTTCGTCAGAATTCTCCGGAAGAACTGAGACGATATCAGCGACCAAACTCGCGACTAGTCCATCGGCTGAATTCCAATAAACCACGTCCAGGTCTTCATCGATCTTGCCGCCCTGATGCACTTTCTGAAGGAGTTGTTCAGCCGCGGGCGAAGTCTGTTCGCCGTAAACAGCAGAATCCACCAGGAATAACTCGGCGAGACCGAGTATACCCTGACCTTTTGCATCGAGCCGATTTTCCATCTGACGCATATTGGTTTGTAGTACCGCCAGGTTGGGTGCTCCGGCCTTGCGCAGCCATTCGATGATGTCGGAAAATACTCGTCCTCGACCGATGGGCGGGAGCTGATTATGGTCGCCTACGAGGATCAGTCGTTTTACATGCTGCCATTCGATAGACCGGAAAAAGGTAGCTGCGAGGGCCAGGTCGAGCATGGATGTCTCGTCGATAACAATCGTGCCTTCGAGATCAGCGCATTTTCCTCCCCATCGTTTGAATGTGAGGTTGTCGTTAAGCCATCCGTTTGATGCCAAGAATGAATGGATTGTTGAGACGTTGACGCCGCCAATGTTGAATCGCTCGAACACTGCGCGCACGCGATCAGTCGCCTTGCCGGTCGGTGTCATCACATTGATCGGTGCTCCGGTACCTTCTACCTGGCGAATGGCTTTAACGATGGCCCGGATAATGGTGGTCTTGCCGGTTCCTGCGCGGCCGGAAACGACTGATAGCGGCAACCTAAAGATTTGGGAGCATTGGCCGGCCTGAGCTTCCACTGCCAGCCGGTATTCGTCGCCGCCCTTTTTGGCCAATGAGGACTCATCGTCGGAAACGGCACGAAGCCAAAAACCCTCCGGAACCGGGCGTGGAAGCGTGATGGGCGGCCGATCAAAAAGCTCAGTCAACGTTTTGTCTACGGTCCTTTCGTCTTGGAAGACATGCTTCAAATAAAGATAAAGCCGATCTTCTTCCTTTCTCAGCACCAGCGCCTTTTCTAGAGGCTCCCGGTCAACGTCGAAATAGCGCAGACTGAAATTTTGCCGTTTCCATTCGGGCAACCGATCCATGCGCGCATTGATTTCTTTGAGGATGATGTCTGCCGGGCGAAAAGTTTGGTTCGGCTCGCGCTTCAATTGCTCAACACAGAGGGAGCGCAGTCTTCGAGGATCGTCATTGAGCATGTCGCAGAGGACCTCGCCGCCCAACTCCGGCGATGGGAAGACACCACGATCAATCGTGCTCCAAGGAATAACATCGTCAGGCCCATCGCCGATGAAAAATTCGCTCAACAAATACGGGTCTTCAACGATGGATGACAAGCTCTCCGGAATGCCATGCGCGGCGCGCTTCTGTCCGATGATGCTTTGCAATTGATCAAGGTAAAGGTCAATCCGAACTGCAATCGTTTTGAGAAAGGCCCGGACATCATCCTCAAGCAACTGCCAGGAGCGCGACACCCGCTTTAGAGCAAGGCCAGTGAGTTTCAGCTCGGGGCAGTCTTTTCCGGTTTCCAGGGCATTGAAAAATAGCTCATAGGCCTTCTTCTCCTCACCACGATCACAATACCACTTGCCGTTTTTGATAGAGCCGCCTGCCTCAAGGAGGTCCATCACGGTCAAAAGTCCCGGATACAGACCTCGACGCTTCCAGAGTTTGGCAATCTGCGCCTGCACCCATTTGGCGCGGGCATTCCAATCCTCATTAGTGTCGCCGATTTCATTCAGCCGCGCTATGACGTCTAGCATTTGCTCAAGCATGCCGATGGTTACATCGTCGGTAAGATGACGGGCCCCATATTTACAGCTGGCAGGATTTTCCGGCGTGACCAGAAGCCTGTCTAGAATTTCGGGCTGCTCACGGTAGGCGTGATAGGGAATGCGAAAACCCTCGTTTGGATAATGCGATGATACGTTTCGCGCCCATATCATGCCATCCGCATAATTCTGACGAACATAGTCAGAGGGATTGGAATAGAAGAGCGGCTTTCCGATCTGTTTCACGCGAGAAACGCCGACTATGACGTACTTCGGATCGTTTTCGTCGGTAAATGGGTTGGAATGGTTGGCGTAGTAAAAGATGAGGCTTTCATCCACCTCCAGCTCCGCAAAAAACTCGTCCACTCCCACTCGGCGCTTGTTATTGTCGAGGCGGCCATCGGTATATACCTCTTCACCATACATGGCTTCGTAAGGCCAAACGCAGACCGAAGATGGAGGAATATCCCATTCTTCGCGCTCAGCACCGCCGTAGAAAAAATCGGGCGGATTGGAATAGCCGCGAATGGCATCGGGCCCAAAGGCATTGATGCTATATATGCAGGGTGGTAAATCTTCGCTTTTTAACTTGCAGACGGCCTGCCCAGAACAGGCTTTTTCCCGTTCCAAATCACGCTCCCGATGGATCAAATCCCCGGGAAAGGATTTCATGCCCACGCAATAGGTGTTGTGTTCCGGTTCTGAACAGATCCGGCCATTCCATCCGTCATTGTGCCAGGCGATACGTGCGGTGAGATGAGTGGTCATTGACACTTCTATTTGTACAGGTACTGGAAATACAATTTTAGTTTGAAGTCGCGAACCGCGTCAATGGCGCTATCTATCTCCGCGACATCAATGCATCCTCGAGAGATTGAATGGCTTTGCCGTCATCTGCCACGTTCGCCAGGAGCTATGATATCGACGGAGCAGCCGAGCATTCGAAGAACCTGCAGGACTTTTCCAACTTGAGCTGTTGGCTTACCTGCTTCGAGATCCACAATGAACCGTACGCCAACGCCAGAGACGCCGGCAAGCTCGTCCTGCCGGAGGTTTTGCTCTTTACGTGTTGTTCTGACCAGAGCGCCAATATCGGCTGAAGTTCTGACTTGCGTTGCCATGATCGACCTCCCGCTCGGGAAAATATCAAACAATCTGGGGCGGTGTCGAGTATATATTTCCCAATAGGGAGATTTACTGGATTCCGACGGCGGTAGCCTGTACCACCGATTGGAAGTCAATTGCCCGCTGATTGGGAACGGTGGCAATTCTTGCATTGCCACGAAGCCCTAGTACGCGTTTTAAACCATCGGATTTCGATCCAACTTCCCTCGGAATGCCGGATGCCGGTGCGATACGATCGCGTCAACCAGCGCTGGCGGCTTCGAGCCCGTCAGCAGCAGCATTTTGCCGGTCTTCATTTCCAGGATCTGATCAGCGGTCATGAGCTTCTGGCGCTGCTCGGCGGTGGAAGTCTTGCGGCTCTCGCCGAACTTCGCGGACGATTGTTTGGTGCGGGTCAGCACCGTCTGATCGCCGAGCGCGTTCGCGGCCCAATTGGCGGTTTCAAACTCGGCGCGGCCAAGGCCGAAAATGCGGGTGTTGACGCAGGAGCCGAGAATGCTGGCGGTGTCGCCCTTGCCATAGACGCTTTCGATCTGGCCCTTGTCCGGGGTGATGAATAGCGCCTCGATGCCGCAGCCGGCGGCGACGTTGGCGATGTTGATCAGCTTTTCCATCCGGCCGAGGCGAACAAATTCGTCCAACACAAGCAGCACATTCTTTTTCGGCTTCTTCGCGCCTTCGAGGCGTACGGCCATGCCGAGAATGATGTTTGTCAGCAGCCGGAGAAAGACGGCTTGTGCGTCCACCTGGTCGAGCGGCACGACCATGAAGAGATCGGCGCGACCGTCGAACAGGTTTTCGAGTGAGCATGTGGAGGCGCTGAGGAAACTACGCAGTTCGTCGGAACGCGCCCAATCAAAGGCCTTCTTGATCGTCGTCTTGATTGCCCCGCGCTCGTTCTCGCCGGCTGCGAGGAAGGTCGCGGCAGCTGCGGCCGGACGGGTGCCGAATGTCTCCGGCGCACCGGCCCATTCCGTCAGTGCCTTTTCAAAGCCGGCGGAAAACAGCAGGTCCATGACGGTGATCAGGTTGCGATCGGGTTCCGCGCGCCTGGTCATGACGACCTCGATCACAGCTGCAATCATGGATTTCGCCATTTCGGCGAAATGCGAGCCGTTTCCACCTTCCGGTCGAACAAGCCCCTCGGCAATGACTTCGATGTCACGGACCAGATGCGCTTGCCGGATATAGTCGAGTGGGTTGAAACGATCCTTCGACGGCTCGATGACGCCGAAGGGATTGAGAACCACGACCTGGCGCCCGAGCGACTGCCGATATCGGCGCGTCACGGCGAAATTTTCGCCCTTGATGTCGAGGACCGCGACCGGTCCGTCATGGTCGATGATTGCGGGAATGACGACGGACACGCCTTTCCCGGCGCGCGTGCCTGCAATGGCGACGTGATGGCCGGCACGCCATCCGGTCTTCGGGTTGGGGCGGTAGCGCAGCATTGCGCCGCCGGAGAGACCGAGCGGCAAGCCCGTATCGTTGTGGCGGAGCTGGCGCAGCTCACTCCGGTTCATCCAGCGGGCGCGCCATGGACCTTGTTTTGAAATGCGGCTCGATGACGCCGGGGCGGCAATCGAGATTGCTCGCAGAATGAGGAACAGCGGCACAGGCAGGCCGATGGCGAGGCTGGTTTGCAGGCCAAGCTTTTGCGCCTCTGTGAAGCGGTCCCATGTCGAAACCATCCCCCGGATGCCCTCGATTCCGGAATAGCCGGCATTTCGCCAAGCCTTGAAGCTGTCGAGCAGGACGCCGGCCGCAATGGTCGGGTCGGTAAGGGCGAGAGCAGACGCGGCAAGGAGGGCAGCCCCCACAGCTAAGCCCGACGCGCTGCGGATGCGGCCCTGGGTGTCTCCCACCAAGGTCAGCAGCGCAAACCCGCAAAACATGACCCGGATCGCGGCGCGCGCGTTTTGGTAGATCGGTGGCCAGAACAACGGTGCGGTTTCCATCAGCAGGAAACCGGCGGCCACGATGGCAATGGAAAGGGCATAGCGGTAGGGCTGAATAATCAAATTCATGGATCGAAACTCTAAACCGAAATGAAGATCAGTTGCGGCCGCGACCGGGCGCGGGCGGTCGGGCTGTCACGTCGGCGGCGCGACCGTCTCCAGCATCGCTTCGGCTTGCTCCAGCAGAGCGAACGCTTCCGTCAGCTCGGTCGAGGTCGTGGCGCTGGAATGATTGCCGGAGGCGAGCCAGGCGTTCATGAAGGTAGCCTGTGACGCGAAGAGTGATTTCAGCGATCCTTCCAAAGCCGCTTGCCGGTTTTCGATCATGTCGGTCGAGCGTTTCTCCAGCGCCTCGAATTGCGCGGTTCCGCTCTGCAAGGTGTTCATCAACGTCTCGACGTAACCCAGCAATTCGCGCTCCAGCGGCGACAGGGTCTCGGTCATCGGTGGTCTGGTCGTTCCGGTCATCGGTCAATCTCCCTGGACGATCTTCAGGCATGGGGTTTTGCCGGTCCCTGCCTGACAGGTGATCAGCTGAAGGCGGTTGACGTCCCATGTCAGGACTTTGCCGTTGCCGGTCTGGTTGATCTGCAAGCCCATCTGCCAGAGGCTTGCACTCTGGGCGCGGTCGATCATCAGACCCGCCCAAAACCAGCTCGCGGTGAAACTCAGCAGGATGATCAGCAAGGCCACCGCGCCCACGGTCAGCAAGAACGGCTGCACCATCGACCGGAGCCGGTTCACGTCCGCCTCGGTCGTTGCCAGCGCCTCGCTCAAGTGCCGGCGGTTCGCGTCCGTGAAGCTGCGGATATCGGTCTCGATTGTAGCTTGCGCGCGCTTCAAGGCTTCGCTCCAGTCGGTCTCGAAGATCGTCCAGGGCGATGGCGTCGAGCCGGCCTCCGGAGCGGCTGGGCTCGCCAACTGATCTTTCAAGCGCTCGCTCAAGGGTATTCTCTCGGGTCCAGTCTTCACGGAAAAGGTCTCCTTTCAAACGCCAGCGCTCGTCCGTCTCCGGATCGCGCACTGTGATATAATCTTTGCCGGCGCGCGGCAGGTCGAAACCGGCCGCCGTCAAAGCCTCGGTCATGCTCGGACGGTCATGGATTTGGCCGGTCTCGATGCGCTGGACGATCCAGTCATGGATCAGCTCGCGGGCATCGCCGCGCCGGACGCTTTCGATGAGGCTAACGGTCTCGCGGGCGCGCTCCGGCGCCATTGGGTCATTCCAGCCATACTCCTTATTCAGAACATCGCGTAGGGCGTCGTAGTGCTTCTGGTAGCCGGGCGGCGCAATGTTGAGGCTGCGCCCGCTCGCAAGCTCCATGCGTGGCGTCACGAAATGCAGCTCGACGCGGCCCTCGTGGGTATGGCGGACCCAAAGCATATCGTGCTGGTCGGGTTCGAGGCCGGCAAAGGCAAGGCTCTCGAAGGCGTCCATCACCTGTCGTTGCTGGGCAGGGTTCGGCCCGTCTTCAGCCGTGAAGGCGATGACGCCGGCCCGATAGGTCCACTGGTGTGGACAGACGTCGATCAGCGCGCGCATGCGGTCGGCATCGCCACGCAGCACCTCCGGCAAAGGCTCGCGGGCAAACAGCATGACCTCGCCGCGCTCATCGCGGATCGCGTTGCGGTTCTGGTCGTAGGCGACGACGTCGCGCTCGACCAGATAGTTAACCGGTCCCGATCCGCCGCCCTGGCCGTTTCGGAAGAACTTGATCAGCACGGCGCGCCATCCTTGGCCGTGAACTGCTCAAAGGGTTTCCGATAGCGCCCGCTCGATGGCGACCAGGCGCGCGGCAACCGTGATTGCGTCGATGGCGGACTACTGGCCCTGTGCCTGGGTCGTGTTCAGCCATCGCGCAATCTGGTTGAGGTTGCCGCCGATCCGGGCGACGGCGCGCACCAGTTCCGGGTCCACCTTGGGAACCGGACGGCGACGCCGTGCCTCGGTGAGGCCAAGCGCTTCCCGCATCAGCGTGGCGAAGGGCAGACCGGCCCGCGCCGCGCGTGCGGTCAGCGCCTGCTTTTCCGAGGCCGTGCAGCGGAAAACCACGACGGCATTGAGTTCGCCTTTGGGCGATCGCGGCGTGCTCTTGGTGGGGTTTGAAGGGGAGGTCTGCCTCCCCTCATAAGGCTCCCGGTCAGAAGGCTCGCCGTATGACAGGGGTCGCCTTGCTCCCTTCAAATCGCCAGCCATCATGATGCCCTCCGAAGATCGGTTTGCCTCGCGGGTTCATCGGCGATGTGGTCACGGCGACGGCTGAAGAATGCGATCCAATCGAGGGCGCTGGGGCTTGCGTCATCAGGTGGCCAGTAGCCCGGCAAGGCATAACCCGGCTTCCTGGTTTTCACCGTTCGAACGCCCAAGGCGTCGATCGAAGGAAAGCCGTGACGACGTAGCCAATCGCGCCACTGCTCGACCTGATCCGCCTTGCTCTCGGCCACGAAAACGAGCGGGATGGCTCGCCGCGTCTCGATGCGCGGCGGGGCGTCCTCGCGCGGGTTAGGTTTATATATTTTTTTCTTTCTCTGGGTTTGGTGGACATATTTGTCCCCCTTCGCTGGACAGATCTGACCGCCTTGCCGGACGATTTTGACCGCCTTTGTCAGGGTAAAGGGTGACAACTTTGTCCGTCTTTTCGCGGGCGTCCGATGCGCGTAAAATCGACGCCGCTGAGGGACGATATTCTGTGTTGTGCCCGACGCCATTTCCGCGCTGGACCTCGAACCATCCTTTGACCTCAAGTTCACGGACGGCGCGCTGAATGGTCTTGACGCTCTTGCCGGTCGCGTCGGCAATCGTTTGATAGGACGGCCACGCCTTTTCGGTGTGGCCGTTCAAATGCGTGGTGATGATATAGAGCGCTACGGATCGCGCGCTGTCGCTCAAATCCTTGTCACAGCTCAACTGCTGAAGCCATTGCAGCTTCACGTCCCGAAATGGCCGCGCCCCGCTCATGCGCGCCTCCCTGGCCGCAATACGACCGGGAAAGAAGGGCCGAAAACGACCGGAAAAAGTGGGACGGCGGCTTTACTAAGCCATTGATTTCTATGAAGCGGTGTTTTCGTCCCACAAGGGGTTAAGCTGCTGATTTTCTTGGAATTCGGCAGGCCCTCCGGGCCCACCATTTTTCTTTTGCTTCAACTGGATAGCGCAAGCATCCTCTCACGGGATGAGAGCTTTGCCGTAGCCATTCTCGCAGCTTTACGGGTTGGGACCGCCTTGCTAAAGCTTGATCGGGGAAGCGGGGCATAGCAGCATGACGATCTGGTACTACACTGTTGGGCAGGAACGCGAAGGGCCTGTCAGCAAAGAGCAAGTCTGCGCGTTGATCGCAAGCGGCAAGATTGTCCGCGATGCCTATGTCTGGCGGGAGGGGATGGCGGACTGGGAGATTGTTGGGACGCATCCCGAGTTTGAAGACACGTTCGTGGCGCCGCTCTCGGTTAAACCACCACCTCTGCCCTTCGCATCCAAAGCGCTGGATGGTGAGCAGAACGCGATGCGTCCTTGGCGGCGCTTCTGGGCAAGACTTGTTGACATCATGCTTCTGGGGCCTTTGCTTGCCGCAGCGATCGCATTCACGCTGGCAGCATGGGCGCCATCCGTCTACATTTACATCTCCTCGATGGAAAGACCGATGCTGGACGTCCTGCTTATGGTCGCACTATTGCCGATTATAGCGGTGGCGCTGGCACTATGTATGACTCTCTTCGATACAACTCCAGGAAAGGCGCTTGCTGGCGTCCAGGGTCGTGTTCCGCAAGGGACGAACAGACTTTTCTTCTATCTCGCACGCGAGTTCAGAGTATGGTTTTCTGGCCTTGGAATGGGTATTCCCGTTTTCTTGCCAATCGCTCTTGTAGTTCAATACCGGAGATTGGTATCTTCTCGTGCAGCAAGTTATGATACGGCTTCTCAGCCGATTGCCGTCAATGCACGAATGTCTCTCGTTCCTGTAATCGCTCTTGCGGTCGTTCTTTTCGCCGGTCACGTTTTCCTTTGGAACGAAGGTGACCGTGCTGCCACTTACGTCATTGGAAAACAGGTTTGGGTCAATCCGATCAACGGTAACGAAACTCTGCTACCATCGTTCTGGAATTTCCAGCCGTTAAACTCCTCAAGCGAGACAGAGATACAATTCGCAACAGATGACTTGTTGGCAATGGACGCCTCGGCAAGAGCCCGAGGCACTAAACATGCGGATGATTTGAACGCGGACGTCGGAAGCAGGCTCGTTTTATCGGCTTTATTCGGCCATGATACGCTCGGTTGGGATGGTATTACTCCTGAAAAATATGCGAGTATCATTGATGGCATGGCAGGCAAACTTTGGACCCGCTCCTCCGACTGGCGCCCAGTGGAAATAGAGGGTTTCAAAGCGCTTCGCGCTACCGGCTATTCTCGGGATCGGTCCAGGGTCGATGTCGAAACCACCCTCATCGTTCAGGGTAGAGACGCTTGGCAGGTTTCAGTATCGACGTACGATAACAGCCCCGATCAATTGAGGGAGAGGGATCGGTTCCTAAGCGCGTTGCTCCAAACGATTAAGTGAGCAATCCGTTTGACCGACTTGAAACACACTCTGGAAGTGTTGCTCGCAGTCAACGGGCGACGGCCTGAAGGCTCGTTACTGGATCAGCTGAATGTGCCGTCCAAGCCCTCAAATTCGACCGAATCTTGGCAAAAACCGTCGATCCGAGTTCCGTCATACAAAATTATCGTCCTGCTATGGTCTGCTAAAACGCAGCCGGGAAAACGAGGCGTGAAACGGTATGGCTGACTGGTATTACACCATCGGGCCGAAGCGCGGAGGCCCCGTCGACGAGGAGATTATTCGCAGGCTGATCGAGACTGGTCATGTCACCCGCGACGACTACCTCTGGCACGAACAGATGACGGACTGGGAGAAGGCCGGTCTCAATCGCGTTTTTGCCGATAGTTTTGCATCACTGGCCCTCGGGTCTGAGGAACAGCGTGTCGCGCCGAAACCGTTCTTTTTGCCCGCGCGTCCTTGGCGCCGCCTATGGGCAAGGCTTTTCGATCTATTGATGATGTCACCTTTGTTCACGATCGTCGGACACGACATCTTGGTTGCTGCTTACCTCTATTTCCATGGGAACCGACCCGGTCTTCTCCTCGCTGCACTCGTCCTGTATCTAATGCTGATCTCTCTCGCAGCTATGATACCCGCAATATGCATGGCTTTATTTGGCACCACGCCAGGCAAGGCCATATTCGGCGTATGGGTGTTTGCGCCTCACGAGAGTTTTTGGCCACGTTTCAGATTTTATTTCGGTCGCGAGTACAGGGTGTGGTTTTGGGGGTGTGCGATGGGCATCCCGCCGTTGTTCATTCTCACATTCCTTTTTCAGTACAGGCGACTGAAGGTCGATCTGAACGCGAGCTATGACAGGGAACGCTCGAGTGTGTTGGTGCTTCGGCCAAGCCGCATCGCAGCCTTGATCATGGTGCCGGTTATGCTGCTTCTCATCGGTTGCGCTATTGTAAATGTGAGCGACTATCGCTCCGACGAAAGGATCACTGCGAGCCATGGCGCTCTTCCCGTGCCATCTTACGAAAGTGTCCCCTTCGATCGGATGGTCGTACCGAATTTGACACCGACCGACTCAACCAAAACATGGGTGAATCCCAGGTCGGGCAGGGGCGCCAGGATCAGCAAAATCTGGGAGCACCCTTATAATGACTCCTCTAAAGACAGCTTCGTCTTCCGGGCGCCGACGCTGGGGATGACAGCACTGGTTTCCCACGAGCTTATTGGGAATGACGGCGCCGATCCGACGGCTTATCTGAAGGATCTGGAAAGACGCGTCGACCATATTATGAAACCGACCTCCGATTGGGGGGCAGCCTATGTCAACGGAGTGCAGATCATGCGGGTATCCGGAATTGCCACGACTGCATCGGAAACACGCGCAGAACTCACGGTTTTCATGAGGGGTGGAAATGCCTGGCTGGCCTTGATAGTGACGCCAGGAAATTCCGAACTGCAGTCGATCGAAAGAAAGAATTTTTTGAGTGCGATCTTCGGAACAGTCAATTGACGGAAGGACATCCGTTCTCATTGGCCTCTGGTGGCCGGGCTATGTATGACAAAGGCTATCCGCCAGTTGTCGCGGATCGGGCACGTTGCGCCTTACCGTGGCGATCAAGAGCTTAATGGTCTTTTCGGTTCGGAGTGCTCTTGTCACGCCGACTTTACTGCGTCTGCCTGTGCGGCTTCGCGTTTAGGGCTATAAGGGAGCTTCGTATGCGTTTTGTCGACTGCCTTGGGAGAAAAAACACTGACTGACATCATGTCGTATATCGCGGAGCGTCGTTCATGATCGTCGGCATCGTTCTGACGGTCGCCTTGCTGTTGTTTCTGATGGCTTTCCCGCGACATCTGAAACCCGTTGTGGCAGCACTTGCCGTGGTGTGGGCCTGCCTCGGAGGCTGGGTTTTGTTTGACTGGGTCCGCTCTGGCGAAAGGCTGGAGAAGATCATTGCCACGGCGGCCTATGACCCAACCTGTCGGGATGAGAATGCGCCGATCCGGGTGAGCTTTCAGAATACCAATGATGTCGCGGTCGAGCGGTTGACCTATACGCTGGAAGGTTTTGAGCCCGCCTTCCGTGCGCCGATTTCGCTCGAGGCCTATCAGCCAAACGAAAGGCGGTTAGGGCCGCATGAGAGCTACGCTGCGTGCCGGCCATTTCGGTTGCGCAGCAATGAGCAGGCCGATCCCGCGCGGCTGGAATGGCGTGTGACGGTGAACTCAGCAGATTTCGAGTGAGCTTCCTGATGGCGCGGCGATACAGCATCGGCCCGAAAATCGGACTCGATTTTCGGAAAGCACGATGCGTAGATTCAAAAAAGTAAAGCGTCCTTTGTGCGTCCAATAGGACGCACGGCGCTTTTGGGTCTCTGCGCTTCGCCGTGCCATTTGTCATGCTTCAATCAGAAGCGCGCGCCTTTTTCGGCGATCATCTTCGTCAGGCTGCCATCCGCCGGGAAAAGCGGGATGAGGCAGGCTTGAAGGGCGTGGTAGATGTCTCCCTTGCCGGGGAAGAGGGTGTTGGCCGGAACGAGGTCTTCCGTCAGTTCCTCATGCCAACCACCGAACTGATGGTCGAGGAAGGTGTTGGCGATCGTGCTCCAGATGCGGCGATAGCTATCTTCGTAGAATTCGTCGGCGGGCAGATGCTCGTTGAGGAAGTGGGCCGCACCGGCGGCTTCGCACATCGGCCACCAGAGCTTTTCCGTCTTGGCAGGCGTGTTGTCCCAATCGAGCGTGTAGAAGAAACCGCCTTTTTCGCGGTCCCAGCCGAGCGCCATGGACTGGACGAAGAGTGACTTGGCGGCGGTCGGCATCCAGTCGTGCTTGCGCTCACCAAGGATCCAGAGCTGCAGGATAAGGCGAGACCATTCCAGCCAGTGACCCGGCGTTGAGCCTGAGGGGCGGAACATTTCGTTGCCGCGATAATCCTTGTCCAGCACCCAGTTCTCATCGAAATGCTCCGGCACGCGGAAGTCCAGCGCGCCAGCGGCGCGGCGGATGATGAGGTCGGCAATGCGTTCGGCCTTGATGAGGTAGGTCTTGTCGCCCGTGGCCTCGAAGGCGGCCATCAGGGCTTCGGTGAGGTGCATATTGGAATTCTGGCCGCGATAGTTTTCGATCGGCGACCAGTCTCGGTGGAATTCCTCATTGATGGCGCCGTGCTTCTCTTCCCAGAATCGGGTTTCGAGAACCTCGGTCACATCGGCCAGCATCGCATCGGCCAGCGGATGACCGACGACCTTGGCGGAGGAGGCGGCGAGCAGCACGAAGGCGTGGCCATAACCCTGCTTGGTGGCGTCGGCAGGACCGTTGTCATCCACCTGCCAGAAGTAGCCGCCATGCTCCTTGTCGCGGTGCTTGTCCCATAGATAGGTCATGCCATGGTCGACGATATCGCCGCAGCCGGGGCGACCGAGCAGGTGGCCGATGGAGAAGCAATGGACCATGCGGGCAGACGCGTGGATGCCGCGCACCGGATTGTCGGAGGAGAGGGGAGCGCCTTTCCGGTCGAGATCGAAGAAGCCGCCTTTGGGATTGACCGCGCGATACTGGAAGAAGTCGAAGAGGCCTTCCGCCTGCTTTACCAGCCATTGGCGATGCCAGGGCAGCGTGCTCCAATAGGCTTTCGTGCTTTCCGTCTCGGTCATCCGTTCCTCCTTTGATGCGCTGTTGGAGCATACCTATATCTTTGAGGCGCAAGGGTGTCATCCACGGTCGGAATTTCGTAGCTTCCTTTTTAGTCCAGAACCGCGAATGCCGGATGATATGTTGACATAAAGATATCTTTATGTGACTTGATATCTTGCTGATTTGCAAAGAATGAGGAGTGAGTGCCGATGTTGGACGATCTGTTTGGCCCCCTGGGCGGCAAACGCGACGGCGCGGAAATTCTGAAGGCGCTGAAACAGGCGGCTGAAGAGCGCATCCTCATTCTCGATGGCGCCATGGGCACGCAGATCCAGGGCCTTGGATTTGACGAGGACCACTTCCGCGGTGATCGTTTCATTGGTTGTGCCTGTCATCAGAAGGGCAATAACGACCTCCTGATCCTGACGCAGCCGGATGCAATCGAGGATATCCATTTCCGCTACGCCATGGCGGGGGCGGATATTCTGGAGACCAACACGTTTTCGTCCACGCGTATCGCGCAGGCCGACTACGAGATGGAAGGCGCGGTCTATGACCTCAACCGCGAGGGCGCCTTCATCGTGCGTCGCGCCGCTCAACGCGCCGAGCGCGAGGATGGCCGCCGCCGTTTCGTGGCAGGTGCCATCGGCCCGACCAACCGCACCGCGTCGATCTCGCCGGATGTGAACAATCCTGGCTACCGTGCTGTCAGCTTCGACGATTTGCGCGTTGCCTATGGTGAGCAGATCGACGGTCTGATCGACGGCGGTGCCGACCTCATCCTTATTGAAACCATCTTCGACACGCTGAACGCAAAGGCCGCGATTTTCGCCTGCGAGGAGCGCTTTGCTGCCAAGGGCATTCATCTGCCGGTGATGATTTCCGGCACGATCACCGACCTTTCCGGCCGCACGCTGTCGGGTCAGACGCCGTCGGCCTTCTGGAACTCGGTGCGTCACGCCAACCCGTTTACCATCGGTCTCAACTGTGCGCTCGGTGCCAACGCCATGCGTCCGCATTTGCAGGAACTGTCGGATGTGGCCGATACCTTCATCTGCGCCTATCCGAATGCCGGCCTGCCGAACGAGTTCGGCCAGTATGACGAAACGCCGGAGATGATGGCGGCACAGGTTGCCGAGTTTGCCCGTGAGGGACTGGTCAATGTGGTGGGCGGCTGCTGCGGCTCGACGCCGGAGCATATTCGCGCCATCGCCGACGCCGTGAAGGGTTTTGAGCCGCGCAAGGTGCCGGAACACAAGTCCCTCATGTCGCTGTCCGGCCTCGAGCCCTTCGTGCTGACCAAGGACATTCCCTTCGTCAATGTCGGCGAGCGCACGAACGTGACGGGCTCTGCCAAGTTCCGCAAGCTGATCACCGCTGGTGACTATACCGCTGCACTTGCCGTCGCCCGCGATCAGGTGGAGAACGGCGCGCAGATCATCGACATCAACATGGATGAGGGCCTGATCGACAGCCAGAAGGCCATGGTCGAGTTCCTCAATCTGATTGCCGCCGAGCCGGATATCGCCCGCGTGCCGGTGATGATCGACAGTTCCAAATGGGAGATCATCGAGGCTGGCCTGAAATGCGTTCAGGGCAAATCGATCGTCAACTCCATCTCGTTGAAGGAAGGCGAGGAGAAGTTTCTCGAGCAGGCGCGTCTGGTGCGCAATTACGGCGCTGCTGTCGTCGTCATGGCGTTTGACGAAGTGGGGCAGGCCGATACTTACGAGCGCAAGGTCGAGATCTGTACGCGCGCCTACAAGCTGCTGACGGAGAAGGCCGGGATTCTGCCCGAAGACATTATCTTCGACCCGAATGTGTTCGCCGTTGCGACCGGTATCGAAGAGCACAATAATTACGGCGTGGACTTCATCCAGGCCACCAAGACCATCCGCGAAACCATGCCGCTCGTGCATATTTCCGGCGGCGTCTCGAACCTGTCCTTCTCCTTCCGCGGCAACGAGCCGGTGCGCGAGGCGATGCATGCCGTGTTCCTGTATCATGCGATCCAGGTCGGCATGGATATGGGCATCGTCAATGCGGGCCAGCTTGCGGTCTATGAGAGCATCGATGCTGAACTGCGCGAGGCCTGCGAGGACGTGGTGCTGAACCGCAACCCCAACGCGACCGAACGGCTGCTTGAAATTGCCGAGCGTTACCGGGGTACAGGTGCCAAGGAAGGCAAGGTTCAGGATCTGTCGTGGCGCGAACTCCCCGTTGAGAAGCGGCTGGAACATGCGCTGGTCAATGGCATCACCGAATATATCGATGCGGATACGGAAGAGGCGCGCCAGCAGGCGGCCCGTCCGCTGCATGTCATCGAAGGTCCGCTGATGGCGGGCATGAATGTGGTCGGCGATCTCTTCGGTTCAGGCAAGATGTTCCTGCCGCAGGTGGTCAAATCCGCCCGTGTGATGAAGCAGGCTGTTGCCGTTCTTCTTCCCTATATGGAAGAGGAAAAGCGCCTGAACGGCGGCGATCAGCGCAAGTCGGCCGGCAAGGTGCTGATGGCGACGGTGAAGGGCGATGTCCACGATATCGGCAAGAACATCGTCGGCGTCGTTCTCGCCTGCAACAATTACGAGATCATCGATCTCGGCGTGATGGTGCCGACCACCAAGATTCTCGAAACGGCTGTTGCGGAGAAGGTCGATGTCATCGGTCTTTCCGGCCTCATCACGCCGTCGCTGGATGAAATGGTGCATGTGGCCTCCGAGATGGAGCGCATGGGGCTCGACCTGCCGCTTCTGATCGGTGGGGCGACGACGAGCCGTGTTCATACGGCGGTGAAGATCCATCCGCGTTACGAGAAGGGCCAGGCAATCTATGTGACGGACGCCTCGCGCGCGGTCGGCGTGGTGTCTGCACTTCTGTCGGAAGATCAGAAGCCAGCCTATATTGACGGCATTCGCGCCGAATATGCCAAGGTTGCCGATGCGCATGCGCGCAATGAACGCGAAAAGCAGCGCCTGCCGCTGTCGCGTGCGCGCGAAAACGCGCAGAAAGTGGATTGGAGAGGCTATCAGCCGGTCAAGCCGCAATTCATCGGTACCAAGACATTCGAGGGCTACGATCTCGAAGAGTTGTCGCGCTATATCGACTGGACGCCTTTCTTCCAGACCTGGGAATTGAAGGGTCGTTTCCCGGCCATTCTCGAGGATGAGAAGCAGGGTGAGGCAGCACGCCATCTTTATGCCGACGCGCAGGCCATGCTGAAGAAGATCATCGAGGAAAAGTGGTTCCGACCGCGCGCGGTGATCGGCTTCTGGCCGGCCAATGCGGTGGGGGACGATATTCGTCTGTTCACCGATGAAAGCCGCACCTCGGAGCTCGAAACCTTCTACACGCTGCGTCAGCAGCTTTCCAAGCGCGATGGACGGCCCAATGTCGCACTCTCGGATTTCGTCGCGCCGAAGGACAGCGGCATTGCCGACTATGTCGGCGGCTTCGTGGTGACGGCGGGTATCGAGGAAGTGGCCATTGCCGAACGTTTCGAACGGGCCAATGACGACTATTCATCCATTCTGGTGAAGGCGCTGGCCGACCGTTTCGCGGAAGCCTTTGCCGAGCGCATGCATGAACGGGTGCGCAAGGAGTTCTGGGGCTATGCGCCGGATGAGCGCTTCAGCAGTGAGGACCTTGTTGGAGAAGCATACGCCGGTATTCGCCCGGCGCCCGGCTATCCGGCCCAGCCCGATCATACGGAAAAGGACACGCTCTTCCGCCTTCTGGATGCGACAAACCAGACGGGTGTGGTGCTGACGGAGAGCTATGCCATGTGGCCTGGTTCGTCTGTTTCCGGTCTCTATATCGGCCATCCGGAGAGCTATTACTTTGGCGTTGCCAAGGTGGAGCGGGATCAGGTTGAGGATTATGCTCGGCGCAAAGGCATGCCCGTGAAGGATATTGAGCGCTGGCTTGGACCAGTGCTGAACTATGTGTCGGTGGATGCGGCGAAGGATGTTGAGACGGCGGCTTGATGGGTTGGGTTCGGGTCTTACGTAGAGGCTGAGGCGCGATACCCCCCTCTGTCCTGCCGGACATCTCCCCCTCAAGGGGGGAGATCGGATGCGGCCGCCACCCGGCCATCTCTAATGTCGCGAATGGATTGAGGAGCTGTCTTCTTTGCGATCTCCCCCCTTGAGGGGGAGATGTCCGGTAGGACAGAGGGGGTACCTTCCGCCATCTCTGCCGTCGAAAAGAAAGAGGGGCCTCGCAGCCCCTCCAAAACCTTCCAGCGCGGAAACCCTTAACCGGCCCCGCGCCAGCCATTCTTCACATCAATAGACGACGACGCCGCGGATGCTTTCGCCCTTGTGCATCAGGTCGAAACCCTTGTTGATGTCTTCAAGCGGCATGGTGTGGGTAATCATCGGGTCAATCTGGATCTTGCCTTCCATGTACCAGTCGACGATCTTCGGAACGTCGGTGCGGCCGCGAGCGCCGCCGAAGGCCGTGCCCATCCAGTTGCGGCCGGTGACCAGCTGGAAGGGGCGGGTGGAGATTTCCTGGCCGGCGCCTGCGACGCCGATGATGACCGATTTGCCCCAGCCGCGATGCGAGGCTTCGAGCGCCTGGCGCATGACCTTGGTGTTGCCGGTGCAGTCGAAGGTGTAATCGGCGCCGCCGATCAGGTCGCCATTGCGCTTCGTCATGTTGACGAGGTGGGGCACGATATCATCACCAACATCCTTCGGATTGACGAAGTGCGTCATGCCGAATTTTTCGCCCCAGGCCTTGCGGTCATTGTTGATATCGACGCCGATGATCATGTCCGCGCCGGCAAGACGTAGGCCCTGAAGCACGTTGAGGCCGATGCCGCCGAGACCGAAGACGATCGCCGTCGAGCCGATCTCGACCTTGGCCGTATTGATGACCGCGCCGATGCCGGTCGTCACGCCGCAGCCGATGTAGCAGACCTTGTCGAAGGGCGCGTCCGGGTTGATCTTGGCAACGGCAATTTCCGGCAAAACCGTGTAATTGGCGAAGGTGGAGCAGCCCATATAGTGATGGATCTTGTCCTTGCCGATGGAGAAGCGGCTGGTGCCGTCCGGCATCACGCCCTGGCCCTGGGTGGAGCGGATCGCGGTGCAGAGGTTGGTCTTGCGCGAGGTGCAGGAATAGCATTCGCGGCATTCCGGCGTGTAGAGCGGGATGACGTGGTCGCCCTTCTTGACCGAGGTGACGCCTGGGCCGACGTCGACGACGATACCGGCACCTTCATGGCCGAGGATCGCGGGAAAGAGACCTTCCGGATCGGCACCGGAGAGGGTGAAATCGTCCGTGTGGCAGATGCCGGTCGCCTTGACCTCGATCAGCACTTCACCGGCGCGCGGGCCTTCCAGCTGAACGGTCATAACTTCCAATGGCTTGCCTGCCTGAACGGCGACTGCGGCGCGAACGTCCATCGTCTCGTCTCCTTCGTATCTTTGTCATTCGTGGAAGCACTTTTTGCCCGACGCGGGCCTTATGAACAAGTGCAGTTGCGGCAATTCCTCAAACTTCCGCGACCTCTGTCATCTTGAGGCGGCGGGCGCTCAGCCTTTCGCGCCAGATGATGAAGAGGCCGGATGCCACAATGATGACGATGCCGAGCCATTTGGACGGCGTCGGGAAATCGGAAAACAGCAGGTATCCCAGAATAGTGGCGGAGATGATCTCAAAATACTGAAAGGGGGCAAGCAGCGACACCGGCGCAAGCCGAAAGGCCTTGACCACGAGAAGATGCATGTAGCCGGAAATCGAGCCGAGCAGGATCAGCAGAACGAGCCCATGATCCCAGCCGGGCAGGGACATCTCGAAATTGGCGTCTCCGAAACCGGTGCCGATCAACAGGGCGCCGCCCATGAAGATCGTTCCGGCAATGCCGGCCATCGTCTGCATCACCAACGGGCTGTCGCCATCGCCGATCGCGCGGTTGAGGAAGAGATAGAGAGTGAAGAGGAAAGCGCAGGCGACCGGCAGAAGCGAGGTGAGGCCAAAAAGCTCGAAGCTGGGCTGGATGACGATCATCGCGCCGATAAAACCCACGGCAATGGCGCTCCAGCGCATCCAGCCGACCCGCTCGCTCAGAAACAGCGCCGACATGATGGTGAGCAGGAAGGGCTCGACGAAGTAGATGGCGAAGACATCGGCCAGCGGCATGTATTTGACGGCGGCAAAAAATGTCAGGCTCGCGGCCGCATGCAGGACGCCACGCAGCAGGTTGAGCCAGGGGCGCTTGGCATGGATCAGCGACTTCGGCGACATGAAGAGCAGCAGCGGCAGGGTGCAGACCAGCTGAAAGAAGAAGCGATAGAAGGTGACCTGGCCAGGGGACATGCCGGCATGGGCCATATATTTCGCAATCGCATCCATCACCGGCAGCACGATCATGCAGGCCGCCATGATGAGCATGCCGCGGACCGGCTGGCTGATGCTGTGCGAAGAGGACATAGGAGATTTCCGCATTTCGGGATGAGGTGGTCGCGGCAGATTAGAGGATTCTTTGGCGGTGGAAAGCGCGTTCTCGCCTTTCACTTGCCTAACCACGCCAGCCATCACGTCGCTTTTCAAGCCGTCACGCAATTTCCATGGTGTCTTTATCGTCGAGCGGTTATAGCGGGCAAAAGACATCCGATGCTTGGAATGGAGATATCAGTGGAACGCACCTGTCTTGCCGTCATTCTCGCCGCCGGTGAAAGCACACGCATGAAATCCTCCATGTCGAAGGTTTTGCATCCGGTTGCTAGCCGTCCAATGATTGCGCATGTGATGCAGGCGGTTTCCGGTGCTGGCGTTTCCGCTGCTGCTCTCGTCGTAGGTCGTGATGCGGACAAGGTGGCGGATGCCGCGCGGGTGGCGGGTGTTTCTGTCGAGCCTTATCTGCAGAAGGAACGTCTTGGCACGGGCAACGCCGTGCTTGCGGCGCGCGAAGCCATCGAGAAGGGCTTCGACGATATTCTGATTGCCTATGGCGACGTACCGTTGCTGACCGCCGAGACGCTCAACCGGGCGCGCCAGGCGCTGACCGACAATGTCGATGTCGTCGTCATCGGGTTTCATACAGACAAACCAACGGGTTACGGGCGTCTTCTGGTGCAGGATGGTGAGCTGGTCGCCATACGCGAGGAGAAGGATGCGAGCGACGACGAGCGCAAGGTCACATGGTGCAATAGCGGCTTGATGGCGATCAATGGTCGCCGGGCGCTGGATCTGCTCGACCGCATCGGCAACAACAATGTCAAGGGCGAGTATTATCTGACCGACATCGTCGAGATCGCCCGCGCTCAGGGCGGCAGGGCTGTGGCTGTCGATGCCCCCGAGACGGAAATGACCGGCTGTAACAACCGCGCCGAACTTGCCATCATAGAAAGGCTCTGGCAGGAGCGGGCGCGTCATCAGTTGATGATCGACGGCGTTTCGATGATCGCGCCGGAAACCGTCTTCCTGTCCTGGGATACCAAGATCGGTCAGGACGCTCTGATCGAGCCGAATGTCGTCATAGGTCCCGGCGTCACCATCGAATCGGGTGCGATCATCCACGCCTTCTCGCATCTGGAAGGCGCGCATGTCAGCGCCGGGGCGACCGTTGGTCCCTATGCGCGGCTTCGTCCGGGCGCCAATCTGGCGGCGAAATCCAAGGTCGGCAATTTCTGTGAAATCAAGAAGGCCGAGATCGGCGAGGGTGCCAAGGTCAATCACCTGACCTATATCGGCGATGCGTTCGTCGGCGCGGGCAGCAATATCGGTGCGGGTACGATCACCTGCAATTATGACGGCATCAACAAGCATGAGACGCGGATCGGCAGAAACGCCTTTATCGGTTCCAACTCAGCGCTCGTGGCACCCGTGACCATTGGTGATGATGCTTACATCGCCTCCGGGAGTGTGATTACCGATGATGTTCCGGGCGATGCGCTGGCCTTCGGTCGGGCACGCCAGGAGGTCAAGGAAGGCCGTGCCAGTGTGCTTCGCGCCCGCGCCCAGGCGATCAAGGATGCCAAGAAGAAACCGGCGTAACCTTCTGACAAAGGTAACGAATAGACATTGAAAGTGACCGCGGTTGCGATTGCGGTTTTTGCGGAAATCGCTACGACTTCCGCCCATTGAAAAAGCATCCGTCAGAAGACCTGACTCGGTTTTCGGATCATCGGATGCTCACCAAAAAATCTTGGAGACCTGTATGTGCGGCATCGTCGGAATTGTTGGAACGCAACCGGTTGCGGAGCGCCTCGTGGATGCGCTGAAGCGGCTGGAATATCGGGGCTATGACTCCGCAGGCGTTGCGACGATCCATGATGGCGCAATGGACCGCCGCCGCGCCGAGGGCAAGCTCTTCAATCTGGAGAAGAAGCTCTTCGAAGAGCCGCTTCCCGGCATCACCGGCATTGCGCACACCCGTTGGGCAACGCATGGGGTTCCGAACGAAACCAATGCTCATCCGCATTTCGTCGATGGCGTCGCCGTCGTTCACAACGGCATCATCGAGAATTTCTCCGAGCTGCGTGAGGAGTTGAAGGCCGAGGGCGCGACCTTCACCACCCAGACCGATACGGAAGTGGTGGCGCAGCTGCTTGCCAAATTCACTCGTGAGGGACTGTCGCACCGCGATGCGATGCTGACGATGCTGAACCGCGTGACCGGCGCCTTTGCGTTGGTGGTGATGTTCCAGGATGAGCCCGGCACGCTGCTGTCCGCCCGCTCCGGTCCGCCGCTTGCCGTCGGCCATGGACGCGGTGAGATGTTCCTTGGGTCGGATGCGATCGCGCTTTCTCCTTTCACCAACGAGATCACCTATCTGGTGGATGGCGATTGCGCCATCATCACCGCAGCCGGTGCCGAGATTATCGATTTCGCCGGCAAGCCAGTGCAGCGCCAGCGGCAGATTTCCCAGGCGACGGCCTATGTGGTGGACAAGGGCAATCACCGCCACTTCATGGAAAAAGAGATCTACGAACAGCCGGAAGTCATTTCCCATGCGCTTAGCCATTATGTGGATTTTGCCGACAAGCGGGTGAAGGATGTCGACCCGGCGATCGACTTTTGCAAGCTCACCGGCCTGGCGATTTCCGCCTGCGGCACGGCCTATCTGTCCGGTCTGATCGGCAAATACTGGTTCGAGCGTTATGCGCGCCTGCCAGTGGAGATCGATGTTGCGTCCGAGTTTCGCTACCGCGAAATGCCGTTGTTGCCGACGCAGGCCGCGCTCTTCATCTCCCAATCGGGTGAGACGGCGGATACGCTCGCCTCTCTGCGCTACTGCAAGGAGAACGATCTGAAAATCGGCGCGGTCGTCAATGTGCGCGAATCGACCATTGCGCGTGAATCCGATGCGATCTTCCCGATCCTGGCTGGCCCTGAAATTGGCGTTGCCTCCACCAAGGCCTTCACCTGCCAGCTTGCCGTTCTGGCTTCGCTGGCGATCGCAGCCGGTAAGGCGCGTGGCACGCTGACGGCAGAGCAGGAAACCGAGCTTGTCCGTCATCTGATCGAGATGCCGCGGGTGATGAGCGAAGTGCTGAACGCCATCCAGCCGCAGATCGAAACCCTGTCGCGCGATCTCTCGCGCTTCAAGGACGTGCTTTATCTCGGCCGCGGCACATCCTTCCCGCTGGCGCTGGAAGGCGCGCTAAAGCTCAAGGAAATTTCCTATATCCACGCGGAAGGCTATGCCGCAGGCGAGTTGAAGCATGGGCCGATTGCGCTGATCGACGAGAACATGCCGGTCATCGTCATTGCACCGCATGACCGCTTCTTCGAGAAGACCGTATCGAACATGCAGGAGGTGGCAGCCCGCGGTGGGCGCATCATCTTCATCACCGATGCGAAGGGGGCCGCGGCCTCGTCGCTGGAAACCATGGCGACCATCGTGCTGCCGACCGTCGATGAACTCATTGCGCCGATGGTCTTCTCGCTGCCGATCCAGCTGCTGGCCTACCACACGGCCGTCTTCATGGGCACGGATGTGGACCAGCCGCGCAATCTGGCAAAGTCGGTTACGGTGGAATGATTGTCCGTCCGGAACAGGTCGGCGATCTCGACGCAATCGGCGTCGTGACGCAGGCGGCGTTCCGGGATGTTCCCTATAGTGACCATAACGAGCACCTCGTCATCGAACGCTTACGGCGGGCCGGTGCGCTCGCTGTTTCGCTTGTGGCGGAGGAGGGCGGGGCAATCATTGGCCATATCGGCTTTTCGCATGTCGGACTTCCTGAAAGCAGTGACATCTGGTTTGGCCTTGGTCCGCTTTCCGTGTTGCCGGAATGGCAGGGGCGGGGTGTCGGTTCTGCGCTCGTTCATCGCGGTCTCGACGCGTTGCGCCAGCTGAATGCCGGCGGGTGCGTCGTCATGGGCGATCCTGCCTATTACCGTCGCTTCGTTTTTCACCACGATGAGCGACTGAAGGCCGAGGGCATTGATGACGAATATTTCATGATCCTGCCCTTGCAGGGCGGAACGCCGTCCGGCATTGTCCGTTATCATCAGGCATTCTTCGGTGACATCGCCTAGAGCATTCCGGTGATAACGGGACCACCTTCAATGCTCTCGGTCTCTGTTTTACCGCATTGTCCGACGCCAAAGCGATCACGCTTCGGCTGGAGATGCTCCAACATTCAGTGAGTTGATGACGGATCACCCAATCAGAATTTCCTTCGCGACACGCCTGCGTAACAGCTTTCTGACCGGCGTTCTCATTCTGGCGCCCGTCACGATCACGATGTGGCTGGTCTGGACCTTCCTGCAATGGGCCGATAGCTGGGTGAAGCCGTATATTCCGACGCGTTACGACCCGGAAGAATATTTCAATGTCGCCATCCCCGGTTTCGGCCTGCTGATTGCCGTCATCGGCATCACGGTCATCGGCTTTCTCGGTAACAATCTGATCGGCAAATGGATCGTCGGTGTCGGCGAATCCATCCTAAACCGCATGCCGCTGGTGCGGCCGATCTACAAAAGCATCAAGCAGCTGTTTGAATCGGTGCTGAAGGAGCATTCCAATTCCTTCAAGCGCGTCGGCATGATCGAGTTTCCGTCGCCCGGCACCTGGGCCATGGTCTTCGTCGCATCCGAGGCCAAGGGCGAGCTTGCCTTCCGTTTCAATGAGTTAGGCCAGGAAATGGTGGCGGTGTTCCTGCCGCCAACGCCTGTTCCGACGGCGGGCTTTCTGCTGTTTGTGCCGAAGGACAAGATCATCATGCTCGACATGTCGCCGGAGGATGCCGCGAAGCTTTTGATTTCCGGCGGTCTGGTCGCCCCCGATTTCGAGCCGCCCAAGGCGCTTGCGCCCGTCTGAAACTGCCTGCATCCGTGGCTGGATCGAATCACGAATTTCCCTCAATGTTGCCTCGAACATTTGGGGGAAACATATGCGCTTTATTCGAAACGGGGTCATTCCGGTCTTCTCGACGATCATCTTCGCCTTCTTCGGTCTCCTGCTGACCGGGTTGCCGGGATACAATATCGTGACGACGCTCGACGGACGGCCTATCGCCGGTGCCCCGACACCTGCGCAGGTCGATGCCATGATTTCGCAAGGAAAGAGGATGGACAGCCACGTCGATTTCTATGGCGTCGTGCTGCCCGGCGAGCCCCTGTTCTGGACGATCGGGATCATTCTGGTGGCAGCGTTCATCGGCTACAAGCTCGGCTCGGCTTTGAAGATCCCGGCTGCCGCATGATTGGTGGGGAGGGGCGCCATGCGCGCCGCTTCCCGTTCTGTCGCGTTGTTACCGCCCCTCAAGCGTCGCCAGTTCTTCCACGCCCACATGGCTCTCCACGGCGCTGCCGCGAAGGTGAAGATAAAGCCCGATGAAGAAGGCAAGCACCGCGATGAAGACCAGGTACCAGGCATGCGCCATGGGGTTGATCGCAAGCGCTGAGCTGACCGCAATTGGCGTCAAGCCGCCGAAGACGGCGTAGGAGACGTTGTAGGCGAAGGAGAGGCCTGAGAAGCGGACCGACGCCGGGAAGGCGCGGACCATTACATAGGGCACCGCACCCGCCATACCGACGGAGAGACCCATCACCGCATAAAGCGCAAACATCGTGGTGAGCGACGTTCCGGCATAGCTGTAAAAGGTGAAGGTGGCGACGCCGAAGAAGATGCTGGCACCCATGAAGAAGATGCCGCTGCCGATGCGGTCGATCAGCGCGCCGGCGATGATCACGCCGAAGATCAGGAACAACGTGCCGAAGCTCGTGCCTGCCAGGGCTTGCGTCGGCGTGTAGCCGTAAAGCTTCTGCAGGAAGGTTGCCGTCATCAGCGTCGTGACGACGATGGCCGCGGACAGCACCCAGGTGAGCAGCGCCGAGACCACGACACCGCGCATATGGTTCTTCAGGACGAGGCTGAGCGGCAGCTTGTCTGAGAGCGATCTGGAGTTCTTCATCTGCGTGAAGATCGGCGTTTCTTCCAGCCAGCGGCGCAGATAGACGGCGATCAGGCCGAAGATACCGCCGATGAGGAAGGGGATGCGCCAGGCATAGCCAGACACGTCTTCCGGCGTGAAGATGGTGTTGATGGCAAAGGCGATGAGCGAGCCGAGCATGATGCCAAAAGACAGGCCGGAGGTCAGCAGACCACAGGCAAGGCCGACGTAGCGGAAGGGAACGTGCTCAGACACGAAGGTCCAGGCACCGGGAACCTCGCCGCCGATGGCCGCACCCTGAAGCATGCGAAGCACGATGAGCAGGATAGGGGCTGCAACGCCGATCGTCGCGTAGGTCGGCATCAGCGCCATGCCGAGCGTGGAGAGCGCCATCAGCAGGATCGAGAAGGCGAAGACGCGCTTGCGGCCATAACGGTCGCCATAATGCGCAAGAATGATGCCGCCGATGGGACGCACGAGATAGCCGGCAGCGAAGATGCCGAAGGTCTGGATCATCACCAGCCAGTCGGGCATATCCGGCGGGAAGAAGAGGTGGCCGATCACGGTCGCGAAGAAGACGAAGATGATGAAGTCGTAGAATTCCAGTGCGCCGCCAAGCGCGGAGAGGCCAAGCGTTCTGTAATCCTGCGCATTCAGCGCGCGGGCGGGAACCGGGGTCGTGGTGGGAGACATGAGCGGTTTCTTCTTTCAGGGATCGTTCCCTGTGCCATGCGGTATAGCCGCCGCTAATTCAAGTCTTTTGTCGGCAGATGTCACAGGCTCTTTTAACGCGTGTCGCAATCTTCAAGATTCGCTCCTTGCGCTTGAGTTGGTCCCTTTACCGCATGTCGTTATCGCAAAACCGCTGCACACTTTTGCGCGGACCATGCTTTAGTTGATCCTGCACAGGATGGCAGTCGTATCGTCCGATTGTTTAAGGCGCGGGTATTTCAGGCCTTCTGGATCGATCTCCCGCTCCAATTGGCGAAGCTCCTTGATCAAGCTCGGCAAACCCGCGGTGACGGCGCGGCGGATGAGGGAGCCCGGCGTGTACTGCCCGTAAAGGCTGACAAGGTCGGCCAGCCCATCGGAGCAGATAATGGCCGTAGCGCCGCCGGCGATGTCGATCGTCGCGGTGGCGATGTGGTCAGCCGTTTCAGGAACGAGGCTCAAGGACCAGACGGTGCCGTCTGCCGTGTTCTGTCGTTCGCGGTTTCGCCGAAGATCGGCGAGCGTCTTTGGATCGCTGGTTGCCATGCCCGCAGCACCGATGCCCCCCAGACGCGCGACATGGGCGCGGGCGGCGGCCTGCTCGCGCTCGAAGGCGTCGGGGAGCGCCATCAGACCTTCCTCGCGACCGTCATCGTGAAGAATGTAGACGACGCTATCGCCGAGGCCTGCAAATTGCAGTCCGTTTGGGATGAGGCGCAAGCCTGCGAGTGCCGCGACCGGCCAGGCATAGCGCGGCTGATCGCCGGCCAAGGCCTCGAAGCTGATCCTTGCATCGTGCGAGATGCGGCGGACGATCTCTGCGAAATCAGCCTCAGGCGTAACCTCGCTCATCAGGCGCTTGGCAGCGAATTCGGCAATCCATGCGGCGTCGGAGCCGAAACCCGTCATGAACTGCTGGTCGCCGAGGCCGGTTGCGCCATCGACGACGAATGCGCTGGAGGCATTCCACGCCAGACGATCTTCGTTGGCGCGCTCTGGCTTGCCGGGATCGCTGATGCTGTCGATGACGTCAATCTGCATGGGTCTCACTCGAAGCGGTTGATGATGCTGATGCCGCTGTCCTTGAAGCTGTCCATGGCGGGTAGCGCAGTGACGGCATCGGTCAGCGAAATATGTTTGCCGATAAGCTTTTGCGGCGAAAGCTTGCCGGTGCGGATCATTGCCAGCATATCGTCATAGCGCCAGGCCTGCATGCCGTGACTGCCATAGATTTCCAACTCATGGGCAATGACGCGTGCCATCGGGATCTGCGGCATGGAATGATCGGCCAGCATCAGGCCCACTTGAATGTGGCGACCGCGGCGGCGGAGATTGCTGATGGAGTTGCAGCAGGTTTGCGGGTGTCCGAGCGCATCGACGGAGACATGCGCGCCGCCGCCGGTCGCATCGCGCACCGCTTCGGTCACATCGGCAACATTGCGGCTGTTGATGGTGACGGTGGCGCCGAGTTCCTTGGCCAGCGCCAGCTTGTCATCGGCAATATCGATCGCGACGATCTGCGCGCCGAGACCGGCGCCGATCATGATGGCGGAAAGGCCCACACCGCCGCAGCCGTGAACCGCGAGCCACTCGCCACCCTTAAGGCGACCTTGATCGACAACGGCGCGGAAGGAGGTGGCAAAACGGCAGCCGAGGCTTGCCGCGGTATCGAAGCTCATCTCATCCGGCATATGGACGAGATTCTGATCGGCGTAATCGATCGCGACATATTCGGCGAAGGAGCCCCAGTGGGTAAAGCCCGGCTGGAACTGCGTTTCGCAAACCTGCTGGTTGCCCGAGCGGCACTCCTGGCAGTGGCCGCAGCCGGAGACGAAGGGAACGGTGACGCGGTCACCGACCTTGAAGCGCATGACATTCTTGCCGACGGCGGAAATCACGCCTGCGAATTCGTGACCCGGCACATGGGGCAGGTGGATGTCGCTGTCATGACCCATCCAGCCGTGCCAGTCGCTGCGGCACAGACCGGTGGCCTTGACTGAAATTACCACGCCGCCCGGCGTGGGTTCAGGGTCCGGCAGGCTCGCAATTTTCGGAGCTTCGCCAAACCGTTCGTAGAATAATGCGCGCATAGGTGCCTCCTGATCTGGCCCGGAGTTACCCGGTTTTTCGGCCCCGAAACAGTGCGCTACTCTGCTACAATCATCAAATCTTCTGATGCAAAGTGCAGCGTGATCCTCTCGCCAATGGCAGGTGGCGCCGTGCCGGGATCGTTGAACATGTCGAAGGAAAGCACGCTGCCGCCGACATCGAGACGGGTGCGAATGACCGAGCCGAGGAAGTGGCTTGAGGTAACGACGCCGGAAATGGCGACATCGCCCTTGGCGCTTTCTGCAAGTGATCCCGCTTCCGGACGAAGCGCAACGGTGACCTTCTCACCATTGGCTTTTGCAAGCGGTTTTTGCAGCGATACTTTCTGATCGCCGATCAGAATCGTGCTCGTCGTTGCATCGACAACAGTGGCATCGATCAGGTTCAGCGTGCCGACAAAGGAGGCGACGAAGCGAGTGGCAGGGTTGTTGTAGATCTCGAAGGGCGAGCCGATCTGGTCGGCGCGGCCGGCATTCATCACCACGATGCGGTCGGAAATTGACAGGGCTTCTTCCTGGTCATGGGTGACGAAGATGGTGGTGATGCCAAGTTTGCGCTGGATCTGACGGATTTCTTCGCGAAGCGACACGCGGATCTTGGCGTCGAGTGCGGAAAGCGGTTCGTCGAGAAGCAGGACTTCCGGCTTTGGCGCCAGTGCGCGGGCCAGCGCAACGCGCTGCTGCTGGCCGCCGGACATCTGGAAGGGATAACGGTCTGCCAGATGTTCAAGATGGATGAGCGCCAGCATTTCCTTGACGCGCGCATCGATTTCCGACCTTGGCTTGCCCGCGACCTTGAGGCCGAAGGCAACGTTTTCGCGGACATTCATGTTGGGAAACAGCGCATAGGCCTGGAACACCATGCCGATATTGCGCTGATTGGGTCGAAGTGTCGTCTGGTCCTTACCATTAATGACGATGGCGCCATCGCTTGGCGTCTCGAAGCCTGCGATCATGCGCAGGACCGTCGTCTTGCCGCAACCGGATGGGCCGAGGAAGGAAACGAATTCACCCTTCTCGATGGCCATGTTGAAGTCATGCACGACCTGCACCGGACCAAAGGACTTCTTAATGTGCGTGAGTGTCAAAAAGCTCATGTAAAATCCTCAGGCCTTGGGAGGCGCGCCCTTCTGGTAGCGGGAGACGAGTTGGATGAGACCGAGGCAACCCCAGGTGATGCCGAAGGAGATAACGGCAAGGGCAGCGGGCTCGTAGGCTCTATTTGCGCCGAGAAGCTGCATATAGGGGCCGAAGGCCGGTCGGTTCAAAAGCGCTGCCATGGTGAACTCACCGATGACGATCGCAAAGGTCAGGAAGGCGCCAGAAAGAACAGCCACCAGCACGTTCGGCAAAATGATCCGGGCAAGAATGGTGGTCCAGCCAGCGCCAAGGCTCTGCGCTGCTTCGGTGAGCGTGCCGATATCGATGGTGCGCAGGCCCGTGTCGACGGCGCGGTACATGTAAGGTAGCGCGAGCGTCGTGTAACCGAACATCAACAGCAGGTTGGTACCGGAGGTCGTACCCGTCAGAGGCAGCCAGCTGGAGGTGTTGTAAAGGCGGATATAGCCGAAGACGATGACGATGGCGGGGATGACGAGTGGCAACAGCGTGATGAATTCGATCACGGGGCGCAGCGTCGGCAGTTTCAGCCGCACCCAATAGGCGGTTGGTACCACCAGCAGCACGCCGAAGACGATGGTGACGAGCGCCATGATGACCGAGTAGGTGAAGGTCTCCTGAAAGCGTGGGTCGCTCAAGACCACGGCATAGGCGTCGAAGGAGTAGACGCCGCGCCGCATCTTCAGCGAGAAGTTCGTCATGCCGATCAGCGGCAGGGCAAAATAGAGGATGCCGAAGAGGAGGGCGCCCCAGGCAAAAATCCGCTTCATTTGAGCCACCTCTCACTGCGCGTGCGCATCCAGATGTAAAGCGTATTGGCGATACAGGTGACGATGATCATGCCGAAGGCCAGCGCATAGCCGAGATTGGGGTTGCCAAGAACGTCACCGCGAATCTGGGCGAAGAGCAGGATCGGGACGATGTTGAGCGAGGAGCCGGTGAGCGCAATCGCGGTTGCGACGGCGCCAAAGGCGTTGGCGAAGAGAAGCGAGAAGGTGCCGAGGATTGACGGCAGCAGGATGGGAAACGCCACCATGCGCCAATATTGCCAGCCGCTGGCGCCGAGAATTTCGGCCGCCTCGCGCCATTCGCGCTTCAGGCCGTCGAGCGCCGGCGTAATGATGAGGATCATCAGCGGGATCTGGAAGAACAGATAGGTGATCGTGAGGCCCCAGAAGGACAGAATATTGAAGCCCATCACGCGCAGGTCGATGCCGAGCTGGGTCTTGAGAAACAGCGTGACGAGGCCGACCGGGCCGAGTGTGGCAATGAAGGCGAAGGCGAGCGGCACGCCTGCAAATTGCGACGCGACACCGGAAAAGGTCAAAAGCGGCGCGCGGATTTTCTGCGGCAAGCCGCCCAGCACGACGGCGGAGGCCACGGCAAAACCAATCAGACAGCCAAGCGCCGCCGAGGCAACGCTGATCTTGATCGATATCCAGTAGGCCGCGAGAATGGAGGGCGTGAAGAGCCCGATGATGTTGTCAAAGGTGAAGCTGCCGTCCGGGCTCTGAAACGCGCCGATGACGATCTTCATCGTCGGCATGATCAAGAAAAGCAGGACAAAAATGGCAAAAGGCAAAATGCCGAGCCATTCGAGCTTCGGCCGATAGCGCCGTTTCACCGGCAGTGCTGTGCCAGTATCTGCTGATGACATGCTGTCCCCACTGCCGCGATCATCGCGGTCTCGTTCTTTATATGCAGCAGGCCGCCCCGGAGTTTTCATGCCGGGGCGGCCATTGGTCTTTACGTCTTACTTGACGTTCGCGCCGACAACCTTGTCCCAGCCGCCGGTAACCGCTGCCTTGTTGGCATCGACATCGTCCAGCGTCGGGAAGGTGGCCTTTTCATAGGCTGCCGGAGGCGGCAGGGCGTCGAGAAGGTCCTTCGGAATCTTGTTGGCCTTGGCAAGCGCGTTGAAGCGGATCGGATGGCAGAAGCCCTTGAGCCAGCCGAGCTGACCGTCGTCGGAGTAGAGGTGCTCCATCCACAGCTTCGCAGCATTCGGATGGGGTGCATAGGCGGAGATGCCCTGCACGTAGACGCCAGCCAGAACGCCCTTTTCAGGAACGACGACTTCGGTTGGCGGGTTGCCGTTCAGGGTCTTTGCCCAGCCGAGAGCGTTGTAGTCCCAGGCAATCACGATCGGGGTTGCGCCCTGAGCAAGCGTCCCGGCCTTGCCGATGACGGGAACGAAGTTGCCAGCCTTGTTGAGGTCTGCGAAGTACTTCAGACCGGCTTCGCCAGCTTCCTTGCCGTCCTTGGCGCCCGTGGAGAGGCCAGCGGCGAGAACGCCGAGGATCGCCTGGTTGGAGGCGCGTGGGTCGCCAGCAAGCGCAACCTGGCCGGCATATTCCGGCTTCAGAAGATCAGACCAGTCCTTCGGCGAATTGCTGACGAGGTCCTTGTTCACGAAGAAGGACATGACGCCGTAATAGTCGCCGTACCAGTAGCCTTCGGCATCCTTGACGTTGTCTGGAATTTCGTCCCAGGTGGAGACCTTGTAAGGCTGCAGAAGGCCTTCCTTCTTTGCCTGCGGACCGAAGGCCAGACCAACGTCGATCACGTCAGGCGCCTGCGGGCCCTTGTTGTCCTTGTTGGCCTTGATGGCTTCGATTTCGTCGGCCGAGCCCGCGTCTGGGTTCAGCTCGTTGACCTGAATTTCCGGGTACTTAGCCTTGAAAGACGCGATGACGTCGCCGTATCCACACCAGTCGTGCGGCAGGGCGATGGTCGTCAGCATGCCTTCTTTCTTGGCAGCTGCGATGAGTTCTTCGCTTGGTGCTGCCGTGGCGATTGCCGTGGTGGCAAGCACGATTGCGGTGGTAAGCGAAAGCAGTCGGCGGCTGTGCGAGATCACTTTAGTTCTCCTCTTCGTGTCTCATGCGTCGGCGGACGCTGTACGTGGCTTGCATGAATGTGATGTGACGGTTGTAAGGGTGCTCATCGCGGTCACGCTAGCCCCGTTTGGGCCTCCTCGCCATCATTACGTCACTTTTTTGTCATGTTGCGGTGTGTGCGACATTTGTCGTTCTGCTTGCGTCTTCTCCCTTTTGTCCCTCAGTCGGTTTCGATCGTCCGGCTTGTCACCCTCGATCGGGTTTTCTGAACAGGCGTGTCTGTTCGAAAAGGCCTTCAAGCGCGTTCATGCGCTGGCGAGTTTCGTCCCATCCATTGCTCTGCACCGCCTCGATCAACGCTTCGACGACGAAGAGGGTGACGACCGAGCTGTCCCATGCCGAAGGCGCTTCGATCTTCACCCGGAAGGTGTGTTTGGCAAAGCGGGAGACAGGCGATGTCCACTGGTCGGTGAACAGAAGAATGCTGACATCGTTGTCATGCGCCACCTGGGCGAGCGTCACCATATCCTGCTCGTAGCGACGGATGTCGAAGATCACCAACACGTCGCCGGCGCTCATGTTCAGCATATATTGCGGCCATGAGCTGGAGTTGGATGACATCAACGCCGTCTTCGGGCGAATGACCTGCATATGGGTGAAGAAATATTCCGCAATCGCGCCGGTGATGCGCCCACCGACGAAATAGATGCCGCGCTTCCGGTCCGAAAGCAATGCGGCCGCATTGTCGAAATCGGCCGTGTCCAGATCGCTCAGCGTGTCGCGCAGATTGTTGGTGATGGCAGCGGCGAAGCGATTGAGGATATGCAAGCCCGGCGCGTTGCTTGCCCATCTGTCATGCTTGGCAATCGGGTTGGAAATGGTGGCTTCGAGCTCCTGGTGAAGGCTTGCCTGAAACTCGGGGTAACCCTTGTAGCCAAGCTTTTGCACCATGCGGGCAACGGTCGGGGTGGAGACGCCAGCATTTTCCGCGACAGTTGTGATGCTGCCGAGGCCGGACACGGGGTAATTCGCGAGCAGGCTCTCCGCGAGCTGCCTTTCGGCGCGCGTCAAACCCTCATAGTGGGTCTGGATGACCTCCGACACCGTCGCAGACGACGTGTTGCTCAAATTCTTCCCCTTTTCCGGTTTTGTCACCGGGTTTTGCGCAAGATTAAGATACGCAGTCACGCCGAAGTCAATCGGAAAAATGAAGAGAAAATTTCAAAAATCCATTTGACACTTCGGGATATGTGAAGAATTCTCTTCGCGTCGTTGGGGAACGGCAAAACCAGATGGGGTACGACCATGACGGTTCGTTCGCAATTTTTCCACGCCGACGAAGGTGACGCAGTCGCGGTGGAAAACGAAATGGGGAAAAGCCGGGTGCTGCTCGTCTGCGAGCACGCCTCGAAAACGCTTCCCGCCCGTTATGGCGATCTCGGTCTTGCCGAGGATGTCTTGTCGAGCCACATTGCCTGGGACCCCGGCGCGCTCGCGGTGGCGCGTCTTTTATCTCAGAAGCTCGATGCAGCGCTCGTTTTCCAGCGGTTTTCGCGGCTGATCTATGACTGCAATCGTCCACCGGAATCGGCCTCCGCCATGCCGGTCGTAAGCGAGATCTATGACATTCCGGGCAACGCCGATCTGGATGAGGCCGAACGGTTTCTCCGAACTGCCGCCCTCTACGTCCCGTTCCATGAAGCCGTGTCCAGCCTCGTCGAAAAGAGGAAGATCCTCGGCATTGAGAGTGTCATCGTGACCATTCACAGTTTTACGCCGGTCTATCATGGGCGGGTGCGCGAGGTGGAAATCGGCATCCTGCATGACAGGGACTCGCGTCTGGCCGATGCGATGCTCGCCGACCGGGAAGGCGCCTCTTTCAAGGTTGAGCGCAATGAGCCCTACGGGCCGGAGGACGGCGTAACCCACACGCTTCGTCTGCACGCGCTGCCGGAAGGTCTGTTGAATGTGATGATCGAAGTTCGCAACGATCTCATCGCAGACGAGGCGGGACAGCGTGCCGCTGCCGACTATTTGGGGGAAAGCCTCGAAAGAGCGCTTGCCAGCATAGGAGACTAGACTTGGATGTCGGCAGGTTACCCTGCCGAAGAATAATGTGCCGTGTGGTCCAGAACGCCAAAAATGGCGCGCGCCAGACGGGATAGGGAACAGCAGATGCATGCGGCCGGTGGGAAGGTCCCGCCAGCCGAACTGGGGCAAAATCGGCCAATCCGGCTGACTGCCTGCTTTTTTCTTGATCAGGAGAGACAAGGCATGGACAGTTCATCATCCGGCGTCAGCTATAAAAAGGCGGACGCATCCTATTTCGAAAAGCGTGGACTATCGCGTTACGCGGGCGTCTGGTCGCTGTGGGCGCTCGGCGTCGGCGCCGTCATTTCCGGACATTTTTCCGGCTGGAATTTCGGCTTTGCGACCGGCGGCTGGGGCGGCATGCTGGTGGCGGGTATCATCATCGCCATCATGTATCTGGGCCTGACCTTTTCCATTGCGGAAATGAGCCCGGCGTTGCCGCACACCGGTGCGGCTTACTCTTTTGCGCGGACTGCGATGGGGCCTTGGGGCGGCTTCATTACCGGGCTTTGCGAAAATGTCGAATATGTTCTCACCCCCGCCGTCATCGTCACTTTCATCACGGCCTATGTGAATTCCATTTTAGGGCTCGATCCGGCCTATTCGCCGCTTCTGTGGGTGTTGTTTTACATCATCTTCCTGGCGCTCAACGTCTTCGGACTTGAGCTCTCCTTCAAGGTGACATTGGTCATCACGCTGATTTCGCTCGGCGTTCTGGTGTTTTTCTGGATCAGCGCCATTCCCAATATCGATTTCTCCCGCTGGGCGCTGAATATCGGCGTCGGGCCGGATGGCAAGGCGGTCGAATTGCCGGAGGGCAATGGCTCCTTCTTCCCGTTCGGCATTTCCGGCGTTCTGGCGACACTTCCATTTGCCGTCTGGCTGTTCCTGGCGATCGAACAGTTGCCGCTCGCAGCCGAAGAGTCGGTCGATCCCAAGCGCGACATGCCGAAGGGCATCATTCTCGGCATCATCACGTTGATGGTTTCCGCCTTCATGATCGTGCTGCTCAATCCATCGCTTCCCGGCGTCGGCGCATTCCACCTCAGTTCGGCGCTGGAGCCGCTGCTGGATGGCTTCAAGGCGGTCTATGGCGATAGCGGCGTGGTGTTGCTGGGTCTGGTGGCTTTGACCGGCCTCATCGCCAGCTTCCACACCATCCTTTATGCGCAGGGGCGGCAGATCTATTCGCTCTCTCGCGCTGGCTATTTCCCGACAGCATTGTCCATCACCCATGCCAAGTTCAAGACACCGCATGTCGCCATGCTAACGGGTGCGATCGTCGGATTGGGCGTCATGATGATCATCTGGTTCGCACTCGGTGCGGAGCAGGGCGGCAGCATCATCGGCAGCGTGTTGCTGAACATGGCCGTGTTCGGCGCGATGTTCTCCTACATCATGCAGGCGATCTCCTTCATTCTGCTGCGCAAGAACCTGCCGCATATCGAACGGCCATTCCGTTCGCCGCTTGGCGTTCCAGGTGCGGTGCTCACCATCATCATCGCCGTCGTGACACTGCTTTATCAGGTGCAGGACCCGAACTTCACCAAGGGTGTGTTGTGGGTGGCGATCTGGTTTGCCGTGGCGATCGCCTATTTCGCCATCATCGGTCGTCATCGCCTGATCCTCTCGCCGGAGGAAGAGTTTGCGATGGAGCACAAGCAGGCTGCACTCAAAGCTTCTGCCGCGAAAGCCTGAAGATCAAAAAGAGAAGGGCGGCGCTCTTAGGGCCGCCCTTTGACAAAAACCAACATAGGGAACAACGAGATCATGACGACCTACACATTCGACGAGTTGAAGAAGGATGTCGCCGAAGGGCGCATCGACACGGTTCTGGCGTGCCTCGTGGATATGCAGGGTCGCCTGATGGGCAAGCGGTTCCAAGGGCAGTTCTTTGTCGAGAGTGCGTATGATGAAACGCATTGCTGTAACTATCTGCTCGCCACCGACATGGAGATGGAGACCGTCCCCGGCTATAGAGCCACGAGTTGGGAGAAAGGCTACGGTGACTACACGCTGAAGCCGGACATGGCGACGCTGCGTCGGGTGCCTTGGCTGGAAGGAACAGCGCTGGTTATCTGCGATGCCTATGATCATCACACCCATGCCGAAGTCCCGCATTCGCCGCGTGCGATGCTGAAAAGCCAGGTGGCCCGGCTCGAGGCCATGGGGCTAAAAGCCTATATGGCAAGCGAGCTTGAGTTTTTCCTCTTCGACCAGAGTTTCGAGTCGGTACGTGCCAGCGGCTATCGCAACCTCAATCCGGCCAGCGCCTACAATGAGGATTACCACATCTTCCAGACCACCAAGGAAGAAGAGGTGATGCGCGCCATCCGCAACGGTCTGCAAGGGGCTGGCATTCCGGTGGAAAACACCAAGGGCGAAGCGTCCGCCGGTCAGGAAGAAATCAACGTGCGCTATGCCGACGCACTGACCATGGCCGACCGCCATGCCATCATCAAGAATGCCACCAAGGAGATCGCCTGGTCCAAGGGCAAGTCCGTGACTTTCCTTGCCAAGTGGAACTATAGCGCTGCTGGCAGCTCCTCGCACATTCACCAGTCTCTCTGGAGCCTGGATGGCAAGACATCGAAGTTCTTCGATAAGGATGCTGATCACGGCATGTCTGAGATGATGAAGCATTATGTGGCGGGGCTTCTGGCGCATGCCAGCGAGATCACCTATTTCCTTGCGCCGTATATCAACTCCTACAAGCGTTACATGGCCGGCACATTTGCGCCGACCAAGGCAGTCTGGAGCATGGACAACCGCACGGCCGGCTATCGTCTGTGCGGCGATGGCACCAAGGGCATTCGCATCGAGTGCCGTGTGGGTGGCTCCGATCTCAATCCGCATCTTGCCATGGCAGCACTGCTTGCGGCCGGCATTGACGGCATCGAGAAGAAGATGGAACTTGAGCCGCAATTCGTCGGCGACGCCTATGGTGGCAAGGAAGTTCGGGAGATACCGAAAACGCTTCGCGACGCCACGGATCACCTGAACGGTTCCGCCATGCTGCGCGGAGCTTTCGGGGACGACGTGATCGACCACTATGTGCGTGCTGCAAAGTGGGAACAGGAAGAATATGATCGCCGCGTGACCGACTGGGAAGTCGCGCGCGGTTTCGAAAGAGCATAACAGGCTAGGAACATATCATGGTCATGATCCAGAATATCTCGCCGATCGACGGCTCGGTCTATGCCGAACGGGAGGCGATGTCGCTGGATGCGGCGCGCGGCGCTGTGTTGAAGGCGCGGGCTGCGCAAAAAGCGTGGGCACGCCGCCCTTTGGAAGAACGCGTTCAACTGGTGTTGAAGGGCGTGGCGCGCCTCAACGAAATGGTGGATGAGGTGGTACCGGAACTGGCCCACATGATGGGCCGCCCGGTTCGCTATGGCGGGGAGTTCAAAGGCTTCAACGAACGCTCGAATTACGTCGCCTCGATTGCCGCCGACGCACTGGCGCCGCTTGTGATCGAGGAGAGTAGCAATTTCGAACGCCGCATCGAGCGCGAAGCGCATGGCGTGGTCTTCGTCATCGCGCCTTGGAACTACCCCTATATGACGGCGATCAACACGGTGGCGCCAGCGCTGATGGCCGGCAATACCGTCGTCATCAAACATGCGGCGCAGACGCTTCTTGTCGGCGAGCGCATGGTGCGCGCTTTTGTCGAGGCGGGTGTTCCCGATGATGTGTTTGTGAATGTCTTCCTCGATCACCAGACAACGTCTGCACTGATCTCAGAAGGGCTGTTCAACTTCGTCAATTTCACCGGATCGGTGGAAGGCGGGCGCGCCATCGAGCGCGCGGCGGCTGGCACCTTTACCGGTCTTGGACTGGAGCTTGGCGGCAAGGACCCAGGCTATGTCATGGAAGATGCCGACCTCGATGCGGCGGTCGATACGCTGATGGATGGTGCGACCTATAATTCCGGTCAGTGCTGCTGCGGCATCGAGCGTATCTATGTCAACGAAGCGCTCTACGAGGCCTTTGTCGAAAAGTCCGTTGCCTGGGTTTCGAACTACAAGCTTGGCAACCCGCTGGAGCAGGAAACGACACTTGGGCCGATGGCCAACAAGCGTTTCGCCAAGGTGGTGCGCCAGCAACTGGCCGACGCGGTTGCGAAGGGTGCCAAGGCGCTCGTCGATCCGAAGCTCTTCGCCGCTGATGACGGCGAGAGCGCCTATGTTGCGCCGCAAGTTCTGATCGATGTCGATCACTCCATGGAGTTCATGACGGAAGAGACCTTTGGCCCGGCTGTCGGCATCATGAAGGTGAAGAATGACGAGGAAGCCATCCGGCTGATGAACGACAGCAAATATGGCCTGACCGCCTCGCTCTGGACCCAGGATGCCGAACGGGCAGGGCGCATCGGCCGCGAGATCGAAACGGGCACCGTCTTCATGAACCGTGCGGATTATCTCGATCCGGCGCTTTGCTGGACAGGCGTCAAGGAAACCGGACGCGGCGGTTCGCTCTCCGTCATCGGCTTCCAGAACCTGACACGTCCAAAATCATACCATCTGAAGAAAGTCACGAAATGAACATCGTCGCAAACTGGAGCTATCCGACCCCCATCAAGCTCGGGCGTGGCCGCATCAAGGAACTGGCGGATGCCTGCAAGACGCTCGGCATCAAGAAGCCGCTTCTGGTCACGGATCGCGGTCTTGCCGGCATGGCGATCACCGGCCATGCGCTGGATATTCTTGACGAGAATGGACTTGGCCGCGCGATCTTCTCCGACGTCGATCCTAACCCGAACGAGATCAATCTCGAGGCGGGTGTGAAGGCCTTCAAGGATGGCGGTCACGATGGCGTCGTGGCCTTCGGCGGCGGGTCGGGCCTTGATCTCGGCAAGGCTGTCGCCTTCATGGCCGGGCAGACGCGGCCGGTCTGGGACTTTGAAGATGTCGGCGACTGGTGGACGCGTGCCAATTCCGATGGGATCGCACCGATCGTAGCGGTGCCGACGACGGCTGGAACGGGTTCGGAAGTGGGACGCGCGAGCGTCATTACCAACTCCAAGACCCATGTGAAGAAGATCATCTTCCATCCGAAATTCCTGCCGGGCGTCGTCATCTGCGACCCGGACCTGACCGTTGGCATGCCGAAGGTCATCACCGCGGGCACCGGTATGGACGCTTTTGCCCATTGCCTGGAAGCCTATTCCTCGCCCTTCTATCACCCGATGAGCCAGGGTATTGCCCTGGAAGGCTTGCGGCTGATCAAGGAGTTCCTGCCTCGGGCTTACAAGGACGGCACGGATATTGAAGCACGCACCAACATGATGACGGCAGCCGCCATGGGTGCGGTCTCCTTCCAGAAGGGTCTCGGCGCGATTCATTCGCTGTCGCATCCGATTGGCGCTGTCTACAATACCCATCACGGCATGACGAATGCTGTGGTGATGCCTGCCGTGCTGCGCTTCAACCGTCCGGCGATCGAAGACAAGATCGTGCGTGCGGCTGCATATCTCGGGATCGAAGGTGGGTTCGACGGCTTCTACGATTACGTGCTGGAGCTTCGCAAGGAACTTGGTGTGCCGGACAATCTCACGGCCATGGGCATCAAGCCGGATCGGATCGACGAGCTGACAGCTGAGGCGATCAAAGATCCGAGCTGCGGTGGCAACCCGGTCGAGATGACGCTGGAGAACACCAAGGCCTTGTTCGAGGCTTGTTTCTGATTGATGGAGGCGGGACGTCACGCGTCCCGCCTTGTCCATTTCCTGCCGGTACCAAAGTGCAGGCTCCATCCTCCAATATCGCCATATTCTCATAAACGCGCTACGATCCTTTCTTCCACGGGAGGAAGGATCATGAGCAAGAATACGGTCTGTATCTGGTACGACAAAGACGCCGAGGCTGCGGCACGGTTCTATGCCGAGACTTTTCCGGACAGTTCGGTTGGCGCAGTTACGCGTGCGCCGGGCGATTATCCGAGTGGCAGCCAAGGTGACGTTTTGGTGGTGGAATTCACCGTCGCAGGAATTCCCTGCATCGGCCTGAATGGTGGCCCGACCTTCAAACACAGCGAAGCTTTTTCTTTCCAGATCGCAACCGACGATCAGGAGGAGACCGACCGCTACTGGAACGCCATCGTTGGCAATGGCGGGCAGGAAAGTGAGTGCGGCTGGTGCAAGGACCGGTGGGGCATTTCCTGGCAGATCACGCCGCGCACGCTGCTCGAAGCGTTGGCTGCAGGCGGCCGGGAGGCCAAGCGCGCCTTCGCGGCGATGATGACGATGAAGAAAATCGATGTGGCAAGGATCGAGGCTGCGCGCCGCGGCGACTGACCCTTGTCACCGGTATCGGCCTAAGATGATGTGCTTCAGAGGTGTTTCCAATTTGTTAACCATATTGGTTAACACTCTCTCAAGCACCATGCTTCGGTGCATTCCAGAGCATCGCATTACAAAGGCTCTGACATCTCGGGGTCACCATGACAGTCATCACATTCGCCAACACAAAGGGTGGGGCCGGCAAGACCACTGCGGTTCTTCTGCTCGCAACGGAACTGGCCCGCACAGGCCACCGCGTCACCGTTCTCGATGCCGACCCGCAGCTTTGGATTTCGCACTGGTTTGAAATCTCCGGCTCGATCAACAATCTCAGCGTCATATCAAACGTGACGATGGCCTCGCTGGAAGGCCATATCCGTGAGAACCGGTCCAATACCGACTGTTTCATCATCGATCTGCCTGGCACCAAGAGCCCGCTCTTGACGATGGCGCTCGGCATTTCAGATCATGTACTGATCCCTGTGCAGGGTTCCGCCATGGACGCCCGTGGTGCAGCGGAGGTGCTTGACCATCTGGCATTTCTCGACGCGAAGATGGGCCGAAAGATCGATCATTCCGTCGTGCTGACGCGCGTCAACGCCATGGTCAGCACGCGTGCGCTGCTTCAGGTGAAGATGCTGCTCGAAAGCCGCAACGTGCGTGTGCTCAACACACCGATTGCCGAACGTGCTGCCTTCCGCGACATCTTCGACCACGGCGGCACGATTGCCGCGCTCGACTGTCAGAAGGTCAGCAATGTCGACAAGGCGCTGGAGAATGTGCGGCTCTTCGCTACCGAGGTGCTGGCTCTTCTCCCGGCACGTGTCGTTCGTTCTGGCCGGGATTTCAGGTTCGGCCGCAGGGCTGCATGATAGGCAACTGCGATGCAAGCTAGGGCGCTCACCGTCCTGGTTTGCCGTGCCCCTGTTATGATCGCTTCCACGACAACGGGGGTACTCTGACTTACGCCACGTCCCTTTGCTGGGCTGCGAGATGATAGGGCTTCACCAGACAATCTGCAGGAATGCCCCATTCCTTATGAAGCTTATAGATCATGTCTACGGTCAGGGCGCGCTTCTTGTTCAGCACTTCAGATGCGCGAGAGCGGGAGCCGAAAAGCGCGCCGAGATCCGACTGTGTCCGCCCGGTCATCTCCATATGCGACCTTATTAACTCCACCGGTTCAGGCGCATCGATCGGGTAGTACGTATCTTCATAGGCCTCTATGAGAGCCGCCAGAATATCGAAGCGTTCCCCTTCAGGCGTTCCCCGTTCCGGCGGATTATCGAAGTAGGGTGAGACCTCGGCAATGGCCCATGCGAGGTCATCATTGTTCCTGATGGCGCGAATGTTATCCATTACACTGTCTCCGGGTTGATTTTGTCATATTCCTTGTGGGTGCCGATGAATTTTATCAGGACCCGTTTATACGCATAAGCAACATGCACGATCAGTCGATATTTGTTTCCCGCGATGTCGAATATGATCCTGTTGTCCGAAACAAAATCGACCGTAGCGCCAAATGCGGCCTTTACATCCGAGGGGCCAGTCCAGTCCGCTTTGCTGACAATTGCATGCCACGTCCTCAGCGGAGTTTCAGCTTGGGAGTGTTGCTCCCAAAAGGCCTTCAACGTCGATTTGGCGATGATCTGCATGCATCACCATGTAACACAAAGGGCACGCTCGGGCAAGAAAATTCCCAAATCGGGAACGTTCTGTGGCGTTTTTGACAAGGGGAATTCTCTGTGAGGAGGCCGTTCCATGACGAAGGCTGAAAACTTTTGCTTGATTTGGAAACGATCATTTCCTATATCTCGATCCATGACAGAGATTGCCTCCTCGCCATTACCCAATCGCCAGCGCGGCCGACCGCGCGAGTTCGATGTCGATGCCGCTATCGACAGGGCGATTGGTGTGTTTTCCGAGCGTGGCTTCCATGCGACCTCGGTGGGCGATCTGACGGAGGCGATGGAACTGACGCAGGGTAGTCTCTACAAGGCGTTCAAGGACAAGAAGGATATCTATATCGCTGCGGTCGAGCGCTACAAGCTGGTGCAGACGAAGCGGTTCGAGGCCAAGGTGCAGGCCGGGGAAAACGGCCGCGAGAGGCTGAGGGCGGCGATGGAGTTTTATGCCGGCAACTCGGCGGGCTCGTCCGGTGAACAGGGCTGCCTGATCGTCGGGGCTGCCGCCGATCTGGCGTCGCTGGATGCCGATGTGGCGCGCGTGGTGAGGAGCGCCATCGAGGCGCGCGAGAAGATACTGGCCCGCCTTGTGCGGGAAGGGCAGGCGGATGGCTCTGTTACGGGTCGGGGCGATGCGGACGTTCTGGCCAAGACGGCACTCTGCTTGCTGTATGGAATGCGGGTTGTCGGCAAGACCGGCCCCTCACGGGAGGATATGTCGTCGGTCGTGGATGCCGCCATGCGGATTTTCGATTGATCTTTTGTTTAATTTGGAAATGGTTGTTTCCTAATTTGGAGTGACGTTATGGCTTTGAAAGCTGTCGACACGAATGAAACGGCGGCAGAGACGATGTCGTCCGCCATGATCTCCTTGCTGGCGAGCGCCTGTGGGCTCGTGGCAGCGAACATCTATTATGCGCAGCCCTTGGCGGGCGTGATCGGCCCTGAACTCGGCCTGTCAGCGGCAGCGACTGGATTGATCGTGACTCTGACCCAGATCGGCTATGGTCTTGGCCTTCTGTTCGTCGTGCCGCTCGGCGATCTGGTGGAAAATCGCAAGCTGATCGTCGGCACCGTTACGACTGCGGTTCTGGCTCTGATTGCCGCGGCGCTCGCGCCGCATGCCGGCCCCTTTCTGTTTGCAATGTTCCTCGTCGGCGTCAGTTCGGTGGCTGTACAGATGATCGTGCCCTTCGCTGCGCATATGACGCCGGCTGCGATCCGCGGACGGGTCGTCGGCAATGTCATGAGCGGCTTGATGGTCGGCATCATGCTGGCGCGCCCGGTCTCCAGTGTTCTCTCGCAGTTTGTTTCCTGGCGTGGCGTCTTCCTGGTCTCTGCTGTAGCGATGGGTATTCTGGCGATGGTGCTCTACCGGCAGCTGCCACGGCGCATGCCGGACGCGAAGCTGCCCTATCGCGCGCTTCTGGCATCCATGGCGGAGCTTGCGCGCACGACACCGATCCTGCAGCGGCGGTCTGCCTATCAGGCAGCGATGTTTGGCGCCTTCAGCCTGTTCTGGACGACCACGCCGCTTTATCTGAGCGGCCCGGCTTTCCAACTGACGCAGGGACAAATCGCGCTCTTTGCCTTGGCGGGTGCGGCCGGTGCGATTGCGGCTCCCATCGCTGGACGTGTCGCGGATCGCGGCTGGACATGGGGGGCAACGCTCTTTGCGCTCATCACGGCTGCGACGTCTTTCCTCGTCACCCATATCGCGCCGGAAGGATCCCGTCTGTCTCTGGCGCTGCTGGTCGTCGCCGCCATCATCCTGGACTTTGCCGTCACCACCAATCTGGTGCTGAGCCAGCGTGCCATCTTTGCGCTCGGCGCAGAGTTCCGCAGCCGCCTCAACGGCGTCTTCATGGCAACCTTCTTCATGGGCGGTGCGGTCGGATCGGCGCTTGGCGGCTGGGCCTATTCCCACGGACAGTGGACAGCGGCGTCCTGGCTGGGTTTCGCCTTGCCGGTCATGGCTCTCGGCTTCTTCCTGACAGAGCGGAGAAGTGAGCAGCGGGCAGTGAGAGTGGGCTGAGGCTTCGGCTGGTCTCGATCATCTGCTGAGTCAAACGAGCCGCTCAAACGAAAAATCCCCGGCCATGACCTAGCCGGGGATTTTTGCTGAGCGGAACCGGATACTACTCGGCAAATTCTACCACGACACCGGGGCGGACCATCTTGGCAAGCTCCGTGGCATCCCAGTTGGTCAGGCGGATACAGCCATGGCTGTTGGTCTTGCCGATCTTCGAAGGTTCCGGCGTCCCATGGATGCCGTAGGTAGGTTTGGAAAGCGCGATCCATACCGTCCCTACGGGGCCGTTCGGCCCTGGCGGGATCTGCAGGATCTGGGTGTTCTGGCCTTGCTGGAAGTTGATCTTCGGGTTGTAGGTATAGCCCGGATTGAGCGCGATACGCTCTACCGTATGGGTGCCGCTCGGGGACGGCGTGTCCGAAGACCCGATGGTCGCCGGATAGGCGGCGATCAGCGTGCCGCCCTCATCGTACGCGAAGACCTGCTTGATGCCCTTATGCGCCACGATGCGCGCGACCTGGCCCTTCTTTGGTTCACCCGGATTGGCAACCTTGATGATCGTGCCGGGAACGGTGAAATCAACGCCGGGGTTGAGTTCCTTCAGATAGGTCTCGTCCATGTGGAATCGCTCGGCTAGCGCTTCCGTGGTGGACGTGTAGGACATGGCGGGAAGCTCAGCCTTGGCGGCATAGTCATCCGGGATGGAAGCGACATAGGGGCCTGCCGCATCTGCTGCGGTGATCGTGTAGTCGACGATCGCCATGCCGCCGCTGTTACGAAGACGCTCGAGAATGTCGTCGGTGTTGTTCGGGTCCAGCCGCTCGCCGGTCATCTCCTGCCACGCGGAAATGGCCTTGTTGACGTTGTCACCCATCTTGCCGTCGATGACGCCGGGCGAAATGCCCTCGCGGTCGAGAAAGACTTGAAGAGCGACGATTTCCTGGCGTGAGCGGTTGACCGGTGCGGTGACCGGCTGGTTACGCTCGATCAGATGATCCGGCTGTGGCACGGCGGCTGTCGTGCTCTCGCCCGGCATCGGCTGGCTCAGAGGGCCGCTTTCGACATCGCCGCGCTGGGGCTCGACCGAGCCGGTATAGACATCGTCGCCGATGCCATCATTGCGAAACTCGCGGTAGTCGCGGTACTGGCCGTTACCCTGTTGAAGGCGCTGATTCTCCTGATAGCCATAACTGCGGCGCGGCTGTTCAGGCTCGCGGTATCCGCCGGGCGGCGGGGGATAATAGGTGTCGGGTTCGCTGTAGTAGGGATCTCGCTGCGCCTGGTAAGGGTCGCGCGGCGCCTGCCGCTGCTGTTGAGCGCCGCCCGGCATCTGCGTGCCGACGAGGTTGCCATAGCGGTCGTAATAGACGGTGCGGCCCATGCGGTCCCGGCTGATGACCACATCATTCGGGTTCGGCAGATAGTCGAGAACGGTGCCGTCTGGCGCGACCAGGACGCCCTGTTCCTGAGTGACATAGCGCTGCTGTGCGGAGGCGTGCGACGGTGCAAGCACCGGCGATGCTGCGACTGCCAGACAGAACACGGCGTTAAGAAAAAGTTTCACGTTCTTGCGATCCCTTGGGTTAGTCCCAATAAACACACGGTAATCTTGACCCTATTGTGAAAAAGGTGAATTCGCGGTTAATGCAATCTTAATTTCTGGCCCTTGCGATCGCTTTTGCGTGAACTTGCGTCAATAGCATCACAGATATTACGTATTCGCGCGGGACAAGCCTCATTCGAAGGCGTCATAGACATGCGTGGGAGAAGCCGCTGATGAAAGAGTTCAAAGCCGGAAAGTCGCCGTCGATTTTCCTTGACGAGACCTCCGTTCTCGATATCGGCCCCTGCATCGTCGATGGTGTGAACATCGCGCCCGAGCGCGCCATTCCAGACGATGGCGACCCGCGTATCGATCATTCGCTCGAAGGGTTTTTGTTCACCTGTGGTCCAGACCATATTCGTCATCCGCAGCTCATTCCGGGTGATGCGAGCGGGCGAAAGTTCCCCCTGCATGGCTCCTTCTCCTCTCATCCGGCCGAGATCACGCGCTGGTCCGTATCGGATGGTAATGCCGAAGCGGCGGCGCAGGTTCCTGTCTCGCTCGCAGAGGGCGGGACAGCGCTCCTGGAGCGGGTCTGGCGAATCGATGGTGCAAGCGGTGAGGTGAGCCTTGAGGACCGGGTGACCAACACCAGCGATCATGCTCGTCCGACATTCCTCATGTATCACATGAACGTTGCGGCGAAGCTGTTTGACGATGCGGTGCGGCTTGAGGGCGCGTCTTTTGACGGCGGTGGCTTCGGTTGGCGCTTCGGAGACGAGCCGGGCAGCGTCTTTTGTGTGCCGGCGCAGGGAGAAAATGGCTGGGCGACGCTAACACTTGGGCCGATGGCATCCATTGGTGGGCGGCGCCTGAAAGTCTCGTTTCGGACCGACACACTCCCCTATCTGCAGATGTGGCGAAACCAGAAGGCGCCGGCCAATGTGCTTGGCATAGAGCCGGTCTCACATCGCTGGGTGGACCGGGCCGAGTTGGAAAGAGCAGGCGAGTTCAATATGTTGCAGCCGGGTGAAAGCCGCAGCTATGGTTTGCGCTTTTCTATTCTCTCAACGGCTGTTTAATTGAAAAAGCCTGTCATTGACGCATCCGGCTCAACCCCTTACATCGGATACGGATTTTGCGAAATGGCGGGGCTTTGGGTCCCGCAATGCCGTCACCTTCGGAGGATAGAAGATGGATATCAGACGCATCGATGACGATTACTCCGTAACCGGCCAAATCAGCGTGGCCGATCTCGATGAGGTGAAGGCGCTCGGTTTCAAATCCATCGTTTGTCACCGTCCCGATGACGAGGAAGAAGGCCAGCCGCGTTTTGCCGATATCGCCGAACGGGCTGAAGAGCTCGGCCTGACGATCATGCATGTGCCGGTTGGTCGCTTCGGAGTCGATCCGGATGCGGTTAGCGGCATGGTGGATGCGCTGGACGAATTGCAGCGCCCGATGCTCGGCTATTGCCGTTCGGGTGCGCGCTCCACCGCTATTTACGAAAAGACCCATCATCTGCGCGGTTGATCCTGCGCCGTTTATCTAGAGCCTACCAAACAGGAGTATTTCCATGAGCATCAAGCGTATCGAACCCGGCAAGCGCATGAGCGGTGCCGTCGTTCACGGCAACACCGTCTACCTCGCAGGCCAGGTCGGCGAGGGCACCTCCGTGACCGAACAGAGCAAGTCTGCTTTGGCTGAAGTCGATCGCCTGCTGGCTCTGGCCGGCTCCGACAAGTCGAAGATCCTGCAGACGATCATCTACCTCTCTGATATGTCCACATTCGGTGAGATGAACGCCGTCTGGGAAGGCTGGATCGACCCGGCCAACCCACCGGCGCGCGCCACCAGCGAAGCAGCCCTTGCAACGCCGGACTATAAGGTCGAGTTCATCGTCACCGCCGCGATCTGATCATCAGCGATAGTGTTTTGAAAGCCGGTCCTTAGGGCCGGCTTTTTTGTTGGGTGAGAGCGTGGGAAACGAAAAAAACGTTTCATCCGAATCTCTTAGCTGTATCACTTCGCAGATTGAGTCAGTGCCTTGGCAAGTTGATTCAAGTCGGTGACCCGCTCGGCAAACCACAGTCTTGCCAGATCCTGTGACGAGGCCAGATTGACGCCGTCAGGATCGATCGAGGTGACCTTCCATGCCCCGGGCTTCCTACCGGCCATGACGGCGAGCCTTGAGGCTTCGCCCTTGATCGCGTTGATGTGGGCTATCTCGTGGTCGACCGCAGCGATCAAACTGTCTGCGCCGGTCAAATCCGTGCGCAGGTTGTCGGCGGTGATGTTGCTGGCGTTGCGCGCAGGGCCGCCATTGATTTGCACGCCGTCAATCCTCATCCGGTAAAGCTGGGTGTCCGGTAAACCGAGGTAGAGCTTGGCCTTTGGGTAGCGTGCGATATAGCGCGCCTTGGCAAGTGGTGTTTCCGCGTCGCTCATCAGTTCGGCCCGGCCGACCAATGTCAGACGAGGCAAGGTAAGGGCGTCGCCCTTGTTAAAGGGAGCAAGCACCAGCGAGATGCGGGGATCAGCCTCGATGTTTCGCGCATGAAGCGCCAGGCGCGCGGCGAAGAAGAACGGCGTTCCATCCGGCTCGACGGCGATGTTGGTGGCGGTATTGTAGGGGTAGCCGCTTGCGGGATCGAGAGTTGCCAGACCGCAGGTTCGGGATGTCAGCAGCACATCGCGTGCCACCCGGATGGCTTCGAAGGGAGCACCGGCCGAAGCTTCGATCTTGGCATTGCGGGGTGTGATGACCGGGATTTTGCTGTTGTGCATGGCAGTCCGTGACGTCCTGTGCTTGTGTCCTACGTTGGACCAGTCTTAAATTCTTATGCACTCTCTGCACAATTTGCATTCCCCGATCATACGCAAGAAGCGAAGCGAATGATAAGAGGCACTACCCGCAAAATGCGCAATACGTTCAAGTGGTGAAGGACATGCCAACCTGGGTTGCAACTCTCTTAGCTCTAAATGCACTTGCGGGTTTAATGCCGTTTTTCTACGCGCGGAAACTTGGTCGCAAAGAAGGTGCACCTGGTGAGGCTATGCCGAGGTGGTTCGGAGGGTTCCGTGGTTACCATCGGGTGGCCAGCATGCTGCGGAAGCATTCCCAAAACGGAGATCGGTGGGCGCTGACGGCCTACTGGATCTATTGCTGCAGCTTTGTCATTGTACCAGCTACGATCGCATTGCTTTTCATTCAGGACCAGTGGTCGCGCTGATCTTCTTGCAACGCGACCAATGTTTCGATCCCGACGAAAGATATTGTCCTCAGCTCTTGTTCCTGATCTGCGTCAGCGTGCGGGCAGGGGTAATGGCTTCTGCGTCGAGCTTGATCTCGATGATGGCCGCTTTGCCGCTGGCGCGTGCGCGTTCGAAGGCAGGACCAAAGTCTTCGGTCTTTTCCACCAACTCCCCATGTCCGCCGAAGGCTTGGGCATAGGCGACGAAGTCCGGGTTGACGAGATCGGTGGCGCTGACTCGGCCGGGATATTCCCGCTCCTGGTGCATACGGATCGTGCCATAGGTGCCGTTGTTGACGAGCACAGTGATGATCGGCAGGCCGTAGCGCACGGCGGTGATGAATTCCTGCCCATGCATCATGAAGCAGCCATCACCCGCAAAGCAGATGACTTCTCGTTCCGGGAAGAGGTGTTTTGCCGCAACGGCTGCGGGCAGGCCATAGCCCATGGAGCCGGAGGTGGGCGCGGCTTGCGTGTTGAAGCGGCGGAAGCGGTGGAAGCGGTGGACCCATGTGGCGTAGTTGCCGGCGCCATTGGTGAAGATCGCATCCTCCGGCACATTGGCCTCGATCCAGTCCATGATCGGCCCCATCTGCACGTTGCCGGGACCGGTCTTGGGGGGTGTGGACCATTTCAGATAGGCCTCGTGCATGGCAGAAGTGCGTTCTTCCCAGGCTGGGTTTGCATCCATTTTGAGCTCTGCCAGAGCTTCGACGAAGTCCTCCGGCGCGGCGCAGATGGCGAGATCCGGGCGATAGATGCGGCCAAGCTCCTCGGCCTCTGGGAAGACATGGACCAGCGTCTGCGACGGGTAGGGGATGTCCAGCATGGTGTAGCCGGAGGACGGCATTTCCGACATGCGGGCGCCGACAAGCACGATGAGATCGGACTCCTTGATCTCCTTCGACAGCGCCGGATTGATGCCGATGCCCACATCGCCCGCATAGGAGGCGCTCGTGTGATCGAAGAGCATCTGGCGGCGGAAGGAGCAGCCGACCGGCACCTTCAGGCCTTCGGCGAAGTGCTTGAATAAGGTGACGGCCTCTTCCGACCAACGCGTGCCGCCGAGGATGAACATCGGGCGCTTGGCGTTTGCGAGCAGTTCAGTGAACTTCTCCATCTGCTTGCGGCCGGGATGGTTTTCGACCGGCGTGTATGCTTTGGCTTCGGGCGCTTCGACCTCTTCCACCAGCATATCTTCGGGCAGTGTCAGCACGACTGGGCCGGGGCGGCCGGATGTTGCAACCGCAAAGGCGCGTGTGACGAATTCGGGGATACGGCGTGCATCGTCGATCTCGCCGACCCATTTGGCGAATTCGGTGAAGGCGCGGCGATATTCGACTTCCTGGAAGGCTTCGCGCTCGCGTGCGTCGCGCTGCACCTGGCCGACGAAGAGGATCATCGGGATCGAATCCTGTCTTGCGACGTGCAGGCCGGCGGACGCATTGGTGGCGCCTGGACCGCGTGTGACCATGCAGATGCCGGGTTCGCCGGTCAGGCGGCCCCAGGTGTCGGCCATCATCGCGGCGCCGCCTTCCTGGCGGCAGACGACGGTCTCGATGCCGCTTTCATAAAGCGCATCCAGAACCGCCAGATAGCTTTCGCCTGGCACGCAGGAGACGCGCGATACGCCATTGGCTTTCAGCGCCTCGACAATCAGCTGCCCGCCGGTTCTTTTTCCCAAAGTCGTCATTGCGCGATGTTCCTTTCGATATCGTCCAGTTCGGCCAGAACTTCGGCCTGATGTTCTCCAAGGCGCGGGCTTGGACGGGTGTAGCGCAGCGGCGTTTCCGAGAGCACGATCGGCGTGCGGACGCCGGGGATGACCGTGCCATCGGCGGCTTCCAGATCGATGCGAAGACCGCGTGCCTGAACCTGCGGATCGGCAAACATTTCCTCAATGGAGTTTATCGGGCCTGCCGGAACCGCATTGCTTTCGCAGGCGGTCAGAAGATCCCGCTTCATCCATTTCAGCGTCTCGGTGGAAACGATCTGCCGGACGTCCAGCTTGTGCGCCACGCGCGCTTTGTTGGTGGCGTAGCGCTCGTCATCGGCAATCGCCTCGATGCCGAGGATCTTGCAGAGGCGCTTGAACTGACCGTCATTGCCGACGGCAAGAATGAGGAAGCCATCGGCTGTCGGCACCACCTCATAGGGGGAGATGTTCGGGTGCGCATTGCCGAGCCTGACGGGCGGCTTGCTCGAGATCAGGTAGTTCATGTTCTGATTGGCGAGCACGGCGGACTGCACGTCCAGCAGCGCCATATCGATGTGCTGACCCTGGCCGGTTCTGAGGGTGTGGATCAGGGCTGCCTGAATGGCGGTGACGGAATAGATGCCGGTGAAGATATCGGCAACGGCCACGCCCGCCTTCATCGGCTGGCCGTCCGGTTCGCCAGTGATCGACATGAAGCCGGACATGCCCTGGACGATGTAATCGTAACCGGCAAAATCCGCATATGGTCCCGTCTGGCCGAAACCGGTAATGGAGCAGTAGATCAGCTTCGGGTTCAGTGCGCGAAGGCTCTGGTAATCCAGGCCATATTTCTCCAACCCGCCGCGTTTGAAGTTCTCGATCACTACGTCGGCGGTCTTGACCAGGCGCCGCACGATCTGGCGGCCTTCCTCGGTCTTGAGGTCTACAGTGATGGAGCGTTTGCCGCGATTGGTCGAGTGGTAATAGGCGGCCGAGAGGTTGTCGCCATCCTGGCTTTCGACGAAGGGCGGTCCCCAGGCGCGGGTATCGTCGCCACCATCCGGGCTTTCCACCTTGATGACATCGGCACCCATATCGGCAAGCATCTGGCCCGCCCATGGGCCTGCCAGAACGCGGGCAAGTTCGATGACACGAATGCCCTTTAGGGGCGGCTCTTTCGAGGATGACGGTTCGACCATGAGTTACCTTGCGCTTTCCCGAGCCTTATAGACGGGCGGGTTGAGGCGCGCATGTGAATTTATCTCATGGCCTTATTCCGTTTGGGAAACGACGCTGTTCTTGCCCGTGGTCACTCTTGCAGCCCAGGCCGCGAAATCCGCAGCAGGCTTTTCCCAGCCGATCTCATTCAGCGTCTCGTGGCGCATGCCCGTGTAGATCTTGTCTTCCACATCCGAGAAGCCGGCATTGCGGAATTTCTCCGCCAGCCAGCGGATTTCTCGGCCGTCATTGGTCGCGGCGTCCTGGTCACCACTGACGAGCAGGATCGGAAGCTGCTTGGACAAGCGCTGGATCAGTTTCGGGCCGCGGTAGGACATTTCGAAGACATCCTGCCACAGCGAAACACTGGCCTCGAACTGGCAGAGCGGATCGCCGACATAGGCATCGACGGCCGCCTTGTCGTGGCTCAGCCAGTCGGCTGTGGTGCGCTTTTCCGGCATGCGCGCATTCCAGATGCGGAAGGTGGCTTTTGGCAGAACGGCGGACGGCACGTCGGAGCCCTTCAGCATTTTTTCGATGCGCAGAACAGCTTGCGCGAGGCGCCCCATCACGCCGGTGTTGAGGTTGGAGTTCCAGATGGAGAGTGCGTCAAAACGATCCGGGTGGCTGACGGCGGTGTTGAGTGCGATCAGTCCGCCCATGGAGTGACCGAAGAGAATGACGGGGAGGCCTGGATGGCGTTGCTCGACCAGATCGCGCATGGCGATGACGTCCTCGACGACCTTGTAGAGTCCGTCCCTGGAAGCGAAGCGCCCGATCGGTGCGTCCGCCGAGCGCGTGCGGCCATGGCCGCGATGGTCATGCGCATAGACCTCGAAGCCGTGATCGGCCATGAAATCGGCGAAGTGGCGATAACGCCCGGCATGATCGACAAGCCCGTGGCAGATCATCAGAACACCTTGCGGTTCGCCTCTGGCAGGTTCATGGCGATAGGCGAGCGTGGCGCCGGATGAGCTTTCCAGCCGCTCGATTTTGCCGAACATCAGATCGTCGCCCATGCGCTCTTCCACTTGCTTATTATTGGCCAAGAGGTTGCTCCTCAGCCCCGTTTACCTTACATAGCGGCAAATTTCCCAATCCGAATTTTCACATCCGACGCGGAGCATTCGCTACAATGGCACGCCAATTCATCTATCACATGTCCGGGCTGAACAAGTCCTATGGCGCGAAGAAGATTCTCGAGAACGTGAACCTCTCCTTCTACCCGGATGCCAAGATCGGTATTCTCGGGCCCAACGGTGCCGGTAAGTCCACCGTTCTGCGCATCATTGCCGGTCAGGACAAGGAATTCACGGGCGAAGCGTGGCTGGCCGAAGGCGCGACTGTCGGCTATCTGGAACAGGAGCCGAAGCTCGATCCCAACAAGAACGCCTTCGAAAACGTCATGGAAGGCGTTGCCGACAAGCAGGCCGTGCTCGACCGCTACAACGAATTGATGATGAACTATTCCGACGAGACCGCCGATGAAGGCGCCAAGCTCCAGGACATCATCGACAGCCAGAACCTGTGGGACCTTGAACAGCAGGTCGAAATGGCGATGGAAGCGCTGCGCTGCCCGCCTAAGGATTCCGACGTGACTGTTCTTTCGGGTGGTGAGCGTCGTCGTATCGCCCTTTGCCGTCTGCTGCTGTCGCAGCCGGACCTGCTGCTGCTCGACGAACCGACCAACCACCTCGACGCTGAAACGATCGCCTGGCTCGAAAAGCATCTGCGCGACTATCCCGGCGCCGTCATGATGATCACCCACGATCGCTACTTCCTCGATAACGTCACGGGCTGGATCCTCGAGCTCGACCGTGGCCGCGGCATTCCTTACGAAGGCAACTACTCCGCATACCTGATGGCCAAGGCCAAGCGCATGCAGCAGGAAGCGCGTGAAGAAGCCGGTCGCCAGAAGTCGCTGTCGCGCGAACAGGAGTGGATTGCATCCAGCCCGAAGGCCCGTCAGGCGAAGTCCAAGGCGCGTATCAAGGCCTACGAACAGCTGGTCGATGCGGCCGAGAACATTCGTCCCGGCGATGCGCAGATCATCATTCCTGTTTCCGAACGTCTCGGTCAGGTCGTCGTCGAACTCGAAGGTGTCAAGAAGGGCTTCGAAGGCCGCACGCTGATCAACGATTTGTCGATCAAGCTGCCGCCAGGTGGCATCGTCGGCATCATCGGCCCGAACGGTGCCGGTAAGTCGACGCTCTTCAAGATGATCACCGGCCAGGAAAAGCCGGATGCCGGTTCGATCCGCATTGGTGAAACGGTTCATCTCGGCTATGTCGACCAGAGCCGCGATGCTCTCGATGCCGACAAGACCGTCTGGGAAGAAATTTCCGGCGGCGCGGAAATCATCAAGCTCGGCAAGTTCGACATGAACAGCAGAGCCTATTGCGGCGCCTTCAACTTCAAGGGCGGCGATCAGCAGCAGAAGGTCGGCAATCTCTCCGGTGGTCAGCGCAACCGCGTTCACCTTGCCAAGATGCTGAAGGCCGGCGGCAACGTTCTTCTCCTCGACGAACCGACCAACGACCTCGATACCGAAACGCTGGGTGCGCTGGAAAGCGCGCTGGAAGCGTTCGCCGGCTGCGCCATCATCATCAGCCACGATCGCATGTTCCTCGACCGTCTGGCCACGCACATCCTCGCTTTTGAAGGCGACGGTCATGTGGAGTGGTTCGAAGGCAACTTCGAAGATTACGAGCAGGACAAGGTCCGCCGTCTCGGTCCGGATGCGCTGAACCCCGGCAGCCAGGCGTACAAGCGCCTGACGCGTTAAGATCGGTTGCCGCTCAGCAATGAGGACGAGGCATCGGCGAAAGCCGGTGCCTTTTTTCTATTGATTTGCAACTCTTTGTTGCCGTCATCACGAAACTCGACCCGGGTTTACCAAATTTTATGCCGCACTCGCTTAGGTTGGGAAAGCACAGCATCAACCTTTCCCGCGCGGTCAAGATTTTCCAAATCGTGCGGCTCCGCTTTTTGAGGGACCCATGTTTTCTATCAGGAATATTCTTGTCGGTGCCTTTTTGCTTGTGAGCATTATGCTCTGCGGCATCGTCGGTTCTTTGACCTATTCGGCATACTCGCAATATAAGGTCAGCCAGTCGGTCAACGAGTTGGCAGACCTCGATCGCGCGCTATTCAACGTTCTGTTGAACTTTCGCAGCGAGCGCGGCGATAGTGCGACTGCTTTGACGATGTCGCGCGCCGCGGGCGCCACATCCTACGAATCCGTTCAGAAGGCGCGGGCTAAGGTCGATGCCGCGATCTCTCAAGCATTGGCTGGTAGCGAAACCGTGGCAACGCCAGAAATCGGTAGCGCCATGGCGACCACTCGCTCCATGTATGATAGGCTCGTTGCCCATCGAAAGAAGATTGACGAGGCCCTCACGCTTGAACTGGAGCAACGGGAAAAGGGCCTCGACAAGGTAACGCTCGATCTGGGTACGGAATTCCTCAATTCGCTTGAGGCGTCCTCGCTGGCAATCGAAGGTGAGATGCGCAATCTCGATCCAAGCTCGGTCGCGTTGATCCAGATCCGTGCCCAGGCGTGGGCCGCGCGTGCCCTGGGTGGTACCGGTACGGTGGTGATGAACGGCGCGATCGCTGCCAATCGTGGTTTGAACCCGGCCGAGGTAATCAGTGTCACATCGGCGGATGCAGGTGTCGATTTCGCCTGGAAGTCCGTTCGCGTCCTGATCAATCATCCCGATGTTGCTCAGACCTTGAAGGATGAGTTGGTCAAGGCCGACAATGGATATTTCAAGGGTGATTTTGCTGGCTGGCGTTCCGCAATCGTCAGCAAGCTGAAGGCCGGTGAGCCTGGCGGCGTCTCCATCGACGAATGGCGCCCGAAGGTCACGGCTGCGCTGGGCACGATTGCCTCGGTCGCTTCGCTTGCCATGGACGAACTGAACCGCGTCGCGATGGCGCATGAAGCAGCCTATCTGCAGTCCCTTATCTTCTACTTGGTGCTTCTCGTCGCTGCCGTGGCGATCGGCGTCGCTGGTATGGTCATCGTCGTCAACCGTGTGACGAAGCCAGTCTCTGCCCTGACCCGCAGCATGCGCCAGCTTGCTGACGGCGATCTTTCCGTTACGATCGACGGTGCGAGCCGCAACGACGAGATCGGCGGCATGGCGAGCTCCGTGGCGGTCTTCCGCGAAGCTGCGATCCGTAACAAGCAGTTGGAAGCAGAGGCCGAAGCCAATCGTGTTCGTTCGGAGAACGAGCGCGTGGCAATGCACCGGCAGGCGGAAGAAGAGGCCGAAGCACGACTGGTGCAGGCCACCGGCACCTTCGCTTCGGCCATGAAACGCCTTGCGGCGGGAGACATGCTTTGCGAAGTCAATGAGCCTCTCGCTGCACAGTTCGAGGGACTGCGCCACGATTTCAACACCTCGGTCCGCCAGTTGCGCGAAGCCCTGGTAAGCGTCGGGGGCTCTGTCGATACGGTCACCGGCGGCTCCAGGGAGATATCGGACGCGTCCGACGATCTTTCCAAGCGTACGGAACAACAGGCTGCTTCTCTAGAGGAGACGGCTGCTGCGCTCGAAGAGATCACGGCGAATGTGACGGCGACATCCAGACGCACGAATGAAGCCCGCGACGTGGTGCTCGAGGCCCGAAAGAAGGCCGATCATTCCGGTGAGGTCGTCGGCAACGCCGTTGCTGCGATGGAGCGGATCGAAGGGTCTTCGAAGCAGATCGGCCAGATCATCAGCGTCATCGACGAGATCGCGTTCCAGACGAACCTTCTGGCGTTGAACGCCGGTGTCGAAGCGGCACGCGCTGGCGAAGCGGGTAAGGGCTTTGCGGTCGTCGCGCAGGAAGTGCGCGAATTGGCGCAACGCTCCGCCAGTGCGGCCAAGGAGATCAAGCAGCTGATCAGCAACTCCGCCATCGCGGTCAGCGAAGGCGTTCGCCTCGTCAGCGATACCGGTTCGGGTCTTTCGCAAATTGCCGAGCTCGTACAGTCGGTCAATATCCACATGGACGCCATCGCCACTGCCGCGCAAGAGCAGTCTGTGGGGCTGGCCGAAGTCAATCACGCCGTCAACCACATGGATCAGGCTACCCAGCAGAACGCCGCGATGGTGGAGGAGATGAGTGCGTCTGGTGCCGCACTTGCGCAGGAAAGCATCAAGCTTAAGGAGCTTCTCTCGCAGTTCGAGCTTGGCCACGCCGCAAGCCAATTGCGCGGCATGGGCGAAACGATGCGTCACGCAGCATCTTCACGACCGGCGCCGCAGCCACAAGCTGCTCGCATGCGCTCGGCGCCGATGACGCATGGCAACGCAGCCGTCGCGGCAAATGAGTGGACCGAGTTCTGAAAGCGGCTCGCGTTCTAGGATAATGAGAGAGGCGGGAGATCATTCCGCCTCTCTTTTTTTGTGGAGCGGTCTCTGCTTTAGGATTGACCAGCAGCAATTTGCTTCCACTTGGAGAAGGTTAGCGTCCCGGGTATGTCTCTGCGAGGCTGATCTGGCAGGAGCGCGATATACTCCAGCGAGTGGCCATCGGGATCATCAAAGTAGACGCTGGCAGCCGGCATCCAGGGAAAGATGATGGGCTCTTCGATCTCCGATCCAGCACCGTCTCTTGGAGTGATGTCCTTGGAGCGCAGATAGTCGGAAGACTTCAGCAATTGCTCAAGGCTTGTTTGGAAAGCGATGTGCAGCCGGTTTCGCAGTGGAGAACTGTGTATGGACCATAGACCCAGCATAGAGGTCTCGCGGCCTGCAACCCAGAAGAACGCTACATTCCTTTCGGGTATGACATGCGCCAGCTCCAATCCGACGACATCGCGGTAGAAATCGATGGATCGATCAAGGTTTGAAACGGTGAAATGGGTTTCGTAGAGACCTTTGAGGGAAATCATGAGCGTACTCCTGGTTATGCGCCTGCTTCGAGGCTGCTTTTTGAGTTGCTCGCGTTGGTACGACCTCAACCATAGTTGAGGTCAAGGCATTCTTTGCAGATATTTCCAGTGGCGGAAAGCCGCTGATCTTGGTGGGAGAAATCCTTGGTGGCCGGCCAAGAGGTGTCCGGTCGTGGACGGAACATTTGGTGCTTGCTCTCCTCCACTGGTTTTCGAGTCTGGATGCAAGTCCAGTCTTGCATCTCTTTGCTAATCGTATAAAGATATCTTTATATGTTGATTGGATGAGGTTGCGGCTTTGGCGCTCGGGTTGGATAATCTGGTGGATCTGTTGAAGGCAGCGGGGGAGCCGACGCGCTTTCGCTTGCTGGCGCTGCTGTCTGCCGGTGACTTGACGGTGACCGACCTCACCGAAATTCTCGGTCAGTCGCAGCCGCGTATCTCGCGTCATCTCAAGCTTCTGGCCGAGGAAGATCTGATCGACCGCTATCAGGAAGGTGCCTGGGCTTACTTCCGCCTGAAGCAGGATGGCAAGTCTGCCGAACTCGTCAAGCAGTTGCTGTCGCTTGCGTCTTCTGCCGATGCCGTTTTGTCGCGGGACAATGAGCGACTTGCGGCCGTCAAGCGCGTGCGCGCAACGCGCGCGCAGGAATATTTCAGCCGTAACGCCTCTGCCTGGGACGAGCTTCGCCGCCTGCATGTCAGCGATGAGGCCGTCGATGCGGCACTTCTGAAGCTCATCGGTACGACACCGGTTGATTCGATGCTCGATCTCGGTACGGGCACTGGCCGTATCCTGCAGCTTCTCAGCGGCATTTATCGTCGCGCCATCGGCATCGATGCCAGCCGCGACATGCTGGCAGTTGCACGCTCCAATCTGGACAAGGTGGGTGTGGCACATGCCTCCGTGCGTCACGGCGATATTCTCAACCTGCCGCTCGAAGGCCAGGATTTCGATCTGGTCGTCGTCCACCAGGTTTTGCATTTTCTCGATCATCCGGAAATGGCGATTGCCGAGGCGGCGCGGATGCTGCGCCCCAATGGCCGTCTGGTGATCATTGATCTGGCGCCCCATTCGCTGGAATATCTGCGAGAAGAGCACGCGCATGTTCGCCTGGGCTTCTCAAACCAGACCATGGAAGAGTGGCTGAAGAAGGCCGGTCTCTCGCCGGAAAAGTCGGTGGACTTGCATTCCGGCAAGGCATCCGCCCAGTCGCTGGACGTCACCATCTGGGTTGCACGCGACCCGCGCCTGCTGATTGCCGGGGATCAATCCGCAGAGCCTCAATTCGTTTCCGCCGGGAGGGCATGACATGACCAAGACAGAGATCGACCGCAACCCTTCCAGCGACTTCAAGCTCTCCTTCGAGTTCTTCCCGCCGAAGAGCCCTGATATGGATGTGCAGCTTTGGGAAACGGTGGAAGACCTGTCGCGCTGGAACCCGGACTTCGTATCCGTGACCTATGGGGCAGGGGGCACCACAAAGGCGCCGACGCTGGAAGCAGTGCGCCGGATGATCTCGGTGGCAGGCTTGTCGACGGCATCGCACCTGACCTGCGTGGATGCCAGCAAGCGCGAGACACACGAGGTTGTGGAAGAGCTACGCAATGTGGGCGTCAAGCATTTCGTTGCGCTTCGCGGTGATCCTGCGACGGGAATCGGTACGGCCTACAAGCCGCACCCGGAAGGGTACGAGAACGCCGCTGCCCTTGTGCGCGGCTTGAAGGAACTGGGCGACTTCGAGATTTCGGTGTCCTCCTATCCGGAAAAGCATCCGGAGAGCGAAAGCAATGCCGTCGATATCGAGATGCTGAAGCTCAAGGCGGATAACGGTGCAACCCGGGCGCTGACGCAATTCTTCTTCGACAATGATATCTTCGAACGTTACATGGAGCGCGTCACCAAAGCCGGTATCAAAATACCGGTCGTGCCGGGCATCATGCCGATCCAGAACCTTACGCAGTTGAAGCGTTTTGCCGGTCGCTGCGGCACCAGCATTCCAGCTTTTCTCGACGAGCGCTTTGCCGGTTATGATGATGATCCGGTCGGTCGTGCCAAGGTTGCCGCCGATGTTGCTGCCGAGCAGATCTTTGATCTGCAGCGTCGCGGCGTTAACGAATTCCATCTCTACACGATGAACCGCGCACCACTGGTCAATGCCGTTCTAGAGAATGTCGGCTTCCGGCCAGCGCGCAAATCTGCCGCCTGATTGAGCCGCGATCAAATCAAAATAAAAAAAGCGCAGGTAGAAAAACCTGCGCTTTTTTAATGGCTTATGAGGATCAACTTGCGGCCGGGCGTCCTAAACCCCAACGCTTCGTCAGATGAAAAGCATCAATCCGACAAACGCAAACGCCACGCCGACTGCCAAGGCATTAAGAGAATTTGTAAGTCCCATGCTCTGCCTCCTGTTCGTTGACAGTAAGCATTATGACCCTTTTGTGTCTTTTGAAAAGCGCTTTTTATGATGCGCTGCACACCAAACAGGCCGCTTCTGGGTGAAATTGCGGCAGCAATCCATTGAAAAACAACTTATATTACACGGTGAAGATTTCGTTATTCCGACCGTAAAAAAAGTAAATGGCCGAGGTTTCCCCCGGCCATTTTCATCGAATCCGATCGTCTCAGATCATTAAAGCTTGTCGAGGAGCTCGCGGGTCGGCCAGCCATCGGCGGGGAGGCCCAGACGCTGCTGTTCGCGCTGAACGGCGATGCGAGTACCGGAGCCGAGAATGCCATCGATCTTGCCGACATCATGCGTCTTGGCATCCAGCTTCGTCTGCAGTTCCTTCATCTCGGCATCGTTGAGGCCGGGATCCGGGTTGCCTTTGTTGTAGACCGGAGCGCCCATCAGACGTGTGGCAAAATAGGCCGCAGAGGTCGTGTAGATAAACGACTGGTTCCACTCGAGATAGATGTTGAAGTTCGGGTAGGTGAGGAAGGTCGGTCCCTTGCGGCCCTGCGGCATGATGAGCGCTGCCTGGAGATTGGCGAACTTCTTGTCGCCGTCGCGCGGCGTAACGCCAAGGTTGAACCAGTCACCAGCGGTCATGGTGCCGCCAAGGCCGGATTTTTCCCACGGCAGGTTTTCCGGTACCGAAACCTCCTGGATCCAGGGCTCGCCCTTCTTAAAGCCGAGGTGCTGGATGAATTTCGCAGCCGTCAGGATCGCGTCCGGCGAGCTACCCTTGACGTTGACGTGGCCATCGCCATCACCATCGACGCCGAATGCAATAATGTCCTTCGGCAGCATCTGCACCTGGCCGATTTCGCCTGCCCATGCACCCGTGTTGGTCGCAGGGTCAAGATCGCCATGCTGGACCATTTCGGTGAGTGCGATCAGCTGCGGACGGAAGAGCTCCGGACGGCGGCAATCATGCGACAGTGTGACCAAGGCATTGCGGGTGTTGAAATCGCCCTGTACGGCGCCGAAATCGGTTTCCATCGCCCAGAAGGCGGCGATGACGCCAGCGGGCACACCGAACTCGTCCTCGGCGCGCTTGAAGGTGGAGGAATATTCCTGAAGCTTCTTGCGGCCCATGTCCAGACGGCCCTGGCTGACGGTGCGCTGCGAGAATTCGAGGAAGGTCTGGCGGAAGACGCCCTGAGCGCGGTCGCGCGAAAGAACCTTCTGGTCGATCTGGGCACCGGCGAGCGCCTTGTCGACAGCTTCTGCCGATACGCCCTTACCGATGGCTTCGTCCTTCACGCCCTTGAGGAAGGTCGGCAGATCGCCACCGCAGGGAACCTGCTTCGGGTCATCGGGGGAGACGGTTGGGGTCACGGCGAGCGCGGAACCGCAGGACAAGGCAAAAAGAGTGGCAGCAAGAACCAGGCTGCGTTGCGAGAAGCTGAACATCAGAATTCCTCAAATGTGCGATTGGCCCACTGGTTTCCTTCCCTTTGTGGCGGAAGCATGGGCAAGATCGTGAAAGACAATCGCAGAGGTTTTGTTTCGTCGCCCCTGCGATTATTTCGTCGCACATCTGCCTGTATTGGCTCAAAAAGCAAGTCCAAAGCAGGTCGCGCAGAAGTGGTATACGCTTTTGTGGCAACTGAACCCGCTATCCACGGCGGTCTGGCGTTTCGTTCGTCGTCAGCTGCGGGCGTTGGAGGCAGACGCGACCCATGTGCGCCAGTTCTTCTCGCTTCCGGAGAAGACGTTGATGTCGGTCGGGGTGCTGATGCCCGGAATGACGCCCGTGCCGGTATATTGCCAGAAAGCCCATTGGCGCTGCGGATAGATTTCCGATGGATGAGCTGCGACCGAACGAACCCAGAAATGATAGTTCTTGAACTGGCCGACCAGATTGTCCCGGTGGAAATCGACGCTGGTATAGATGATCGGCCGCTTGCCGTAGTAGTTTTCGATGCGGGTAAGGAAGCGCTGGATTTCGGAGCGAACCACATCGGGTGACGGCCGCGTCTTGCAGGTCGGGGAGGCGGGGTTCCACTCCACATCGAGTACCGGCGGCAGCTTCATCGATTCCTTCGGCACGTTGCGGATGAACCAGTCGGCCTGCGCATCGGCGGGCGCACAGAAGTAATAGAAGTGGTAGGGCGCGTGCGGCACACCGGCTGCGGCCGCGCCGCGCCAGTATTCTTCGAATCGGGAATCGAGACGATCGGTGCCTTCGGTCGCCTTGATGAAGGCGAAGGATACGCCGGACTTGCGCACGGTCGCCCACTCGATTTCGCCATTCCATTTGGAAACGTCGATGCCGTGCACCTCGTGCCTGTGCGGCGAGTTGCGCCCGAAATCGTGCGGATCGTTATCCTTGAACTTCGGTCGTGCGACGGAGGCGGTCTCGAGGAAATCGTAACTGGTCGAGGTGCAGCCACTAAGGACCAGCAAGGTGCCAAGAAGAGCCGGAATGAGCCGCCGCATGATGTTCCCAGTTGAATGAGTTCCCGCCGATTGCGCGCGCCGGCTCATTGGCCGACGCGGCATATCGTTAATCCGTATTTACCATAACAGGGTAAACAACCGGTTATGACAAGAGGAAGGATTAAGAATTCATTCCTGAGCGGTGAGGCGGCTTTCTCAAATTTTCGGCATCGTCAGCACCGCACGCCACGCATAGCCGCGGGCGAGCGGCTCGAACTCCAGGGATGCATTATGGCTTCCGGCAAGCGTCTCCAGTACGTAGCGGAGGTTTGAACGCGGTGTGACGTGGAACTTCGTCAGCCACGCCTGCAGCAGGCTGCGGAACCAGACGGGCAGGTGCTCCTGCTGGCCGAAATCGACGATGTGCAGCGATCCGCCCGGTGCCAGCGACAGGAGGGCACGTTCCACGGCCTTTTCCCATTCGGGAATCATCGAGATCGCATAGGAGATCATGATGCGATCGAACCCTTCGCTGCGACCGAACTCTCCCAGCCTGAAGGTGGTGGCGTCAGAAACGCGCAGCGTTGGACGCGCCACCTTGCCCGAGAAGTTCTCTGCCGCCGTGCTCAGCATCTCGGCGGAGATATCGAGACCGTAGAGCTTGGCCAGCGGAAAATGACGGGCGGCGAGCAGGAGATTGCGGCCTGTGCCGCAGCCGACCTCCAGAAGGCTGCCGCCATGGGGAATATCCAGACGTTCAATCGTGCGGTCACGTCCGAGCAGATAGTATTTGCGGGTAATGTCGTAGATGTGCCGCTGATGGCGGTACATTCTGTCCATCAGGGTCGCATGCTGGGCGTTTGCGAGGCCGACGCTGTCTCCGATGCTCTTCATGCCGATGCCCTCTGATAGATGTGGAAGCCGCCATAGATGGCCGACCGGTCTTTAGCATTGAGTTCAAGGGAGCGGTCTTCGAGATAGGACCATTGGGCGCGGATATCAGCAGAGAGGCGGCCTTCGATGACACTCTTTTCTGCCGCCGTGCGGAAGATCACGCGGGCGTCGGGTGTCGCGGTACGGCTGATCTGGGCCCATAGCTCGTTGATCTGCACGTCGCTCATCCAGTCCTGCGCATCGAGCAGCACATAGCGATCCACCGACGAGGCGGGTTTGGACGCCAGAAGCTCGGTGAAGGTGGCGTGGTGGACGGTGACGCGATCGGCATTCTTGCGAATGGCGTCGTAATATTCGGGTTTCAGATAATCCGGTAGCGTCCCTTCACTGGCATCGGGGTAGCGGCGGGCGAAGGCTTGCCAGGCAAAGTAGTTGTCTTTCAGGGAGAAGTCGCAGGCGAGCTTTTCCAAGCGTCTGCGCAAGACGGGCGCGATGGTGTTGCCGTCCGAGAGGCTGGCAAGCTCGTCATATTGGCGCGGTGGAATGCCAAGGCCGAAGAGCGAGCTTTTGCGCTTGGTCAGCCAGCGGATCATCGGCTTGTCAAAGAGAGGTCCCACCTTCTCATCGAAGAACCGGCGCTGCTCTTCTATCGAGCGGGTCTTTGCAATGTCCTGGAGCTTGACGCCGTGCAGGCGCGCCAGCAGGTGTCCGGCGCCGATGAAGCGGCCGAGCAGTCCGGTACGGTAGATGTTGCGATCGAAAACGGAGATGCGACGGCGTCCTGCAATCGTGCGCTTCGACCAATAAGCGCGCGTCTGCGCATCGAGGTTCGGGGCGATAAAGCGGTCATAGCCTTCGCTATTGGAGCCAATATTGGCCTTGCCGAATTGGCGCACGACATCGCCATGGCTCGGCAGGTGGCGGAAGGCCGCGAGCTTCAGCCGATTGAGAGCGATGTGGTGGGGGTTGAGATCGACGACGTCGATGCTTTTCGGGCTCTGCGACAGGTAGGCCAGCGCATTGCAGCCGCCCGAACCGATGGTCACGATGCTATGACCTTCGCAAAGCTCCATGGCCTGCATGTCGACATCCGGGTCTTCCCAGATTTGCGGATAGACGAGGCCGGAAAACAGCATGCCAAACAGCCGCTCCGACAGGCCGCTCGTTGAAAGCGCCTTGTGCTGGAGAAGGGCGGCCTGGAGCTTGGTATTCTTGCTGAAGCCGGTTTTGGGGGCAGCACTCGTCATATGATTCCACCTATCGTTCGGGTGACAGGCGTGTAGCGTCAGGACGCAACAGTTTAATGACGGGAGGAGATGGAGGCAGTCACTCCGTTAGCGCGCGTTGATAAAAGGTTGCCCTGAGCAGTGCCGCAGACGCCAAAAGGCGTTCGACTGCCCTTTGTTCAAGGGCAGGTCAGATCATAGAGAGTTGAGGGAATAGAGCGTTCTGCTACTGACGCAGGACGTGGAGCATGTTCTTGCGCTTGGCGTCGTAATAATAGCCGCGGGCATAAAGACGCACAGCGCCGTCACGATCGTTCTCAGATACCTTCCACGCACCGCTCAGATATTTGACGGCATAGCGCAGATTTGTCTCTGCATCGAAAAGACCGGAGGCGGGGCCACTGAAACCCATGGAACGGGCGGTGGCATGCTTGATCTGCATCAGGCCAAAGTGACCACGATTATAGGCGCCGGGATTGTAGCGGCTTTCGCGCATGACGACGCGGTGCACCAGATCTTCAGGCACGCTGTACATGGTGGCGTATTTGGAGATCAGACCGCTGAGCTTCTCGCGACCGACGGGCTGCGGCCCGGTGCTGAGCCCCTCGCGCGTGCTGATCGCAGCCAATGCTGCGTTCTGCGGGGCGGAAGCGTAGGCGAGAACGGTGCTGTCAGGCTTGGGCAGCGGCACGATCGTTTGCGCGCGCACCATGTCTTCCGTCAACTGCACAGGGGCCGCCGATGGCGTACCGGGTGGTGGCGGGGCCGGTGGGAAGGAGCCCTTGACGGCTACGACCTGCGGCAGGGATGCGGTGGCGGAGGTGTTTGCTGCGGCCTGAAGGCCGGCGGCGTGATTGGTCGTCATTGCCGTCGCGGCAACTGGCGTTGCGCCAAGCGATGCTGCCGTTGTAGCCGATGCCATTTGTGGCGTGCCGGTCGGCGATTGCATCTGTGCGGAGATTGCGGCTGCGGCTGCAATTTCTGCTGCCGGGGGAAGGGCGACACGACCGCCCTTTAGGGCCGGCGTGGAGGGCATAGGGGTTGTCGCGGAATTGGATGCGACCTGAACCGGGGAGGCCGCGTCGGCTGTCGGCGCGTTGGTCGCTGCCGCTGCTACGGTGCCGGGCTGATGGCCCTCGGTCGTCGTTTGCGTGCCGGGCGCTACCGTACCTGCCGCCGTTGCCGGCGCTGCGACGGGTGCGGCTGCAATCTTCGGGGAATGAACGTTGGAATTCGCTGAATATTCGACGCTGGTGCATCCTGCCAATGCCAGCGTCAAGCCCATGGTGGACGACAAAAGTGACGCCGATTTACGGCGCAAATTGCCAGAAAATATCATGCTGCCGCCTCTACTTTGCCTGCCTGTTGATGCCCCCGTATCAAACGAAGCACGCAGTCTCCTGGGCGGATCATTAACCTATCGTAAGGATTCCGGCAAGACGGGAGGCGTCAGATGTGTTTCAGGCGGCGATGCGACGGTAGCCGGCGGAGACGGCGCGACCGGTAATGAAGCGCGTTCCGCGGTTGTTTCGGACCTTTTTCGTCACCGATGCACGACGCACCATGGCGATCGTCGAGCGGGCAAAAGTGGCCTGCAGAGTGAGGCAGAGGAGGGACAGGACCAGGGTCGCGGCCTGCATCTGCGTCAATGTTTCCACCACGTCGCGGGAGCGATTGATGAACTGCGACAGGAAGGCGATGAAGAAGGCGAAGTAGCGTAGGCGCAGCGCCGCCAAGACGAAGCAATCGACAAATATGGTGCCGAGTGTTCTGGCGCGCAGATTGTCATTCTCCGCCTGTGATTCGCGCGCGGCGGGCGTTGCGATCGTCCACAGGCCGAACAGCATCAACCAGCCGATTCCAGCCCATTGGATGACATCGAGAAAGGACGAGGGCACATAGGACGCGCCAGCCACCACGATGGCCGCCGCGGAAAATGTCGTCATGACGCCAAGCGTCGCGCCGCTGACCGACGCGATCATGGTGCGCTTGCCGCGCACCGCTGCATAATTTGCAACCTTGAAAGCAATTGGCGATGGCAGCGCAAAAAGAATGGCACAGGCTGTGCAGAACACCAGCCAGACTTGTGCGGACATGACGACCTCCTTGCCCTTCACATCTTTTTACCAAGCGATGAGGCGATAATAAAGCCTTCGTCACATGGAGTTTGGAACAATGCGGGCTTTCCCGCGCTGCGTTGTGCGAAAGCCACGCATTCCTCCAGGAGAAGACCATGGGGGAATAAAGCATCGGCCCGGAAACCAAAACGGATTTCCGGGCCGATGGATGCATCACGTCAATCACGTCTTCCTAATTATTTAGGGAGACTGGAACTGTTACGCCGCTTTGAAGGGCTGGCCGATATGGTCCATCACCTCGGAGAACCAAGGCGTCGAGATATCGAAATGCTTGCCGCCCTTGATGCGCGGGAACTCGATGGTGCGCAGCTTGCCGCCCTGATCCTCATCATGACCGGTGACGCCGGACACCTTGTTCAGCGCGCTTTCGACCGCCAGATCCACCATGCTGTGGATCAAGCGCAGGTCTTCGCCATTGGCCGGGGCAGACCGTGCATAGTAGCCGGACTTCTGTACCATGGTGCGCTCGGCGCCGATCAGGCTTGCAAACTGCTTCTGGAACCAGCCGCCGACATTGATCGTGTCGATCTTCACATGGCCGAAGGCATCGCGCTTGACCGCTTCGCCGGCCGCTTCACGCTCCGCCACGATCGAATCGAGGCCTGCACCTTCGGAGACGAAGAGGGTGACGAAGCCGTTCTTTTCCATGATTTTCTTCAGGCGGGCCGCTTCTGCCTGGATGTCGAAGGCCATTTCCGGCAGGTAAAGACCGTCGATGCGCTTCAACTCTTCTCCCATCAGCAGGCCCTCGACATAGTCGTTGCCCTTGACCTTCTGGATGTAGGCGCGTGCGGTGGCCGCCGTGAGCCAGCCGCAGTGACGCCCCATGACTTCGTGAATGACGAAGGTCTTGGGCGCCGCACTCTGTTCATTGCCGACATTGTCGAAGAAATTTGCGCCGACTTCGGCAGCCGTCCAGGCGCCAAGCGACTGCTTGATCGGGACCACGTCATTATCAACCGTCTTGGGAAGACCGACGACCGTCAGGTTATAGCCATTGGCGCCGAGATAGGCGGCAAGGTCTGCCGCGGTCGTGTTGGTGTCGTCGCCGCCAATGGTGTGAAGAATGGTGACGCCATCCTTGGCGAGGCGATCGGCGGCAACCTGCAATGGGTTTTCGCCTTCCTTCACCAGTCCACGCTTGGCGCAGTCGGCCGCATTGGTGAGCTTCACGCGGCTGTTGCCGATCGGAGAGCCGCCATAGCGATGCAGCAGGGGAGCCTTCTCACGCATCTCTTTGGTGATGGCGACGCTGTCGCCGAGAAGCATGCCCTGATAGCCGGAGCGGTAGGCCACGATGTCGATTTCGGGAGCGATGTCGGTGTAACGCTCGATCAATCCGCCCACGGCAGACGAGAGGCAGGGCGCCAGTCCGCCTGCGGTCAACATTGCGACTTTCTGTTTGGCCATTGGGGCTCTCCTTTGTCGGTTCTCAATGCGTGTTGGGGCAAATGGATGCGACAGCCTGTTTTGCATGTAAAGTTAATTTCTCAAGAAAAACGGGTATTTCGCGGTATTTTCGAATATCGGTGAACTGCTTGGCGAATATAATCGTTTCAATGCCAAGAAGTGTCGACGACCTCGGAACCGGCTTGTGGAAAAGCTGTTACGGCGGTGTCAGACAATCAGCATAAAGCGAAGCTAAGATGACGAAAACTTAATGATCTGCGACCTTTATGCGTCTTGCATTCACACCATGGAGCCGTCATGCTGAGAGACATGATGTTCGATTTCGCCTGTTTGCACATTTCATCCCTCTGGGAGCGGCTGCTCGGCGCGATCGGCGAAGCGGCAGGAAATGTGCTGGGTCGAGTGATCGAAGCGGTTAGAACCGTTTTCGAAGGCGATCCGGAAACCCGCCGCAAGGTTTCCTTCTCAGTCGCGATCATCGCTCTTTCCGCCAAGATGGCGAAGGCTGACGGTGTCGTGAACGATGCCGAGGTGCGCGCCTTTCGCCAGATATTCGATTTTCCGGAGGAGGAAGCCAAGAACGTCGCAAGGCTCTATAACCTCGCGCGTCAGGACGTTGCCGGTTATGAGGCCTACGCCGAGCGGCTTGCGGGTCTCTGCGGTACGGGCCGTGAAAATTGCGAGATGCTGGAAAGCGTCGTCGATGGTCTGTTCCACATTGCCAAAGCCGATGGCCTGATTCATGAGCGTGAAATGGCCTTTCTCGGACGGATCGCGGAAATCTTCCGGATCACCGAGGATCATTTCGAAACGATCATGGCGCGCCATGTCCACATGGACGGCCGAGATCCCTACCGCGTCCTCGGCGTTTCGCCATCCGACGACTTCTCCGATATCCGCAAGCGCTACCGTCTGTTGGTGGCCGAGCATCACCCCGACAAGCTCATTGCCCGTGGCGTTCCGATGGAATTGCATGCGGCCGCGAATGAGCGTATGGCGGCACTCAATGCCGCCTATGCGGCCATCGAGAGAGAACGCCGCGTCGCATGAGTGACTTTCTGCCGGATTATGCCGGTGCCAGCGTCCAGCCCTCGCCAAACCATGGCGAGCGGGTGGGGGTGAGCGCACCCGACTCCATCATTCTTCACTATACGGGGATGGAAAGCGCCGAGCGCGCGCTGTCCTGGCTTTGCGAGCCGGAAAGTCAGGTTTCCAGCCACTATCTCGTTTTCGAAGACGGACATGTCATTCAGATGGTGCCGGAGAGCCGTCGGGCCTGGCATGCGGGCAAGAGCTTCTGGGCGGGCGAAATCGATCTGAACTCGCGTTCCATAGGCATCGAGATCGCCAATGGCGGCCACCCTGCTGGCCTTCCGGATTTTCCTAAAGCCCAGATCGACGCCGTTGCCGAATTATGTCGCGACTGTGGCGCGCGGTGGTCGATTGCGCCGGAGCGGGTGCTCGCGCACTCCGATATTGCCCCTGTTCGCAAGGTGGATCCGGGCGAGAAGTTCCCATGGGACATCCTGTCGCAGAAGGGCGTCGGCCACTGGGTCCAACCCGCGCCAATCGGCGGCGGACGCTTCTTCCAGCGCGGCGACAGCGGACAACCGGTTGAGGCCTTGCAGTCCATGCTGTCGCTCTATGGCTACGGCGTTGAAATTTCGGGCAGTTATTGTGAAAAGACGGAAGGCGCAGTTGCAGCTTTCCAGCGTCATTTCCGGCCTGCGCTGGTGGATGGCATCGCCGATTTCTCCACCATCGACACGCTGCACCGGTTGATTTCGCAACTGCCCAAGTTCAAGCGCGCGTAGGCGTCGTTGTCGATAAAAGCGGCGTGATCGGCGCTGGTCCACATTGCGTTCCTAGGCCCTTGCCACAGTAAATCCTTATTGGCCGACTTTAAACGCCGCATCGAAATGCGGCCGGCTGGGTGTTGTCCTAGACGCCGTCAATATCAATGACGAAGACTTTCCGAAGGATTGTTCCCGTGACTTTCCCGATGCGTGCCCTTGCGCGTCCATTACTGGATGTCTTTGTGACTGGAGACTATTTCTACTGATGAGAAGAGTGATTGTTGCTGTCTCGGTCTGCATCTCGATGCTGGCCGTGCAGACCGGAATTGTTGTTGCCAAGGATGACGTGAAAACCAAGACCGTGACGCTGCAGACCTATTTCCGCAAACCCGGTTACCCCATCCCTGAGCGGACCCTTCCTGCCACGCTGAAGAACGATTACTCCGATCTTATCGTCAAATATGCCAAGCGTTACGGCGTACCGACGAACCTGGCGCACGCGGTCGTTTCGGTGGAAAGCCGGTTCAATCCGAAGGCCCGCGGAAGTGCTGGCGAAGTCGGGCTCATGCAGATCAAGCCAGCTACCGCAAGGATGATGGGCTATCGCGGCACGGTGAAGGCGCTCTACGATCCGGAAACCAATATTCGCTGGGGGATGCAGTATCTCGCCACGGCGCATCAGCTGGGCGGCGGCGAAGTCTGCAGCACCATTTTGCGCTACAATGCAGGTCATGGGGCAACCCGTATGAACCCGGTGTCGAAGGCCTATTGTGGCAAGGTGCAGGCGCTGCTCCAGGGATGATCGTATCGGTGCGGTTTGGGCTTCTTTCTGCCGGCAGATTTTGTTAGTCGAGAACGGCGATAGCATCGGCCCGAAAATTGGATGCGATTTTCGGAAAGCACGATGCGTCCATTCAAAAAGGTAAAGCGTCCTTCGTGCGTCCAATAGGACGCACGGCGCTCTACGACGGAGCGCAGGATGACCGACTTCAGATACATCGTGATCGGAGCTGGAATGATGGGGGCCGCTGCGGCACGCCATCTTTCTTCGCAGACGGAGGGCGTGGCGCTGATCGGTCCTGCCGAGCCGACAGACCGCAAGAGCCACTACGGCGTGTTCTCCAGCCATTATGATGAGGCGCGGATCACGCGCGGTTTTGACGGCGACCCGGTATGGGCGGAACTCGCGAAGCGCTCGATCGAACGATATGCCGAGATCGAGCAAAAGAGCGGCATCCGGTTTTATCACGAGTTGGGCTGCCTCTTCACCGGCAATGGCAATGGGCTGGGCGGTGATTATGTCTCGGGCGCCATGGGCAGGAAAGACGCGCTGGGTCTGACAGTCGAGACCTACGAGCCGGACGCGCTTTCCTCTCGTTTTCCAATGTTCTCTCTGCCGGACGATCACCATGGCTGGTTCGAGCCGCACAATGCCGGTTACGTCAATCCACGCGCCTTGGTGAAGGCTCAAATCACGATTGCCGGGCAACAGGGTGCCTCGATCCTTCGTCAGACGGTGGTGAAGGTTTTCGATGGCGGTTCAGGCGTCGAAATAGAGACCTCGGAGGGGCATCGATACACGGCGGAGAAGGTGATCGTCGCAGCGGGCGGCTTCACCAATATGGCCGACATTCTGCCTGTTAAAGTGGACATGGCGGCAACCGGCCGCACCATCGCCTTCTTCGAACTGGACGATGAGAAGCAGGAAGCCTTTGCCGGCATGCCCTCCACCATCGTGCTGGCGGCGAGCGAAGACGACATCGTTTACATTCTCCCACCTGTTCGCTATCCGGATGGCAAGGTCTATTTGAAGATTGGCGGGGAAAGCGAAAAGGGCAGGCTGGAAACACTCGATCAGGCGGTCCAGTGGTTTCATTCCGACGGGACTGCGAGTGAGGTGGATTTCCTTGTCCGTCGCGCCATCGAGTTGATGCCCGCTCTTGCCGGATGCCCCGTGACGTCCGGCTCCTGCGTTGCCTCCATTACCCGCACTGGCTATCCGTATATCGGCTACACATCGTCTTCCAATATTGCGGTGCTGACCGGTGGCAATTTCGTTTCGGCGAAATCTTCCGATGAGATTGGCCGGCTTGGGGCGGTGCTTCTGCTTGAGGGGCAGTTGAGCGAGGATAATTTTGCGGCGCAGATGGCGCCGGTGCTCGTCTGACGGCCTATGTGTCAGGAGGCAGTCCTTCATCAAGACACTCAAATCCCTCTGGCGGTGAATCAGGAAGCCGCTACAAGTCTTTGACGCAGAATCTGAAATCGGTTGAGAGCAGTTATGGCAGCGCAGTTCAAATATATTGTCGTCGGTGCGGGCATGATGGGGGCTGCTGCTGCTCGGCATCTTTCTCTCGAATCGGATGGTGTGGCGCTGATCGGGCCGCATGAGCCCGCCGACATCCGACATCATCAGGGTGTGTTTGCCAGCCACTACGATGCGGCGCGGATCACGCGGACCATCGATGATGATGCGGATTGGGCGCGGCTCGCCAATCGCTCGATTGAGCGCTACCGGGAGATCGAGCGCGAGAGCGGGATAGGCTTCTACCACGAGGTCGGTTGTCTGATTGTCGGCAAGGCGCGTGGCACCGGTGTGCCCTATATAGAGAATGTCTGCGCTGCGGCCGAGACGCTTGGGGTTGATACCGACGTTTTTGAAGATGCCGAGTTGATCGAGCGCTTCCCTTATTTTTCCTTCGAAAGTGGTTGCGAAGGTGTCTTCGAAAGGCGCAATGCCGGTCACATCAATCCACGCGAAATGGTGCGCGCGCAAATCCTGGCAGCGCAGAAGCGCGGCGTGATGCGCTATGACGATATTGTCGTTTCGGTCCGGGACGAGGGTGGTGTGGCGACCGTCACCACTGCCTCCGGCAAAAGCTATACGGCGGAAAAGGTGCTCGTGGCTGCGGGCGGATTTTCGATTGCGGAAGGGCTGTTGCCGCAGGCACTTTCGATGAATGTGTATGCTCGCACCGTTGCATTCTTCGAGGTCGATGATGCCGATCTTCGAGGCTTTTCAGAAATGCCGTCGCTGATCTATGAGCCGAGTGACCCGACCAAGCACATCTATCTTCTGCCGCCGGTCGTCTATCCCGATGGCAAGGCCTATCTGAAGATTGGCGGCGATCCGGAAAATATTCTGCTCGGTACGGATGCGGAGATCCGCGCCTGGTTTCGGACTGGCGGAAAGCCTGAGGTGCGGAATAATTTCGCAGCCATCATAGAGACGCTTGTTCCCAGCATCGATGTGACACGACTGTCGATGGCGGCCTGTGTCACGTCCTATACGCCAAGCGGATATCCGGCGATAGGTTATTGCGGATCTGGGCGGATTGCGGTTCTGACCGGCGGCTGTGGCGCAGCGGCGAAGAGTTCAGATGAGATCGGGCGGCTCGGCGCGGTGCTGTTGGCCCAAGGCCATATCGAGGACGAAGGTTACGAGACGGATTTCGCACCGGTCTTCGCCTCGTAAGTCTGGCGGCTCCCTTTAACCGCAGCTCAACTTGCGACGATTTTCCGTTGGCTTTTCATCTTGAACCCGTCTAAGGAGCGCGTGCCAGTTGGCCGGGCAGCCGCGCTTTATCAATGTCGAAAGACGGTGAGGTGAGGAAAGTCCGGGCTCCACGGAAACACGGTGCCGGATAACGTCCGGCGGGGGCGACCCTAGGGAAAGTGCCGCAGAGAGTAGACCGCCACCTTTCAGGTGGTAAGGGTGAAAGGGTGGGGTAAGAGCCCACCGCGCCGCTGGTAACAGGGGTGGCATGGTAAACCCCACCGGGAGCAAGACCGAATAGGGATGACGTGGGGTGCCGCGGAAGCAGCGCCTACAGCCTGTTTCTGGGCGAGTCATCCGGGTGGGTTGCGCGAGGCGGCATGCAAATGTCGTCCCAGATGAATGGCTGCCACGTTCCGGGTCAAACCGGGGCCATACAGAACCCGGCTTACAGGCCAACTGGCGATTTCTCTCTTTTTCACTCCTCATGCGAAGCCGATTCCGGCGATCGCAATAGGTCATTGTTATCGTTCAACTATTTTTCATTAAAACTTCCGTTACGGAAGGCAGAGATGCCGCGTGAAACGGTTGCCGGTAAACCATTCGTTAAACTTAACGGGATATGAATATTCGAATCCGAAGTCGGTTCGCGCCGCCTTCTCCCATTGACGCCCATAGTGTCCCATGGTATCCCAAATGCACACCACAAGGGGTCGTGTTTTTGACCCGCAATCGCTGAAACGGAGACAAGGCCTTTCCAAGGCTGCAGGACTTTTTGTTCTGCCGGTCAGCGATTTGTCGTGCGTATCGGTGTCGCCTGAGCATGCGGCTTCAGGCGTTTCTGGCGAGTTGTCATATGGGGCGCTTTTTATCGAACGTGACGAACAGGATCGACGCCAAGGGGCGCGTTTCGGTTCCATCGGCGTTTCGTTCGGTGCTGGCACAACGCGACATCCAGGAGCTTTATTGTCTTCAGGATTTCGCTTTTCCGGCCATCAGCATTGGCGGGCCGGACCTGTTGGATCGCTACGAGCGGCAGATCGCGTCGATGGACGCGTTTTCGCCGGAAGCCAATGCAATGTCGCTGCTGGTTCACGGTGGCGGCGTGTTCATGAAGCTCGACGGGGAAGGGCGGTTGATGGTCACGGATTTCATCCGGGACTTCACCGCTATCACCACCGAAGTGACCTTTGTCGGTCGGGCGGATCATTTTCAGTTGTGGCAGCCGGAAGCGTTTCACGAGGCGCAGACGGCGGCAAGAACGGGGCGCAGTTTTTCTGCTGTTCGTCCCGTATAAGGCGGGGACACGGAATGGCGGCGAATTCTGGCGGACGATCTTCTGATGCCGGTGGCGGACCTGTTCGCCACATTCCGGTTCTCCTTCGCGAAGTTCTAAGCGCGCTCGATCCCGCGGAAGGCAAGATCATTCTCGACGGTACATTCGGCGCTGGCGGCTATACCCAGGCGATCCTCGAGCGCGGTGCGAATGTCATTGCTCTCGATCGTGATCCCACTGCCATCGCTGGGGGCCAGCCGATGGTTGCCGCCAATGGCGGGCGGCTCTCTCTCATTCAATCGCAGTTTTCCGATCTGGCAGCGCATGCGCCTGCACAAGGCCTCGATGGCGTGGTCTTGGATATCGGTGTCTCCTCCATGCAGATCGATGAGGCCGAGCGCGGCTTCTCCTTTCAGAAAAACGGACCGCTCGACATGCGCATGTCGGCATCCGGCGTCTCCGCGGCCGATGTCGTCAACCGCTGCAAGGTCGGCGACCTGATCCGTATCTTCGGCTTTCTCGGTGAGGAAAAGCAGTCAGGGCGTATTGCCCGTGCCATCGAAAAGAAGCGCGCGGAAGAGCCCTTCCGCACGACGCGCGACCTTGCCGGGCTGATCGAAATCGTCACGCCGCGCAAGGCGAAGGACAAGATCCATCCCGCAACCCGCGTCTTCCAGGCGCTGCGCGTCTTCGTCAATGACGAGTTGGGCGAACTGGCAAAGGCCTTGTTTGCGGCCGAACAGGTGTTGAAGCCCGGCGGACGCCTCGTCGTCGTTACCTTCCACTCGCTAGAAGACCGTATCGTGAAGAAGTACTTCGCCGATCGTTCCGGTCGCGCGGCAGGGTCTCGCCACATGCCGATGGTGGAAGACAAGCCGGCGATCTTCGATTCGCTCGGCAAGCCTATGATTGCGGCGAGCGAGGAAGAGGCGGAGTTGAACCCGCGCGCCCGGTCCGCCAAGCTGCGCGCCGGCATTCGCACCACCGCTCCGGCACGTCCGGCAGATATTTCCATTTTCGAACTTCCCGATCTCGCCAGCCTTGAAAAGATGGGAGGCTGACCATGCTGCGTACACTCGACCTCATTCTCGTCGGCGTGATGGTGTCAGCGGCCGTCGTCACCTATTCCATCAAGCATCAGGCCGATCTCAAGCTTGAATCCGTCAAGAAGCTTGAAGCCGAAATCAAACTCGAGCGCGATACGATCGATCTTCTGCGCGCCGACTGGGCGCTTCTGACACAGCCGAACCGATTGCATCGTCTGGTCAACGCCTATCAGGCCGATCTTCAATTGACGCCGACGCTGCCGACGCAACTCGCACAGCCGCAGGAGCTGCCGATGTTGCGTTCGCAACTGCCGCAGCCGCCAGAGCCGGAGGGCATGAGCGTCGAGGATGTGATCGCTGCTGCGGTCAACGGCTCCAAGCCGGGCGCCACACTTGGTGGTGCCAAGCCGAAATCGGCACCTGCCGGCCAGATCGTCGCCACTGGCGGCAAGCCTGTTCCGGCACCAGCGCCGCGCTCGCATGTGGCCCGTGTGCCCAAGCAGCCAATGCCTGCTGCGAAAGCGCCGATTGGCGACGAGTCCGGCGAAATGGATGAAACGATAACAGGATCGGTGGACTGATGTCTTTTCTCTCTCGCGTCATGGTTTTGAAGAGCAAGGCCCATTTTTCCGCCAGCACGATCGGTGGGGCGGACCATGCTGCCTTTGAGGGCGCACGCAAGAAGCGCGCTTCGCAGGCCAAGAGCCGCGTTGGCCTGTTGATCTTCGGCTTCGTCTGCTTCTACGGCGTTATCGGCGGTCGTCTGGTGCAATATGGCTTGGCCCAGCAGGAAACCGTTTCCAGTATTGCGCCCGCCGACAGGCTGATGGCCTCGCGTCCCGATCTTCTGGATCGCAACGGCGAAGTGTTGGCCACCGATATCCGCACCGTGTCGCTTTTTGCCGAACCGCATCGCATCGTTGACGTGGATGAGGCGATCGAGAAGCTGCGCACCGTTCTGCCCGATCTCGACACGCGCGGCACCTATCAGAAGCTGACAAACAATTCGCGCTTCCAGTGGTTGCGCCGTCAGTTGACACCGAAGCAGCAGAGCCAGATCCTGGCGCTTGGCATTCCCGGCATCGGTTTCCGTCCTGAAAAGCGCCGCTTCTATCCGGGTGGTCCGACGGCGGCCCACGTTGTCGGCCACGTGAACATCGACAACCGCGGCGTTGCCGGCATGGAGCGCTATCTCGACAGCCAGGGGCTGGCCGATCTGACAGCGCTTGGCATGACCTCCGACCAGCCGCTTGAGCCGGTGAAGCTTTCCATCGATCTGCGCGTCCAGGCGATCGTGCGCGAAGTGGTGGTCAATGCCATTCAGAAGTTCCAGGCGATTGGCGCAGGTGCTGTTGTCATCAACGTGCATACGGGCGAAATCCTCGCCATGGCGTCGCTGCCGGATTACGATCCGAACAACCCGGCGGAAGGCGCCAAGGAAGGCTGGCTGAACCGCATGTCGAACGGCACGTTCGAGATGGGCTCGACCTTCAAGTCCTTCACCATCGCCATGGGTCTGGACGAAGGCGGCATCTCGCTCGGCTCCACCTTCGATGCGCGCTTCCCGATCCGCATCGGTGGCTTCACCATCAAGGACTTCCACGGCAAGGGACGCATCTTGTCGGTGCCGGAAATCTTCCAATACTCCTCCAACATCGGTACGGCGAAAATTGCCGATACGGTTGGGACCGAAGGGCATAAGGAGTTCCTGACCCGTCTTGGCCTGCTGTCCCGGATGCAGACGGAATTGCCGGAAGTGGCGATGCCCACACAGCCGCGCCAGTGGAAGAAGATCAATTCCATCACGATTTCCTTCGGTCACGGTGTATCGACCACGCCGCTGCAGACGGCGATTGCCGGTGCGGCCCTCGTCAATGGCGGCAAGCTGATCGAACCGACCTTCCTGCCGCGCACCGTCGAACAGGCCGACCTTGTGGCGAAGCAGGTGATCAAGCCGACCACCAGCCGCGACATGCGCTTCCTGTTCGAATGGAACGGCGTCAATGGCTCCGGCCGCAACGCCCGCGTCGAAGGCTTCAACGTCGGCGGAAAGACCGGAACGGCCGACAAGGTTGTCAATGGCCGCTATGTCCACGACAAGAACTTCAACGCTTTCCTATCGGCCTTCCCGATGGATAAGCCCGAATATGTGGTTCTTTCCTTCATCGACGAACCGAAGACGGACAAGGGCAATGGTGCGGCACTTGCAGGCACGTCCGCGGCCCCGATGGTGCATGACATCATCACCCGCTCGGCTGCGATCCTCGGCGTGAAGCCGAAGTTCGGCAAGGATGGCTCGGCCTTGCTCGTGTCTTATTGATTGGTACAGCTTATGATGGACCGGCGATTCGCGTCGGGGGGACATGACGGACACATCAATGAATTTGCGAGATCTATCGGGACAGTCGTTTCCGGAACTGAATGAATTGCTTCGCGCAGATGCCGGAGCGCTGACCATCACCTCAATCACGGCGGACAGCCGCAAGGTTGAGCCGGGCGCGCTCTTCGTCGCCGTTTCCGGCAACAAAGCGGATGGCGCGACCTTCGTGCAGGACGCGGTTGCCAAGGGTGCTGCCGCGATCGTTTCGGGCCAGCCCGTTTCCGCAGATGTGCCGGTTCTCGTCGTTTCCGATCCAAGATTGTATCTCGCGCTTGCCGCTGCCCGCTTCTACTGGAAGCAGCCTGAGACGATGGTTGCCGTCACCGGCACGGCCGGCAAGACGTCGGTTGCGTCCTTCACCCGACAGATCTGGGCTTTCGCTGGTCATCCAGCCGCGCAGATCGGCACGACCGGTGTGATTGCGCCCGGCCGCGAAGAATATGGTTCGCTGACGACGCCCGACCCGGTTTCGCTGCATGCGCTTCTGGCTGAGTTGGCATCGGAAGGCGTGACCCATGCGGCAATGGAAGCATCCAGCCACGGTCTTGATCAACGTCGTCTGGATGGCGTGAAACTCTCTGCTGCCGGCTTTACCAATCTCGGTCGCGACCACATGGATTACCATCCAACGGTCGAGGACTATATGGCCGCGAAGATGCGGCTGTTCGATACGCTGCTTCCGAAGGGCTCACCCGTCGTCATCTTTGCCGACGATCCATGGTCGGCTCAGGCGATAGAGGTGGCGACGAAGGCCGGTCACGATGTGCGCACGGTTGGCCGTAAGGGCGATTATCTGGCGTTGAAGCGTGTCGAGCACTTCCGCCATAAGCAGATGATCGAGGTGCATCACGAAGGTGCAATCCACGAAGTTGATATCCCGCTTGCGGGCGATTTCCAGGTTGCTAATGCACTGGTCGCGGCGGGTCTTGCCATGTCGACCGGCGTGTCCGCATCGGTGGCGATGAAGGCGCTGGAAAAGCTGATCGGTGCTGCCGGTCGTCTCGAACTCGTCGGACAGACGAAGAATGGCGCGCTGGCTTATGTGGATTATGCCCATAAGCCCGACGCGCTGGAAAATGTTCTGAGCTCGGTGCGTCCCTTCACCTCGGGCCGCATCATCACTGTGTTTGGCTGCGGCGGTGATCGCGACAAGGGCAAGCGTCCAATCATGGGCGAGGTGGCAACACGGCTTTCGGATGTGGTGATCGTCACGGACGACAACCCACGCTCCGAAGAGCCTGCCACCATTCGATCCGAGATCATGGCGGCGGCGCCCGGTGCAATGGAAATCGCAGACCGCGCAGAGGCGATCCGCCATGCCGTGTCGATGCTGGGGAATGGAGACACATTGATCGTTGCGGGCAAGGGGCACGAGGAAGGTCAGATCATCGGCGGCGTAACACTGCCGTTTTCGGACCATGAACAGGTGCGTTCGGCGCTGGAAGGATTGAAGATTTGAACTGGTTATGGACAGTTGCGGACATGATTGCCGTTACGTCGGGACGTCCGGTCGGCAATCTGCCGCAAGGTATCACGGGCATTTCCATCGACAGCCGCACGGTGCAGCAGGGTGAAGCCTTCTTCGCCATCAAGGGCGACCGGGTCGACGGCCATGATTATGCAAGTTTTGCCGTTGCCAATGGCGCGAGCCTGATGGTTGTCGCCGAGGCCAAGCTGCCGGCACTTGGACGCCTGACGGTGCCGATGATCGTCGTCGATGACGTTCTCTCCGCCCTCGTCAAGCTTGGTATTGCTGCGCGTGAAAGGACCTCAGCACGCATCATTGCGGTTACCGGCTCGGTGGGCAAGACGACGACCAAGGAAATGCTGCGGCAGGTGCTGGCCCCATCGGGCAAGGTGCATGCCGCGGTCTCGTCCTTCAACAATCACTGGGGCGTGCCGCTGACGCTGGCGCGTATGCCCGCCGATACCGAATTCGGCGTGTTCGAAGTGGGAATGAACCATCCGAACGAAATTCGTCCACTGGTAAAGCAGGTGAAGCCGCATGTGGCGATCATAACCACCATTGCAGCGGCGCATCTCGGCAACTTCAACAGTCTCGAAGAGATCGCCGACGCAAAGGCTGAAATTTTCGAGGGTGTTCTGCCCGGCGGTGCGGTGATCCTCAACCGCGACAATGCGCAGTTCGAGCGGCTGGAGGCGGCAGCACTTCATGTCGGCATCGACCATATTCTGACTTTCGGCCAGCATGCCAAGGCTGATTTCCGGCTTGCAGATTTCGAAAGCACGCCGAATGGCTCGACCATCTGGGCGATCATCAATGGCGAGACCAGCGAGCTGAACATCGGTACGCCGGGTCGTCATGTCGCAGAAAATGCCATGGCTGCCCTTGGCGTCGTCGCTGTGACCGGTGCCAACCTCGATCGCGCTTTCCATGCGCTCGGCAATCTTCGAGCCGTCAAGGGCAGGGGAGAGCGCCACCGCTTGTCGGTTGGCGATGGGTCATTCCTCCTGATCGACGAGAGCTATAACGCCAACCCGGCCTCCATGCGCGCGGCGATCGCGCTCCTGGCGCAGGCGGAAGTGCGCGGCAACGGACGGCGCATTGCGGTTCTCGGCGACATGCTCGAGATGGGCGAGTTTACCGCGGAGGTGCATGAAGAGCTATCCGGTCCGATCCTTTCTGCCGGCATCGAACATGTGTGGCTTGCCGGAGAATCGATGGCGCATCTTCGCGATGCGCTTCCCGAAAGCGTCAATGTGTCCTGGTTCCCGACGACCGCTGAGCTGGCTGACTTCGTGTTGAAATGGGTGCAGCCGGGCGATGTGGTAATGATAAAATCGTCACTTGGCATCGGTTTTGGCAAGATTGTCTCGGCTCTTCTTGACAAGTATCCGGCATTCCCCGAGACGGAGCGCCAGAATTAGGAAGCCTGAAAGCCCGAATTTTTCGGCTTTCTGCGCTCGATACGGAAACAAGGACCTTGAAGCGGCGCTGGCATTACCTCCCGCCCGCCGCTTCGACCGCCTTTCGAAAGGGCAAACATGCTGATCTGGCTCGTTGAACTGTCGGACAAAATTCAAATCTTCAACCTGTTCAGGTACATCACGTTCCGGGCGGGTGCAGCGCTCTTCACCTCCGCTCTCATCGTCTTCCTGTTTGGACCGGCCATCATCAATTCGCTGCGCATTCGCCAGGGCAAGGGTCAGCCGATCCGCGCCGATGGCCCGCAGACCCACTTCAAGAAGGCCGGTACGCCGACCATGGGCGGCCTAATGATCCTCGCAGGCATTCTTGGCGGGTCGCTGCTCTGGGGCGATCTGTCGAATGTCTATGTGGTTGCGGTTCTTCTGGTGACGCTCGGCTTTGGCGCCATCGGCTTTTACGACGACTACCTGAAGGTGACCAAGCAGAGCGACAAGGGCTTTTCCGGCAAGGCGCGTCTCGGCATCGAATTCGTTATTGCTGCCATCGCCACCTTTTTCATGATGAAGATTGCGCTTGCGACGGCACCGCATGGCGGAACGCTTGGAAGCTCGGTCGCCTTTCCCTTCTTCAAGGAATTCGTGATCAATCTCGGCTATTTCTTCGTTCTCTTCGGCGCGTTCGTTATCGTGGCGGCCGGTAACGCGGTCAACCTGACCGATGGTCTCGATGGTCTTGCCATCGTGCCGGTGATGATTGCGGCTGCGACCTTCGGCGTGATTTCCTATCTCGTCGGTAATGCGATCTTTGCGAACTACCTCCAGATCAATTTCGTGCCCGGAACCGGTGAGCTTGCGGTGATCGTCGGTGCCGTAATCGGTGCCGGTCTTGGCTTCCTCTGGTTCAATGCGCCGCCCGCTGCCATCTTCATGGGGGACACCGGTTCTCTGGCGCTTGGTGGCCTGATTGGCTCCATCGCCGTCGCTGTCAAACATGAGATCGTGATGGTGATCGTCGGCGGTCTCTTCGTCATGGAGACGCTCTCCGTCATCATCCAGGTGTTCTGGTTCAAGCGCACCGGACGGCGCGTGTTTTTGATGGCGCCGATCCACCACCATTTCGAAAAGAAGGGCTGGACGGAGAGCCAGGTGGTCATCCGCTTCTGGATCATCTCCGTCGGTCTCGCCATGCTCGGCCTCGCCACGCTGAAGCTGAGGTAAGCGATGATCCCCGTCACCACACTTGCGGACAAGAAGGTTGCTCTCTTTGGTCTTGGTGGCTCCGGCCTCGTGACCGCCAAGGCCCTGGTCGCCGGCGGCGCCGATGTCATTGCCTTTGATGACAACCCCGACAGTGTTGCGAAGGCGCAAAGCGAGGGTATCCCGACTGCTGACCTGCGCACGCTGGACTGGTCGAAGCTTGCCGTTTTCGTGCTGGCGCCGGGCGTGCCGTTGACGCATCCGAAGCCGCACTGGTCTGTCGATCTTGCCAAGGCGGCGGGCGTCGAGGTGATTGGCGATATCGAGCTTTTCGTTCGCGAACGCCGCGCTCATGCGCCGAAGTGCCCTTTCATCGCCATTACCGGCACCAATGGCAAATCCACCACGACGGCATTGATTGCGCACATTCTGAAATCGGCAGGCCGCGATACACAGCTTGGCGGCAATATCGGCACGGCCGTTCTCAGCCTCGACCCGCCGAAAGCAGAACGCTTCTATGTCGTCGAGTGCTCGTCCTATCAGATCGATCTCGCTCCGACATTGAACCCGACCGCTGGTATTCTGCTCAACCTGACGCCGGATCACCTCGATCGCCACGGCACGATGCAGCACTATGCCGATGTGAAGGAGCGTCTCGTTGCAGGAAGCGATACCGCCATCGTCGGCGTCGATGATAGCTACTGCACGCTGATTGCGGACCGCATCGAACGTGCTGGCGTCAACGTCACCCGGATATCCAAGCGCAATGTCGTGGCGGACGGGCTTTATGCCGAAGGCAGCCGGGTCATGAAGGCCGCGGGTGGCACGTCGTCGCTGCTCGTCGATCTTGACGGTATCCAGACGCTGCGCGGCAGCCACAATGCCCAGAACGCGGCCGCTGCGATTGCGGCTTGCCTGGCGGTCGGCATCTCCGACGATGAGGTGAGGGCAGGCTTGACATCATTCCCGGGCCTGAAGCATCGCATGCAGCCTGTCGGGCGGCGTGGCAATGTCACCTTCATCAATGACAGCAAGGCCACCAATGCAGACGCTTCGGCACCGGCGCTTTCGAGCTACGACCGGATTTACTGGATTGCTGGCGGCTTGCCCAAGGCCGGCGGCATCACCAGCCTGTCACCGCTCTTTCCCCACATCGCCAAGGCCTATCTGATCGGCGAGGCGGCGGCGGAATTTGCTGCGACGCTGGGTGAGGTGGTGCCTTACGAGATCTCCGGTACGCTGGACAAAGCGGTACAGCATGCCGCGGCCGATGCCCTTGCCGATGGTGCGAGCGGCAATGTCGTGATGCTCTCCCCGGCTTGCGCAAGTTTCGATCAATATAAGAATTTTGAAATACGTGGTGATTCGTTCGTTTCCCACGTCGCTGCACTCGATGGTGTGACGATGCTGGTGGAAGTGCAAAAGGAGCACTGAAGACATGGTAAGCCGTACTGACCGCGGTCCAGTCGCGGAGTGGTTCTGGACAATCGACCGCTTTTTCCTGGCGGCCTTCATTGCTCTCATCGGCATTGGCCTGATGTTGTCTTTTGCTGCGTCCCCCGCAGTTGCCGAGCGCATCGGTCTCAATAGCTTCTTCTTCGTCGAGCGCCAGGCGATGTTCATCGTCCCGTCGCTGGCGATCATGATCGGTCTGTCGTTTCTGTCGCCGCGCCAGGTGCGGCGCGTCGCCATCGTGCTGTTGATCGCCTCGCTGCTGATGATGATCTTCGCGCTGTTCTTCGGCATCGAGGTCAAGGGTGCCCGCCGCTGGATTTCGATCGGCAGCTTTTCCATCCAGCCGTCCGAATTCATGAAGCCGGCCTTCGTCATTGTCTGCGCCTGGCTCTTCGCCGAGCGGGCTCGTCATCCGGAAATCCCCGGCAATCTTTTCGCCATCATCACCTTCGGCATTGTTGCAGCCCTTCTGATTGCACAGCCGGACTTCGGGCAGACGATTCTGACATCCGTCGTCTGGGGCGGCATGTTCTTCATGGCTGGTGTGCCGTGGTTCTGGATCATCATGCTCGGCGGTCTTGGTGTCGGTGGTATCGTCACCGCGTATCTGATGCTGCCACACGTTGCGGGTCGTATCGACCGTTTCTGGACGGGTGAGGGCGACACGTTCCAGGTGGACACGGCGCGTGAAGCGATCATTCGCGGCGACTGGTTCGGCCAGGGACCGGGTGAAGGCATCGTCAAGCGCATCATTCCCGATAGCCATACCGACTTCATCTTCTCCGTTGCTGCGGAAGAGTTCGGTATCGTCTTCTGCATGGCCCTGGTTGCGATCTTCGCCTTCATCGTGCTGCGGGGCTTAAGCCACGCCTTCAAGGAAAAGGACGATTTCGTCCGCTTTGCCGTGGCAGGTCTGGTTCTTCAGATCGGTATCCAGTCGATGATCAATATTGGCGTCAATCTCGAACTCATGCCGGCCAAGGGCATGACGCTGCCGCTGATTTCCTATGGCGGTTCTTCGATGATGGCGATATGCGTGACGGCTGGCTTCCTGCTGGCGCTGACACGACACAGGCCCGAGAAGCGCGCACAGGAGCGCAGCTTCTTCCGCGTCGGCGCGGGTCTTCCTGCGGAGTAAAAGAGTGATGAGCAAGGGTATCGTTTTGCTTGCCGCCGGTGGAACCGGCGGCCATGTTTTTCCGGCAGAGGCACTTGCCTACGAGTTGAAGGCGCGCGGTTACTCCGTGCATCTGGTGACCGATAGCCGCGCCGAGCGCTATGCGGGCAAATTTCCTGCCGACGAAATTCACGTCGTGCCGTCTGCGACGATCGGCTCGAAGAACCCGATCCGCGTCATCAAGGCGCTTGCCACGCTCTGGACCGGTCTTCGCTCTGCGCGCAAGCTGATGACGCGCTTGAAGCCGGTTGCCGTCGTTGGCTTCGGCGGCTATCCGACAGTGCCGCCGCTTCTCGCCTCGACCGGCATGGGTGTTCCTTCGCTGCTGCATGAACAGAATGCTGTCATGGGTCGCGCCAACAAGGCGCTGGCAAAGCGGGTGAAGGCGATCGCCGGTGGCTTCCTGCCGGAGAACCAGGGCGAGTTCGGTGACAAGATCGTCATGACGGGCAACCCTGTCCGCCCTGCGGTGCTGTCTGCTGCCGAGATTGCCTACACGCCATCTCAGGCGGGTGAAGATTTCAACCTCGTGGTATTTGGCGGAAGCCAGGGCGCGCAGTTTTTCTCGGCTGCTGTCCCGGCGGCGATCTGCCTGTTGCCCAACGATCTGCGCAACCGTATCAAACTGACCCAGCAGGCGCGGGTCGAGGACAAGGACAGCGTCGTCGAGTCCTACAAAAAGCTCGGCGTGAAGGCGGATATCTCGCCCTTCTTCGGTGATATGGCCGAACGGCTCGCGCAAGCAGATCTGGTGATCAGCCGATCCGGCGCTTCGACCGTCTCGGAGCTTTCCGTAATCGGCCGTCCATCTGTTTTGGTTCCCTATCCGCACGCTCTCGATCACGATCAGGCGGCCAATGCGGCGGCCCTTTCTGCCGCTGGCGGTGCCAGCGTCATCAAGCAGCCCGAGCTTTCGCCAAAAGCACTTTCTGCCCTGCTGGCAGACGCGATGAACGACCCAGCACGACTGGAGAAGACTGCCGCCGCCGCCAAGGCCACCGGCAAGCCGGATGCCGCCAAGCGCCTTGCCGATCTTGTGGAGGCGATCGCCGCGGGGACAAGTGTTCAGCAATTCAAATCGAAGAATGAAGGAGTGCATCCATGAAGATGCCGAAAGCCATCGGTCTTGTCCATTTCATCGGAATTGGCGGCATCGGCATGAGCGGTATTGCCGAGGTGCTGCACAATCTCGGCCATCGCGTTCAGGGTTCCGATCAGGCAGACAGCGCCAATGTGCAGCGTCTGCGCGACAAGGGCATCGAAGTTTTCGTCGGTCACAAGGCCGAAAACCTGGGTGACGCGGAAGTGGTCGTCGTGTCGACCGCCATCAAGAAGAACAATCCGGAACTGGTTGCCGCGCGCGAAAAGCACCTGCCGATCGTTCGCCGTGCCGAAATGCTGGCCGAACTGATGCGCTTTCGCAATGCGATTGCCATTGGCGGCACGCATGGCAAGACCACGACGACCTCCATGGTGGCGACGCTCTTGGAAGCCGGCAATCTCGATCCGACCGTGATCAATGGCGGCATCATCAACGCCTACGGCACCAATGCCCGCATGGGCGAGGGTGAGTGGATGGTGGTGGAGGCCGATGAATCCGACGGCACCTTCCTGAAGCTTCCCGCCGATGTTGCGGTCGTGACCAATATCGACCCGGAGCATCTCGACCACTACGGCAATTTCGATGCCGTGCGTGAGGCCTTCCGCCAGTTCGTGGAAAACGTGCCATTCTATGGCTTCGGCGTCATGTGTCTTGACCATCCAGAAGTGCAGACGCTGGTCGGCAAGATCGAGGACCGCAAGGTCATCACCTATGGTGAGAACCCGCAGGCCGATGTGCGCTTCTCCAATGTCCGTATCGACGGCACGAAGTCCGTCTTCGACGTGGAGATCCGCCGCCGCCGCACGGGCAAGGTGTTTTCCTTCAAGGATCTTGTCCTGCCGATGCCCGGCCGTCACAATATCTCGAACGCCACGGCGGCGATCGCTGTTGCCAACCGTCTTGGCATTTCAGAGGCCGACATCAAGAAGGGGCTCGGATCTTTCGGCGGGGTCAAGCGTCGCTTCACGCTGACGGGAGAATCGAATGGCGTTCAGGTCTTCGACGATTACGGTCATCATCCGGTGGAAATCAAGGCGGTGCTGAAGGCCGCACGTGAGGCCTGCCAGGGCCGTATCATCGCCGTGCATCAGCCTCACCGCTTTACGCGCCTGTCGAGCCTTTTCGAGGATTTCGCCCATTGCTTCAACGATGCGGACACGATTCTTCTTGCTCCGGTCTATGCTGCGGGTGAAGATGCCATTGAGGGCGTGAACTCCGAGACGCTGGTTTCCGCAACCAGAGCTGCGGGACATCGCGATGCCCGATACCTCGCTTCGCGGGACGATCTGGCAAAGACGGTCGCAGCCATTGCGAATCCGGGTGATTTCGTGGTTCTCTTGGGGGCTGGTAATATTACGCAGTGGGCGGCAGCGCTGCCCTCGGAATTGGATAGCATTTCAGGAAAGTCTGCATGAGACAGGTGGATGGGGTAAAGTTGCTGGGAAGGCTCGGCGACGGAGTAAAGGAACTAAGAGGACGTGTGACGCCGGACTCGCCAATGGATCGCGTGACGTGGTTCAGGGCCGGTGGTCTTGCGGAACTGATGTTCCAGCCCCACGATACGGATGATCTCATCACTTTCCTCAAGCTTCTGCCGGACGATGTGCCGCTGACAGTCGTTGGCGTCGGTTCCAACCTGCTCGTGCGTGATGGCGGCATTCCAGGCGTGGTCGTACGTCTGTCCGCCAAGGGTTTCGGTCAGGTGGAGCTTGCAGGCGAGAACCGCATCAAGGCCGGTGCCATCTGCCCGGACAAGCATATCGCTGCCATGGCAATGGACAACAGCATTGGCGGCTTCCATTTCTACTATGGCATTCCAGGCTCCATCGGCGGCGCGCTGCGCATGAATGCCGGCGCCAATGGTGGCGAGACCCGCGATCGCGTTGTCGAAGTCTATGCTTTGGATCGCAAGGGCAACAGCCATGTGCTCTCCAATGCCGATATGCAGTATAGCTACCGCCACTCGGGTGCGGACAAGGACCTGATTTTTACCGGTGCGCTGTTTGAGGGCTATCCGGAAGACCGTGCGAAGATCCGGGCCGACATGGACGCTGTGCGTCATCACCGCGAGACGGTTCAGCCGATCCGCGAACAGACGGGCGGCTCGACCTTCAAGAACCCGGAAGGTCATTCCGCCTGGGAACTGATCGACGAGGCGGGTGGTCGCGGCATGGTGATCGGCGGCGCACAAATGTCGTCGCTACATTGCAACTTCATGATCAATACCGGTCACGCGACGGGCTACGATCTCGAATATCTTGGTGAAGCCGTGCGCAAGCGGGTCTTCGAAAATTCGGGTATTCGTCTTGAATGGGAAATCAAGCGCCTCGGACTTTTCATGCCGGGCCGGGAAGTCGAGCCGTTTCTCGGCGCATAAGCGCCGTCATTAGCAATCAAAGAAAAGCCCGCGGAGTCAGAAACTTCGCGGGCTTTTTTGTGAGCTTGATTCAGGGGCAAGCGGCGCATCCGTGATGGTGCGCCGCTTGTCCGTGGTCCTTAGACTTCGTCCTTGCCGGAGGCCAGGATGCAGATCAGCGTGATGACGGCAGCAAGGCCGAGATAGTAGCCGACGGCTGCCATGCCGTAAGTCGTCTGCAGCCACGTCGCGATGTAAGGAGCGAGTGAGGCGCCGACGATGCCTGCGAAGTTGAAGGTCAGCGACGCGCCGGTGTAGCGCACGCTGGTGGGGAAGGGTGCCGCGAGTGCTGCACCGATCAGCGCGTAGGTCATACCCATCAGCGCCATGGCGGAAGCTGCGAAGATCGCAACACCTGCTTCACCGCCGCCCAGCAGAACCGGAAGCAGGAAGGAGAAGGCGGCAATCAGGACCGTGATGACGATCAGCGACAGGCGACGACCGACCTTGTCACCGACGATGCCGGTCAGCGGAATGAAGATGCCGAAGACGACGGCGCTGAGGATCTGGATTTCCAGCGCGTCGAGGAAGGGGATCTTCAGAACCTTGACGTTGTAGGACAGCAGCCAGGCGGTTGCGATGTAGAACAGCACGAAGGTGACGAGCGCTACGAAGGTGCCGAGGAACAGGCTGCGCTTGTACTTGGTGAAGATTTCCTTGGCAGGAACCGCAACGCGCTCATGCTTGTCGATGGCCTTCTGGAAGGCAGGTGTTTCCGAGATGGAGAAACGGACCCACAGACCAACGGCGATCAGCAGCGTGGAAGCGATGAATGGAATACGCCAGCCCCAGGAAATCAGCGCTTCATTCGACATGACATGCAGAAGCAGCCAGAAGATGCCGGAGGACAGGAAGAGACCGACCGGTGCGCCAAGCTGCGGGAACATGGCATACCAGTTGCGTTTGCCGGGAGGCGCGTTTTCCGTTGCCAGAAGAACGGCACCGCCCCATTCACCGCCAAGACCAAAGCCCTGACCGAAACGACATAGTGCCAGCAGCAGCGGAGCGAGAACGCCGGCTGTCTCATAGGACGGCAGAAGACCGATCACGACGGTGGAAATGCCCATTGTCAGAAGAGCCGCAACGAGCGTCGTCTTGCGGCCGACGCGGTCACCGTAGTGGCCGAACACCAGCGCGCCGAGCGGACGGGCAAAGAAGGCGATCGAGAAGGTGGCGAAGGATGCAAGAAGCGCCGTCATCGGATCGCTGTTGGGGAAGAACAGCGTCGGAAACACGAGCACGGCTGCGGTCGCATAAACGTAGAAATCGAAGAATTCGATGGTCGTGCCGACCAGGCTGGCAGTGAGAACTCGTGCAGGCGAATTTGTCTTTACATCGTTCGGCTTGTCAGCTGTCGGCGATACAGGCGATATCGCGTCAGTCATTATATTCGTTCCATTGTTAAGTAGGACTTATGACCTTCAAGAGGCTGCGGTTGCGTTAACGCAATTTTCGATCCTTTGAAACGCTTAAAGCGCAATAAGCAGCAAAAAATATGAGGGAATGCAGGGTGTTTCCGTTCGTGGCGACTTCAACCGGCTTGTCGTTTGCCCGTGATCGGCATGACGAACGGTGTCGCGAGGCGGTGTCAAAAACCCTGGGGACAAGCCGGCGATCTTAACGAATCGATCTTGCTTTCGATGCCGATGCTCAAACTCCGCGCAACGGTTTTATTTGATCCGGTTGAAATTCTGAATCTTGCATCGACCGCAACACTCTGATTCCAAGGAAGGAATCCGTGCCTCATGTGATTCTTTAACAAAAATCGCATCGCGGGCCGTTTCGGTTAAGGAAAGTAAACGCTTCGTTAACCTTAATGACGTTTAAGTGGCTCGTACGGGTCGGGCGAGAGAATCGCGAACCATTCCGGTTCCGGTGCCTCGTCTGAAATTTCAGGTGTTAGAGGTTTTTATGAGCGGCAAGCACGTAGCTGTTCTTATGGGTGGGTTTTCTGCGGAGCGGCCGGTCAGCCTCTCGTCGGGAGAGGCTTGCGCGTCCGCGCTGGAAGGCGAGGGCTATAAGGTCACGCGTGTGGATGTCGACCGCAACATCGCTGCCGTTCTTGCGGATCTGCGGCCCGATGTCGCCTTCAATGCGCTGCATGGCCCATTCGGTGAAGACGGTACGATCCAGGGCATCCTGGAATATCTTGAAATTCCCTATACGCATTCTGGTGTCGCGGCGTCTTCTCTGGCGATGAACAAGTCGCAGTCCAAGAAGATTGCTGCTGCCGCCGGCATTCCTGTTGCTGCTGAAAAGCTGATGAACCGTTTCGATATCGGTTCGGAGCATCCGATGGCGACGCCTTACGTCGTCAAGCCGGTCCGCGAAGGCTCGAGCTTCGGTGTCGTCATCGTCAAGGAAGATCAATCTCATCCTCCGCAAGTGCTGGGCTCGACCGAATGGCGTTATGGTGATTCGGTCATGGTCGAGCGCTATGTTCATGGCCGTGAAATGACCTGCGGCGTGATGAATGGCGAAGCCCTCGGTGTCACGGAAGTGGTGCCGCTCGGCCATAATTTTTACGATTACGACGCGAAATACGCCAAGGGTGGCTCAAAGCATGTCATCCCGGCGGAAATTTCACCGAATATTTACCAAAAAATCCAATCATTGGCAGTCATGGCGCATCAGGTGATTGGCTGCCGTGGCGTGAGCCGTTCGGATTTTCGCTACGACGACCGTTTCTCAGAAGATGGCGAACTTATCTGGCTGGAGATCAATACCCAGCCGGGCATGACGCCAACCTCCCTCGTGCCCGAAATGGCGGCTCATCAGGGCCGTTCCTTTGGTGAGCTTGTCCGGTGGATGGTGGAGGACGCGTCGTGCTTGCGGTAAACGGCAAAAGATCGACAGCTAAAAAACGTGTGAACAACGCATCGGTCGGTGCGGACGATCGCCTCGTCCTTCCGCGTCCGCTACGTCGTGTGTTCCGTTTTTGCGCCAGCCTTGCGACCGGGCGCATTCACATTCCAGCTCACACCGGTACGGCTTCGACACTGGTATTCTTCTCCGCCGTTGGTCTCTATGGCATGTCGCTTGGTGGCCACACGGAACTGGTCGCTCAGGCGACGACCTCTGCTGCCGGTTTTGCCGTCGAAGACGTGAAGGTCTCCGGCAATCTGCAGACGTCGGAGATCGAAGTCTTTCAGCTTCTTGGTCTCGATGGCGCGACGTCGCTGATCGCTCTTGACGTCAATGCAGCGCGCAAGAAGCTGACCGAGCTTCCCTGGGTTGAAGATGTCGAAGTTCGCAAGGTCTATCCGAAGACGATCGAAGTTCGTCTGAAGGAGCGCCAGGCTTTCGGCATCTGGCAGCACGGTTCGGAACTGTCGCTGATCGAAAAGAGCGGCAGCGTGATTGCGCCGTTGCGGGACAACAAATATGCCGGTCTACCGCTCTTCGTCGGCCGTGACGCCGAAACGGGCGCTGCGGGCTTCGTCGACGAGTTGGCCGACTGGCCGGAAATCCGCAACCGCGTTCGCGCTTATGTGCGCGTCGCCGGTCGTCGCTGGGATCTGCATCTCGACAACGGTATCGTCGTCAAGTTGCCGGAAGAAAATGTGCCGAAGGCGCTGCAGCTTCTTGCTCGCCTCGATATGGAGCAGAAAATCCTCTCGCGCGATGTCGCTGCCGTTGACCTGCGCCTTTCCGACCGCACCACGGTGCAGTTGACGGAAGGTGCGGCCGAGCGTCGCCAGACCGCCGTTGACGCCCGCAGCAAAGCCCTCAAGAAAGCGGAGAAGAGCACATGAGCTTGTTCGGTTCTTCTCAGTTCGGTCTTCCGCGCCTGAAGCCCTTGTCGTCGAAGCGCAACCATGTGGTTTCCGTTCTCGATATCGGCTCCACCAAGGTGGTCTGCATGATCGGCCGCCTGACGCCGCGTCAGGAGAGCGAAGTTCTGCCCGGTCGCACCCATAAAGTGGATGTGATCGGCATTGGTCATCAGCGCTCGCGTGGCGTGAAATCCGGCGTGATCGCCGATCTCGACGCGCTGGAAGGCGTCATTCGTCTTGCGGTCGATGCGGCCGAGCGGATGGCGGGTCTGACCGTCGACAGCCTGATCGTCAATGTTTCGGCTGGCCGTCTGGCAAGCGACATCTACACCGCCTCCATCGATCTCGGCGGCCAGGAAGTGGAAGCTGGCGATCTTCGCAAGGTTCTGATTGCCGCAAGCCAGCAGTCGCTGCGCCAGGACCGTGCAATCCTCCACTCGCTGCCGACCGGCTATTCGCTGGATGGCGAGCGTGGCATTCGCGATCCGCTTTCCATGTATGGCGACCTTCTGGGCGTGGACATGCATGTTGTCACCGCTGAGCGCACGGCGCTGAAGAACCTCGAGCTCTGCATCAACCGCGCGCATCTGTCGGTCGAAGGCATCGTTGCAACCCCTTATGCCAGCGGTCTTGCGGCACTTGTGGATGACGAAGTCGAACTCGGATGTGCTGCCATCGACATGGGCGGCGGCACCACGACGATTTCGGTTTTTGCCGAAGGTCGCCTGGTTCACACCGATGCTATCGGTCTTGGCGGTCATCACGTCACCACCGACCTCGCACGTGGTCTTTCCACGCGCATCGAGGATGCCGAGCGTCTGAAGGTCGTTCACGGTTCCTCGCTTGCCAATGGTGGCGTGGACGATCGCGAGATGATCGCCGTTCCGCCGATTGGCGAGGACGATCGCGATCAGCCATCGCAGGTTTCGAAGGCTCTGGTCAGTCGCATCATTCGCGCTCGCATCGAAGAGACGCTCGAACTGATCCGCGACCGTATCCAGAAGTCCGGTTTCAGCCCGATCGTGGGCAAGCGCGTGGTGCTGACGGGTGGCGCAAGCCAGCTCACCGGTCTGCCGGAAACGGCGCGTCGCATTCTGGCTCGCAATGTGCGCATCGGTCGTCCGATGGGCGTGGCGGGCCTGCCGGTTGCGGCCAAGGGCCCGGCCTTTTCCACGGCTTGCGGATTGATGATCTATCCGCAGATCGCGGACATTGAAATTCACGCGGCGCAGAGCGGAATGTTCTCGCCGTTTGGAATGGGCAGCGGGCGGATCGCCCGTGTGGGGCAGTGGCTGAAAGAAAGTTTCTGATCCTTTTCCTGCGTATCACGGAAGAGGAATGAGTGAAGTTCAAAGAAATTGGCCAGCGGGGCGTTGCCGGCCATCAAAAGAAGGAATGGTAAAATGACAATACAGCTGCAAAAGCCGGATATCACCGAGCTGAAGCCACGCATCACCGTTTTCGGTGTTGGCGGCGGTGGCGGTAACGCTGTCAATAACATGATCACGGCAGGTCTGCAGGGCGTCGATTTCGTCGTCGCCAACACTGACGCGCAGGCCCTGACGATGACGAAGGCCGACCGGGTGATCCAGCTCGGCGTCAACGTCACCGAAGGTCTCGGCGCGGGTTCTCAGCCGGAAGTCGGTCGCGCTGCTGCCGAAGAGTGCATCGATGAAATCATCGACCACCTGAATGGCACCCACATGTGCTTCGTCACCGCCGGCATGGGCGGCGGCACGGGCACGGGTGCGGCTCCGGTCGTTGCTCAGGCTGCCCGCAACAAGGGCATCCTGACGGTCGGGGTTGTTACCAAGCCGTTCCATTTTGAAGGTGGACGCCGCATGCGTCTGGCCGAACAGGGCATCGAAGAGCTGCAGAAGTCTGTCGATACGCTGATCGTCATTCCGAACCAGAACCTCTTCCGCATTGCCAACGACAAGACGACCTTTGCCGATGCCTTCGCGATGGCCGACCAGGTTCTCTATTCCGGCGTTGCCTGCATCACCGACCTGATGGTGAAGGAAGGTCTCATCAACCTCGACTTCGCCGACGTTCGCTCGGTCATGCGCGAAATGGGCCGCGCAATGATGGGTACGGGTGAAGCGTCCGGCGAAGGCCGCGCAATGCAGGCTGCGGAAGCGGCAATTGCCAACCCGCTGCTCGACGAAACCTCGATGAAGGGCGCACAGGGCCTCCTGATCTCCATCACCGGTGGTCGCGACCTGACCCTCTTCGAAGTCGACGAAGCTGCAACGCGTATTCGCGAAGAAGTCGATCCGGATGCCAACATCATCCTCGGCGCGACTTTCGACGAAGCGCTCGAAGGCCTCATCCGCGTCTCCGTCGTTGCCACCGGCATCGACCGTGTACCGGGCCAGATGGAAAAGAACATCGCCGAGATGCGTGCAGCCGCCGCTGCAGCAGCAAAGCCCGTTATCCGTCCCTCCGCGGCCGTTGCATCCGCTCCGGCCGCAGTTCAGCCTGCCCCAGTTATGCAGGCACCAAAGTCCGTAGATCCGATTGCTCAGACCATCCGCGCTGCGGAAGTCGATATGGAGCGCGAACTCGCTCTGGCCGCTGCTGAACAGCAGTTGCGCCAGGCACAGGCAGAAGCCGAGTTCCGCCCACAGAGCAAGCTGTTCGCATCTGCTCCGGCCGAAGCGCCGGTCGTTGCTCGCCCCGCAGCACCGGTTCAGGCTGCTCCGGCACCTGTATACCACGCTCCGGAGCAGGTCGCAGCGCCGGCTCCGCGCATGGCACAGCCACAGGCTCAGGTTTATCATGAACCAGCTCCTGTCGCGCGCCAGCCGGAGCCGGTTCGCATGCCAAAGGTCGAGGACTTTCCGCCAGTGGTGAAGGCTGAAATGGATCACCGTGCACAGGTTGCTCACGCAGCACCTGAAGAGCGCGGCCCCATGGGACTGCTGAAGCGAATCACAAATTCGCTCGGCCGTCGCGATGAAGAAGAAACTGTTCCTTCCGATATGATGGATGCTCCGAGCCTCGCTCCGCAGCAGCGCCGTCCGATGTCTCCGGAAGCGAGCATGTACGCACCGCGTCGCGGCAACCTGGATGACCATGGTCGCCAGTCGCCGGCTTCTGCCAGCCATCACGAAGACGATCAGCTCGAAATTCCGGCCTTCCTGCGCCGTCAGTCGAACTGATCGGATAGCCGGTCGGTGAACCGATCAGGCGATTCTGCGTTAAGCGAATACCCGGGTCTAAAAGGCCCGGGTATTCGTGTTTCACCGCCTCGGTGCGAGGGTGCTTCTCTCAATTCTTTCAAATGCTTGGGTCTGTAACAAAGCGAAATCAACAGTGATTTGTGATGGCGCTGCAGTGTGCGTATGTAAGAACATGGGAATGGGAAATAACGTCTCCGTGAGCGCTTCATTTCCCCTCTTTTGACTTCGGACCAAGCCGGCATTGCTGGCGGGGTCACATGAAAAGGCTTGATACGCATGACCATCGGATTGCTCGGTTTTCAGACAACTATCGCCAACCCTGTTCAACTCAAGGGTATCGGCGTGCATTCGGGCAACCCGGCTTCCATGACGTTTCAGCCGGCGGAAGCCGGAACGGGCATCGTCTTCAGCCGCACGCTGGAGAACGGTACCGTGGTGGAAGTGAAGGCGGTTTCTGCCAATGTCGGCAACACCGATCTTTGCACCGTGATCGGTCGTTCACCCGCACAGTCCGTTGCAACCGTTGAACATGTTATGGCCGGCATCTACGCGATGGGCATCGACAACCTGATCGTTGAAGTCGACGGTCCGGAAGTGCCGATCATGGATGGCAGCTCCGCACCGTTCATCGAAGCGATCGAATCGGTTGGCATCGTCAATCTTGGCGTGAAGCGCCGCTACATCCGCGTCATCAAGCCGGTTCGCATCGATGCTGGCGCGTCCTGGGCGGAGTTCCGCCCATATGATGGTACGCGCTTCGAAGTCGAAATCGATTTTGATACGCCGCTGATCGGTCGCCAGACCTGGAAGGGCGACCTGACGGCTGAGACGTTCAAGAACGAGCTTTCGCGTGCTCGCACCTTTGGCTTCATGCGTGATGTGGAGCGCCTGTGGGCTGCCGGTTACGCGCTTGGCTCCTCGCTGGAAAATTCGGTTGTCATCTCCGACGACCATACGGTCATCAATATGGAAGGCCTGCGCTACGAGAAGGAAGAGTTCGTCCGTCACAAGACGCTCGACGCCGTTGGCGATCTGGCGCTCGCCGGCGCACAATTCATCGGCTGCTACCGTTCCTATCGCGGCGGTCACAAGGTCAATGCGAACGCGCTGAAGGCGCTTCTTAGCGACCCGACCGCCTATGAGATCGTCGAAGCGCCTGCCGCGCGTCAGCCGGTCGTTCGTGCGCGTGAATTCGTGGCGATCAACCAGTCGGAATTTGCGCCCTGGTCCGCATAAGATCATAATTCTATTCGACTTTTCATAAAGGCTGTCCTCCAGGCAGCCTTTTCTCTTTTGTCCGTGCTGAGGCGTGATCGAGTGCTGCCGAAGGGCGGTGGCGTTGCCAGATGGGAGGCTGGCAAAAGCGATGACAACCGTCAGAGAGTTTCCCGAGGTGAGGGTGGTTTGTCGGGGAATTGTTTGCCGCGGCCACGGTGATCGGCTTTTCTGTACCTGTGGGTACGCTCTTAGGTAGTCACCTTCGGCGCAAAGGAAATCTGCTCCGGCAGAACGCTTCCATTTAAAAAGGAAACGCTCTAATAGGAGTTGCAAGGGTGGAGGCCGGGATTATCGCGTTTGATGCGTGAGCCTGCCATAAAAATGCGTTAATGCGTCATCATTGCGTTGCCCTGCTGGTGCTTTTGCGGCTAGAACCGCCTGCGAAAGCCTAAGCTCTGTAGTGACGCGGGAAGTGGGAACTGTCGAATGAAGCGTGTTGGGTCTGGTGCAATGAATGGAACGGTGCGGGTTGGGCTCGTATCGCTGATGCTGCTTGGCGCCGGAACGCTGGTCACTGCCTGCCAGTCCGATCCCGATATTGACATTACCAAGCTCGGCGTTGAAACCGATCCGCCGGATGTGCTTTACCGCCAGGCGCTTGCCAATATGAACAAGGGCAACATGACGGAAGCCGGTCGCAAGTTCACCGCGATCGATAAGCAGTACCCGTTTACCGAGTGGGGCCAGAAGGCTCTGGTGATGAACACCTTCATCGCCACGCGTCAGAACAAAAACGAAGCAGCGATCACATCCGGTCAGCGCTTCCTCAAGCAATATCCGCGCGCCAAAGACGCAGCCTACGTTCAGTACATGATTGGTCTTGCTTACTCCAAGCAGATCGCCGACGTGACGCAGGACCAGCGCGCTGCGCAACGTACCATCGAAGCGATGAGCAAGGTGGTCAACGACTATCCGAATTCGGAATATGTCGCCGATGCGCAGGCGAAGATCCGCTTCGCGCGTGACCAGCTTGCCGGTCGCGAAATGCAGGTCGGTCGCTACTATCTTGAGCGCAAGGAATATCTGGCTGCTGTGTCCCGCTTCCGCATCGTCGTGGAGCAGTACCAGAACACCAACCAGATCGAAGAGGCGCTCGCACGTCTCACAGAAGCCTATTACGCCATGGGACTGGTGGATGAAGCCCAGACGGCAGCTGCCGTTCTCGGCAACAACTACCCGGACAGCCAATGGTATGCCGATTCCTACAAGCTCTTGAAGGGCCAGGGTCTGGAGCCGCGTGAAAACCGCGAATCCTGGATTTCCCGCGCCGGCAAGAAGCTGATCGGAGCGTAAGGCAAAGGCGTTCCCATGCTGGTCCAGCTTTCGATCCGCGACATCGTTCTGATCGAACGGCTCGACCTTGGGTTCGAGGCCGGTCTCTCCGTGCTGACCGGCGAAACCGGCGCCGGTAAATCCATTCTTCTCGACAGCCTGTCGCTTGCCCTTGGTGGGCGTGGCGATGGCGGTCTCGTGCGCCATGGCGAAGATAAGGGGCAGGTGACGGCCACTTTCGAAGTTGGCATGGATCATCCTGCGCGCCTGCTGCTGCGCGAAAACGGTCTCGACGATGATGGCGATCTGATCTTTCGTCGCGTGCAATCCGCCGATGGGCGCACCAAGGCCTATGTGAACGATCAGGCCGTGTCGGTACAGATGATGCGCCAGCTTGGCCAGCATCTGGTGGAAATTCACGGGCAGCATGACGATCGGGCACTGGTGGACACCAATGCGCACCGTGCGCTTCTCGATGCCTTTGCAGGCCTCAGCGATGAGGTTACCTCCGTTCAAGCCCTTTACCGCACCTGGAAGGACGCCGAGCGCGGCTTGAAGGTGCACCGCGCCAAGGTGGAGGCGGCTGCCCGAGAGGCGGATTATCTGCGCTCGTCCGTCGAAGAGTTGGAAGCGCTTTCTCCTCGCGATGGCGAGGAGGAAGAACTGGCGGAACGCCGTTCTGTGATGCAGAAATCCGAACGCATTGCCGGCGATATCGCCGAGGCCAGCGAATTCCTGAACGGCAATGCCTCGCCTGTGCCGATCATCGCCTCGATGATGCGGCGGCTGGAGCGCAAGAGCCATGAGGCTCCGGGTCTGCTTGAAGACACGGTGCAACTGCTCGACGCCGCGCTCGACAATCTTTCCAATGCGCAGATGGAAGTGGAAGCGGCGCTTCGCCGGACCGAGTTCGATCCGCGCGAGTTGGAGCGCGTCGAAGAGCGTCTCTTTGCCCTTCGCGCTGCGGGCCGCAAATATTCCGTTCCCGTAAGCGATCTTCCAGCGCTCGCCGAGCGCATGGTGACGGATCTTGCCGATCTGGATGCCGGCGAAGAGAAGCTGGCGAAGCTCGAAGCGCAGCTCGGCGTCGTGAAGGCCGATTTCGACCGAGCGGCACTGTCGCTTTCCGACAAGCGGCGCAATGCGGCCGCGGCACTGTCCGAGGCGGTGATGGCGGAGCTTCCGGCCTTGAAGCTGGAGCGGGCGCGCTTTACCGTGGAAGTCACGAGCGATGCCTCGTCAGCCACAGCAGACGGTATCGATGTGGTCGAATTCCACGTTCAGACCAACCCCGGCACCCGACCTGGCCCGATCATGAAGGTGGCGTCCGGCGGCGAGCTTTCACGCTTCCTGCTGGCGTTGAAAGTGGCGCTTGCCGATCGCGGTTCGGCCCCGACACTGGTCTTCGATGAAATCGACACCGGCGTGGGTGGTGCGGTGGCGGATGCCATTGGCCAGCGGCTGAAGCGGCTATCAAAGACAGTTCAGGTCTTGTCGGTCACCCATGCGCCACAGGTGGCAGCACGTGCCTCAACCCATCTGCTGATCGCCAAGGGACCGGCGGGCGATGGCACCGAGCGGATCGCGACCCGCGTTGCGACCATGCAGCCGGAACATCGCACCGAAGAGATTGCGCGCATGCTCGCCGGTGCGTCGGTGACGGATGAGGCGAGGGCGGCTGCTGCGCGACTGCTGGCCGCACAGGACTGAGCTATCGATCGAAGCTTCCTTTAAAATTATGCGGCAGGTGCCAGCACATCCGCGATCGTGCTGGGCACGGTTACGGATTCGAAAGCGGGCTTTGCCAGGAGATATCCCTGCATCAGGTTGACGCCAAGGTCGCGGAGTGCCGCAAGTTCGTCAGCTGTTTCGACGCCCTCGCAAAGCGGCGTGATGTTCAGATCGGCCAGCATGTTCAGCGTGTTGCGCAGGATCACGCGTCTGACCGGATCGCGATCGATGCCGCGGATCAAGTCCATGTCGAGCTTGACGATATCGGGCTGGAAATGGGTGAGAAGGTTGAGGCCGGAATAACCTGCACCAAAATCGTCAATCGCTGTCATGAAGCCGATGTCCCGGTAGGTGCGCAGGATGTTCAGCACATGCACCGAGTCCAGCTTTTCCGTTTCTGTGAACTCGAAAATGATGCGGTTCAGCGGGAAGCCGGTCTTCATGGCGGTTGCCAGCGTCAGGCGGATGCAGGCGCGCGGTTCATAGACGGCGTTCGGCATGAAGTTGATGGAAAGCTTGGTGGTATCCGTCGGATCGAATAGCCGCGCGGCGAGCTCAATCGCCTTGACGCGACATTGCTGATCGAACGTATATCGGTTGCTCTCGTCGACCTTTGATAGAACCGTTCCCGCACCCTCGCCATTTGGGCCACGCACCAACGCTTCATTGGCAAACACCACGCCGGTGTTGACGTCGAAGATAGGCTGAAATGCCATCGAGAATGGGAAGTCGAGGTCTTTGCCGTCGCGGCAACCTTCACATTTTGTCGACATGTCCGCCTTTTCTCCGTGATTTTTGCGGACAATCTAGCCGGGTAGTCTTAAGTATTCGTGTGAAGAAGATGCTATATCTGCGTCCTAAAACGTACAGTTGGAGGGCGCTCTCAACCCTCTTCTTCGTGAGACAAGATATTGATCAGCCGGCCGAAGGGATCACGGAGGTAGATGCGCTTCACGCCCCATGGCTCACGGGCAGGGCCGTATTCGAGCTTCAGGCCTGCCGCTTTCACGCGCCGAAGCACCTCCTCAAGATCGTCAACCTCAATCGACAAATCCGGGACGGGGGTTCCTGATCCGCCTTGCGTCGCGATGCTCACTTGTGGTCGCGCCTCGATCACGGGCGCTGCAAAGGTGACGATCCAGCCATGGTCCATGGCAAGGTCGAGGCTGAGGATATCGCCATAGAAGGCTTGGGCGGCTTTGACATCCGGGGCGGCGATATTGGCGATGATCCTTTTGACGACCATGATCGCTTCGCTCGTTTCAGCGGCTGGCCGCAACAGCCACGCCGGAGCCGATCATAACGCCCCCCGCCACGCGGTTGACGCGGCGAACGATGCGTTCCGAGCGCAGCAGCTTTCGTGCTCTCACCGCAAGCAGCACGTGCCCGCCGATCACCACCACCTCGACGCAGAGGATGACGGCGGCGAGCGCTGCCAGATGATCCACGGTCAGCGATGCACCGACGATATTGGGCAGGAGCGCGACATAGAAGAGCGGCATCTTCGGATTGCCGAGATTGAGGACGAAGCCAGTGAGGAAGATGGAGAAGAGGCGACGTCTCTCACTCACGGGCTGAAGCTGCGGTACGACCGCTGGCGCCGTCCACATCTTCACCCCCATCCAGATCAGATAGGCCGCACCGCCATAGCGTAGGACCGTCATGGCGACGCCCATTTCCTGCGCGATCAGCGACAGACCAAAGGCGGCCAGCGTTAGGAAGATCAGAATGCCTGCAACGGTACCAAGCCCATAGGCGATGCCGGAGGGCGCGCCATGGGTGATGGTTCGCGCAACGATGGTCATATTGTCGGGGCCGGGACTGGCTGCGAAGACGAAGAAGGCAGCGGCGAAGGCAATCAGGGTCGTCATGTCCATGGGCGGCTCCGGAACAGAGGGATTATCCGGATGTTCAGAGTAATCGATTCCGTCCTGATGAAAAGGGGCCGTTTCGCCAGCTCCAATAATTGGATAAAAGCTCAGGCAGATTCCCGAATGAGGCCGCCATGTCGAACGACCAGACACCCGTCGAAAACCTGACCGAGCTTGAAGCGTCTTCCGAGCTTGCATTTCTCGCGGCGGAAATTGCGCGGCACGATGCGCTCTATCACGGCAAGGATCAGCCGGAGGTTTCGGACGCAGAGTATGATGCGCTGAAACGGCGCAACGATGCGATCGAGGCGGCTTTTCCGGCAATGGTGCGCGCCGACAGCCCATCGAAAAAGGTGGGCTTTGCGCCGCTGCCGACTTTTGCGCCCATCGTTCATGCGCGCCCGATGCTGTCGCTCGACAACACCTTTTCGGACGAGGATGTCGCCGACTTCGTCGCGTCGGTCTACCGCTTCCTCGGGCGGCTGCCGGATGACTCGATTGCCTTCACCGCCGAGCCGAAAATCGATGGGCTTTCCATGTCCATTCGCTATGAGCGTGGCAGGCTGGCGACGGCGGCGACGCGTGGCGATGGCACGACGGGTGAGAATGTCACCGCCAATATCCGCACCATCAAGGAAATCCCAAACGAGCTTCCCGCCGGGGTTCCGGAAGTGGTGGAAGTGCGTGGCGAAGTCTATATGGCCAAAAGCGACTTTCTGGCGCTGAATGCGCAGATGGAGGCGGAGGGCAAGCAGACCTACGTCAATCCGCGCAACACGGCGTCCGGATCGTTGCGCCAGCTCGATCCGATTGTCACCGCACGGCGCAAGCTGAAGTTCTTCGCCTATGCGCTGGGTGAGGTCTCCAATGGCGGGCAGCCGACGCGCATTGCCGACACGCAGCATGGCATTGTCGAAGAATTCCGCGACTGGGGTTTTCCGGTGAACCCGTTGATGAAGAGATTCACTTCAGCCGCGCAACTGCTTGAGCACTATCATGAAATCGGGATTGCGCGACCGGACCTCGATTACGATATCGACGGCGTCGTCTATAAGGTCGATGAGCTTGATCTGCAGGAACGTCTCGGCTTTCGCTCGCGCAGCCCCCGCTGGGCAACGGCGCATAAGTTTCCCGCCGAGCAGGCTTTTACCACCGTCGAGGCGATCGACATTCAGGTCGGTCGCACTGGCGCGCTGACGCCGGTTGCGCGGCTGACGCCGATTACCGTTGGCGGTGTGGTGGTGACGAACGCCACCCTACACAATGCCGATTACATCGAGGGGATCGGCAATCACGGTGAGCGCATCCGACCGGAGGAGCATGATATCCGCATTGGCGACACCGTCATCGTCCAGCGCGCTGGCGATGTCATTCCGCAGGTTCTGGATGTCGTTCTGGAAAGGCGCCCCGACAATCTCAAGCCTTACGAGTTTCCCAAAAAATGTCCTGTCTGCGGCAGCCATGCGGTGCGCGAGCGCAATGAGAAGACCGGCAAGCTCGACTCGGTCACACGCTGCACCGGCGGCTTTGTCTGCCGGGCGCAGGCGGTGGAGCACCTTAAGCACTTCGTCTCGCGCAATGCCTTTGACATTGAGGGGCTCGGCACCAAGCAGATCGAGTTCTTCTTCGAGAGCGAAGATCCCGCGCTGTCGATCAAGACCGCTCCCGATATCTTCACGCTGAAAGAACGGCAGGAGCAGAGTCACCTGACCAGGCTTGAGAATATCGATGGTTTCGGCAAGGTCAGCGTCAAGAAGCTGTTCGATGCCATCGATGCCAGGCGCGAGATCGATCTGCACCGGCTCATTTTTGCGCTCGGCATTCGCCATGTGGGAGAGACGACCGCGAAGCTTCTGGCCCGCAGCTATGGCACCTATGCGCATTTCGAGGAGTCGATGAAGGCTGCCGCTGATTCGTCCGGCGACGCCTGGAATGAACTCAACAGCATCGATGGCATCGGTGAAGTGGTGGCGCGCGCCATTGTGGAGTTCTACAAGGAGCCGCGCAATCTCGATGTCATTGACCGGTTGATGAAGGAGCTTCGCCCGAAGGAGGCGGATAAGCCATCGACGGAGGGAAGTCCTGTGGCTGGAAAGACGGTGGTCTTCACCGGCTCGCTGGAAAAATTCACCCGCGACGAGGCAAAGGCGCGGGCCGAAAGCCTTGGCGCCAAGGTCGCAGGCTCGGTGTCGAAGAAAACCGATATCGTCGTGGCGGGTCCCGGTGCGGGATCGAAACTCGACAAGGCACGCGAGCTTGGCGTGCAGACCATGGATGAGGATGAGTGGTTGGCTTTGATCGGCGGGTGACGATGCTGACGTCATCCGGTCGGTCTGGCTAAAGCCTTAGGGGGCCTTATGAGCGATCGGCTGGATGTGTCGATAGAGACAGTGGCGCGGCTGATTGCCGAGCAGTTTCCGCAGTGGGCCGATCTACCGGTCTGTTCTGTGCGTCATAGCGGCTGGGACAATCGCAGCTTCCGTCTGGGCGAGGCGATGCTGGTGCGCCTGCCGAGCGCTGCGGGCTACGTTCCTCAGGTGGAAAAGGAACATCGCTGGCTGCCATATCTTGCAAAGCGCCTGCCGCTGCCCATCCCGGAGCCACTGGCGAAGGGCAAGCCATCGCATGACTATCCGTTTCCGTGGTCCGTCTATCGCTGGCTGGACGGTGAGCCACTGGCGCTGCAATTGCCCGGTACTGATCTGGTGCAACTGGCCCGTGATGTCGCGGCATTCCTGAGCGTGCTTCATGCCGTCGATGCCAGCAACGGGCCGCCTGCGGGCGCACACAACTTCCACCGCGGCGGTTCACTGCTGGTCTATGATGCGGAAGCGCGGGCCGCGATTGAGGCGGTGAGCGATGAGGTGGATGCAGGCCTCGCGCGGGAGATCTGGGAGGTCGCTCTCAAAAGCCGCTGGCAGGGCAGGCCGGTCTGGGTGCATGGCGACATCGCCGAGGGCAATCTTTTGATGCAAGCCGGGCGGCTTTCCGCCGTCATCGATTTCGGCAGTTCAGGTGTCGGCGATCCCGCTTCCGATCTCATCATAGCCTGGAATGTGCTCGATGCCCAAAGCCGCGCCGTTTTCAGGCAGGCGCTTCCCCTCGATGCTGAGACATGGCAACGCGGTCGCGGTTGGGCGCTGTGGAAGGCGATGATCGTGCTTGCGGCGGAGCGGGAACGAGACGCGAGACTGAGCGAATGGTCACGCAGGACCATTCGCAACGTGGTGGATGACCACCTGGAGCACAGTGGGTCTTAACGAAGCCTCGCCATCAGATAGCAGTCGGCATAGACGCCATTTCGAAGAGCGTATTGGCGCATCGTGCCTTCCTTCTCGAAACCAAACTTCTCGTAAAGCCGAATGGCGGGCGCGTTGTCGGTGAAGACGTTGAGTTCGATCCGTTTGAGATCGTGCCAGTTATCGGCCGCGTCCAGTAGGGTTTTGATGAAGAGCGTTCCGAGGCCCTTGCCGGTAAAATCATCGTGGATGCCAAGCCCGAGCGACGCAGCGTGTCGTCGGCGGCCGCGCTGGGCGTGAAGACCGGCATTGCCGAGAAGCCGGCCGCGCCACTCGGCAGCGATGACGATATCGGCGGGTGTCAGGGATTCAATGTGTTTGCGGGTGTGGGCCACGCTCTGGAAGGGCTGGCGCAGCGTGCCGTGGCGCACGCCCGGCATGTTCAGCACTTCTGTCAGAGCCTCGGCATCATCCGGGCGAATGCCGCGAATGATAACATCATCGAGGGAAAAATCGGCGGGTGAGGGTGGTTCCTGGGATTGCGACATGCTGTTTCCTTTCAATCGGAAGAGCAGGTGCATTCTGTTGCCCTGCTGCTTCGGCAGGGCTTCGGTGGAATGATCGCGAGACCTATCGCGAAAAGGCTCCACACAAGGCTCCACCGTCCACCGGCGCGCCGGTGGTCCCCACGGTAAGCATCATTGTGTTGGTCTTTGCGATCATGGCCGCAGGATGCGGTGGCCGGGCGGTGCTGTCAAGTCTTGAAGGACTTGCGCTGCAACAGCCGTCCGTCGATGGCGACGAGACCGGCGGCGATCATTGCCATGCCGATAAAGTGCTTCAGGGCCAGCTGTTCTCCCAGGACCAGCGAGCCGAGGACGATGGCGCTGACCGGAATGAGAAAGGTAACGAGCGCAAGGTTCGTCGCGCCCGCCGAAGAGAGAATGCGGAAGAAGATGAGATAGGCGAGTGCGGTGGAAAGAAGCGCAATGCCGAAGAGGGCGGCCCATGTTTCGCCGCTCGGCATGGCAAGCGTCCAGGGCTGGTCGACAAGGAGTGCAACGGGGATGAGGACGAGGCTTGAGGCGGAGATCTGGCCTGTGGCCGTCACCAGGGGCGGCACGCCCATGGCCTTGAACCGCCGTCCGAAAATACCCGCGAAGGCGTAGGAGATGGCAGCACCGAGGATGGCAAGTTGACCCCAGAGGCTCGAGCGCTCACCTGTGAGTGCCGCAGGACCGATCATGGTCGCGACGCCGACAAAGCCGATGATGACGCCGGCAAGCTTGTTGGCGCTGAGCTTCTCATCGGTCGTCATCATATGGGCGACAAGCACGGTGAAGAGCGGCGTCGTGGCGTTGAGAATAGAGGCGACGCCGCTGGCAATATGGGTCTGCCCCCAGACGATCATGGAGAAGGGGATAATGTTGTTGAGGAGGCCCATGATCAGGAAGGCGCGCAGCACCTCCGGCTTTCGTGGCAGGCTGTAGCCGAGGACACGGCAGACAGTGAGAAGCGCGAGCGCGGCGATGGTGACCCGCAGCGTGACGATGGTGATCGGTGGCAGTTCCTTGACCGCGATGCCGACAAAGAAGAAGGAGCCGCCCCAGAGGATAGAGAGCGCGACCAGCATTGCCCATTCCGTTGCATTCATTCGGCTGTGTACGCTCATCTCGATCACCCCCATCGCGTTATCGGGTTCTAAGCTGGGGAGGTTGTCGTTCCCACCCGTTTCTTGCCTGGTGGTTCATTTCCAAGCCATTTTGTTCTATGCCGTTTGCAACGCACCGGGAATCGCCTCTTGAAAACAATCGCCATCGATTTTGAAACCGCCAATGAAGAGCGTGGCAGCGCCTGTTCCGTCGGGCTGGCATGGATCGAGGATGGCGTAATCACGCGGGTGGAAGAGCGGCTGATTCGACCGAAGGAGATGCGATTTTCCCACTTCAACATTGCGGTGCATGGCATTCGCCCGGCCGATGTGGAAGATGCGCCTGAATTTCCCGAAGTCATGGAAGAGTTTGTCGACGAGTTTCGTGAAGCGACGATGATTGCCCATAACGCGGCCTTCGATTTCAGCGTCATGCGTGCGAGCTTCGACAAGTACCGCCAGAGCTATCCGTCGCTCTCTTACTTCTGCAGCGTGAAGATGGCACAGCGCGTCTGGCCGTCGCTGCCGTCGCACAAGCTCAACATCATTGCCCATCATTTGCAGCTTCGCTTCGTCCACCATAATGCGGCGGAAGATGCCGTGGTCTGCGCCTCTGCGGCCATTGCCGCTGCGAAGTCGCTGGCCTTGCAGCATGTGCGCGACATACCGGCAAAGATCGGCATGGTGGCGGGGCGTCTGCACGCGATGGGTTATGAGCCCTGCACGATGAGAAAACGCTAACACGCCGATCTTGTTACGCTGACGCGCCATCCTATCTGTTGTCTCAGACATGGAGGTAAAGGCGATGACATCACGAAAACTTCGGGCGATCCTGGTTGCGGGACTGGCACTTTTCCCACTTGGCGCATTAGCGCAAGTGGTGGGCAAGGTCGGTGTCGACTGGACAGGCAATGATATCGTGGTGGAAGCCATCGCCGATCCCAAGGTGAAGGGCGTCACCTGCCACATCACCTATTTCGAGCGCGGCGTGATTGATCGCCTGAAAAATGGCAATTGGTTCGAAGACCCATCGAACAACGCCATTTCCTGCAGCCAGACAGGGCCGGTTGACGTGGGCGATATCGATCTCTCAAAGGGCGGCGAAGAGGTCTTCCGCCAGGGCATGTCGCTGGTCTGGAAGAAAATGGTGGTCAACCGGATCTACGATAAGACCAACGACACGCTGGTCTACTTGGTCCATACGCGCGAACTGACGGACGGTTCGGCGAAGATGGCGATCTCGACCGTGCCGCTCTATGGGCAGACCGTGACGTGGAAAAACGGCAAGCCATAACAGTCTGTCCAATAATCGCGTTTGGTCGCCTGCAAATGGTAATTTCTGCGCTTCCGGTGCTCACGTACCGAAGTACGCTGCGCTCCGGTTCTCGAAATCACCCTTTTCGGCAGACCAACCACAATTCTTGAACAGACTGTAGGTACGGGTGGGTATACAGGAAGTCGCGCAACGAAAAACGGCGGACCAAAGGCCCGCCGTTCTAGGAAAATCCAAGGTGCCTGACGTTATGCGGCTTCGCGTGACAATTCGTCGGCAATGACCGTGTCGAGGTTGAGGAAGCAGACCATGCTCTTTTCCAGCGCCACGATGCCGCGGCAGAAATTGCGCTGCTCTTCCGGAATGATTTCCGGGGCGGGCTGGAGGTCTTCGGAACGGATGGTCATCATGTCGGAAACCTGTTCGACCAGAAGGCCGACCAGCTTGCCGCCGATGTCTGTAACGATGATCGCGGAACGCTCGGAGGGTTCGGTCATCTTCATGCCGAGGCGGCAGGCCATGTCGATAACCGGGATCACCGCACCGCGAAGGTTGATGAGGCCGAGAACGTAAGGCGGAGTATGGGGCATTGGCGTCACCGGCGCCCAACCGCGGATTTCGCGGATCGCCATGATGTCGATGCAGAATTCCTGATCGCCGAGATGGAAGGAAACGATTTCGAGGTATGCGCCGGATTGTTTGATGGCGTTCGACATGGTCGTTGCTTGTCCTGGCGGCTCTCTGGCGGGCCGTGTGCTGGGAAGGATGAATGCGGCGTCCAGGTGAAATCCGGTGACATCATGTCGTGCGCTTGCGCGGACCGCTGGCGACGATGATGGCAAGAATCGTTTAAACTTTCACTAACGGGTGTGAAAGCTTACAATCGAGGACTGTCCGCGCTTCTCCTTGGGGCCGCCGTGGAGTATAACAGGAAGATGAGCGCATTATTGTCCCATTCCGGCAAGCTTCTGCTTGCAGCTCTTGCCACGGGCGCTGTTCTTTTCGGCGTGATCGCCACCTTTGACGGCTGGCTGCGACACGGCACCGATATCTTTATTGCGTCTGTGCAGAATGGCATCGCCTGGTGCTTCTGACAGGCGGCTCTCGAGGCTGCGGCATAGCGCGGTATTGAGACAAAAGAGCGCGGTTGCGCTTTCCAGCCGTTCTTGATTTGCGCAACCTCAATGGCTTGGCTATCACTCGCAAAGGGCGTTTGCCGCCAATTATCGCATGGTGAGGAACAGCATGAAATCGATCCGTCTCGCGCTCTGGGGTGCTGTCGTCGTTCTCTTGGGCGTCATGGGCTGGTTGACGATGGAATTGACCAACAGCCGTGAGCAGATGGTGGAGGAGGCCTATGGCACGCCCTTTCAGCTCGTTGCGCAGAACGGTCAGCCGATCACCGAGAAAGCGTTTCAGGGCAAGCCGACAGCGCTGTTCTTCGGCTTCACCCATTGCCCTGAAGTCTGCCCCACAACGCTGTTCGAGCTGAATGGCTGGATGGAGAAGGTCGACCCGGCGGGCGACAAGCTGCAGGCCTATTTCGTTTCGGTCGATCCCGAACGCGACACGCCCGAGGTGATGAACCAGTATATCTCCAACGTCTCCAAGCGTATTACCGGCATTACCGGTACACCGGACAAGATCGCCGAAACGCTGAAGGGTTATCGCATCTACGCCAAGAAGGTGCCTGTCGACGAGAAGGACCCGAATGGCGATTACACCATGGACCATACGGCCTCGGTGATCCTGCTTCGCCCGGACGGCTCCTTCGGCGGCACCATTGCTTACGGCGAAAATCCTGATGTGGCCGTTCAGAAGCTGCAAAATCTCGTCAAGTCCTGACAGGTCGCTGTAAGAAACGCCTTTCGCTCCATTGGATTGCCGCGTGTTTTGTGGCAAAGGCTGACGCTTCAACCAGCTGAAGCGTGTGGCGATTGATCCTCACGCTTGAAGCCCTCGTTTCGTTGCATGTCATCATCGCAAGACCGCTTCCCGGGATTGCGCAACATGCCTTAGGGAAAGCGTCTGTCGTGAGCGAAATCCGTCTCTATGTCACCACAACCGAAGTTCAGGCAGGCGACGTGCTTGATGTGATGTCGGAGGTCTTCGGCGAGGAAGATATTGCGATCGCGACCACCGAGGTCGATGAGAAGCGCGATATCTGGGAAGCATCGATCTATTTGCTTCTGGAGCAAGAAGACGAGATCACCGAGCGCTTTCAGACGCTGTTGCAGGCTTCCTTTCCGCATCTTGCGATCGAGCGCGAAGTCATTCCCGATGTCGACTGGATCGCCAAGTCGCTCGAGGGACTAAAGCCGGTGCGGGCAGGGCGCTTCCTGGTGCATGGTTCGCATGACCGCGACAAGGTTCGTCCAAACGATCTCGCCATCGAAATCGAGGCCGGTCAGGCTTTCGGCACTGGGCATCACGGCACCACGTCAGGCTGCCTGGAGATGATCGAGGACGTTCTGCGTTCGCGCACGATCCGCAACGCGCTGGATCTCGGCACGGGCAGCGGTGTTTTGGCAATTGCGACGGCAAAGATGCGCAAGGTGCCGGTACTGGCCACCGATATCGATCCGATCGCGACGCGTGTCGCCAAGGAGAATGCGAAGCTGAACGGCATCGCCTCCGGCATTGCCTTCGAGACAGCGCCCGGTTTCCACTCGGATTCCTTTCGCCGTCATGGGCCATTCGATCTGATCATCGCCAATATTTTGGCGCGACCGTTGATCAAGATGGCGCCGCAACTCGTGGCGCATCTGGCGCCCGGCGGCACGGTCATCCTATCGGGTATTCTCAGCACCCAGCGCTGGAAGGTTCTGTCCGCCTATAACGGTATGAAGCTCAGCCACATCCGCACCATCTGGCGCAACGGCTGGGTCACCATCCATCTCCGTCGCGACATGCTCTGACGACATGAAAAAGGCGACGCTTGCGCGCCGCCTTTTCAATCGGTCCTGCCGACCGAATCCGCGAGCCTTGGGAGGAGAGGCTCAAGCGGATAAACGTATTCCTTGTTCAGCGAGCCGGGAGGAAGCTCGCCTCACGATCAGAATACGTAAGTGGATTTCGCCTTGCGACGCAGCTCTTCGCGCGTAGTGCCGAAAGCGGCAATGGTGGTGTCGTCCAGGTTCAGCATTGCGCTGCTGACATAACGGTCTGCCTGCCGCTGACGGGCTTCGACGACGCGTTCAAATGCGGTGCGAAAGATCGACTTCGACATGTTGGACATCCTTGTTCTGCGGGGTTTTCGTTGCCCCTTCGATGCTTTGGAATTTAAGACAGTGCAGCTCCTGACGCCATAGCCGCTTCGACATTCGTGCTATGCGTTAAATGCAATCCTGAGCTTGATCGCCCTTCAGATTTTCGCGATCTGCCTAAGTATTGGGCGGATGGAGGTGCCGTGGGACGGCGTTCGCTTTGATCTGGACCTGCGAGATGCCGTCGGGCTATGGTCTGTAAAAGATGCGTAGATTCCAAAAGACAGAGCGTCCTTTGTGCGTCCAATAAGACGCACGGGGCTCTGGACAATCCAGAAAGCATGCCATGTTCCAGTCCTTTGACAACAAGTCCACTCCGCAGTTCGGCAAGGCCCGCGTGGAGGCGTTGCGCTCGACCTTCGATGCGCTCGACATAGACGGGTTTCTCATTCCCCGCGCCGATGAGTATCAAGGTGAATACGTACCGGAATGTGCCGAGCGGATGGCGTGGCTGACGGGCTTTACCGGTTCTGCCGGTGTGGTGCTGGTCACCCGGTCGCAAGCCGTCGTGTTTGTCGATGGGCGCTATACGACGCAGCTTTCGTCACAGGTCGATCCGGCGGTGTTCACGTGCGGCGATCTTGTCGGCGCGCCGCCAGCAAAGTGGCTAGGTGAGCATGCGCCGAGCGGCTTCCGTCTCGGTATCGACCCCTGGCTGCACACGAGCGCGGAACTGCTACGGCTGGAAAAGGCTCTTGCCGAAAAGGGTGGCTCCGTCGTGCTGCTGGCTGCCAACCCGCTCGATCCTCTGTGGGAAGGGCGCCCTGCAGAACCTCTGGAGTTGGTCACGATTCAGCCGGACGCCTTTAGCGGCACGCCCGCGCGGCAGAAGATCGACAACATTGCCGAGGATGTGAAAGGTCGCAAGGCGGATGCGGTTCTGGTGACCGATCCATCGTCGATTGCGTGGATCTTCAACATCCGCGGCAACGATGTGCCGCACACACCCCATCCGCTGGCTCGCGCGATTATCCATGCCGATGGCAAAGCCGATCTGTTTGTGGATGAGCGGAAATTGAACGGCGAGGTCAAAGCATATCTCAATGACCTCGTGAAGCGTCACGCGCCAACAGAAATCGAGCCGACTCTTCGCGGACTTGCCGAGAAGGGCGCGTCGATCCTGGTGGATGCCGACGTGGTGCCGGTGGCGCTGACGCGTGTCATCAAGGACAATGGCGGCACGGTTGTCGAGGCGATCGACCCCGTCAAGCTGCCGCGTGCCTGCAAGAACGAAGCGGAGCTGGCCGGTTCCGCTGCTGCCCATGTTCAGGATGGCGCGGCGATGGTGGAGTATCTGGCATGGCTCGACAGCCAGCAGCCAGGTAGTGTCAGCGAAATCCAGGCGGTAACGAAGCTGGAGCAGGCACGGGCGCGCCTTGGCGAAGCGATGCAGAACCCGCTCAAGGACGTTTCCTTCGATACGATTTCCGGCTCCGGCCCGAATGCCGCGATCATCCATTACCGCGTGACCACCGATAGCGACCGCCGCCTGCAGGATGGCGAGATGTTCCTTGTGGACTCCGGTGCGCAATATGTGAACGGCACCACCGATATCACGCGCACCGTCGCCATCGGCAATGTGCCAGACGAGCAGAAGCGTTTCTTCACGCTGGTGCTGAAGGGCGTCATCGCCATCAGCGACGCGAAGTTTCCGAAGGGAACGCGCGGTTGCGATCTCGATCCGCTGGCGCGCATTGCGCTGTGGAAAGCAGGCGCCGATTACGGCCACGGAACCGGTCACGGAGTCGGCTCCTATCTGTCAGTGCATGAAGGCCCGCAGCGCATTTCCCGCGTGTCGCAGCAGGAAATCCTGCCGGGGATGATCCTGTCCAACGAGCCTGGCTATTACCGTCCCGGCGCTTTCGGCATCCGCATCGAGAACCTGATCTATGTGCGAGAGGCCGTGGCAATCGAAGGCGGTGATCAGTCAATGCTCTCCTTCGAGACGCTGACCTGGTGCCCGATCGACCGCAGACTCATTATCGTTGCGCTGCTGACAGAAGACGAGCGCACCTGGCTGAACGACTATCACGCCAAGACACGCGAGAAGCTGATGCCGCTGATCAGCGATGAGAGTGTAAAGCAGTGGCTCGTGGCTGCGACCGAAGCCCTTTGATGTGAGCCCGTGACGGCATTTTCAATTCACGCGAGTTGAAAATGCCGGAGCGCCACGACCAGCGCCCAGCCGGCGAAGAGCATTATCAGGCCGGGGAAGCGCAGACCAACGATCAGCGCCACGATCAAGCCGAGCTTCACATCATATCCGCCTTCGAAAAAGGCGGGTGCGACGAGCGTCGTCAGAACGGCGACGGGGACGGCATTCAACCCGGCTTCCACGCGCGGCGGAATGGATTTCATTCGCGTCATCAGCACGTAACCGCCCACGCGGGTGAGGTAGGTCGCAACAGCACCGGCAACGATGATGATGAGTGTCTGGAGGTGGAAGAACTCGCTCATGGGGTCTGCACCTCGGGCTCTTCGACGGGTTCACTTTTCGCAGGCGGCAGGATGACGGCGATGATGATACCGGTCATCGCGCCGATGCTGACATGCCAGGGCGAGCCGACGAAGTGGAAGGAAGCGATCGCGCCGATCGCGCTTGCCAGCATGACAGGGTAGAAGCTGTTGCGCTTGCGAAAGCCGAGCACCATGCCCATGAAATAGATCGGCAGCAGCACGTCGAAGCCAAGCGCTTTTGGATCGCCGACAAGATTGCCGAGCGAGGCGCCGACCACGGTCGAGATCATCCACAGCGCATAGACGACGAAGGCGTAGCCCATATAGAGCGAATAGCTCACCTCGCCATGCATTTCCTTCTGCCGGACGGATTCGGCAAATTGCGGATCAACCAGGAAGAAGAAGCCGATGGCTTTGCGGGCAAAGGACCATTCCGGAACAATGCGGACCATTGCGGCGGAATAAAGCACATGCCGGAAGTTGACGGCAAAGATCGACAGCACCACGAGCCATGCGGGCAGGTTTTGATTGAAAAGCTCGATGCCGACCAGCTGGCTGGCCCCGGCATAGATGATGCCGCTCATCAGCGTCGCTTCATAGATGGTCATGCCGTTGTCGATCGCGACAGCGCCAAATAGCGCGCCGAAGGGCAAGACGGCAAGAGCAACGGGGAGGCCAAGGCGGATGCCCGACCTGAAGGGTGACTGTGTCATGGGGTAGCCGGTCCTGTACCGGAGAACATGGGATGTTTGTCTCCTACAGCCTCGGGCGTATGCGCACAAACAAAAATAAGGAATGGCTTGATTGATTTATTTGAAGCTTGGCCTACCCTTCCACCTCTTGTTCTGCCGCATATCGTTGTCGCACAGTCGCTTTATGCTTTGCACGACCGGCGAGAGGAGGACCGCATCTTGGAACTGAAAATCGACAAGCAACAGAAAGCAGAGCTGGCCAAGGCAGTCCAAGATTATCTGGTGAATGAGCTGGATGTCGATGTCAGCGGGCTGCAATGCGAGATGTTGCTGGACCACGTGGCGGAGGTGATCGGTCCGGCATTCTACAATCAGGGACTACGGGACGCGCAGGCGGTGATCTCACGGCGAATGGACGACGCAGCGGCTGATATCGACGTGCTGGAGCAGCCATTGAACGGTCGCTGAGGGGCCTAAAGCGCGTTGCGATCTTTCAGAGTCGCTCACCCGCGCTTTCATCCTTCCTATTGTCGCATGTCGTGATCACAACACCGTCGCACAGTTTTGCGCGATCGCGCTCTAAGCTTTCAGAATATCGCTGCTGTTGACCACCGCAATGCCCTTGGCACGCATCGCGGCAATCGCCGCCTTGATGCCTTCCGGGTCGATGCCGCGGCTGGCATCTTCGATGAAGCGCACTTTCACATCCGGCAGCATGTCGCGCGCATCGAGTGCGGAGAAACTGACGCAGTAATCCGTTGCAAGCCCGCAGATGTCGAGAACGGTTACGCCCTGGCGGTTGAGGTAATCGGCAAGGCCCGTTGTTGCCGACTGATCGTTATCGCGGAAGGCCGAGTAGCTATCGACGGCTGGGTTCTCGCCCTTTTGCTGGACGTGATCGAAGGCTTGAGTATTGAGATCCGGGTGGAAGTCCGCATCCGGCGTTTCCTGAACGCAGTGATCCGGCCACATGACCTGCGGCTTGCCCGACAGTTCGCCCATCTCGAAAGGCTGCTTACCGGGGTGTTGAGATGCGAAGCTGCCATGATTGGCCGGGTGCCAATCCTGCGAGGCGACGATCAGGTCGTAGCCGCCATTTTCGATCAGCGCATTGGCAATCGGCACGATCTTGTCGCCATCGGCCACGGGAAGATTTCCGACGGGGCAGAAGCCGTTCTGGATGTCGATCAGCAGCAGCGCCTTCATGTGTCGTTCCTTCAAGTCAATCGCTTGTGGCCGAGCTTAGAAGGTTTTCGTCAAAATGAAAACTACGGGATGACCGGGGTCGCCCTCATCGCCGCATTTTAGGCAAAGTCGAAAGATACAGGCTTTGCCCAGAAGAGGGGACCCCGACTCAGCCATATGTGTGCTGCACGGACAGCCTTGCTCTTCGGTTTCGACGCCCGAAAAACAATGGGGCGCGAACATCGGATCTTACCTGCATGAACATGGCTTGCGCTTTTAGGGACAGCGTTTTCAGGGGACTCGTAAAGACTTTGGTTACCATAATTCGGCATGCTTCGAACCTGTTCGCTTCGAGGATGGTGCGATTCGCATCTGACGATCGAGGCCAACGCCAAGTCGCCGGCGATAAGCCGGTTTTGCGTAAACGGTTCGAGTAACGAGTATCATGGCGTCATCAGTCGTGACCTATCAGGGCGTGCCCATTCGCGGTGCAGCCCATGCAAAAAAACGTGCTGGCCTGTCGTCAGGCGGCCTCTCCGCTCTTCTGGGCGGCGGGATCCTTGCCAGTGTCTGCGCTGTGGCCGCTTTTGCTTCGCTGCATGGTATGGCGCAGGCGTCGCATGGCACTCAACGTTTTGACAAGATGCTGCTGGCTCAGCTGGATCGGCCCGTGGGCGAGGCGCCCGATGACGTGCAGCCCACCATTCACGTCCACAAGTTCTCGCGCCTTTCGGCCAATCCCGAAGGCCACCAGAAGATGACGCGCCTGGCAGCAGAGCACCATCTCAATGCCAAGCTCTTTGCAGCGCGCTTCGGCACGGCAGCGGCCATCGACGCGCAAGGCCAGGCGACGGTCAAGGAACTGGCAGCGCTTCGCCCATCGGCAATCGTCGATTCAGCGCTTGGTCGCGGGCCTGAGACCGCGATGCTGGAAACACAGGAAGCGAAAGAGCATCCTGCGTTTGAGGCCGCGCTCGGTCGCCCGCAGGCGAAGGCCGATGAAGAGATCGATCTTCTACCGGAAACCGTCCCGCTCCCGAATTTCCGGCCCGAGATCGCAAGAGCTTTTGAGGTCGAGCCGACACCGCGTCCTGCCAGCCCATCTGTCGTCGAGAAGGAAATCGCTGCGCAAGCGACCGTTCCGACGCCCGCTAAACCACCGGTGCAGCAGCCCGCGACATCGACGATGGTTGCCTTCGCGCGGCCCGACAATCCGATGCGCGAAACGAAAATGGACGCCGTCGTTCCGTGGCCGGATCGCGGTAATGGCACCGCCATCTACGATATTTCTGCAGGTGTCGTGCATCTTCCAAGCGGCGAGAAGCTTGAGGCCCATTCGGGTATCGGCAAGATGCGTGACAATCCCGATTTCGTGCACGTTAAGATGCGCGGTGCGACGCCACCGTCAAGCTATCGCCTGACCATGCGCGAATCGCTCTTCCACGGCGTGGAAGCCATTCGCCTGACGCCAGAAAGCGGCGTCAATCCGCATGGCCGTAACGGGCTTCTGGCGCATACCTATATGCTGGCGAAGCGCGGTGAATCGAATGGATGCGTCGTTTTCAAGGAATATCCAAAGTTCCTGGCAGCCTTCAAGCGCGGTGAGGTCAAGCGTCTCATCGTCGTGCCGAAGCTGAACGGTCGTCCGTCCGCTGTTGCAGCCAGCAGCAGTGGAAAGAGCGGCGGCAAGACATTGTTCGGCAGCCTGTTCGGCAAGAGCTGAGGTCGCGGACCAGATTTAACGGCGGCGTTGGGTCAGTACCATGCCGCCGAGAATGAAGATCACGCCGAGCGCAGTCGCCCAGATTTTCGGCGGCTGGTCGCTGAAGAAATCCAGGACGACGCCTGAGACCATCTGGCCGCTGATGACGAGGAGTGCCGTGTTGACGGCACCGATGCGCGCGATCAGCCAGCTGCCGGAGGCGATGAAGACAACGCCGATCGGCCCGCCAATGAAGGCGTACCATGGCGCATCGCCCGCACCTGGCGGGAAAAGACCGACAATCACCAGTCCCGCCAGCGTCAGCACGACCAATCCGACAAAGTGATTCCAGAAGGATGCGGTCAGCGGTGACGTGGACAGGCTGAGGCGGCCATTGATCTGGCGGCTGAGCGAAACGAAGACGCCGCCGACAAAGGCCATTGCGATCCAGACGATCATGCCGCTCTCCCGACCAGAATGATGAGAGCGCTGCCGCCGAGGATGAGGGCGATTGCGAGAATGTCCTGTCCCTGTGGCCGGCGCTTCGGAAAGCCGAACAGGCCCCAGAAATCCGCCGCGAGGCTGAAGATCACCTGCCCAGCCAGTCCAAGTGCGATTGTGCCGGAAAGTGCGAGAGGCGAATTCACCGCTGTGGAGGTCAGCATGACGAGGACAGCGCCGATCATCCCGCCCATATAGGCCCAAAGTGGGGCCTTAGGTTTTGCCGGCTGTCCCGGCTCCGGTTTGCGGTAGAGCAGCCCCATGACGATGATTGCCGCGACCGTTCCTGTGGCGTGAGCCGTCCAGGAGGAAAACAGCGCGTTGCCATAATGGGCGAGCATTCCGTTGAAATGCACCATCAAGGTCAAAAGACCGCCGCTAGCGAAAGCGGCCGCCAGGTGAAGCGGATTGGAACGTGTCGGCGTCATGGGAAACTTTGTCTGTTTGAGATGGCCCTTAAGAAGTCATCTGGCTTTAGAACCTTACGGCGCAAAAACAAAACGAAATGCGTTGATGGGTCCCGCCATTTGCAGTGATGGGTGAGGCATCACCAAAGCGCCACGCGTTTATTTCTATACACAAAGGACGCTTCATCTCTTTTGAGACGACGCATCGTGCTTCCGATGTTTTAGGGAACAAAATCAGCGCAAAGCTGTTGTTTGCGCATGAAGAAAACGACACGCAAACCACTAAGCCGGATGACGATCTTTGTCATCTCGATCTTTATCATCGCCGCTATCGTTGCGGCAGTTTACCTGATCGGGTTTACGCCGGGCGAGACGACCGCGTGAACCGGTGCCGGGTCGTAGGAGGCCGGGTGGGTCGACACTGATGTGACCGAAGAATCACTCTTCCTCTTTGCAGCTGGCAGTGCGCGCGGCGTGCGCATATTTCCCGCATAGCCCAAAAGAAGCCTCGCCCCTCTGAACACGAAGCGGGTCACCTCCAGATATGCGCGGAAGGGCAGGACGGTGAAGTACCGCCAGCGGGGCAGCTTGTAAGCGCGAGCGACGCTTTGAATAGAGCTGGTGTTGTCTGCATCCTGCGAGGCGCAGAGAGGATAGATGAAGGCCGACTTGAGGCCTGCCAGATATTCCAGATCATAGGCGATATCATAGGCCAGCCGCATCGGGACCAGCTTTTCCGCGATCCACTTGGCCGCCTTGCGATTGACGATATAGGCACCCGAGCCTTTTTCGCGCGTCAGTGCGATGCTCAAGGAGCGATCAGCCGTCAGCTTGCGGAAGGCATGTTTTTTCCCGTGGCTAACTGTCGATAGCCGCAGAATATCCCAATCGTTTCGATGATCGATTGCCGCCTCGACCGATTCCATGAAGCCCTGCTTGAAGACCACGTCGTCCTCCAGGATCAGCGCAAACTCTGCCTCGCTTTGCAGCAGTCGGCGTGCGCATTCCACGTGGCTCAGATAGCAGCCGATTTCCGGAGGACAGGTTCGGCGACCGTGCATAAGCTTGTAGGAAAGCTCGCTGAATTCCGGGATCGGAAATGTCAGGGCTCTGCCATCCACCGCTTCGACCCGCTCTGCCGTAAGCCCGATGGCTAAGAGCTTTTCGATCATGGCTTGGTTGCGTTGCTGTGCATTGGCCATGTTGATGAGGTAAACTGCAAGTATTGAATTAGAATTCTTGAATATATGCAATTTAACCTCAGGAGGACGAATCTGCGAAACCATGTGGTTATTGCCGAGAATCGCCCCGAGGAAAATAGTCGAAGCCGTCAGTTACTCAAAAATACGAGGTGAAAACTTAGGGGCTAGCGCGCCTTTTTTGGGCGCACGAGGCATGCTTATCGTCTTTAAGCTGGCGCGGCTTCTTTATGTTTGGGAATCAGGCCTTTTCCACGAAGCCGTCGAGCACGCGTTTCTGGCCCGCTCGGTCGAAATCGATCGTCAGCTTGTTGCCTTCGACGGTCGCGACATTGCCGTTTCCGAACTTGATATGGAAGACGCGATCTCCGACCGCAAATTTCGAGGGCGCGTCGGCCACTGACTTCGCGACCAGCTCTCCATCGATGGTTCGGGCACGCGGACCGCTCTCACCATAGCCGATCCGCTCTACCGCATGTCCCGACCGGCTGCCCCAGTTGTCGCGCGTTGCATCCGACCTGTTGGCCTGAGCGCGCTTCCAGCCGGGCGTGGCGTAATTATTGGCAAAGGGCTCGGCCTTGTCGAAGCGGGACTGGCCGTAGCCGCCGCGACCGCCATAGCCACCATAACTGCTTTCCGATGCCGTGACTTCGACATGGGATGCCGGCAGCTCATCCAGGAAGCGTGAGGGCAGGGTGGATTGCCACAGGCCGTGAATTCGGCGGTTCGAGACGAACCAGATGTGGCAGCGGCGCTTGGCGCGGGTAATGCCGACATAGGCAAGGCGTCGTTCTTCTTCGAGACCTGAGCGTCCGCCCTCATCCAGAGAGCGCTGATGTGGGAACAGACCTTCTTCCCATCCGGGCAGGAAGACGGTTTCGAATTCCAGGCCCTTGGCGGAGTGCAGCGTCATGATCGAGACGGCATCGAGCTCTTCATTCTGCTCGGCATCCATGACGAGCGCCACATGCTCCAGGAAGCCGCGCATGCTCTCGAAGGAGTCCATCGAGCGGATGAGTTCCTTCAGGTTTTCCAGGCGTCCCGGCGCTTCTGCGGTCTTGTCGGCCTGCCACATGGCGGTGTAGCCGCTTTCATCCAGAATCTGTTCTGCAAGCACCGTATGTTCGGTGTTTTCCAGCAGCCCTTGCCAGCGGCGAAAATCCTGCACCACATCGAAGAGCGCCTTGCGCGCCCTGGGCTTCAGCTCGTCCGTCTCGATAATATCGGCGGCGGCTGCCAGCATGGGGATATCGCGGGCGCGGGCATAGTCGTGCAGCGTGCGAATGGTCGTGTCGCCAAGCCCGCGCTTCGGCGTGTTGACGATGCGCTCGAAGGCCAGGTCGTCCGCCGGTTGGCAGACGAGGCGGAAATAGGCCATGGCATCGCGGATTTCCATGCGCTCATAGAAGCGTGGGCCGCCGATGACGCGGTAGTTGAGACCAAGCGTGACGAAGCGATCTTCGAATTCGCGCATCTGGAACGAGGCGCGAACGAGGATCGCCATGTCGTTGAGATTATGCTTGGTGTTGCGTTGAAGTGCCTCGATCTCTTCGCCGACGGCACGGGCTTCCTCTTCGGAATCCCATGCAGCATGCACCACGACCTTTTCGTCGTTCGGGTCGACGCGATCGGTGAAGAGCGTCTTGCCCAGACGGCCCTCATTATGGGCGATCAGGTGACCGGCTGCGCCCAGAATATGTTCGGTGGAGCGATAGTTACGCTCGAGCTTGATGACCTTGGCGCCGGGAAAATCCTTGTCGAAGCGCAGGATATTGTCCACTTCGGCACCGCGCCAGCCATAGATGGACTGATCGTCGTCGCCAACGCAGCAGACGTTTTGCGGCTCGCCCTTTGCGCGCTGCGCCAGAAGCCGCAGCCACATATATTGGCAGGTGTTGGTGTCCTGATACTCGTCCACCAGAATGTAGCGGAAGCGCTGGTGATAGTCCTTGAGGATATCGCCGTGGCGGCGGAATATGGTGATCGGGTGTAGCAGAAGATCGCCGAAGTCGCAGGCATTCAGCGTCTTCAGTCTTGCCTGATAGGCGGCATAAAGCTCGCGGCCCTTGCCATTGGCAAAGGCGCGGCTGTCGCCTTCTGGAATATCCGGCGGTGTCAGGCCTTTGTTCTTCCAATTGTCGATCATCCCGGCGAACTGTTTGGCCGGCCAGCGCTTGTCATCCAGACCTTCGGCCTGGATCAACTGCTTGATGAGCCGCACCACGTCATCGGTATCGAGAATAGTGAAGTCCGATTTCAGCCCGACGAGTTCGGCGTGCCGACGCAGAAGCTTCACGCCGATGGAGTGGAAGGTGCCAAGCCATGGCATGCCTTCGACCGCGCCGCCGACGAGGACGCCGATACGTTCCTTCATTTCGCGCGCCGCCTTGTTGGTGAAGGTCACGGCGAGGATCTGGCTTGGATAGGCTTTGTTGGTTGCGAGAATGTGGGCGATACGTGTCGTCAGCACGCGGGTCTTGCCCGTGCCGGCACCAGCAAGAACCAGCACTGGACCATCCACCGTTTCGACCGCCTCCCGCTGCTCCGGATTGAGGCCGGAGAGATAATCGGGCGTGCCACGTGCCTGATCACGCGCCGCCATGGCGCGCGCGGCAATGCCCAAGCCACCGGGTGCGGGAGCTGCGTTTGGGGCCGGACGGCGCGGCTCGTTTGGTTCTTCGTCGAAGAACGGCATATCGTCGAAACTATTGCTCATGCGGCTCAATGTAGTGATTCGGGATATAAACGCTAGAACGTCGTTCTGCTTTTATTCCCGTATTCACGGTGATCGCGACCAATAGAAGGCAAAATGCCAGTTTTATGCATGCCCGCGGCCTCTCTGCCATGTGCGTGCGATGCTGAGCCGAGGACGGTTTCAAAGCGGAATTACAACTGGCGATAAAGTATATCGGTGATTTTTCGATGTCTTGCCGCAAAATTTTCGCAAATTACAATTCGGTAAGAAACGAAATGTTGCGTTGCGTTGTTAAGCAGCAGCAAAGATACTGCCCCAAATCATTCGCCTGCCTGTCCGCGTTGCGGCACGGCTGCGGTTGTGGATGGATCACACGGAGAATTGCATGCGGGTTTGGAAGCAGGTTGGTGTCAGTCTGGCGGTCGTCGGGGCTGGTTTCTTTTTGTGGGCGTTCAATTCGTCCACAGGGCAGAACCTGCTGGCGAAGGCTGGCATCGTCACGACGGGCGAGCCTGCCGCAAACAACGCCGCCAGTGCTTCGTCCAGACCTGCAGGCCAAGGTGGCGGAGGCGGGCGCAGCAATGCCACGCTCGTGATGACCGCTCCTGCCAAGACCGGCACAGTTAACGACCGTCTCAATGCGATCGGCAACGGTGAGGCGATCCAGACCGTCGTCGTGACACCTCAGGCGTCCGGATTGATTTCCGAGATTCTCGTGTCGTCCGGTCAGAAAGTGAAGAAGGGCGATGTGCTGGCAAGGCTTGATGATGACGAGCAACTGATCGAGCGCGACAAGGCGCAGGTCTCTCTCAAAAGTGCGGTTGAAAAATCTTCCTCCTATAAAAATCTTCAGTCGGTGGCCCGTCTCGATGTTCTCGATGCGCAGATTGCCGAGGAGTCCGCCAAGCTTGCGGTCAGCACGGCCGAGCTCAATCTGAAACGGCGCAATATCGTCGCGCCGATCGACGGCATTGCCGGCATCGTCGCCATTAATGTCGGCGACAATGCAACGACACAGACCAGTATCGTCAGCATCGACGATCGTTCGAAGATCCTCGTCAATTTCTGGGCACCGGAACGATTTGCCACGGCAATCAAGGTCGGCATGCCGGTGGAAGCGACCTCAATTGCCCGCCCGGGTGAGACCTTTACGGGCCAGGTGGAGGCGGTCGACAATCGTGTGGACGAAGCAAGCCGCACCGTTCGTGTGCGCGCCGTTTTCGATAACGCCAAGGATGAGCTACGCGCCGGCATGTCCTTCAGCGTCACCATGAAGTTCGAAGGCGAAACCTATCCATCGGTCGATCCTCTGGCCGTGCAGTGGGACGCCGACGGTTCCTATGTGTGGCGCGTGAAGGACAACAAGTCGAACAAGGTCCGCGTTCAGGTGGTGCAGCGCAACCCTGACGCTGTTCTGGTGAAGGCCGAGCTTTCACCCAATGACCTCCTGGTGACGGAAGGTCTGCAGCGCGTGCGTGAAGGCGGCGCTGTGCGCATCGGCAACGAACCGAAAGCACCGGAGGTCGCCAGCCAATGAGCGGTTCATCTACTGGACAGACGCCGCCCGCAGGGCAGGACTCAAAGCTTGCCTTTACCGCGCTCTTCGTAAGACGGCCGATCCTTGCTGCGGTGATCAACACGCTGCTGGTGGTTGCCGGATTGGCAGCCCTTGTCGGCGTAGAAGTCCGTGAATTGCCGGATGTGGACCGTCCGGTCATCTCCGTGCGCACGACCTATGACGGCGCGTCGCCGCAGACGATCGACCAGGAGGTGACGCAGACGATCGAAGGCGCTGTCGCCCGTGTCAGCGGGGTCAAGTCCATCTCGTCGGCCTCGCAGTTTGGTACCAGCCGTGTGACGCTGGAATTTGGCGACAATATCGATCTCGCGGTTGCCGCCAATGACGTGCGCGACGCGATCGGTCGTGTCACCAATCAGATGCCGGAAGATGCCGATGAACCGCAGATCATCAAGGCCGATTCCGACAGCCAGCCGATCATGCGTCTTGCCGTCACCTCTTCCACGCTCAGCATGGAAGACCTGACCAAGCTTGTAGAGGATGAGGTCGTCGACCGCCTGGCTGCCGTCGATGGCGTTGCCGATGTGGAGCTTTACGGCGACCAGGAGAAGGTGTTCCGGATCGATCTCGATCAGGCGGCACTCGCAAGCCGTGGTCTCACCGTAACCGATGTATCCAACGCGCTGGCAACCGCCGCATTGGATGTTCCGGCCGGCTCGCTGAAAAGCTCCACGCAGGACATCGTGGTGCGCGCGACCGCCAATCTCACCACACCTGCCGAATTCGAAAATCTGCTGATCAAGGACAAGGTGCGTCTTCGCGATGTGGCGAGCGTGCAGCTTGGTGCCGATGATGAAAGCACATCCCTGCGTTCCAACGGCGTGCAGGGCGTCGGCCTTGGCGTGATCCGTCAGGCACAGTCCAACACGTTGAACATTTCGACCGGAGTCAAGGCAGCTGTCGATGCGATGACGCCGAACCTGCCGGAGGGCACACGAATTGTCGTTACCAGCGACGACGCTGTCTTCATCGAAGGCGCGCTTCACGAGGTGGAACTGGCGCTCGGTCTTTCTGCGCTGATCGTCGTCGTTGTTCTTTATCTCTTCCTGCGCGACTGGCGCGCGACGCTTATTCCAGCCATCACCATGCCGGTCGCGCTGATCGGCACGCTGGTGGCCATCTACATGGTTGGCTTTTCCATCAACATTCTGACGCTGCTTGCCATCGTGCTGGCGACGGGTCTTGTGGTGGACGATGCGATCGTGGTTCTGGAAAATATCGTGCGCCGCAGAGCCGAAGGGATGGGGCCGCGTGCTGCGGCCGTGCTGGGTACGCAGGAGGTGTTCTTCGCGGTTCTCGCCACCACGGCAACGCTCGCCGCTGTCTTCATTCCGCTCTCCTTCCTGCCCGGCCAGTTGGGCGGCCTGTTCCGTGAGTTCGGCTTCGTGCTGGCCTTTGCCGTTGGCTTGTCCTCGATTGTGGCGTTGACGCTCTGCCCTATGCTCGCGTCACGCATGTTGAAGAAGACTGTGGAGCATAAGACCGGCCCGCTTGCCTGGTTTGGCAATCTCTTTGCCAGCACCTACAAGAACACGCTGTCGAGCTGTCTCAACAATCCGCTGATCGTTATCGTCGTGTCGATTGCCTTTGCAGGGGTCTCCTGGGTGGCCTTTGGCATGGTGCAGAACGAATTGACGCCGCGCGAGGATCGCTCGTCGATCTTCCTGCGCGTGACTGCGCCGCAGGGCGTCAGCCTGGAATATACGCGCGACCAGTTGCAGCGCATCGAAGAGAATCTGATGCCGCTGCGCGAAAGCGGGGAAATCCGTAACGTCTATTCGATCACCGGAATGAATGGCTCGTCCAATACGGGTTTCATGGTGTTGACGCTCGCACCATGGGCGGATCGTGACCGCACGCAGAACCAGATCGCTCAGGATATCAATTCCGCCGCACAAAAGGTGCCTGCGCTTCGCGGCACGGCGCAGCAGCCGAACAGCCTGCGCATTCGCGGCGCGGGCAATGGTCTCAGCATGGCGATGGTCGGCTCCAACTATCAGGCGCTGACCGAGTCCACGCAAAAGCTGCTGCTGTCGATGGAAGAAACCGGCATGTTCGACACGCCGCGCTTCGATAACGAGCCGAACCAGGCGCAGCTTTCCGTCTCCATCGATCGCGAACGGGCATCCGATCTCGGCATCGACATCACCGGGCTGTCGCGCGCCATGCAGTCGCTCCTCGAAGGCCGCTCCATCGTCGACGTCTTTGTGAATGGTGACGCGATCCCTGTTCGTCTTCTTGCCTCCACCCGGCCGATCAACGATCCGACGGATCTTGAGAACATCTTCTTGAAGACAGATGACGGCAAGATCGTGCCGATGTCGGTGATCGCATCTCTGAAGGAAAATGCGGTCGCGCCGCAGCTGAACCGCGAGCAGCAGCTACCATCGGTCGGCTTCTCCGCCAACCTGCGCGAAGGTGTTTCTCTGGGTGATGCGGTTGCCAAGGTCAATGAACTGGCGAGCCAGATCATGCCATCCGGTGCGCGGCTGATCCCGCTCGGTGAAGCCGCCACGCTTCAGGAAAACTCCAGCGGCATGTTGCTGACCTTCGGCTTTGCCATTGCGATCATCTTCCTGGTGCTAGCGGCGCAGTTCGAAAGTGTCCTGAGTTCGTTGATCATCATGACGACGGTGCCGCTCGGTCTTGCCTGCGCGGTGATCGCGCTGCTCGTTACTGGATCAAGCCTCAATGTCTACAGTCAGATCGGCCTCGTGCTTCTGGTCGGTGTGATGGCGAAGAACGGCATTCTGATCGTGGAATTCGCCAACCATCTGCGCGATCAGGGCGCGAGCGTGCGTGAAGCCATCGAGAAGGCTTGCAGCATTCGCCTTCGCCCGGTGATGATGACGATGATCGCCACCATTCTCGGCGGTGTGCCACTGGTGCTGGCACAGGGTGCGGGTGCTGAAGCGCGTATCGCGCTGGGTTGGGTCATCGTCGGTGGTCTCGGCTTTGCAACGCTGGTGACGCTCTACATCACCCCGGTTTCGTACCTGCTCCTGGCACGCTTTGCCAAGCCGCAGGCGGATGAGGAAATTCGACTGCATCGCGAACTGGAGACCGCCATTCGCCGCCGCGCCCTGGAGGAGGAAAAGCCACTTCTCGCCGCGGAGTGATTTGGCGTCAAACACCGGACAGTCGCAAAGCCCGCGCTGGACAAAGTGAGAGCCTTGTCACATACCACGCCTTGGCCCGCGCGCGACGCGGGCTAAAAACTTGCAGCGTGGTGGAGCATGTCATGGCTTTGAAAGATGTCGTATCGGGAACACGAAACGAGGCTGGCATTGCCGCTGTTCTGACGGTGCTGAAGCGCGATCTCGGCGAAAAATTCCAGACGGGCCAGTCTTTCCGCGAACAGCACTCCCACACTACGACCTATCTGACGACCCAGCTTCCCGATGGGGTTGCCTTTGTTGAAACCGCCGACGACGTTAAGACGGTGGTAAAGGCGTGCGCGGAGCACAAGGTGCCGGTCATTCCCTTCGGAACGGGCTCTTCGCTGGAGGGCCAGGTCAATGCGCCATCCGGTGGCATTTCCATCGATTTCAGCCGGATGAACCGAATCATCGAGGTCAATGCCGAGGACTTGGACGTGACGGTCGAGCCCGGCGTCAACCGCGAGCAGCTCAACACCTATCTGCGCGATACCGGTCTGTTCTTTCCGATCGATCCCGGTGCTAATGCCTCGATTGGCGGCATGGCATCCACGCGCGCATCCGGCACGAATGCGGTGCGTTATGGCACGATGAAGGACAATGTGCTGGCCTTGACGGCTGTCACTGCCAATGGTGAGGAAATCCGTACCGGCAGGCGCGCGCGCAAATCCTCTGCCGGCTACGATCTGACGCGGCTTTTCGTCGGTGCGGAGGGCACACTCGGTGTGCTCACATCCGTTACGCTTCGTCTTCAGGGCATTCCGGAGAAGATCGCCGGCGGTGTCTGCACTTTCGAAACGATCAAGGCCGCCTGCGATGCGGTGATCATGACGATCCAGATCGGTATTCCGGTGGCTCGTATCGAGCTGCTGGACGAGGTCCAGATCCGCGCCTGCAACGCTTATTCCGGTCTGGGATACGAAGAGAGACCGACGCTTTTCGTCGAATTTCACGGGACGGAAGAAACGACTGCGCTGCAATCGCAGCAATTTGCTGAGATCGTTGCGGAATTCGGCAGCACGGATTTCAAATGGACCGGTGACGCGCAGGAGCGCAACAAGCTGTGGAAAGCCCGCCATGATGCCTATTGGGCATCGCGTGCGCTCGCGCCGCATCTCGACGGCCTTTCGACCGATGTCTGCGTTCCGATCTCGCGCCTGGCCGATTGCGTCGTGGAAACGCAGCGCGACATCATGGAAAACAACATGCTGGCGCCGATCGTCGGGCATGCGGGCGATGGCAACTTCCATGTTCTCGTGCTTTTCGACGGCAAGGATCCAGACAGTGTGGCGAAAACCGAAGCCTTTGTGGCGCGGCTCAATCGTCGTGCGCTGTCCATGGATGGCACCTGCACCGGAGAACACGGAGTGGGGCAGGGGAAGATGAGTTTTCTCGAAGAAGAGGCCGGTCCCGCACTCGATACGATGCGCGCCATCAAGCGGTCTCTTGATCCGGATAATATTTTCAATCCGGGCAAGCTCTTTCGTCTTTGATCTGGTTAGAGAGCAAAGGGCTTTCGACCAAATGATGCTTGCCCTAGGGCGAAAAACCGCTAGTTTTCAGCGGTGATTATGGGAGACGACGGGTCGTGCTCGGACGCATATTGGTTTTTCTGGGCGGACTGCTGGTTGTGGCGCTCTTTGCGGCGCTTCTGATTCCCTATTTCATCGACTGGACCGACTTCCGTCGCGACTTCGAAGATCAGGCAAGCCGCATTCTGGGCAAGAAGGTCGTGGTGCACGGACCGGTCGAAGCCCGGCTTCTGCCTTTTCCATCGGTGACGCTGCATGATGTGAGAGCAGGCACCGACGCCGATGGCTCGCCGCTCATTCAGGTGGCACGTTTTTCCATGGATGCCGAACTCGCGCCGTTTCTTTCAGGAGAAGCGCGCATCTTCGACATGCGTATCGAAGAGCCAAAAGCGAAGATCCGGCTGCTGAAGGATGGCACGCTGGACTGGATGCGTGGCGGCCGCGTCGAGATTCCGGCCCGCACCGTGGTGCTTGAAAGCGTCAACATCGAAGACGGGCAGATCGAGTTCATCGACGAGCAATCCGGTCGCAACCGCACCATCACCGGGCTGAATGCGGCGATGTCGGCAAAGTCACTCGCAGGGCCGTGGCGGGCTGAAGGTCGGGCCGCGATTGATGGCCACGCCGGATCGTTTTCGCTTTCAAGCGGCGAGCCGGACCCGACGGTCGGCCGCATGGGACTTCGCCTGCGGCTGCAGCCGGATGAGTATCCCGTCGAGATCGATCTTGATGGCGGCATTGGCGCGACGGCTGGTCGTCCTGTCTATAGCGGTTCCTTCGCCTTCAATTTCCGCCGTGACGACAATCAACAGCAGAAGGGGCAGCAGAAGCAGGATCAGTCGATCTTCTCGGCACCGCGCACACGCGGCAGCTTTGAACTGACCAACGGGCGCCTGCGCATTCCCAGCTACCGCATGGAGCTGGGCGCCATCGACAATCCCTATATCGTCACCGGCGAAGCCACGCTCGATACGGGTGCGGCGCCTGAGTTCCTGCTGACCGCCGACGGGCAGCAGATCGATTTCAACCGCTTGACGCCGGTTCCGGTCCCGTCCAGCGGCAAGACATCCCGCGTACCGACAGTGTCGGTGCGTCAGCGTATCGAGGCTTTTGCCGATCTGATTGCGCGCATTCCGGTGCCGCAGGTGCCGGGTAAGGCCAGCATCAGTCTGCCCGCGCTCATCTCCGACGACACAACCATTCGCGATATTCGGCTTGATGTGCGACCTGACGGGGCAGGGTGGCAGGTGGTGAATGCCGTTGCCGTGCTGCCAGGCCGCACACAGTTCGAGGCCAAAGGCTCGCTGACGCTGACTGATGGCCCCGCCTTTAATGGTGATCTTCTGGTTGCTTCCAACCAGCCGTCCGGCCTTGCCAATTGGCTGACGGGCAGCGTCGATCCGGCAATCCGCCAGCTCAACGCTGCCGGCTTCTCATCAAAGGTCTCGCTGACGACAAAGGCGCAGCGCTTCAACGATCTCGAACTTGCCATCGGCCGGGCATCTTTGCGCGGCAGCCTGCTGCGTCAGACGACGGATAAGGGGTCGAGCATCGATGTCGATCTTGCCGGAGACGAGATCGATCTCGACGCGCTGAAAGCGCTTGGGAGCCTTGTTCTTGGCGATCCGAATGGCGCATCCGTCTTCGATGAGCGCATCGCCGCGAAATTCAAGGCCGACCGTTTCAATATGGCGGGTGTAACGGCGAACAAGGTCGAGACCGCCTTTACGGTGTCGGACGGCGTTCTCTCGCTCGATACGATGACGGCTGGCGATATTGCCGGTGCCGAGGTGCATGCCAAGGGACAGCTGCAAGGAACACTGCTGAAATATGGCGGCAAGGGCAACATCAATCTGCGCGCCGCAGACATGCAGCCAGTGCTTGAACTGATCCGCCAGAAACTGCCACACCATCCGCTGCTGGATCGTCTGGTGAGAAGCGCTCCCTGGTACGCCAATTCGGATGTCACTGTCGATCTTTCCGTCGATAGCAACAGTGGCGGTGCCAATGCCGCCGTTTCCGGCACGATCAATGGCAGCCGTCTCTCGGCGGTTGCCAAGTTGCCGGACTTCTTCTCGATCACGGACGATACCGCGCTGACGCTGGAAGCGGTTCTCAAGAACCAGTCGACTGCGATCCTCTTCGGCCAGGCGGGGCTTGATCCGCTGCCTTTCGATGCGGATGGCGAAGGTCTGCTTTCGGTCAAGCTCAATGGCAGCCTCGGTTCTGCGATGCAGACGGATTTCCGCTTCTCCACGGAACGCACCCACTTTACGGCTGGCGGCAGCTTTTCGCTTGCGCCCGAGACCTTCGGTGAAGGCAGCGCCGATCTCGCGCTCGAAAGTGCGGATATCGAGCCTTATCTTATCATGAACGCCGTTGGCTTGCCGCAGCTTGGTGGCGGGATGTCGACCAAGGCAAATGCCAAGCTTTCCGTCGACAAGGAAAAGGCCACTTTTGCCAATCTGATTGGCCAGGCCGGCGGTAACGCCTTTTCCGGCAATGTCGCACTATCGCGTGCAGCGCCCTACAAGGTGACAGGCGATATCTCGCTTGCGAGCGTCGATATGGCGTGGCTGGGTGACGCCATGTATGGACCGGTCATCGATCCGGAAAGTGGCGGGCTGAACGCCAAGCCGGTCGCGCTTCCGTCCTTCCCTAAGATCGAGGCCGCACTGTCCGTCAAGGCGGCGAAATTTGAGGTCGGCCCCTTCGGCACCGTCACCGGATCGTCCTTCTCGATGACCCATGGAAACGGCACGCTGTCGCTTGATAATATCGCGGGCGACTGGATGGGCGGCAAACTGTCCGGAAGAATGGCGATGGCGACGGGCGAGGGGGCTGGAATCTTCCGCACCAAGCTCGCCATCTCCGGGGCCAATCCTGAAGGCATCATCTGGAAGAGCGGCAACAGCCCGGTGTCGACGGGCCGCTATGCGGCTGATGTGACGGCCGAAGCAACCGGCAAGAGTGTCCGCGAATTGCTGACATCCGCCAGCGGCTCAGGTGAAATCCGCACCAATGATCTGGTTCTGCGTGGCATCAACCCGAATGCCTTCCAGCCCTGGCTTCAAGCGGCTGCTGGCCTGCAGGGCAATATCGACGCGGCAAAAGTTCGCCCATTGGTGGATCAACAACTCTGGCAAGGTGACGTTACGCTGGGTCAGATCTCCATGCCGTTCACCATCAGCGATGGCAGCCTGAAGATGCAGAATGTCACGGCATCCACAGACCAGTTGTCCCTCAAAGGTGATCTGTCGCTGAATATTGCCGATGAAACGCTGACCGGAGGTCTTGAGCTCGACTACAAGCCGGGCATCGAGGAGCTCGCCGGTGCCACCCCTTCCATCCGGCTGAACTATGTCGGTCCTCTGGCGCAGCCAGCTTTGACGACAGATGTTTCCGGTCTCACCGGCTATCTCTCTCTTCGCGCCTTTGAAAAGGAGCGCCGCCGTGTGGAAGCGCTACAGGCGAGCGTGCTGGAAAAACAGCGGCTACGACGCGAGGTTGCGCTTTATCGCTTCCAGGCGGCGGAGCGGCAGGCGGCAAAGGAACGGGCAGAGGCGGAGGAAAGAGCAAGGAAGGCGGAAGAGGAACGGCTTAGGGCTTTGGCGCAGGAGCGTCTGCAGGCGGAGAAGGAGCAACAGGAGCGGTTGCAGCGCCAGCAGCAGACACCTGAGGCGACGCCGACGCTCAGAGTTCCGCCGACGCAGGATGTGATCAGGCAGTTTTCCGATCCGTCGAACGCATCCCCACCTCAATAAGGAGGTGACGCTTGCTGCCACGCGTCAGTGTTGGGCAAAGTGGGGTGGCTCGTCTACTTCTGACTCTTGAGCCAGATCAGCACATAGACCCTAAGCGCCGATGACAGGTTGCTGCTTTCCGATCTGTTGTCATCTATCTCCGCCAACAGGGACGCGAAGCTCATCTTCCGCTTTTCCGCAATCGCGCGGAGTTCGTCCCAAAACGCATCCTCCAATGAGATGCTTGTGCGGTGACCATGAAGAGTCGTGGAGTGCTTGCGTATCAAGGTCGCTGCTTTCCAAGCCGATTCAAGAGGGTGCCAATCTGATTCATTTTCTGCCTGCAAGTCCATGAAATGTATAGGAGCTTGCGTTCGATAACGTTGTTATGTGTCCTCGGTTCCACCACTTCTCATCCAGGATGAGCGATATCGAAAGAGAAGCTGAAAAAAGTCCGATGCTGTCGACACCATCCGGAATGTCGGGTGGGATACGCGTTTTGGTGTGTGGTGAGAAGCTCGGCCCCGTGCGCGCGCTAGCAGAAAGCATCACAGCTTCGCGATCAAGAGGGCAGGCGGCATACTGCCTTCAATGAACGAGGTGCTTAAAGCGCCTTGCGTTTCTGAATCGACGCATCGTGCCTTCCGAAAATCGAGTCCGATTTTCGGGCCGATGCTGCGAACCCGAGTTCGAGAACTGAATGCGGCAAAGCTTTTGGAGCGACGTTGCTGTGAGGTGGTAGGCGAAGATCTTGGCTGCGGAACCTATTCGGACTCGTCATCCCGACGATCAAGCTTGCCTTGGTCTAGCTGGCGCTCAGCCTTGTTATTCAAGGCGGTTGTCAGAGACTTTTCGGATTTCGTTCTGCCAAATGACAGGCGGTTTTGCTCCGCCTGTTTTTCCTTCTCGGAGCGCGCCTTCTGCTTGCGAAACTGGCGCAGGTTGACGACATCACCCGTCATGAGGCCCTCTCATTGGTCAGCACCGCGTTGAGGACAGCGCCAGCGCCTTACTTGTTCTTGCGGAAAGCATCCAGAGAGACGACCGAGCCGGCCTTCTTTTCTTCGTCCGTCTTCTTCTCTTCAGAAGGCTGAACCTTGGCTTCAGCGGGTGCAGGGTAGGCGGTGATTTCCGCTTCCTGAACCTCTTCCTCTTCGGCCAAAGGCACGTCGAATTCGAGTTCGAAGTTGACCGACGGGTCGTAGAAGCCACGGATGGCGTTGAAGGGGATAACGAGCTTTTCAGGCGTGTCGGAGAAGGACAGACCGATCTCGAAAAGGGTTTCGGTCACCTTCAGGTCCCAGAACTGGTGCTGAATGACGATCGTCATCTGCTCGGCATACTTCGCCTTGAGATGCTGCGAGATCCGCACACCCGGCGCGCCGGTGAGGAACGTGATGAAGAAGTGGTGATCGCCCGGCAGCCGGCCAGTGGCCGCAACCTCGCTCAGAACCTTGCGGATAACGCCGCGAAGGGCATCCTGTGCGAGAATGTCGTAACGGATATGATCCTGCCCCATACGGTCCTGTCTTTCCTTATTCGAACGTCTTTTACCTGAGTATACGCAATGTCTTAGTGCGCAGCAACGAAAAAGCCTTCATCGCCTGCAGCATGTTTTAGCCTTCAACCGCGGCAAATATATGCGCGATCTCAAGCGTACCAGAAGCGAGTCAGGCGCACCATATAGCGAATTTCAAGAGAGGGGAGAAGGTGGAGGTTTCTGTTGCCAGGTACCTCCGAACCCCGCCTTACGGGGCTAACCGTAAGGACTTAGAGCGGAATTCCCGCACCGCCATTAGGCAGCGAGAGCGTATTCCTTAGCGTTGTTGTCATTTGCAACTACACTTGTGACCCGATAACGGCGGTATCATGCCGAGCAAAAGTTCGATCTTTACGCCCTTGTCGATCCTATTTCGCCCCCATCAAAAGCCGGCCTTTTCTCAAGAAGCCGCCGGTTTTTGGTGGAGGCGCCGGGTACCGCCCCCGGGTCCAATAGGTTTATTCCATCGACCGTTTATCGCCATAGCCGGATTTGCATCCGGCAGAGGTCATATAGGCATTTCCGCGCGCTGAGGAAAGAGGCCTTGTGACATTTCGGTAAAGGACTTGCCCGCAGATGGTTGCATGAGATTCTTGACGCGGTTGCAGGCTTGGCACATCTTCTCCCTGAAGTGGCCGTGGATGCGATCTGGCTGCTCAACATGGAGGATGAGGACATGACGGACTATCTTGCAGATGTGAAGAAGTACGATGCCGATGCCGATGAAGGTGTGGTGAATAAGATCGTCAAATATTTGGGTATCGCGCTTCGCAATCGCGACTCGGCGCTGGTGTCGTCGTCGGATCCGGAGGAGCTTGCTCGGGTCAAGAGCGGATGGTGCGCCAAGAAGCTCGGCGTCGATGGCGCAGAGGCGGATGCCGCGATTGACGCAACCGCCAACGCGATGGCGGCAGACCGCAGCAAATCCCGTGTGACCTTCTACTACCTCGTGGCCAAGCATCTCGGAAAGCTTGATACGGTCTAGGCGCAAAAGTTGTGACGAACCGAGTCCATCGATTGGTTCCGCTGCCGGGAAGGGGTATAACAACCCCATAGAGACTCGGTGGCGGAATGACATGAAGCAATATCTCGATCTTCTTCGGCATGTGATGGAAACGGGCAGCGATCGTGGCGATCGCACCGGTACGGGCACCCGCTCTGTCTTCGGCTACCAGATGCGTTTCGATCTCTCAGAAGGCTTCCCGGTGCTGACCACCAAGAAGCTTCATCTGCGCTCCATCATCCATGAGCTGCTGTGGTTCCTGAAGGGCGACACCAACATCGCCTATCTCAAGGAACACGGCGTGACCATCTGGGACGAGTGGGCGGATGAGAAGGGCGATCTCGGGCCTGTCTACGGCGCGCAGTGGCGCTCATGGCCCGCACCGGATGGTCGCCATATCGACCAGATTCAGCTTTTGATCGAAGGCCTGAAGACCAATCCCAATTCGCGCCGTCACATCGTCTCTGCCTGGAATCCGGCGCTGGTGGACGAGATGGCGCTTCCGCCATGCCACTGCCTGTTCCAGTTCTATGTTTCGGATGGCAAGCTCTCCTGCCAGCTCTACCAGCGCTCGGCCGATATCTTCCTTGGCGTGCCGTTCAACATTGCCTCCTACGCCCTGTTGACGCTGATGGTGGCGCAGGTCACGGGTTTGAAGCCTGGTGATTTCGTTCACACGTTGGGTGACGCCCATATCTATGCGAACCACTTTGAGCAGGCGAAGTTGCAGATGACGCGGACGCCGAAGGCCTTGCCGACCATGCGGCTCAATCCGGATGTGCGGGATCTGTTTGCCTTTAAGTTCGAAGACTTTACGCTGGAGAACTACGAAGCTGATTCAAGCATCAAGGCGCCGATTGCGGTATGAGTGAACCCCGCATCATTCTGATCGCTGCCGTGTCCCGCAACAATGTTATCGGGCGCGAGCTGGACATGCCCTGGAAGCTGTCTTCCGATCTCAAGCGCTTCAAGGCTGAGACCATGGGCAAGCCGATGATCATGGGGCGCAAGACGTTTCTCTCCGTCGGCGAGCGGCCGTTGCCCGGTCGTCCGCATATCATCGTCAGCCGCAACCCGGATTATCGCCCTGACGGCGTGGAGGTCGTTTCCTCGCTTGAGGAAGCGCTGTCTCGAGCAAAATCCAAAGCTCGAGAGCTTGGTGTGGAGGCGGTTTATGTGGCCGGTGGAGGCGAAATTTACCGCCAGGCTATGCCCTTCGCCGATCAACTTTCCGTCACCCATGTGGAGGTCGAACTGGATGGCGACACGTTTTTTCCGGAAATCGATCCGGCCGTTTTTGAGAAAACCGACGAAACTGCCCTGCCAGCCGGGGAAAAAGACGATTACGCCGTGCGTTTCGCAACCTATCAGCGCCACGGTGCGGCAAAGTGAACTATTTGGGTCGATCTGGTATTAAGTTACCGCCCCTGCGTTGAAACAGACGCTTCGCCTTCTTATAACGAGGACGATATTCCCGCCGGCATCGCAAAAGCGCGTTGGAGAGGGAGCGGGAAAGTTTTTATAACAAAGAGGTATGAATGCCCTGGAGCAATCAGAATGGCGGCGGTGGCCCTTGGGGCGGCGGCGGCGGTAATAATGGCGGCGGCGGAGGAAACAACCAGGGTGGACCTTGGGGACAAGGGCCAAACCGGCCACGCGGCGGTGGCGGAGGCGGCGGTAACGGCAATGGCGGCCCGCCCGATCTGGAAGAAATCATCCGTCGCAGTCAGGATCGCTTCAAGCGCATGCTGCCGGGCGGCTTCAATGGTGGCGTCGTGGCCATCCTTGTTCTCGTGGTTCTTGCCTTTATCGGCATTCAGTCCATCTACACCGTCCAGCCGGACGAGCGCGGCGTAGAACTTCGTTTCGGCAAGCCGAAGAACGAAGTGTCGATGCCGGGTCTCCATTATCACTTCTGGCCTATCGAGACTGTCGAGATCGTCAAGGTGACAGAGCAGCAACAGAATATCGGTGCACGTGCGACGTCTTCGTCGGCTGCCACCGGCGTGATGCTGACCGGCGACCAGAACATCGTCAACGTCCAGTTCTCGGTTCTCTATACGGTCTCCGATCCGAAATCCTATCTCTTCAACGTCGATACGCCGGCTGAAACCCTTCAGCAGGTGTCTGAAAGCGCGATGCGCGAAGTCGTTGGCCGCCGTCCGGCGCAGGATATTTTCCGTGACAATCGTCAGGCGATTGCCGCCGATGTTCGCTCCATCATCCAGGCGACGATGGACAGCTACGGTGCCGGTATCTCCATCAATGCGGTTGCGATCGAGGATGCGGCACCGCCGCGCGAAGTCGCCGATGCCTTCGATGAAGTGCAGCGTGCCGAGCAGGATGAAGATCGCTTCGTGCAGGAAGCCAACCAGTACGCCAACCAGAAGCTTGGTGCGGCACGCGGTCAGGCAGCCCAGATCGTCGAAGAGGCGAACGCTTACAAGAGCCGTGTCGTCAACGAATCTCAGGGTGAGGCTCAGCGCTTCATCTCGATCTACGACCAGTACCAAACGGCACCGGAAGTGACCCGCGAGCGCATGTTCATCGAAACGATGGAGCAGGTCCTCAAGGGTTCGAACAAGATCATTATCGATGAAAAGCAGGGCGTAGTGCCATATCTGCCTCTGAATGAAATGATGCGCGGCAATACCGGCGCAGCACAGCAGGGAGGCAACTGATATGAGCAATCGTCTTACGGCAATTCTCGTTGGCCTCGCGATCCTGTTCTTCCTCGTCTACTCCTCGGTCTTCGTCGTGAATGAGCGGCAGCAGGCAATCGTCGTCCGCTTCGGTCAGATCCAGGATGTGAAGACGCAGCCAGGCCTTTACTTCAAGCTGCCATTCGCCTTCATGGATGCCGATCGCGTTCAGTATATCGAAAACCGCGCGTTGCGCTTTGACCACGACAACATTCGTGTTCAGGTTTCGGGCGGCAAGTTCTACGAAGTCGATGCTTTCGTGGTCTATCGCATCACCGATGCACGTCGCTTCCGCGAAACCGTGTCGGGCGATCAGCTCTCTGCTGAAACGCGTCTGCGCACGCGTCTCGATGCATCGCTTCGCCGGGTCTACGGTCTGCGTGGCTTCGAATCCGCTCTGTCGGATGCCCGCGCATCGATGATGCAGGAAGTGCGCGACGATCTGCGTCCTGACGCCGAGTCGCTCGGTATCAGCATCGTCGACGTCCGCATCCGTCGTACGGATCTGACGCAGGAAGTCTCGCAGCAGACCTTCGAGCGCATGAAGTCGGAGCGTCTGGCGGAAGCCGAACTGATCCGCGCCCGCGGTAACGAAGAAGGCCAGCGTCGTCGCGCTATCGCCGATCGTCAGGTCGTCGAGCTTGAATCCGATGCCCAGCGCCAGTCCGAAGTGCTGCGCGGTGAGGGTGATGCCGAACGCAACCGCATCTTCGGTGAAGCCTTCCAGCGTGACCCGGCCTTCTTCGAGTTCTACCGCTCGATGACCGCCTATACCAACGCGCTGACGGGTAACGGTACGACCCTGGTTCTGTCACCTGATTCGACCTTCTTCCGCTATTTCAACAACATCAACGGCACGCAGCCGCAGGGTGCAGCACCCGCAGTTCCGCCAGCGCCTGCCACGGCGCCGGCACAGGCGCCAGCGAACTGATTGTTGGATATACGAGATTGAAAAGGCCGCCTTGAGCGGCCTTTTCTTATGGAAGAAAATAGGTGTGATGGTCAGGGCTTTACGATAGGCCTTCATTTGCAGTGGAAGGAGCGCGAAGATTCGCGTGCTCTTCACGAAAAGGTTTTTCACACTTCATCATTCCGCCTTATGCTTGGCTACTAAAGCTTGAGGCTACTATTTGCAGATGCGAGGACGCTTGATGCCCGTGACCCGATTTTCGCCTTTCCGCAGCAGCGTTGCCGGTCTGGCCGCCTTTGCCATCGTGACCGGTGGTGTGGCTGTGCCGGTGGGTGCGATGGCGCAGACCAATGGGCCAGCTTCCGTTGCCGATCTCGCGGCGCCGCTTCTCGATGCGGTGGTGAATATTTCGACATCGCAAAGCGTGAAGGCGGAGGGCAAGGGTCCGACGCCACCGCGTATCCCGGATGGTTCGCCATTCCAGGAATTCTTCAAGGACTATTTCGACAACCAGAAGCCCGAGAGCGGAGAGAAGGTCAATTCGCTAGGCTCCGGCTTCGTCATCGATCCGGCGGGTTACGTCGTCACCAACAATCACGTCATCGAAGGCGCTGACGATATCGAGGTGATCTTCCCCAATGGTACCAAGCTCAAGGCAAAGCTCGTGGGAACCGATACCAAGACGGACTTGTCCGTTCTGAAGGTCGAGCCGAAAGCGCCGCTGAAGGCGGTGAAGTTCGGCGACTCCCGCACCATGCGCATCGGCGATTGGGTCATGGCGATCGGCAATCCTTTCGGCCTCGGCGGATCTCTGACCGTCGGCGTCGTCTCGGCTCGCGGCCGCAACATTAATGCCGGTCCCTATGACAATTTCATTCAGACCGATGCCGCCATCAACAAGGGCAACTCTGGTGGTCCGCTCTTCAACATGAAGGGTGAAGTCATCGGCATCAATACGGCGATCATTTCGCCGAGCGGTGGCTCGATCGGTATCGGCTTTGCCGTACCAACCGAGCTTGCGCAAAACATCGTGCAGCAGCTGATCGAGTTTGGCGAGACGCGTCGCGGCTGGCTTGGCGTGCGCGTTCAGCCCGTCACCGACGATATTGCCTCCAGCCTTGGCATGGACACCGCCAAGGGCGCGCTGATTTCAGGCGTTGTGAAGGGCGGTCCGGTTGAGAACGGGCCGATCAAGCCGGGTGATGTGGTGCTGAATTTCGATGGCAAGCCGATCCAGGAGATGCGTGACCTGCCGCGGATCGTGGCCGAAAGCCCGGTGGGCAAGGAAGTCGATGTCGTGGTGCTCCGCGACGGCAAGGAGGAGACGGTCAAGGTCAAGCTCGGCCAGTTGCAGGATAGTGCCGAAGATCAGCAGCCCGGCGCCGGCAGCGACGACGCCATGCCTGAAGATGGTGAGGGTGGCGAAATGACCGCGCCTGATCAGAAGAACGGCGAAACCGAGCAGCAGGCGCCCGATACACGCGAGGCAGCGCAGACTGTGCTCGGCATGAACCTCGTGACGCTGACCGACGAGTTGAAGAGCGAGAAGGGCGTCGCCGAAAGCGTTGAGGGCGTCTATGTGGCAAGCGTTGCGCCCGGTTCCATTGCAGAGCAGAAGGGCGTCAAGGCGGGCGATGTGATCGTTGAAGTCGGCCAGGATTTCATGGAAGTCCCCGGCGACGTGATGGTGCGCGTCAACGGCCTGAAGTCTGCCGGACGCAAGAATGCGCATATGATGATTGCCGACGCGCAAGGCAATCTGCGTTTTGTCGCGATACCGCTGGAATAGTCGGCTCCACGCCAAGCGTTGTGCTTGGTGAGCTTGAATTATACGGGCCGTCTTTTTTGTTAGCGGCTTACAAATTGAAGGCCGGACCATCGGATATGATGTTCCGGCCTTCTTTGTCTTGAGGTTGGCTGCCACGCCGTTGACACGGAGTTGCATGAGCTCCTCCATTGCCGAACATATTTTGCGCTCGTTCTGCCTCTGCGCTCAAGAACAGAAATATTTTTGCTCAGGATGCGCAACAGAGCAATCTCCTTTCTATATAAAAATAGTAGACAATATAGGGTTCTTCTCAAGCGGCACGTGGTGAACGGGTGCTGCAGCTGAATGGTCCGTTTCTCTGCCTGAAGGCAGATGCGGCAAAGCTTCAAAGCGAGGAACCAATGGCACGCAAGATCAGACTGGGCGCATTCCTGCCGGGCGGTGGACAGCATATCGCATCATGGCGTCATCCCGATCAGCCGGTGGATGGCGCGGTGAGCTTCGAGTTTCATAAGCAGCTGGCGCAAACCGCAGAACGCGGATTGTTCGACGCCTATTTCCTGGCGGACAATCTGGCCGTCGGCTTTGGTGGAGCGCGGGAAGGTGGCAATGCCAGGGTGGCGGGTTTTGAACCGACGACGCTGTTTTCGGCGCTGGCACCTTTCACCACAAATCTCGGCTTCATCGCTACCTCGTCCACGACCTATGAGGAGCCCTATCTGACCGCGCGCAAGTTTGCGTCTCTGGATTTGATTTCCGGCGGCAGGGCAGGGTGGAACGTGGTGACGACCACTGGCGATTCCGCCGCGCAGAACTTCAATCTCGATACCCAACTGCCCCATGCCAGCCGCTACAAGCGCGCTGCCGAGCATGTGGATGTCGTCAAGGCGCTGTGGGACAGTTTCGAGGATGATGCTTTTGTCCGCGATGTCGAAAGCGGCGTCTTCTACGACAAGGCCAAGCTGCACGAGACCAATCATCGCGGCGAGCATTTTCAGGTGCGCGGTCCGCTGAACGTGCCGCGCTCGCCGCAGGGTCACCCCGTCATCGTTCAGGCGGGGCAGTCCGAAGATGGTCGCGATCTGGCGGCCGCGACAGCCGAGGTGATCTTCACCGCGCACCAGCATCTCGAGACGGCTCAGGAGTTCTACCGCGACATCAAGACGCGCGCTCGCCGTCTCGGCCGCGATCCAAACCATATTCTCGTCATGCCGGGCGTGTCGCCCTTCGTGGGAAGAACCCTGGCGGAAGCGCAGGAGAAATATGAAAGGCTGACCTCGCTCATCCTCGAAGAGGATGGCGTCGGTCTTCTGAATGGTCTGACGGGCGGTACGCTGGACCTCAAGGGCTACGATCTCGATGGACCGCTCCCTGTCGCGCCGCCAACGGAAGGTATGAAGAGCCGGCAAGCGCTGCTGCGTCAGATTGCCGACGAGAACAACTTTACCATCCGCCAGCTCTATCAGTGGGTCGCTTCTGCCCGTGGCCACTACACGATCGTCGGCACGCCGGAAACCGTCGTCGACACGCTGCAGGAGTGGTTCGAGAACGAAGCCGCCGACGGTTTCAATATCCTGCCGCCATGGCTTCCGACTGCGCTCGACGATTTCGTCGATCTCGTTATTCCAGAGCTGCAGCGTCGCGGCCTCTTCAGGACGGAATATGAAGGGACGACTCTTCGCGAGAATCTAGGCCTGCCATATCCCGTCAATCGCTGGTCTGTAGAGCGGCCAGTTGCCCAGGCAGCGGAGTGAGGTGCGATCATGTCCTATGACGAGGTAAAGTCCACGCATTCAGGGGTTCTGGATTATCGGGGCGAGAAGCGAACGCCCGTCACTCTACAGGTGGCGAACCGCTACGTCGCGCCGTTCCTCGCCCGCTACGGGCTGGTGCTTGCCTTTCTGGCAGCCTGGCAAATTTCGAGCACGCAGGGGTGGATCAACCCGGCGGTCTTTCCACGGCTCGACATCATCGTCGCCGCTCTGTGGAAGGGCATTGTCGGCGGGGCGCTGATCGATGATATCGCGATCAGCCTACAGAGATCCGGCATTGCCTTTGCAGCGGCCGTCGCCATCGGCATTCCGCTCGGCCTTTTCATGGGGCAATTGGCGGCCGTTGAGCGCGCGCTCGACCCGCTGCTGCAATTCTTCCGCCAGACCTCGGCGCTCGCCCTCTATCCTGTCTTCATTCTGATGCTTGGGCTGGGTGAAGCATCCAAGGTCTTCGTCATCTTCTGGGCAACGCTCTTTCCGATCCTGCTATCCACCATTGGCGGCGTGAAGGAAGTGGACCGCAAGCTGATCGAAATGGCGCGCACCTATGGCGCAGGACCGATCGCGATTTTCCGTCGTGTGGTGTTGCCTGCTTCCGTTCCGGCGATTTTCGTCGGCTTGCGTCTTTCCGCCACCACCGCGCTCCTCCTGCTCATCGCTGCCGAGATGATCGGTGCGAATAAGGGTGTCGGCTTCCAGGTGATGAACGCCCAGTACAATTTCCAGATTCCGCTGATGTACGCGTCGATCCTTCTTCTGGCGCTTCTCGGGCTCGCGGCCAATGCCGGGCTCGTGCTGCTCCAGCGCAAGCTTTGCCGCTGGTCTGCGCCGTCCCATTGATCCCCGCATCGATCCCCTTCTTTCAAGTTCAAAGGATAAGACCATGACGTTCCATTCCCGCAAGCTGCTGCTCTCGGCAGCCATCCTCTTCGGCCTGACCACCATCGCCTCGGCGGAAGAGGTGAAGCTGCGCTATCTCGCGAGCCAGGGCGGTCTTGCCGCCCATGAGCTTGCCGAAAAGCTCGGCTATTTCAAAGGTACCGGTGTGAGCTTTGAAAATGTCGGCTATGCCCAAGGTGGTCCGGCTTCGCTCTTTGCCCTTGCTTCCGGCGATGTCGAAATCGGCAGCGCTGCGACATCCGCCGTGCTGAACTCGATTGCCGGCGGAAACGACTTCGTCGCCGCCTATCCGTCGAACGGCATCAATGATCAGGTCCAGTCGGTCTTCTATGTCCTCGACGACAGCCCGATCAAGTCGATCAAGGATATTGCCGGCAAGACGATTGCAGTGAATACACTTGGCGCCCATCTGGACTACACGATCCGCGAGGCGCTGCATTCGCAGGGATTGCCGGTCGATGCGGCAAAGCCGGTGGTCGTGCCGGGACCGCAGCTGGAGCAGGTGCTTCGCTCCAACCAGGTGGACATCGCCGCCTTCGGCTACTGGCAGACGACCTTCGAAGGGCTTGCGAAGACGCATGGCGGTATCCGGCCGGTTTTCGATGACACGGATGTTCTCGGCGATATTGCCGGCGGCTTCGTGGTCTTGCGTCGCGATTTCATCAAGGCGCATCCAGAAGCGGCAAAGACCTTCGTCGAACAGTCTCAACGCGCGCTTGATTACGCTCGCGAACATCCGGAGGAAACCAAGGCGATATTCGCCAAGGCCCTGAAGGAGCGCGGCGAAAATCCCGAACTGGCGAAATATTTCCTCGGTTATGGCGTCCGCCCCGGCGGCAAGGCTGTCGATCGCGACCTGCAGTTCTGGATTGACGTGCTGACGCGCGAAGGCAAGGTAGAGCAGGGCCAGCTCGTGACGGAGAAGATCCTCTATTCGCCTGAAACCGCGACCGCCAGCAATTGAGGTGATGTGATGAGCGCCGTGCAATCTCTACGGGGAGAGGTGGCGATCCGCCACCTCTCCAAATCCTACCAGTTGAATGGCAAGCCGTTCCAGGTGCTGAAAGACCTGAACCTGACGATCCGATCCGGCGAGAGCCTGGCTATCGTCGGTGCCAGCGGGTCCGGCAAGACGACATTGCTGCGCGTGCTGGCTGGGCTTGAGGAGGCCGATCGTGGTGATGTGCTGATCGATGGAAACGCGGTGCGTGGCGTCGGTCGTGAGAGGGCGGTGATTTTTCAGGAGCCGCGGCTTCTGCCCTGGTTGACCGTGCTCGACAATGTTGCCTTTGGGCTCGAGACGCAGGGATTGAGCCGGGAAGAAGCACGCAGCCGTGCCCGTCGCTACATCAACCTCGTTGGCCTGCAGCAGTTCGAAAGTGCCTATCCGCGGCAGCTCTCCGGCGGTATGGCGCAGCGTGTGGGCATTGCTCGCGCTCTCGCCGTCCAGCCGGAAATCCTGCTTCTGGACGAGCCGCTCGGCGCGCTGGATGCCATGACGAAGATCGGCATGCAGCAGGAATTGGCAAGGATCTGGCGGGAGGAAGACGTGACCACGGTTCTCGTGACGCATGATCTCGAAGAGGCGATCTATCTTGCAGACCGGATTTTGATCCTGCCGCGTGAAAAGGGTGCTGCGCCACGATTGATCGATGTCGATCTTCCGCGCCCGCGTGACCGCAGTTCGCCAGCCTTTGTTCGCCAGCGCGAGGAACTGCTGCACGTCTTTGGCCTGCATTAGCGCAAGTGCATGAAACGGGTGGCTGTCAATCAAGCTGCCCTCTAACCCTTGGCTTTCATTAAATGGAGGCCCAAGGCTGTGACACTGCTGAATAACAAAGTCGCAATTATCACTGGCGCATCATCCGGTATTGGCCGGGCGACCGCGCTGCTCTTCGCCGCAGAAGGTGCTGCGGTCGTCATCAATGCGCGTGGCGAGCAGGCGCTGAATGAGGTTGCCGAAACAATTGCCGATCTGGGCGGCCGGGTGCATGCGGTGGTCGGCGATGTCGGACTTGCGCAGACCCATGAGCGATTGGTTCAGGCGGCGGATCTGTTCGGTGGTCTTGATATTGCCGTCAACAATGCAGGCGCTGTGGGCGCGATCAAGCCGCTTGCCGAACTTTCGCTCGAAGAATGGCATCACACATTGAACGCCAATCTGACCTCAGCCTTTCTCGGTACCCGTTTCCAGGTGCCATCGATGTTGGCGCGCGGCGGCGGGGCGATTGTCTTCACCTCCAGCTTTGTCGGCACGAGTGTTGGCCTGCCCGGAATGGCCGCCTATGGCGCGGCAAAGGCGGCGCTCATGGGACTGGTGAAAGGTCTGACCGCCGACTATGCCGCGAAAGGCATTCGCGCCAATGCCTTGCTGCCCGGTGGCGTGGATACGGCAATGGCTGGAGACGACGCACAAAAAGAATGGGCCGCTAGTCTTCACGCGTTGAAGCGCATCGCAAACCCTGAGGAATTGGCGCAGGCAGCGCTCTTCCTGGCAAGTCCGATGGCGAGCTTCGTTGCCGGATCCGCCCTGTATGCCGATGGTGGTAATGCTGCGGTCAAATGAAATGTTCGGCGGCGGCATGGGATGTTATCGCGCGCGCCATTCCTCAAGCGTCAGCGCATAGGTGACGTGGGGTCTGAGATGCGGATGTGTCTCTTCCGGCACGCGCGGATGATCGAAATCGCGTGAGGGGTCACGTTTCAAACCGATGCGCTTCATCACCGCGGTGGAGCGATGGTTATTGTGGACGGCGAAAGAGACGATCTCTGTAAGGCGCTTGTCGTCGAATGCCATGGCCAGCAGCGCTTTCGCCGCCTCCGTCACGTAGCCCTTTCCCCAGTATCGGGTGGCAAGCCGCCAGCCGATTTCCATGGTGCCGGGCGCAAAGACGTCGTCGACCGTAACGGGGGCAACGCCGCAAAAGCCCATGGGCTCGCCGGTCTCGCGATTTTCCATGGCATAAAAACCGAAGCCGGTGGCGTGGATCATGGCGTTGATCCGCTCCATCATGGCGTCGGATTCTTCATCGCTTCGACGAACGGCAAAGAACTCCATCACCTCGGGATCGGCATTGATCTCGCGGAAGAGAGTGCGGTCGCTGTCCTTCCAGTCGCGCAGGATGAGGCGCGGTGTACCGTGGATGATCATACGGTAACGAAATCCGACTTGCGATAGCCCTGGAGATAAAGAAGGGCGGTCAGATCGCCGTGATCGATGCGGATCTTTGCTTCGGCTGCGACGGCAGGCTTGGCATGAAGTGCCACGCCGCTGCCGGCAAGGTGAAGCATGCCGAGATCGTTTGCGCCATCGCCAACGGCCAGCGCATCTTCCGGTGAAATACCAAGCGTGTCGGCAATGTCGATCAGGGCATCGACCTTGGCCTGCTTGCCGAGGATGGGTTCGGCCACGGTGCCGTCCAATTGTCCGTCCTGCTCACCCAGAATGTTGGCACGATTTTCCTGGAAACCGATCATGTCCGCGACACGTGTCGTGAACACCGTGAAGCCGCCGGAAACGAGCGCGGTATAGTAGCCCTTCGCCCTCATCGTCGCCACGAGTTCCTTGCCACCGGGGGTCAGCGTGATGCGCTTTTCAATCACCTCATCGATGACAGAGACGGGCAGGCCCTTCAGCAGCGCGACGCGCTCGCGCAGTGCGGGCTCGAAAGCGATCTCGCCATTCATTGCACGCGCGGTGATCGCCGAGACCTTGTCCTTCAATCCAACCTCGGCAGCCAGTTCATCAATGCATTCCTGGCCGATCATCGTGGAATCCATATCGGCGATCAGGATTTTCTTACGGCGGGTGTCCTGATCCTGAATGACGATATCGATCGGCAGGCCGGCTATCGTGGAGGACAGCGTCTTGCGCGCGGCGTCCGTATCGGCGCCTTGCGGCAGCACGATATCGCAGGCAACACCGTCTGCCAGCCAATAGAGCCCGGACGCGCCAACGGCCTGCGCCGCAGTTTCCCCAAGGGCTGCGGCAAGAACAGGATTTGACGGATTGGCGATAAGCGTGGCAACGAAAGCCATGATGAAAAACCTTGATGAACCATTTGATGCGATCCTGATAACCGGCCCGACGGCAAGCGGCAAGTCCGCGCTTGCGCTTCGTCTTGCGCGCGAACACGGCGGCGTCGTCATCAATGCAGACAGCATGCAGGTTTACGACACGCTACAAGTGCTGACGGCCCGCCCTTCAGTGGAGGAGATGGAGGGGGTGCCGCATTATCTTTACGGGCACGTCCCCGCCAACGCGCTCTATTCGACGGGTGAATGGCTGCGAGACATAACGTCACGTCTCGATGAGGTAAGGGGGAAAGGGCAGCTCCCCGTGATCGTGGGAGGCACCGGGCTCTACTTCAAGGCGCTGACCGGCGGGTTGTCGGACATGCCGGCGATCCCTGCGGATATCCGGGAAGGGTATCGGCAGCGGCTGTTGGACGAGGGAAGTGCTGATCTCTACCGCGAACTGGAAGCCCGAGATCCGGAGATGGCAGGGACGCTGATGCCGACGGATGGCCAACGGATCGTGCGAGCACTGGAGGTTTTCGAAACGACCGGGCAATCGATCCGGTTGTTTCAGACTGCAACTGGTCCGATGATCGTCAATTCCGATCGTGCGCGCAAGATCGTGGTTCTGCCGGAGCGCAGCGTTTTGCATGATCGCATCAACCGCCGTTTTGCCGGTATGATGCAAAGCGGTGCGGTGGAGGAGGTCAAGGCGCTTCTTGCTCTTGCGCTTCCCGCAGACTCGACTGCGATGAAGGCCATCGGCGTATCGCAGATTGCCGAGATGCTGGACGGTCGCATGAGTGAGGCCGAGGTCATCGAGAAAGCCGCAGCTGCGACCCGTCAATATGCCAAGCGGCAAATGACCTGGTTTCGCAACCAGATGGGGCCGGACTGGCAGCGCATCATCCCGTGACCGTCTTACAGCATCGGCCCGAAAGTCGGAATCGATTTTCTGAAAGCACGATGCGTCGATCAAAGAAGATAGAGCGTGTCGCGATCTTTTAGATTCGCTTCCTGCGCTCTAGGTCTTTGTTTTGTCGCATGTCGTTATCGCAAAACCGCTGCACAGTTTTGCGTGGACCATGCTTCAGTCCTTCTTGTAGAGGCTTCCCAAAGGTTTCTTCAGCAAGGTCTCGCGAATGGACGAGCGTGTCTCATTGGTGAAGAACGGGCGGGCGGTGTCCGGCGCTGGAGAGAGTGGTGGCTCCGGTTCCGGCTTCGATGTTGTGGCTTTGTTGATACGCGGAAGCATGTCGGGGCGGTAGGGTTCGCAGTCGCCTCCGATGGTCTCGGACGAGTCATAGGTCCAGCCCCCCATCTCGATCTCGCCGACATCCTTGGCAACCGTCGCCTCATAGCTTTGCCGGAAGCCGGAGATATCCGGGCCCGAGATTGCGCGCATCCTTTTGACGATGGAGCGCAGGTCCACATTGTCCGGCACATCTTCATGGTGGTGGCTGATGATGCCATTTGCCTTTGGCAGCATGTGCGGCGGCAGGCGGTTGAAGCGCATACGCATCGGCACGTTGATCGCTTCGCCGAAGGCAATCGCTTCGCCATTGCCAAGCGAGGACAGGAAGCTGATCGTCGACGTTGACGAGTTCGAAATCGCCGAGCGGATGATCTCCTGGTCGTTGTCGTTGGACAGGCGCATGGCAAAGACCGTGGAGCACTGCGACAGGATTGTCTGGTCGAGTTCACCGGGGCGCTGCGTGATGATGCCTAGCGAGACGCCGTATTTGCGGCCTTCCTTGGCGATGCGGGCGATGGCCTGGCGCGTTGGGAAGAAGCCAAGTCCCGGATTGGCCGGAACGTAGCGGTGCGCCTCTTCGCAGACCACCAGCGTATGGATCGAGCCTTGACCCCAAAGCGCCAATTCGAAGGCCATGCGGCAAAGAACTGAGGCGACGGAGTTGACGACTTCAGACGGGATGCCCGCAAGTTGGAATACCGAAATCGGCTTGCCATCTCCCGGCACGCGGAAGATATGCGCCACCGTCTCCATGATCGTGTCACTGATGGTGCTGTTGGAGAACATGAAGTGGTAGCGCGGATCGTTGATCGCCGCCATGATGCGTAGCTTGAGAGTGCGAAGGACAGGCTTTTCTCCGCGCCCCTCCAGCCGTCCGATGCGCTCGTCTATCAGCGCCAGAAGATCGGCAATACGGTATGGGACCGGCGTGTCGGCGGTCAGTGCGGTTTTTTCCGAGGCACGACGCATGGTCGACGCGTCTGTTCCGCGAAAAGCGCGCTTGGCTTCCGGGATGAGATCGCGCAGCACATCCAATTCGTCGGCAGGCGGCTCTTGCCCACGAAACAGCACTTCTGTGAACTCTTCGAGCTTCATAAGCCAGAAGGGCAGATCCAGCGTATCGGTGTCGATGACGACGGAGGTGTTGGGAAAGGCCGCGGCAAATTCATTATGCGGATCGAGGACCAGCACCCGCAGCTTGGGGTCCTTCTCGATGGCCTTGTTGAGAAGCAGAGTGACGGCTGTCGTTTTGCCGACGCCGGTGGAGCCGACCACGGCGAAGTGCTTGGAGAGCATTTCCGGAATATTGACGATGGCATCGACGCTCTGATCCTGGCTCAGTTGACCGATGATGCAGCTGCCTCTCGCGCTATTCTCATAGATGCGGACGAGGTCGCTGGAGCGGATGCGGTGCGCGATGGCGCCGAGATAGGGATAGCGGGTGATGCCGCTTGTAAATTGTTCGATGCCTTCTGGCGTGGAGTAGATTTCACCGAGCAGTTCGACATCGATGAGCAGCGTGTTCGGTTCGCCTTCGGACCAGAGCGGGCCATCGACATTCATGGCATAGGTGAGGGCCGCGACACGGGTTTCACCGAGATCGATGGAGATGAGGCGCCCGACCGACCACAACTGAGCAAAGCTTGGATTGGCGCTATCGGTGGTGACGGAGATTCTGGCTTTCGAGCCGCTGCAGAAGATCACGCGCCCGAGCATGCGGTTGCCCGCTGTCTGAGCGTCGCGGCGGTCGTGATTTCCAGCTTTCGCCGATGTCTGCAGATCTTCGTTAAGCACGTGTTGTCCCTGCCAGGTCGATGCCGATGTCTTCACAAGGCCGTCTTTTTCTTGTCGGCAGGTTATAGACCTTGTGGCTTTAACAAGTGGTGTAATGCCTGCGTATTTTTATTGCGTTGGCGGGCGGTCCGCGGCAATAAAGTTAAGAACCGGTGCATTTTCTCGGCATTTTGCGTTGACGCCAATCTGGTTTCTGTCTAACACTCCGCTCCATGAAAAATCTTAACGTACTTATCGTGGTGGGACGGCGCATGGGCAGGATGGTGTAACCATCCGGCGAAAGCACCCATGCGCTGAACGAGGCTCCTCTAGGGGCCTTTTTTTATGTCTCCACTTGGGCGGTCACGCCCAGCGATATCCAAAAGCCAAATCGGGATGGAACAGGCAATGACGGATAAGGATACTACGGACAACAGCAATCGCATGACCGGCGCGGAAATCGTTTTGCGCGCGCTCAAGGACAATGGCGTCGAGCATATTTTCGGCTATCCGGGCGGTGCAGTTCTCCCGATCTATGACGAGATTTTCCAGCAGGAAGAAATCCAGCACATCCTGGTTCGCCACGAACAGGGTGCCGGCCACGCTGCGGAAGGTTACGCACGCTCCACCGGCAAGGTTGGCGTCATGCTTGTTACGTCCGGCCCGGGTGCGACGAATGCGGTTACGCCGTTGCAGGATGCGCTGATGGACAGCATTCCGCTCGTCTGCATCTCCGGCCAGGTTCCCACCACGCTGATCGGCTCCGATGCCTTCCAGGAATGCGATACGGTGGGCATTACGCGCCCCTGCACCAAGCACAACTGGCTGGTCAAGGACGTCAACGAGCTGGCGGGCATCATTCATGAAGCCTTCCGTATCGCTCAGACCGGTCGCCCGGGCCCGGTCGTCGTCGACGTTCCGAAAGACATCCAGTTCGCCACCGGCACCTATACGCCGCCATCCGCTGCCATTCAGCAGAAGAGCTATACGCCGAAGGTTCAGGGCGATTTGAACGCAATCCACGCGGCGATCGAACTGATGTCGAAGGCGAGACGCCCGGTTTTCTATACCGGCGGCGGTGTCGTCAATTCCGGTCCGGAAGCCACGCGCCTGCTGCGCGAGCTGGTCGAGCTGACCGGTTTCCCGATCACGTCCACCCTGATGGGTCTCGGCTCTTATCCGGCCTCCGGGGACAAGTGGCTGGGCATGCTCGGCATGCATGGTTCTTACGAAGCCAACATGACCATGCATGATTGTGACGTCATGGTCTGTATCGGCGCGCGTTTCGACGACCGTATTACCGGCCGGCTGAATGCCTTTTCGCCCAACTCCAAGAAGATCCACATCGATATCGATCCGTCCTCGATCAACAAGAATGTTCGTGTCGATGTTCCGATCATCGGCGATGTCGGTCGTGTTCTGGAAGATATGGTTCGTCTGTGGCGGGCACTGCCTGCCAAGCCTGAAAAGGCGCAGACGGCGGAGTGGCATAGCCAGATCGCGCGCTGGAGGGCACGCAACTCGTTTGCCTACAAGAATTCCAACGACGTCATCATGCCGCAATATGCGCTGGAGCGTCTGTCGGAAGCGACCAAGGGGCACGATACCTACATCACCACCGAAGTCGGCCAGCACCAGATGTGGGCGGCACAGTTCCTCGGCTTCGAACAGCCGAACCGCTGGATGACCTCCGGTGGCCTCGGTACGATGGGTTACGGCTTTCCGGCCGCCATCGGCGTTCAGGTCGCTCATCCGGATGCGCTGGTCATCGACGTTGCCGGTGACGCCTCGATCCAGATGTGCATTCAGGAAATGTCCTGCGCCATCCAGTACAATCTGCCGGTCAAGATCTTCATTCTGAACAACCAGTATATGGGCATGGTCCGCCAGTGGCAGCAGCTGCTGCACGGCAACCGTCTGTCGAACTCCTACACCGAAGCGATGCCGGATTTCGTCAAGCTGGCGGAAGCCTATGGTGCCGTCGGCATGTATTGCGACAATCCGAAGGAGCTGGATGACAAGATTGCCGAGATGATTGCGGTGAAGAGGCCGGTGATCTTCGATTGCCGCGTTGCCAATCTCGCCAATTGCTTCCCGATGATCCCGTCTGGTAAGGCACATAACGAGATGCTGCTGCCGGATGAAGCAACGGACGAAGCCGTCGCCAATGCCATCGATGCCAAGGGCCGCCAGCTCGTTTGAGCGTGGGAAGAGGATAAAGACATGAACGCACACCTACAGCCCACCGGCTCCGCATACTTCATCCAGACGGAAACGGCGATGGTGGAAAACCACACGCTTTCCGTTCTCGTCAACAACGAGCCAGGCGTCCTCGCTCGCGTGATCGGCCTGTTCTCCGGCCGTGGCTACAACATTGAAAGCCTGACGGTTTCGGAGACCGAGCACGAGGCGCATCTGTCGCGCATCACCATCGTGACGCGCGGTACGCCCGGTGTCCTGGAGCAGATCAAGGCGCAGCTTGAGCGGATCGTTCCGGTTCACCGCGTGGTGGATCTGACGGTGCGTGCCCGCCAGGCCGGGCAGGAGCGTCCAATCGAACGCGAAGTGGCCCTTATCAAGGTTGCAGGACGCGGCGAAGATCGCGCGGAGACATTGCGACTTGCGGATGCCTTCCATGCCAAGGTGGTGGATGCGACGCTCGATCACTTCATTTTCGAGATCACCGGCAAGTCCTCCAAGATCGATCAGTTCGTTTCGATCATCAAGCCGCTCGGCCTGATCGAGATTTGCCGTACCGGCATTGCGGCGATGAACCGCGGTCCGGAGGGTATGTAAGCTCTTTTGCTTGTCGATAGAATGCTGAGGAAGGTCCCACTTCGTGGGGCCTTCTTTTTTGCTTGTTGCCTCGCCAGTCGGAGCGTGATGCGCCTAAGTGCCTGTCTGTCACGTGGGGGCGCATCGCTCGAGAACGACCTGCCGCTGCGCGCCCTTACATCTTCCGGTGTAAATATGGAGGGCAGAGCTCTGGTGTGAATGCAGGGCAGGCGAGGGCCTGCTGCTGTTGCGCCGACGCTCCTCACGTTACGTAAACTTATGATGTATAACGGTTTTTCTCGAAATTTGTAGCGCAACGCGGGCCAATTAAACTTTTATACATTTGTTCTTTCGCATAGTGGCGGCCGTTCTTCGCGCCATGACGGTGCGTTTCATCATGATAGACAAAGCAATGATCCGTGGCCTCGGAGGGGTATCGGTTGGCGGTCGCTATTGTCATCTGCAGCCTGATTTAAGCGAGGACAAATGTCGTTTTTCGAGAACGCAAAAATTCGCACCAAGATACTGAGCCTGATACTCCCGGTTTCCCTGGTTGGACTGGGGGGTGTGGGCGCTGTTGCTATCAACTACAAGAATGCCGACACCGCCTATTCCGACCTCATTTCAAAGAATAGCGCCGCCACGACTGAGCTATTTCGTGCAAATACATCTCTTGTGGCTCTAGGTTACGATACGACGCTTGGTTTATTGCAAGCGGAGCAAGGCCGTAAGCCAGCCGAAATCCAGGATGATTACAAGAAAGACGTTGGTGCGCTTTTTGCCAGGCTTGAGGCAGCGCCTAAGCTTCTTCCAGAAATCAACTCCTCCCTGTCTGGCATCACCGATCGGGCACGCGCCATCGTGAAGGCCACTGATGAAGTCTGGGTGATGATGAAGAACGGCGATTTCCTGACCGCTCGCCGTAAGCTGACTGACGTCAACGCACAAATTGCCGATTGGCGAGCCGATATCCGGGCGCTGAATGAGAATTCTCTGAAGGAGGTCGTTGATCAGTCTGACACTCTGTCTGCCGTCACCAATTCCACCATACTTTACTCTCTTATTACGCTCGGGTTGCTGTTCTCATCCGCTGTAGCCATCTCATTGCTGGTATCGTCCCGTGGAATTACCGGCCCGATCGCTCGGCTTTCCACACGCATGGTCTCTCTCGCCGGTGGCGAGACGCGCGAAGAGATCGATGGCATTGGTCGCAAGGATGAAGTGGGTGATATGGCGCAGGCCGTTGCCGTCTTCCGCGAGAATGCACTTGAGCGCATCCGTCTTGAACAGGAAGCAGATGCCAATCGCAGTCTGTCGGAGAAGGAGCGCATTGCCCGCGACGAGCAGAAGGCGAAGGAAGCCGCAGACACGCAGTTTGCCGTCGACAATCTCGCCAACGGATTGTCACGCCTGTCGGATGGCGATGTCTCCTATCGCATCAGCCAGCCTTTCGTTGCCCATCTCGATACGGTTCGCGAGAACTTCAACGCCTCTGCCGAAAAGCTGCAGTCTGCTTTGACCCGCGTGGCCGAGAATGCCCGTGGCATCGATGCCGGTGCAAACGAAATCCGTGCCGCGGCAGACGATCTTGCCAAGCGCACCGAACAGCAGGCAGCCTCGGTCGAAGAAACCGCAGCGGCACTGGAAGAAATCACCACCACGGTGAAGGACTCCACCCGTCGTGCCCAGGAAGCCGGCCATCTCGTTGCCAAGGCCCGCACGGGTGCTGAACAGTCGGGTGAGGTCGTTCGCAAGGCCGTTGTTGCCATGGAGCGGATCGAAAAGTCGTCGGGTGAAATTTCCAACATCATCAGCGTGATCGATGAGATTGCTTTCCAGACCAACCTTCTGGCACTCAATGCCGGTGTCGAAGCGGCACGTGCCGGTGAAGCAGGCAAGGGCTTTGCCGTCGTTGCCCAGGAAGTGCGTGAACTGGCGCAGCGTTCTGCCAGTGCCGCCAAGGACATCAAGGGTCTGATCTCCACCTCCAACACCCAGGTTCAGGAAGGTGTTGAGCTTGTCGGCGAGACCGGCCGTGCGCTGGAAACCATCGTTGCCGAAGTGCAGGAGATCAACCGCCACGTCATGGCGATCGTGGAAGCGGCACAGGAGCAGTCCTCCGGTCTGCAGCAGATCAATACGGCTGTGAACCAGATGGACCAGGACACGCAGAAGAATGCGGCGATGGTGGAAGAGACGACGGCAGCCAGCCATGGTCTTGCCCGCGAAGCCTCTTCGCTGAACCAACTTCTCGGCCAGTTCAAGCTGTCTGCCACCTTCGAGGCACCAGTCCGCGCCGCAACGCCTGCGGAGCGTCCGGCAGCGTCACCCGCCCGCGCGCTTGGCCGCAAGCTTGCAACCGCCTTCTCCGGCAACGCAGCCGTCAAGCAGGACTGGGAAGAGTTCTGAGAACACCTAAACGACAAGTTCAAATGATGAAGCTGGGCGTGAAGAACGCCCGGCTTTTTTGTTTCGTCTCTATGCTGTGAGCCTCAGAAACTGAATCCGAAAACGGCGCTAAACCAATGAAATGGAATCACAACATCGCTAGCGACGTCTTTCTTGTCGGCGGCGGAAAAGCAGCATCGAGCGATGCCCAGTCCTCATCGCTGATATCGAGATCGGTAGCGCCGCGATTTTCTTCGACCCGTTCCGGCTTGGCGCTTTTGGGGATGGCAAGCACGCCGTCACGTTCCAGAAGGAAGGCGAGCGCCACCTGTGCCGGCGTCGCCTGATAGGCCTTGGCGATGCGGATCAGCTCATGATTGTTGAGAATGCGGCCCTGTTCGATGGGGGAATAGGCCATGAGTGGCAGGCCCTTCTCCTGGCACCAGGGCAGGAGGTCATATTCCACGCCGCGCCTGGACAGGTTGTAAAGGACTTGGTTGACCGCGCAGTTGCGACCGTTCTCGACCTCGAACAACTCCTCCATGTCGTCCGTATCGAAATTCGACACGCCCCAGTCCCTGATCTTCCCCGACTGCTTGAGCTTTTCAAATGCCGCGACCGTTTCCTCCAGTGGGTGGGAGCCACGCCAGTGGAGAAGGTAGAGATCCAGGTGATCGACACCGAGACGTTTAAGGCTGCGTTCGCAAGCCTCGATCGTTCCCGTCGCGCTGGCGTTGAAGGGATAGACCTTGCTGACGAGGAACACCTCGTCGCGCAGATCCGCAATTGCCTTCCCAACGATCTCTTCCGATCGCCCGTCGGCATACATTTCCGCCGTATCGACAACCGTCATGCCGAGCTCGACCGCTTTGCGGATGCTTGCCACCTCCTGTGCCTCTTCGGCGTGGCTCTCGCCCATGTTCCAGGTGCCGATGCCGAGAGCGGGGATGTCTCTTCCCGAGGGTAGGGTCAGCGTTGGGATATCGTCATACATGATGGCCTCCTCCTATGTTTCTCACACAATAAACCAGAAGCGATCTCTCTCGATCCATCAAAACTTGTGCGACATGCCATTCATACCGACTGCTGGTTTTCCCCTTGGCTGGTGAATAGGATGACGCTTCAAGGGGATATTCATGACGATCGAGACTTTCATCGCACTTCTGGTGTTTGCGTTCACCACATCGATCACGCCAGGGCCGAACAATATGATGCTGTTTGCGTCCGGAGTGAATTTCGGCTTTCGCCGGACTATTCCGCACATGCTTGGTATTGGCGTGGGTTTCCTGTCGTTGCTGATCGGGGTGGGTCTTGGACTAGGTGCATTGCTGCACTCGATCCCGGTGCTCTACACCGCTTTGAAATTTGCCGGCGGCGCCTATCTCGTCTGGATTGCCTGGAAGATTGGAACGTCTCGCAGCCTCGGTGACGGAAAGGTCGGTGCCAGGCCCATGACATTTTTCGGCGCGGCTGCGTTTCAGTGGGTCAACCCGAAAGCGTGGGTGATGGCAGTCGCTGCCATGGCGACCTATACGGATGAGAGCCAGTATATGCTGACGGTGCTGCTTGTCGGTCTTGCCTTTGCGGCTGTGAACCTTCCGAGCGTTTCGACATGGGCGGGGTTCGGCTCTGTGCTGCGCGAATGGCTCTCCGTTCCGGCGCGGTTGAAATGGTTCAACATCACCATGGCGGTGCTGTTGGTGCTCAGCCTCTGGCCGATGTTGAAGTGAAGCTCAAGGGCCGGCTAAGCCTCTCGCTTCATCCAATTCCGAAAGGAAGATCGGGCTTCGTCAGCATCAGCCAAACGATCGCGATGACAGCGAAGAAGGCCGGGAAGCCGCAGGCGAACCAGATTCGGTACAGTTTGAACCATTGAGGCGGAAGAGCCGAACCGGCATCTGCCGAGGCCCTGGCAATATCGCGCAGCCTGATCTGAATCCAGACAACCGGAAGCCAGAAAAGGCCGACGAAGACGTAGAGTAGGAGCGAGAGCCAGACCCATCCCTGCGTCAGCGGCCAGCCTATCAGGCGTGCCAGAAGATAGCCGGTGATCGGTTGAAGGATGGCACCCGTTGCGGTGAAGATCGTATCGGCAATCACCACCGTTCCTGCAACATGGGCAATCAGCGTGGGGTTCTCGCTCCGACGCGCCATGACCATGAAGAAGGCGATGCCCGCACCCGTTCCGAGCAGTACCGTTGCGCCGATGACATGAGCGAGGCGGAGCAGGTCTTCCAGCGTCATGCGGCTTATCGTTCTTCCAGCGTTGCCAGCGCCGCCAGAGTGAGAACGATCGATGGCAGCACCTTCACAAGTGGCCCGAGCGGATCGAGCCAGAGCGACGGCTCAAGGACCGTTGCACCAAGAAGATAGAGTGCCGTCAACAACAGCATTCCCTGCATGGCTCTTCTGGAAAAGCGCTTGATGAGGACGGCGACGCCAAGCGCGATATCGAGCACGCAGGTGGCAAGTGTGAGGGCGGCTGCTGCAGAGCGTGGCAGGAGGGTTAGGAAGTGGCTTGCAGCACCCTCGAGATTTGCCAGCGGAACGAGGCCGGACAGCAGCCAGAAGAGCGACAGGCAGAGAATAACGATCGGTTTCAGCAGATAGAGGCGAGCGAACCAGAGGTCCTGCACGGCGGATGGATGGCGGGCCAGCGTTTCGGCGGCCGTTGCGACCGAGAGCGTGTTTGTCTGTGCCTGGGTCGACACGCCTTCGGACATCACCGCCATGGCCGTGGATCGAAGCGGCGAGCGCCAGCCGAGATAACCTGCGAGATCCGCCAACATGCTGACAGGCCTAGCTATGGCGGGTGAGAGGGAAAGAAACTTTGCAGGTGGGAGGCCGAGCCATTGGCGATGGAGCGCAACGAGGTCTTTCAGCGTCACGGTCTCATCGGCTGCCAGATGCAGGTCGCTTCCCGGCGCAATGTGTCCGCTGACGGCCCGGGATACGGCCGAGGCGACATCGTTGACCGAGACCACTCGAACGGGGCTCTCCGCATGCGCGAGAGGAACGACGCGGGGAAGACCGGCAAGTGCCCGGATGAGTGCTGTGCCGCCATGGGCGTTGCGACCGATGACGAGGGCAGGGCGGAAGATGACGTGCGGCAAACCACTCGCGGCAAGGGCTTCGTCTGCGCCGCGTTTGGTCGCGAGGAACGGCAGGTTTGCAGCGGTGCCGGAGGTTTGCGCGGAAATTTGAACGATGAGCCTGCCGCGTGCCAGAATGCAGGCTTCGTAGAGCGCCAGCATCGCGTCCAGCTGCGTGGCGGAGAGATTGTCTGCCAGACCATCTTGAAGTGCACCTGCGCAATTGACGATGACCTCATGGTCCGCCACCAGTTCTGTCCAACTGTCGGCATCCTTCATCCGCGCAAGATCACCATCGATCCAGTTGGCGAGAGGGAATTTCCGGCGGGCCGTGACGGTATTGCGCGCCAGACCGGTGACGACATGGCCGTCATTGTGCAATCTGCGAAGAATGTCCGAGCCGATGAAGCCGCTTGCACCAAGAATCAATATCTTCATGCATCTATCTAATCAAATGTGACGTGGGATGCCATTGCCTGCCTCCGCCAGTTGCGTCTTCCGGGCGGAACATTCTTCTTTCGTTCTTTTTCTGTTGCGCTTGCGGCTCGAATCCTGCGAAGAGGATGGATGCAATTTTCTCCGCAACAGGATGAAGCCCTCAAGGCTGTTTCGCGCTGGTTGAAGGAAGGCCGTTCGCCGGTATTCCGTCTCTTCGGCTATGCCGGCACGGGCAAGACCACGCTCGCCAAGCACTTTGCCGAGCATGTCGATGGCGAGGTACTGTTTGCCGCGTTTACCGGCAAGGCCGCGCAGGTTCTGCGTTCGCGTGGCGCTTCCAATGCCCGCACCATTCACTCGCTGATTTACAGGCCGCGTGGCGAGGAAGCCGTCGAGGACGAGGAAACCGGCAAGACATCGATTGCGCCGATGTTCACCATCAATCGCCAAAGCCCGCTTGCCAAGGCAGCGCTCATCATCATCGATGAATGCTCGATGGTGGATGAACAGCTCGGCAAGGACCTGATGAGCTTCGGCACGCCTGTTCTGGTGCTGGGCGATCCCGGGCAGTTGCCGCCGGTTTCAGGCGGTGGTTACTTCACCGAGCAGGAGCCGGATTATCTGCTGTCGGAAATCCATCGTCAGGCGAAGGACAACCCGATTATCCAGCTTGCCATGGATGTGCGAGAGGGACGCGAGATCATGCGCGGCGACTACGGGACCGCGCAGGTGATTTCCAAGTCGGAGGTCACCCAGTCTCTGGTGCTGGACGCGGATCAGGTTCTGGTCGGAACGAACCGGACGCGCAAGCGATACAATCAGCGGCTTCGCGAGTTGAAGGGCTTTTCGGCGGAATATCCGCAATCCGGCGACAAGCTGGTATGTCTGCGCAACGACCCTGCCAAGGGTCTGCTGAATGGGTCTCTCTGGCAGGTGATGAGTTCGTCTCGGGAGACGGTCAAGCCGGGCATCAATCTGATGATCAGGCCTGAAGACGACGATATGGATCGCGGTGCCGCGAAGATCAAACTGCTTAAAGCGGCCTTCGAGGAGACGGATACGGAAATTCCGTGGTCGACGCGCAAACGCTACGACGAGTTCGACTACGGCTATGCATTGACGGTGCACAAGGCGCAGGGTTCGCAGTGGAACAATGTCGTGCTCTTCGATGAAAGCTACGCGTTTCGCGACACGCGCGAACGCTGGCTTTACACCGCAGTGACCCGCGCGGCGGAAACGCTGACCATCGTCCGGTAGGTTTCGTGGGGCTTATCAGTGCGTTTCAGTGCTCGATGATGCCCATCGTCAGCGCTTTTGCGACCACCTGAAAGCGATTGTTGACGCCGAACTTTCCAAGAAGGCCTTCTTCCAGCCCACTCAGTTCATCTGCAGACATGCCGAGCGTGCGGCTGAGGCGTGTCGATGAATAGCCTTCCGCCATCAATTCGAGGCAGTACTTTTCCTGCTCCGTCAGATTGGAAACCGTGTCGTAGACAGGCTCGGGATAGGTCTCGTCAGACACGTCCATCAGGTTGCTGATCTGGTCGATCTGGCGATGGACGGTGGAAATCTCCAGCGTCAATTCGCGCTTGCGGGTTTCAAGCGCAGTCTGGAAAATGTCGTCTGCTGCTTCCTGGGAGGGGGCATGATCAAGCTTGCCCATGATCTCCTGAATGACCGCAACCGCAACGCCGATATCGCGCAGCAGGTTGATGACGGCCATGCGGCGAACGTCCTGGTGCGAATAGATGCGCATCAGCCCCATGCGGCGGGAGGAGAGGATCTTCTTCTCTTCATAAAAATGCAGAGTTCTGTGCGTGACCCCGAACAGATTTGCCATGTCTGCGATGACGACGGGCTCGGGCGGGAGGGAAGATGGAACCTTGACGTCCGGTAGAAAGCCCTTTGAGATCTTCGATCCCGGCGCTGCGGTTGTCTCGGTTACCTTTTTCATGGATTTTCTGCTCCATGACCCGGTGGTGAGAACGACCGTATCGCGGCCATCCTGGCCCGGCATGGTCATATCCCGGACATCCAGCTCCGGCATGGCGGCTGCGCCCATATCAGTAGCGAAAGCGGCGTCTAAACTCAAATCGATATGAGAGTCTTCTAATGAAAATGATTGCGTCATGTCGGTCCCCGATCCTTAGGGGCGAAAATGCGCGCGCGCGAAGATGGTTCCACGAAAATCTCGATTTTTTTTGGTGGCTTGCAAAATGATGCGATAAGGGGAGAGATGACGTCCGATCGGGGTCGTCATGCAGCGCCCTCCACCATGAACGCCGGGGAATGAAATGCCGACCAAACTGTCCGTCAATTTGAACGCGATTGCCATGCTGCGTAACCGGCGCGACTTGCCCTGGCCGGATGTGGCGTCCTTCGGACGTATCGCGCTGCAGGCGGGCGCGAGCGGACTGACGGTTCATCCACGACCGGACCAGCGCCACATCCGCTTCCTGGACCTGCCACTGCTTCGGGCGTTGATCGATGACGAGTTTCCGCAAGCCGAGTTCAATATGGAAGGCTATCCCACCGAGGATTTCCTTCTGCTCTGCGAAGAAAATGAGCCGGAGCAGGTGACGCTGGTACCGGACGACCCATCGCAGGCGACCTCGGACCATGGTTGGGATTTTCGCAAGCATGGTGATTTTCTCAAGCATGTCACCTCTCGTCTGAAAGCAGGCGGCATGCGGGTTTCCCTCTTCGCCGATGGCGATGCCGACCGTTCCGTCATGGAAATGGCAGCAGCCACGGGCGCTGCGCGGATCGAGCTTTACACCGGTCCCTATGGCGGCTGTTACGATGACCCGGAAGCGGCTGCGCACTGGATTGAGAAACTCGGGCAGACGGCTGATTTTGCGAAGGAATTCGGGCTTGACGTCAATGCCGGACACGATCTGACCGTGGACAATCTTCCGGCGCTGGTGAAGCGCATTCCTCATCTCGCTGAGGTATCGATCGGCCACGGCCTGACGGCAGATGCTCTCGAATACGGCATGGCCGAAACGGTTCGGCGTTTTTGCCGGGCCTGCGGTCAGGCTATTTCATAACTCACGTCAATTTTTGCCCCTACAATGAAACCGCGTACAACCTGCGCGGTTTGATTTTCTGATTGTAATGAGGGCAAGTCTTATGCAGGAACATCATGTCGTCGTCGTTGGGGGAGGCTTCGGCGGGCTACAAACTGTCCATGGTCTGAAGGGTGTGCCGACACGGATCACTCTGATTGATCGCCGCAACCATCATCTTTTTCAGCCGCTTCTTTATCAGGTCGCAACGACGGCGCTCTCGACATCGGAGATCGCTTGGCCCATCCGCCACCTGTTTCGCGACAGGCCCGAAGTCTCGACCTTGCTTGCCGAGGTATCGGGCGTTGACCGGACGAACCGCACCGTTCATCTCACCCATGGCGAGACGGTCTCCTTCGATACGCTGGTGCTCGCGACGGGTGCGCGCCATGCCTATTTCGGCAATGACGCCTGGGAAAAACATGCCCCTGGTCTGAAGACCTCAGAGGATGCGACAACCATCCGCAGGCGGTTGCTTCTTGCCTTCGAGCGCGCCGAGCTGGAGAAGACGGAGGAGGTCAAGCAGGCCTATCTCACCTTCGTCGTCATCGGCGCGGGTCCCACTGGGGTCGAAATGGCGGGCATGATCGCCGATCTCGCCAAGAAGGTTCTGCCGCCGGAGTTTCGCAATATCGATACGCGCAAGACGCGCATCATCCTGGTCGAAGCGGGCAAGCGCGTGCTGCCCGCCTTTACCGAGGAGCTATCGGAGTACAGCAAAGGCGCGCTGGAAAAACTTGGCGTCGAAGTGATGCTCGGAACGCCCGTCTCGGATTGCACCGAGGAGGGCGTCAAGGTCGGCGATCATTTCATTCCCGCACGGACCATCATCTGGGGTGCTGGCGTACAGGCCTCTCCCGCCGCCCAGTGGCTCGGTGTCAAGGCGGACCGCGCCGGGCGCACCGAGGTTGGTCCTCATCTCCACATTCCAGAGGACCCGAACATCTTCGTCATCGGCGATACGGCATCCGTTCAGCAGGCAGACGGCAAGACGGTGCCTGGCATCGCGCCTGCGGCCAAGCAACAGGGAGACCATGTCGCCAAGGTCATCAAGGCGCGACTGACGGGGAAGCCGGAGCCCGCGCCATTCAAATATATGCATAAGGGGAACCTTGCCACGATCGGCAAGCGAGCTGCGGTCATCGATTTCGGCAAGATCAAGCTGAAGGGCGTCATCGCCTGGTGGATATGGGGCCTTGCCCATATCTACTTCCTCATCGGCACACGCTCGAGGCTCGCCGTCGCCTGGAGTTGGTTGTGGATCTACCTCAGCGGCCAGCACAGTGCGCGTTTGATTACCCAACGTGATACGCTGAAGGATGAGGCGCAGCCTGTGGGAAAGACTCTCTAACGAAAAGAGGCGGGTCCTGATCAGGTCCCGCCTCGGTCTTGCCTGCCTCCTGTTACACTTGATCAGGCGTCGAGGGTCGCCATGTCGATGACGAAGCGATAGCGCACGTCGCTCTTGAGTACGCGCTCATAGGCTTCGTTGACGTCCTTGATGTCGATCTTCTCGATCTCGGAGACGATGTTGTGTTCACCGCAGAAATCCAGCATTTCCTGGGTTTCCTTGATGGAACCGATCATCGAGCCGGACAGGCTCTTGCGGCCTGGGATCAACGAGAAGGCGTGGACGGGGATCGCGTTTTCAGGTGCGCCGACCACCACCATCGAGCCATTGACCTTGAGCAGGCCGAGATAGGCGTTCCAGTCGATTTCTGCCGATACGGTGCAGATGATGAGATCGAAGGTGCCGGCAAGCTTCTCGAAGGTCGAGGCATCGCTTGTCGCGTAGTAATCCTTTGCACCGAGCTTCATGCCGTCTTCCTTCTTGGAAAGCGACTGAGACAGCACGGTGACATCCGCGCCCATGGCTGCACCAATCTTCACGCCCATGTGGCCAAGACCGCCCATGCCGACAATGGCGACCTTCTTGCCGGGACCGGCATTCCAGTGCTTGAGAGGCGAATAGAGCGTGATACCGGCGCAAAGCAGCGGGGCAGAGGCGTCGAGCGGAAGGTTGTCCGGAATGGAAAGCACATAGCCTTCCTTGACGACGATGTGGTCGGAGTAGCCGCCCTGGGTCGCCGTCTTGCCATCGCGTTCGACCGAGTTGTAGGTCTGGACGAGGCCCGGCATATATTGCTCGTTATCGACGTCACGGGTGGCGCAGCCAACGCAGCTATCGACGAAGCAGCCGACACCGACGTGATCGCCAACCTTGAAGCGGGTCACCTTGGAGCCGACGGCCGTCACGACACCAGCAATCTCGTGGCCCGGGACGATCGGATAGACCGCATTCTTCCATTCGTTGCGAACGGTATGAATGTCCGAATGGCAGATGCCTGCATATTTGATGTCGATGACGACATCATCTTCGTTCGGCTCGCGGCGTTCGAATGTGAACGGCGTAAGCGGCTTGGATGCGTCTGTTGCAGCATAACCTCTTGCAGTGGCCATCTGAAGTTCCTTTCAACTGTGGAATGGGATGGTTGATCATGCGCCCGGAATACGAAAGAGCGTTAGAGCGATCCTCCAAGCTTCTTGCATAATTCTACAAAATTGCGGTGCGCCCTCTTTGCGAAGAGGGGAAGGCATTTTAGATATGTCTCAACGGAATTGCCGTTTGCCCCAAGGTTTTCGCCCATGACGCTGCCTTTCAGCCCTTACCAGGAAATCGTCTCGATTGCCGCCCGCTATGCCAAGGCCGAGGGGGAAGTGACGACCGACATCGATGCCTTGCGGCTCAGCAAACGTTCGAGCCCGAGCGCGCCTTGCCACGGCAGCTATCATCCCTGTTTTGCCATGGTCATTCAGGGCGCCAAGAGCCTGCAACTCGGCACTGACACCATCAATTACGGGGCAGGGGATTACCTGCTGACCTCCTTCGATCTGCCGGTGGCGTGGCGTGTGGTGGAGGCAAGCCACGAGGTGCCGCATTTTTGCATTTCGATTGCGATCAACAGTGAGAAGCTTCTCGACGTGATGAGCCGGGCGCAGATCGCCCGCCCGCCAACGGCCGTCCTCAGCCAGCGTGGCATCGTGGTGAATGCCGCAACGCCCGAGCTTCTGGACGCGACGACGCGGCTTTTGCGCTTGCTCGATCGTCCAGCCGATATTCCTGCCATGGCGCCCTTGATCGAGCAGGAGATTCTCTACCGCATTCTCACGGGGCCTGCAGGTGGGCAGTTGATGAGCATTCTGGCGGCAGACAGCCATGGCAACCGGATTGCCCGTGCAATCGCGTGGCTTCGTGAGAATTACGCCCGCCCGATCCGTATCGAGGATGTGGCAGAACGGGTCGGCATGAGCGTCTCGTCCTTCCACCAGCATTTCAAGGCGGTGACGGCGATGACGCCGGTGCAGTATCAGAAGCAGTTGCGCCTCCACGAGGCGCGCCGACTGATGCTGTTGGAACGGCTGGACGCGGGCACCGCCAGTCACCGTGTGGGCTACCAGAGCCCTTCGCAGTTCAGCCGGGAATATGCCCGCGTCTATGGACTGTCGCCAGCGCGCGATGTGGAAGCGTCGCGTGAGAGCATGAGCACCGCTGCAGAGTGATCCGGCTTCCCATACCCCGGCTCTGCGCCGGAGTATGAGTGGCTAAAAGGGTTAGCCGATCAGAGCGGCTTTGTGGGCCTTGAAGAACTCCGCGGAGGTCTGCGGCTTCTTGCCCGTCAGCGTTTCGTAGTCATCGGTCAGGATTTCGAAGTTGCCGGCTGCGATATTGGCATCCGCCGAGGCCAGCATTGCAGCGACAAAACCGGGAAGGCCGGCACCTTCGATGCCCTTCTTCAGATCGTCAGGCGAAACCTTGACCGCTGTGAGCGGCTTGCCGGTCGCTTCGGAGACCAAAGCGGCAATCTGGTCTGCATCGAGCAGTTCCGGTCCCGTCAGCGTGTAGGTCTTGTTTTCCGCCTTGCCCTTGGCGAGAGCGGCTGCGGCTGCGCGAGCGCAGTCATCCCGCGAGATGTTGGAGACCTTGCCGTTGCCCGATGCCGTGAACCACTGACCACCTGCCAGATTATGCGGCATGCCGTGAAGGTAATTGTCGAGATACCAGGCATTGCGGATGATCGTGTAGGGAAGGCCGCTTGCCTTGACAGCCTCTTCCGTTCCCAGATGGTCAGGGGCAAAGGTGACGAGCGATTTGTCCGGGTTCGGCATCGAGGTGTAGGCAAGATGCTTGACGCCTGCCTTGGTCGCGGCGGCAACGGCTGCCTTGTGCTGCGTCAGGCGTTGGCCGGGAACGGCGAGAGCGTCGGTGGAAATGATGAGCAGCGTGTCGATCCCCTGAAATGCTGTCTCAAGCGAGGATGCATCGTCGAAATCGGCAGCGCGTGTCTCCACACCCTGTGCGGCGAGACCGGCGAGCTTGCTCGTATCGCGGCTGGCGGCAACGATGCTGGCCGCCGGAACCTCATAGGTTTCCAGCAGATGATGGATGATGGCCTGGCCGAGATGACCAGAGGCGCCGGTCACGAGAATCTTGCTCATAATGTCTGTCCTTTGTTGGTCTCAAAAAGAGAGTAGCTCTAAAATAAGAATTGACCGGGTGCTGTAAAGAAGGCATTTCTGACGCCCTACGTTACCAGAAGGGAACCACCGCCATGGGCGCGACAGTCTCACGGTTGAAGCCAACAGCAACGAGTGCTTCCGCGCAGGTCTCAGCGCCTCTTCCAGATTTCGCCAATCTCGATTTCGACAACTGCCCCGTGCGCGATCTGCTCAATCATATCGGCGGTAAATGGTCGACGCTGCTGTTGCAGGCGCTCGCCGAGCGCCCCTATCGCTTCGGTGAATTGCGGCGCATGGTGCCCGATATCTCACAACGGATGCTGACCCAGACGCTGCGTGATCTGCAGCGTGATGGCTATATTCACCGCGAGGTGTTTCCGACCAAGCCGCCCAGCGTGGAATATAGCATGACGCCGCTCGGGCGGTCGCTTTATCTGCCCTTGTCGCAGGTCATCAATTGGGCACTCGATCATCATGATGCGGTGAAGCAGGCGCGCGTGACGTTCGACGCCACGGCGTAACCCTTTGTGCCATATATAAATTTCAGCGGACCTTATATTGCGGCGCGTCAATTCGCACCACGGGTTCAAGAATCCTCTTGACCCTGAGAAGCGCTCCGCTTAAATGTCGCTCGAACCGTACCGTACGGTACATAATTGAGAGTGGAGTGGACAAGGTGAGGACCGATCCGATCACAGCGCAGGAATTTTCGCCGCGACAGAACGCCGTTCTGGAGCAGGCATTGCGTCTTCTGGTCGAGGGTGGAGAAAAAGCGCTGACGACGTCCGGTCTGGCACGCGCTGCCAATTGCTCCAAGGAAAGCCTCTACAAGTGGTTTGGCGACCGCGATGGTCTTCTGGCGGCCATGATCAGCTTCCAGCAGAGCAAGGTCCGCACCTTTGAGAAGGCTGGCGATCGCGTCACCGCGCCGCAGCTTGTCGATCACCTCGAAGTCTTTGCCCATGATCTGCTCGACGTTCTGGCGGGCGACGTGTCGCTGGCGCTCAACCGTCTGGCCATCGGGCAGGCGAGCCGCGATGGCTCGAAGCTCGGCAATCTTCTGCTGGAACGTGGCCGCCGTCAGATCGACAAGCGTGCCCGTGGTCTGATCGAAGCCGGTCGCCGTTGCGGCTACCTGCGCTTTGACGATCTGGAAGATGCCTATCGCAGTTTTTACGGCCTGATCGTTTCCGATCTGCATGTGCGCATGCTGCTCGGTGAGGCGCAGACCAAGGATTTTTCTGCCCGGGCACGGAAGGCGGTTGCCGCCTTCCTGACGCTTTACGGGACAGAAAAGGTACATTCGGAAAAGGGCGGGAAAACCGCCTGAGCTCCGGTTCAATCATCTGGTTTTGAATAGGGAAGGACCAAGAAATGCGCGTTTATTACGATCGTGATGCCGATCTCAATCTCATCAAGGCGAAGAATGTCGCCATCGTCGGTTACGGTTCGCAGGGCCGCGCGCATGCGCTGAACCTGAAGGACAGCGGCTCCAACAACGTCGTCATCGCTTTGAAGGCCGGTTCGCCGACCATCAAGAAGGCAGAAGCCGACGGCTTCAAGGTCATGACCGTTGCCGAAGCTGCCAAGTGGGCCGACCTGTTGATGATGGCAACGCCTGACGAACTGCAGGCCGACATCTACAAGGCCGAGATTGCCGGCAACATCCGCGACGGTGCTGCGATTGCTTTTGCCCACGGCCTCAACGTTCACTTCGGCCTCATCGAGCCTAAGGCTTCGGTAGACGTCGTCATGATCGCACCGAAGGGCCCAGGCCATACGGTTCGCGGCGAATACCAGAAGGGCGGCGGCGTTCCTTGCCTCGTTGCCGTTCACCAGAACGCCTCCGGCAACGCTCTTGAAGTTGCACTCTCCTACGCCTGTGGCGTTGGCGGCGGCCGCTCCGGCATCATCGAAACCAACTTCAAGGAAGAGTGCGAAACCGACCTCTTCGGCGAACAGGTCGTTCTGTGTGGCGGTCTCGTCGAGCTGATCCGCGCCGGTTTCGAAACGCTGGTTGAAGGCGGCTACGCGCCTGAAATGGCCTACTTCGAGTGCTTGCACGAAGTGAAGCTGATCGTCGACCTGATCTATGAAGGCGGTATCGCCAACATGAACTACTCGATCTCCAACACGGCCGAGTGGGGCGAATACGTCACCGGTCCGCGCATCATCACTGCCGAAACCAAGGCTGAAATGAAGCGCGTTCTGCACGACATCCAGACCGGCAAGTTCACCTCCGACTGGATGCAGGAATACCGTTCGGGTGCTGCCCGCTTCAAGGGTATCCGCCGCATGAACGACGTTCACCAGATCGAAGAAGTCGGCGCGAAGCTGCGCGGCATGATGCCCTGGATCGGCAAGAACAAGCTGGTCGACAAGGCTGTAAACTAAGACGGTTTGGAGCCTGCGCTGTCAGGCCAAGCACACGGAAAATGCGAGGGCGCGGAGGGAAACTTCCGCGCCCTTTTTCTTGCTGATATCAGAGAAAGCTGGTTCCATGTGCGGGAATTGGGAAGGGCGATATCATGCATGAACACGACGCATCATTCTCTGTGGCTGATCAGGACGGCATGCGAAAGCTGGAAGGGGGGGACGCCTGTTGGCGTCAATCTGGATGACACATCCCACCTGTTGTCCAGTAAAGCCAATAGAAAAAGGCTGCGCGAGTCCATCGCGCAACTCGAGAACGGTGATCTGATTGAGCGAGAACCGCCCTAGGCCTAATGGTTCGCTAAGCCGGAATTTTCAGTGCACGCTGCGCTCGCGGTCAAATCATGCCGCTGGATAAATCACGCCTTTGGTCAGAATGAAGCAGCCGTAGAAGCGAAGCTCACCCGTGGTGATGACACAATAAGCGTCCTTGGCCTTTTCGTAGAACGCAAAGCGCTCAATGCCGTACATCGGTGCCGACTTGCCTTCGGCAGCGTCGATCTCAGCCTGGACTTCACGCTGGACCGGTTCGATCTGATCCGGTGCGCCCATGACTTCCATGCGGCCGACGGAGGGCTGCAGCGGCGTGTCGAGCGGGAAGACCGAGAGGATCGCCTTGATCGCCTGGGCGGAGGTGAGGTTTTCCATACGCAGCACCTGGCCGACGGCGGTGTGCTGGGCAATGCTGTCGGATGGGAAGTTGGTGTCGGTCACGACGAGCGTGTCGGCGTGGCCCATGGCGCGCAGCGCGTGCAGCACATCGGCGTTCAGCGCAGGGTGGATATTCTTGAGCATTTCGTCTCCTCCGGACAGCAAATCAATCGGTGCGCAATCCATCCTTAAATTTGCCGCCCGTCAATCCATTGCCGAGCAGATTGTGAAGTCGTCGAAGAGATTGTATGGGAAGTCCGCAACTTGGGAGAGGACGCAAAAAATCTGATAAACCGTACCGAAAACTGATAAGTCAGTATTGCTGACCTATCGATGTTTTTGTACATGTTTGCGTCATAAAACGAAATATGAGGAAACAGACCCATGCTCGATTGGGAACAAATCTTCGCCACCCGCTCGTCGCGGATGAAAGCGTCCGAAATCCGGGAGCTTCTCAAGCTTCTGGACCAACCGGACATCATTTCCTTTGCGGGGGGTATTCCCGATCCGGCGCTGTTTCCCGATGCGGAATTCAAGGAAGCCTATGCGGACATCTTCTCCGGCCCCCAGGTCAATTCAGCGCTCCAGTATTCGGTGAGCGAAGGCTACAAGCCGCTGCGCGAATGGATCGTCAAGGACATGGCGAAGATCGGCATTGAATGCTCGGTCGATAACGTCTTCATCACGTCCGGTTCGCAGCAGGCGCTGGATTATCTCGGCAAGCTGTTCCTGTCGCCGAACGATACCGCACTCGTCACATGGCCGACCTATCTCGGCGCGCTGTCTGCCTTCAACGCCTATGAGCCGAACTACGACCAGCTCAACCCGGGCGGCAATCGCACGCCTGAGACCTATCGCGACAACGCGACCAAGGCCGGTGGTTCGGTCAAGTTCGCCTATCTCTCTGCCGACTTTTCAAACCCGACGGGTGAGACGGTCGATCTGGCAGGTCGCAAGAAACTGCTGGAACTCGCCGATGAGCTCGATATCGCGGTCATCGAAGATGGTGCCTATCAGAACCTGCGTTTCGACGGTCAGCCGGTGACGCCGATCATGGCGCTGGACATCGAGCGCAATGGCGGCATCGAAAAGACCCGTACCATCTATTCCGGCAGCTTCTCCAAGACGCTGGCGCCGGGCCTTCGCGTCGGCTTCGTCGTCGCCGCAATGCCGGTCATCCGTAAGCTGGTTCTGATGAAACAGGCTGCAGACCTGCATTCCTCCACCATCAACCAGATGGCGATCGAGCATGTCGCATCCCGCGGTTTCGACGGTCAGGTTGCCAAGATCAAGGCTGCCTATAGCGCGCGTCGCGATGCCATGCTGGCCGCGCTCGACAAATACATGCCGAAGACGGCACGCTGGACGAAGCCGGAAGGCGGCATGTTCGTCTGGGTGACGTTGCCGGAAGGTCTCGACGGTGCGGAGCTTCTGGCGCAATCGCTTTCCAGCGAGCGCGTGGCCTTCGTTCCAGGCAAGGCCTTCTTTGCCGATGGTTCGGGCAGCAACACGCTGCGCATCAGCTTCTCCTGCGCCAATGAGCAGATGATCGATGAAGGCATCAAGCGCCTCGGCCGCCTGATCGCCAATGCCGAGACCACGACCAGAGCGACGATGCCGATCGTGTGAGGTGAGGGAAGGGCGCTGTCCCTTCTCACCATGACAAACTGATGCTGGCCGACGTTGAAAGCGGCCAGCATTCGAAGTGAGCCTTCGCTCCGTTGTCTTAAGGATCTTTGCGCCGGTGCCACGCATCGCGCAACACGTCCGCTTTCCATGTGAAGGATATGCGCCATGGCCAGAACCTACCCCTTCCATCAGGTCGATGTCTTTTCTGCCAAGCCCCTGAAGGGCAATCCGCTTGCCGTGGTCTGCGATGCCGACGACTGGTCGGATGAGGAGATGGCGGCTTTCGCCAACTGGACCAATCTCAGCGAGACGACCTTTCTGATGAAGCCGACGGTTGAGGGTGCGGACTACCGTGTGCGGATTTTTACGCCGGTGGGCGAGTTGCCCTTTGCCGGTCATCCCACACTCGGCACCTGCCATGTCTATCGCTCGCATTCCGGGCAGACCGGCAAAGATGAGATCGTCCAGCAATGTGAGGCAGGTCTGATCAAGATTAGGATCACCGGCGAAAGGCTTGCTTTTGCGGCTCCGCCGTTGCGGAAGTTCGGCGCGGTCGATCCAGTATCTATTTCGCAGGTCGCAGCGGCACTGGGGCTCTCGCCAGAGGTGATCCTCGATGCAAGCTGGACGGATAATGGTCCGGGTTGGGTGTCGCTGCTTCTCAGGAGCCGCGCCGATGTTCTTGCCATCAAGCCGAATTTTTCTGCAATCGGTGGCTTCAAAGTCGGTGTCGTCGCGCGCTGCAAAGCGGAAGACGGGATCGATGCGGACTTCGAAGTGCGAGCCTTCTTTGAAGGTGGCGAAGATCCGGTGACCGGTAGTCTCAATGCTGGCCTTGCGCAGTGGCTGATCGGCGCTGGTGTGGCGCCTGATCGCTATATCGCCAGCCAAGGGACTGCTCTTGGTCGGGCAGGGCGCGTCAGCGTCGACAAGATCGGCGACGACATCTGGGTCGGCGGGCAGGTGACGACTTTGATCGAAGGAAAGGTTACGCTTTAACCGCGAATTTGACAGTCAAATCCTGTCTGTCACATACATGTTATGCAGGTGTGTTTTAGCGGTCCCAGCTTCAAACAGGGACCGCACTCATGAAAACGCTTCTTTCAGCCTTCACTGCCGTCGTGTCGCTCGGTCTTCTCATGGGCAGCGCAAATGCTGCCGATCTGGTGCTCTACACCAGCCAGCCCAATGAGGATGCCCAGGCGACCGTAGATGGCTTCAAGGCCGCCAATCCCGGTATCGATGTCGAATGGGTGCGCGACGGAACGCCGAAGATCATGGCGAAGCTGATGGCCGAGATCGAGGCGGGCAATCCGGTTGCCGACGTTCTGCTGATCGCCGATACCGTGACGCTGGAACGCATGAAGCAGGCCGGACAGTTGATGGCCTACAAGTCGCCGGAAGCGGCCCATTACGACGCTACGCTGTTCGATGCGGATGGCTATTATTACTCCACGAAGCTCATCACCACCGGCATCATGTATAACACGCAGGCTGCGATGAAGCCGACGAGCTGGAAGGATCTGGAGAAGCCGGAAGCCAAGGGCCTCGTGACCATGCCGAGCCCGCTGACCTCCGGTGCGGCCCTGATCCATGCACAGACGCTGGCGGCCGTGCCAGGCCTTGGCTGGGATTACTACAAGGCGCTGAAGGACAATGGCGCGATTGCTGCCGGTGGTAACGGCGCGGTTCTGAAATCCGTCGCTTCCGGCGAGAAGGCTTACGGCGTCGTCGTCGACTACATGCCGATCCGTGAAAAAGCCAAGGGCGCGCCGATCGAGTTTGTCTTCCCGAGCGAAGGTGTGTCTGCCGTGACCGAGCCGGTCGGCATCCTTGCCCACACCAAGCATGCGGATGCGGCCAAGAAGTTCGTTGACTATGTGCTTTCCACCAAGGGACAGGAAGGCTTCGTCAAGCTCGGCTATATTCCTGCGCGCAACGATGTCGCTCTGCCAGCCGGCTTCCCCGCTCGCGACCAGATCAAGGTGCTGCCGCTGAACCCGGCAGAAGCGCTGAAGAATTCCGAAAAGGATCTCAAGACCTTCTCCGATATCTTCGGCGGCTCCAAGGGCTGATCCTTCTCTATGCCAGCTTTTTCAACTCATGGAAGCAGCCAGCCACGCTGGCTGTTTCCTTTTGTCGTCACAGTCGTCTTTGTGCTCAGCGCCTTGCCACTGGGGCGACTGGCCTATACCGGCATCATATCGTCACTGAAAGGTGACATTTGGCCGTTGCTGAGCGATCCGGCTTTGTGGCAGGCCGTGGTCAACACCCTCTCCACCTCGTTTTTCGGCATGCTGATCTCGCTTGCGATTGGCGGCGGTTTTGCGCTGGCGCTGACGCTTTGCAATATTCGCGGCAAGTCTCTGCTGAGCTTCCTCTTCATGCTGCCGATGATGATCCCGCCACAGGTGACGGCGCTCTCCTGGATCGGCATGACCGGGCCTTCCAGCACGCTGTTGAAGGCAATCGGTCTGGCGCCGCCGCTCGGCTCTGCTCAGCCGCTCTATTCGATCTTCGGCATTTCGCTTCTTCTTGGCGTCCAGCACGCGCCGCTCGTCTATCTCTCGTTGCGGTCCGGGTTGCTGGCGTTGCCGCAGGATGGGATCGAGGCGGCGAAGCTCTCGGGTGCATCCTCCTGGCGGGTGCTCAAGGACATCATCCTGCCGCTCTCCATGCCGGGTCTGATTGCCGGTGCCGCGATCGCCTTTGTCTCGGGGGTCGGCAACTTCGGCATATCCGCCATTCTCGGCATACCGGCCTCCATCTTCACCCTGCCGACGCTGATCTACAGCCGCTTCTCCAGTTTCGGCAGCAGCACCTTTGGCGATATCGCCATGCTGTCCGGCATGATCGCGATCATCTCGGTTCTCGGCCTCGCAATCCAGGAACGGGCAATGAAGGGGCGTGATTATCGCATCATCGGGCTTTCCGGCAAGGCGGCCACCTTCCAGCTTGGGACATGGCGTCTGATCGTCGAGGCCCTTCTGTGGCTCTCCATCCTCATCATTCTCGTCGCGCCTTTGACGGCGCTCGTCGCAAGCTCACTTGCTCCGGCCTACGGTGTGCCGCTGACGCTGAACACGGCGACGATCCATGCGTATGAGGAAATCCTGTTTCGGCAGGCCGTGACCCGCACGGCCTTCATCAATTCGCTTTTTCTGGCGACAGTCACCTCCTTGTGTCTCCTGCTGGTGACTGTGCTGACGGCCTATTTCCTTGTGCGTGGCAAAAGCCGGTTCATGTTCCTGCTGTCAGCGTTGGTGGATATTCCCTACGCGCTGCCGGGCGTGGTCATTTCCGTGTCCTATGTGTTGCTGTTCGCGGCCCCGATCCCGCTTGTCGGCATCACGCTTTACGGCACGCTGTGGATCATTCTGCTGGCCTACTTCTCCTCCTTCTTCGCCGTGAGCCTGAAGCCGATGGTCAGTGCTTTCACCCAGTTCGACCCGGTGCTGGAAGAGGCGGCAAGGCTTTCGGGGGCCGGTTTCTGGAGGCGGATGAAGGACATCATCCTGCCGCTCGTCGGCCCCGCTGCGGGCGCCTCCGTCATTCTGGTCTTTCTGATTGCCTGCAATGAATTGACCGTCTCCGCGCTGCTCTGGTCGGCGGGTACGCAGACCCTCGGCGTGGTGATCTATAATCTCGATGATAGCGGCAGTTTCGATCTCGCCTCGGCACTCTCGGTGCTGGTGGTGGCGATGGTGATTGTGCTGATGCTGCTGCTCGAACTGCTCGGCCGCAAGCTGCCGAAGGGAGTTGTGCCTTGGCGAAACTGATCCTCAACCGTTTGTCGAAAAGCTTTGGCGGCGGCAAGCCTGCGGTCAATGATGTGTCGATGACGATCCGCGAAGGCGGCTTTCTGGCACTGCTTGGTCCTTCCGGCTGCGGCAAGACGACAGTGCTGCGGATGATCGCAGGCTTCGAGCAGCCGAGCGACGGGGCGATCCTTCTGGGTGAGCGGGTGCTGGCGGATGCCGGCAGCATGGTGCCGCCGGAGCGCCGCAACATGGCGATGGTCTTCCAGTCCTACGCATTATGGCCGCATATGACGGTGGCGGAAAATACCGGCTATCCGCTGAAGGTGCGTGGCATTTCCGGTGAGCGTTACCGCCGCAAGGTGATGGATGCGCTTGCAACCGTGCGGCTCGACGCTTACGCCGAGCGTCGCCCATCGGAGCTTTCGGGCGGGCAGCGTCAGCGCGTCGCGCTTGCGCGCTGCCTTGTGACCGAGCCCGACGTTGTGCTTCTCGACGAGCCGCTTGCCAATCTCGACCGGCATCTTCGCCAGGAGATGGAAGAGACATTTCGCGAGTTCCACGCCACCTCCGGTGCGACAATGGTCTATGTGACGCATGATCAGGCCGAAGCCATGGCGCTTGCGACAGATGTTGCAGTGATGTCGGAAGGCAGGCTGTTGCAGATGGCGCCACCGGCGGCGCTCTATGCAAGACCTGAGGGACGGCTCGTCGGCTCGCTGGTGGGCCAGGGCGCCATTGTCTCGCTCAAGCTCCCGGAAGCTGCGCCGCGGGCGCTGGATTGGGAGATGCTGAAAACAGCCATGCAGGCTGAAGAGGGAATATCTCCGGCAAGTGACATTCTTGTCCGCCCCCAGGACGTGCTCCAGGACGCCGAGGGTATCACCTGCCGGGTGAGCAGCATTTTGTATGAGGGCGAGCGTTACGCGCTGCGCCTCACCTTGCCGGATGGGCAGGCACTGCGTGCCTATTCCCGGGAGCCTGCGGCACTAGGGGCGATCTATCCCGTCGCCATCCGCTCGGCCTGGCGATTATAAACTGGGTCACTTGGCTTCCAGTCAGAAGCGACTAAGTTGGGCATTCATTCGGGAATGATTCATGTCGCTGCGGCTTGCCACTTTCAATATCGAGAACCTGATGACCCGGTTCGATTTCACCGGGTTTCGCAACCAGACCCGTCGCGATCGTGCCATGCAGCTTTTCGATGTGCGCGACGAGGCGACCTATAATGCGCTGGAAAGTGCGCGCATGCTGGCCTCTACCGATGACACGCGCCAGCTTTCGGCGCTCGCCATTGCCGATGCGGATGCCGACATCCTTTGCCTGCAGGAAGTCGATAACATGGCGGCCTTGCAGGCCTTCGAATATGGCTATCTCTACCGCATGGTCGGCAATGGCTACCGCCACAAATATCTGGTGGAAGGCAATGACAGCCGTGGCATCGATGTGGCTGTGGTCATGCGTGACGAGACCTTGGATGGCGAGAAGATCGAGCTTGTCGATATTCGCAGCCATGCAGCACTCACCTATCGCAATCTCGACCTGTTCAACGACGAACTGGTGCTGACCAATGCCATTGATGACAAGATCTTCAAGCGCGACTGCCTGGAGCTTGAGCTTAAGATCGGCGGCAAGCCTTTCTCTCTCTTCGTCACCCACCTGAAATCCATGAGCAATGCCCGCGAATCCACCGATGCGCGGCTTGGGACCATGCCGATCCGTGAGGCGGAAGTGCGCGCGATCCGTCGCATCATCGAGAACCGCTTCGGTCTGGATCAGGTGCGGCACAGCGATTTCGCCATCTGCGGGGACATGAACGATTATCAGGAGCGGGTCGTCATCGCCGGCAACCGCCGGACCGGCCACAGCTTCAGGCCGGTGACGGAGGCGCGTAGTGCGCTAGATCTCCTGACCAGGGATGGCTTTGCCATCAACCCGATGCAGCGCCGCGATGTGATGGATCGCTGGACGCTGTATCACTCCAGAGGGCCGCAGGAGCAGCATCTTTGCCAGCTGGACTACATCCTACTGTCGCAAAGCCTAGCCGAGCGCAATGCGGCACGCGTGCCGGAAATCATTCGCGGCGGGCAGCCTTACCGCACCGTCTTCCCGCCAGGGCAGGAGGTGGAGCGCTATCCACGCACCGGCTGGGATCGGCCGAAGGCATCGGACCATTGCCCGCTGGTGATGACGCTGGATTTGGGATGAGGCGACCCGCAGGCGTTCGCCTTTGAATATTCAGCGAGCGGTAAAGGTCTAGTCGTCTGAAACACAGCTGCCTGGGCCGAAGCCTAAGCGAGCAAGTTTCTCGCGAAGCGCATCGTCCGTTGCGGTTTCAAGAGACAACAGCCCTGTATAGGGATCGCCGGATTGTTTCAGGGCCGACCAGAAAGCCGGTTCAGTCTTCATACCCTGTTGCCGCAAACGCTTGATCGCCTCTTTGAAATCCTGACCGCCGATGGCAAGAAGCCGTCTTTCGATCTCGAAGTGGCGCCAGCCATTTTGGAGCGCAACCGGCTGCGGGCTTGCGAAGATCTCGAAGTCCCAGCCATGCGCATGAAACGTTACGATGATCGGCCGGTCTTTGGATATCCACTGCCATATCCGCAGGTCGCTCGTCGTGCCGTATGCGTTCTGAACATCCGTCAAAAACGCGCTGGGGTCCGGCGCATGGCAGAGAATGTCGATATCGCTCTTCTCTGTCTCGACGCCAAGAGGCGGCGTCCCGGCGACCCTGGGGTCATAGGCTCTCAAGGCTTTCAGGACGCCAAGTTGTTGAAGGGCGATTTCGAAATGAGGTCGCGTGATCTGCATCATCCCCGCAGCGAACATAACGGCTTATGGATGTTCGGGCCAAACCCGATCATCGGGACGTCGAGGTTGCAGCCCGTGACGAGCGAGCGTAAGGCGCTTTACACGCCTTCGAACTTCACCGTCACGCCGCGCTGGCGGAAATAGGCCTGCATCAACTTCCGCCCGGAGCGGTTGTTGTGCGAAAGCTTGGATGCGTCGAAGGTCGCCTCCTTCAAGCCCGCGTGCTTCAGCGCCGCCTTCAGGTTGGCGATGTGCAGATCGATGTCGGCATTGTCTGCGCGCAGCGATTCGTAAATGCGATCTGTCGCGTCCGCTACCGTCAATTCGCTCATCGTCATGCTCCTGTTCGTTCCGGCTGATGCTCAGCCTCAGTGCGGTTGTCAGAGCCACACTTTTTCCAGCAGCGCAAGCTTTTTGCCTGGCGAACCGGTGGAGGCTCTTTTGGGTGAGAAGGTTGGTCTGGCCTCATCTATCAAACAGATCGCCTCCCTTTTTGGCCGGACGGACAAATTTCTTCTTTACATAGAGGGGGAATCTGATAATTCGGCGGCACTGGCTTGCCCTTGTAGCTCAGTTGGTAGAGCACCTGATTTGTAATCAGGGGGTCGCGGGTTCGAACCCTGCCGGGGGCACCAGTAAAATCAAAGGCTTGGAGCCGTTTCTTCCCTGAAATATGTCGCATTGTGTTGTAAAGCTGTTCTCAACGTTTGCGGGGCGTTGGCGTCTGCCCGAGGCTGTTGCACGCAACATGGACTGCGACATGCAATAGGAAAATGGATCAGCCTGCATTCATTTGCTGTCGTGCGCGCTCGGGATAGGTACGTTGCAGAGCCACTATTACGGCATCGATAAGAGCATCGCTTGCTTCGATACTTCGGCCTCGCTCACGCCCATCGCCCAGGCGAGGGATCCTTTCATTGTCTCTTCATATGCCCTATCGTCACTCATCTCATGAGGGCTGAGTGATGGGCGAATTTCTGGTTTTTCTTGCGGGTTTGCCAAGCATTGCATTGAGCGCGATTTTCGGCGCCCTCTTTGGACTGGTTGGTGGTCTGCTCGGTGTGATTCTGAAGCGATGGGGGTTTACGAATGCGTGGAGGTACGCGGCTGGGATTGCGGTTGCGGTTTCTGTCCCCCTGACAAGCAATCTGATCAAACCCGCGATACAGGACGCCGCTTTAAACGATGGCCTGCCGAAAAAGCTTGACGATTTCACCATCCACGAGGCGACGAAAGTCATACCTGGTGGTGTCGAGTACCGCTTCAGATTGGTGGGTGCCATCCCGCCAGACTTCAAAGTCTCCGCAGTTAAGCAGAATAACCTGCAAGGGCTTTGCCAGATTTGGAAACCGGATTTAGACGCGGGCCGAGCAACCAATATTATATATTCTTACACATGGGACGGTGGCGCCGATGCCTATTCCGTTGTTCCAGGCGATTGCAAATAAGCGACAGAACCCGAGCCAGAAAGCCATATCCGGCTGACTCGGCATTTTCTCGCACGCCTCTGGCCGGATGTTTCAATCGCAGGCATAGAATAGGCCTCGCTGTCGTCGCCTGGAGGAAGAGAATGTTCGAAGCCGCTTTCGTGATCGTTTGGGGGCTGATTTACCTGGCCTGCTGGCTGCTGCCTTTTCATCTGTCCAAGCGTATCGCGATGCACCCTTATGCGGGATGGCTCCGTTTCCTCGTGATTCTCCTATGTTCGGTGCTGGCGATCGCCATCTGTTTTGTCAGCACCATCACCGTATTCGCGTACCAGATTGCGCCCGCCGGGACCTTTATGGAAACGCTGTTCGTCGGGATCGGGCTTTCTATCTGGGCGACCATGCGAGGCAAAAAGCGCGTGCCTGCCAGTGTTTTCGAATGAGCGTATGCAATTTGGCCCATCAGACTTCATCCTTGCGTCGCCGTTCCCGTTGCCCCTGATTTCTTTATTGCCGGGCTTTCCACAATTTTGTCCCTCCTTCGCCTATCATGGTCACGCGCAGGACAAATTTGCGGGTAATTGGCTTCGGCGCGCCGTTTCAGTTGCTGCGCGCTCTTCCGTGGTTTGGCGTTTTACGTTCAAAACCGTAGGCGAGGGGTGCCGTGGCTGGTGAAAATTGCGTATGATCCCGCCAGCCCTTATGCGTGGTCTCACCCGCAAAGGCGGATTTCGGTAATGCGAGTACAGGTGTTTCGGTGATCGATCCTTATGTTTTGCTGGGTGTTGAGCGCGAGGCCGATGAGGCTGCGATCAAGGCTGCCTATCGCAAGGCGGCGAAGAATGCCCATCCGGACAGCGGCGGGGATGCCGACCAGTTTGCCAAGCTGCAACTGGCCTATGATCTGTTGAAGGACCCGGTGCGCCGCAAGGTGTTCGACGATACCGGCTATGATCCGCAACTGGCCGATCCGAAGGATCTGAAGGGCCTGTTGATGCTGGAAACGCTGGTCAATGAGTTCATTCTCGATGAGCGCGAGCCGGGCAGTTTCGATCCGGTCGCGGCCATGCGGCGCAAGCTGACCGACGATATTCTCAAAAGCCGCTTCCATATTCTCGAGCTTGAGCGCCATCGCACCCGCGTGCGCAAGCACATGGACCGGCTTGGCATGAAGCCGGAAACGGATGTGCTTGGCTCCATGCTGCGCGCACGCAGCCAGTCGCTTGCCGAAGCGATCCGCAATGCCGAGCATCAGATCGAGGTCATCGAACAGGCCTATACGATGCTGGAAGGCTATTCCTATGAGCTGGAACGGGCTATCTTGGCCGAGCCTGTGCTGAAGGGCGAGGCGGCGGAGTAACGTCGTTCGCCCAAGCGCAGTGGTGCAATTCCCCGCCACGTGGATGCCTGCGGTCTGCGATTCATATTGAGATGTGAAACATGACCGGCCTACGCCGGACGCTCCTCAGGGACCGTTGACCAGTGCGAGAATGAGCTGATGCACCGCGCCGCCATTGGTGAGTTCGACCTTGTCGAAATCCCGCCCGCGCTGGCGCTGCTCGTCTGAAAGCTCCTTCAGACGCTGCTGTAAGACGGCGCGCACCTTCTGGCACTTCGGGTCGTCTTCCGCCCGCAGGCCGACGCTATAGGCCTCGATCTTCTTCACCATGTCGAGAATATGCTCGCCATGCACGCGTTCGTGCTTTTCCACGCCGGCAATGAAGCGCTGCCAGCTGGCCGCAACATCCGCCGGCAGTTTCGCCGGCGCCTTGGGCCATGTGTAGATGATCGTCAGGTTGGGTCGCGCGGTCGCCAGGATGCAGGCGCCATTCGGCTGCGGGCGGTAATCGCGCCGCCAAGTCAGCTTGAAGGTAGTATGGGCAACGGCCTGGACACCGGCCTGTGGCCCACGCTCGCCGATGGATCGATAGAGCTCGATGCCGGAACTGCCGGATATGGCATACGTCTTGATCTGTTCGGAGGGTTGCCAGTTCGCGGCTTGAGCTTGCGCCGCCATGGGTATCAGAGATGCCAGGAAAAAGCCCGCAAGGGCGGCGAGGGGGCGGAAACTGGGCAAGCGGAGAGTCCTGTTGATGATGCGGGGGACGATAAGCGAAGTGATGGTGAGCGGGCAAGCGGCTTGCGGATGCGCGTGATGCTAAAGCGCCGTGCGCCGTATTGGAGGCACCACGGACGCTTGATCTTTTGAACCGGCTCATTGTGTTTTCCGAAAATCGAGTCCGATTTTCGGGCCGATGCTGTACGTGGTTTGCCCGTGCACACCGCGTGTGACTCTCGAGACGATCTCCCTCCACGGAACCCCGAGACAACCGATATGCGGCAATGCATGGGAAGCGATCATCTCTCCACACTCGAGGCCTCAACCGCGCATAAAAAAGGCCCCTGCGCTTAGAGCACAGGGGCCGTTGATCGATCGCCCGAGGGCGCGTGCGATCAATCAATCGTCGAGCTTGTCGTAGTCCAGCTTCGGCGCGTTCTGCAGCGCTTCCTTGGTGGTGTCGACGTGAGCCTTCCACGTGCCATTGTCGTTGTTGATGGCAACGGAGGTCGGGTCGAGAACAACATAGCTCTCATTGATGCCGAGGAAGCCGCCAACGCTGGCAACGATACCGATGACGGCCTTGCCGTCGCCGATGACAACGTCTTCGATCTCGCCGATCTCTTCGTTCTGGGCATTGTAGATGTTCATGCCTTCGAGCTGATCAGCGGTCAGGTCGGTCTTCTGCACGTTGACAAACTTCAACGGGCCAGCTGGCTTCGTACCCATGGTAAAGCCTGGACCAGACATCATCGCATCAGCGCCGGCAGCGGCTGGTGCAGTTGCAGCCGGAGCGGCAGGTGCAGCAGTCTGGGCGAAAGCGACGGAGGAGGTCAGAGCTGCAACGGCAGCGAGTGCGAAAACCTTGTTTTTCATGAATGTTTCTTCCCTTTTGTATGCTGAACATTTTGTTCGGGGGAAGAACGGGTGGGGGCAGAATTGGTTCCAGCGCATGTTGCAAACTCATAGGTTTTATTTTTATCTTCGTACTCAACCCTGGGGTAGACAGCATTCAGCTTAGTGATAGAATACCGATCACTGGGGGGCGCTATGGACATTAAAACTTACCAAGATGAAGCCGCGAAGACTAACGTTACGAAGCATCCTCTGATATCTTTGCTTGGTCTGGCCGGTGAAGTCGGTGGACTGTATTCCGTTGTCAAGAAAAAACTTAGAGATAAGCCGTCACAGACTCAATTTCGAAACGAATTGGCTGAAGAGATTGGCGATCTACTGTGGTACCTGGCTGCAGTAGCTACCCATTACAACATTAATCTCGCTGAAGTTGCTGAGCAAAATTTGGTGAAAGCTAATGGATTCTTCGGTGGAAGCGAATCCCCTTTTTTTGATGAGCGGTATCCTGAGGCGGAGAGATTTCCTGATCGAATGAGGGTGGAGTTTTCTCTTGATCAGGAAGGCCGTGCTTCGATGTTTTATAACGGCATTCAACTCGGCGATTCTCTTTCTGATAATTCTCACGACGAAGACAAATACCGTTTCCACGACGCATTTCACTTGGCGTTCCTAGCGCATCTACATTGGTCTCCCGTCATTCGGAGACTTCTAAAAAAGAAGAGAAAGTCTGTTCCTTTGGTGGATGAGAATGAGGACGGTGCGCGAGCTGCTATTGTTGAAGAGGCTGTTGCAGCTCTCGTATTTGCTCACGCTGAGGAGGCAGAGTTTTTTCCAACGGTAGAATCGGTGCCATTGCGGTTGGTGACGCTAATCCAAAAGATAACATCAAAATTCGAAGTCAAAAATTGTTCTGCTTCGTCGTGGCGACAAGCGATACATGAAGGCGCACAAGCTTTTAAGAGGCTTGGGGAGAACGGCGGAGGTGTGATCGAGGTCGACCTCAATATGTCGCTGATGGAGGTAGAGTAATGGTCGCGTATGTTGTGAATGAACCTGTGACCGATCACGAGATCGATCTGCTAGCATCGGCTTCTGCTGGTGTAGTGGAGATAAGAAGGTGGCCGTCTAACGACATTTCATTGCCTGCTGATGCGTCTCTAGGAATACTCATCATTCGTGAAACAAGCGTTGTTGAGGAGGAAAGACGGGTTATTTCCTGTGTAGCTGCAGGCATAAGATTGGTCTGTGTTTATCTTGATGAGGTACTCGAGCCGGCGGAGATCGTGAAAAAATATTGTTCAGCGAACTGTTCACTCGGCGGAACAGGGTTTGCGGACGCCCTGAAGGGCGACGATAGTGTTCAAGTGGATCACAACGATCAGCCACTACCAAAAACCAACCGAAAGCATCATAACTGCTGATGAAAATCTATCGATACGTGATCGACCACGATATGGGCTTCTCGCCCAATCCGTTCTATGGCGTTTGCACGCTGGCCAACTGCAAACCCGTTATAAGGCGGGTAGCGAAAACAGGCGATTTTATCTTGGGTTTTGGTTCCGCGAATTCAGCTGTTTCAGGAAAGCTCATCTACTGGATGCTGGTCGAAGAGACGACCAATTTTGATCACTATTGGAAAGATCCAAGGTTCCAACGGAAGAAGCCTGTTGTGAACGGAAGTCTCATCAAGTTTTATGGTGATAATATCTATCACAGGGATGACCATGGTGCGATAGTTCAAGAATGGTCGTTCCATAGCCTCCCAGACGGTCGTCCTAATCCGAGAAACATAAAACGTGATACGGGTAGCACTTCACGTATACTTGTCGGCTCGGATTTCGGGTATTATGGGCGTGCTGCAATAACCGTTCCGGAAGAGATTTCGCCCGTTATCGCGAGAGGGCGAGGACACCGCACCAAGCTCAGAGGATGCTCGCCTGAGGACGTTGCACATTGGCTGCTACATTCTACGGAGCGAGGCTTTTGTGGCGAGCCACTAGGATGGAGCAGGATTTCTGCGTGACAAAGATTCTCAATTTTGTGGACCGGCTGGCTGGCACTGGATTGCCGGATTGTTTCAACCCATACTGCGATAAGTGCGAGGTGTTTGACCGGGAGAACGCGCCATCTATAAGGACGAAAAATCTTCTAACAATATTTGACGCTCTCAAGGATAAGCCTAGTGTCGATTTGTGGGTAGGGCGGGATCTCGGTTACAGAGGTGGCAGGCGAACCGGTCTGGCGCTAACAGACGAATACAGTTTAGATTTGTACGCGGTGCATCTTGGCTTGCCCCAGCTTCAAAGAGCCACAAGTGGGCCGCCAGTGAAAGAGAGAACTGCCGCCAACATTTTCGAAATTTTGTCGGTGCTGGCCCGTCCAATCCTGACTTGGAACGTGTTCCCCTTTCATCCTCACCGCTCAGACAATGTTTTTAGTAATCGCCAACACTCCGCGTCTGAAGCCAAGTTGGGCTTCTCCTTCCTACAAGAATTAGTCGAGATATTTCCTGTTAACCGAATTGTCGCAATCGGGAATGATGCAGCTCGGTGGACGACTCAGTTGCGAGGAGAGCATCTCCAAGTACGACACCCGAGCTACGGCGGCCAGACCGAGTTCCAGACGAAGATGCGTCGAGTGTACGGCATAGGGGTCCCACTTGAGCGTCAACCTACACTATTTTGAGCTATGAACCCTAATTTCGCTACCGTCTCACTTCCACTCCCCATCCACAAACTTCAACGCATCGACAATCGACACCTTCCACAACGACCAAACGTGATCGCCATCGGTAATCCGCAATTCCGATTTGCGGTTGTCGGCCTGTAGCGTTTCGTGCAGGGCAACCGCGCCGCGCCAGAGGTAGAAGCCGTCGTCGTCTCCGACGGTCAGGTAGGTGGCGGGGAGGTCCTGGGATTCGGCGATGTGTTGGGCGACGAGGGTGAAGACGTTTTTTTCGTTGAAGAGCCTTGCGTCGAAAGGTGTGCCGAAGGCGCCGGAGAAGTGGTCACCGGTCGAGGGCAGGACGATGCCGCTGGTGATGGTGGCGCGATCGACGCGGTGGAAGAAGGCGCTGTCCTGGATGAGTTTCAACTCTGCCGGGGTCTTGTCGAGATCGGAGGCGGGGACGTTCTGCCAGATGGCGCCCGACAGGCTGGCGACTGCGGCGTAAAGATCTTCGTGCGCATAAGCCAGATGCAGCGCGCCGAAGCCGCCCATGGAGAGGCCCGCAATGGCGCGGCCTTGCCCATCCTTGCGCACCGGCAGCGTCTTTTCGACATGGACACGCAGATCGCCGGTGATGGCGGTCTCGTAATCGCCGGGGCCATCGACGGCGGCGGAATTCACGTACCAGCTGTTCTTCACGCCCGGCATGACCACGACCAGCGGGCGAATGGTGCCGGCGGCGATCATGCCGTCCAGCGTCTTTTCGATATTGCCGAGATCGCGCCAGCTGTTCTGGTCGCCATCATGGCCGTGCAGCAGATAGAGCACCGGCCAGCCATTTTCTGGCGGTTCGCCATCCGGGCGATAGATGTTCACCGGGAGATCGGCGTTCAGCGCATTGCTGTGAAACGTGGCGCCAGTCAGCGTGCCGGCGAGGGCGGGTGAGGCGAAGCAGGCGAGAGCCAGGGCCGAAAGAGCAAGGTGGTGCAGCCGCATGGCGCTTCTCCCTCCGTTTCATTGCGCGCAACGGGAATGCCGTCGCGCGCTTGAAAGTTCCCGCGTTCTGTCTGTGCGTGGGCTATTGCCCCGGTCTGCCTGTCTTGCCCTTGGTGCGGCCCTTGCGCTTTTGCTCGCCGGGGTCTTCATAGGAGCCGACGCCGACCTTGCCGCGTTTGAGCGGGCGTGGATCGTCCTTGTCGCCCGTTGCGCGTTCCGGCTGACCTTCCAGAAGCGGCGAAAAGCGCTTGCCGGATTCGGTTGTCGGTTTTTCCGGCGCCACGCCGCGGACGGGTTTTTCCGTGCGGCCGACGGTCATTTCATCCAGCGTGTTCTTGCGGAACAGCGGCTTCACCATGTCTGTGCCCGGGCCCATGTCGTCCAGCGACGGTTTGGCGAAAAGGGATTTTTCCGGTGTGCTCGGGTTGTCCCCCTCTGTGCTGCCGGACATCTGCCCCTCAACAGGGGAGATCGACTCGCGTTTGGCGCTCGGTCCAGTTTTTCTGGACCTGCTTCCGCTCTCTTGTGATCGTGCTTCGTCTTTCGCAATGGGATCATCCATGGCGGCGAGTTCGGCGGCTTTGAGGCGCTTGATTTCGTCGCGCAGGCGAGCGGCCTTCTCGAAGTCGAGATCGGCTGCGGCATCGCGCATCTGTTTTTCCATGGCGTTGAGATGCGCCTGGAGATTGTTGCCGACGAGGTGGCCGCCATCCGCAAAGCCCTTGCCGGAAACGCCGGAAATATCGGCCCTTACGTGGTCGCGTTCATAAACTGAATCAAGGATATCGGAGATCTTCGCCTTGACCGATTCTGGCGTGATGCCGTGTTCTTCATTATAGGCCATCTGCTTTTCACGGCGGCGGCTGGTTTCCTCCATCGCCCGCTTCATCGAACCGGTGATGTTGTCCGCATAGAGGATAACCTTGCCATCGACGTTACGCGCGGCGCGACCGATCGTCTGGACAAGTGAGGTTTCGGAACGCAGGAAGCCTTCCTTGTCCGCATCCAGAATGGCAACGAAGGCGCATTCGGGAATGTCCAGACCTTCGCGCAGCAGGTTGATGCCCACCAGCACGTCGAAGGCGCCGAGACGCAGATCGCGGATGATTTCGATGCGCTCGAGCGTGTCGATGTCGGAGTGCATGTAGCGCACACGCACGCCCTGTTCGTGCAAATATTCGGTCAGGTCTTCCGCCATGCGCTTGGTCAGCACGGTGCAGAGCGTGCGATAGCCCTTGGCGGCGGTCTCGCGGATTTCGCCGAGAACGTCGTCCACCTGCGTGCGGGCGGAGCGCACTTCCACCGGCGGATCGATAAGACCCGTCGGGCGGATAACCTGTTCGGCAAAGACGCCGCCGGATTGTTCCAGCTCCCAGCCGCCGGGCGTGGCGGAGACGGAGACCGTCTGCGGGCGCATGGCGTCCCACTCCTCGAAGCGCAGCGGGCGGTTGTCCATGCAGGAGGGCAGGCGGAAGCCGTATTCGGCCAGCGTCGCCTTGCGGCGGAAGTCGCCCCGATACATTCCGCCGATCTGCGGAATGGTGACGTGGGATTCGTCGATGAAGATCAGGGCATTGTCCGGAATATATTCGAACAGGGTCGGCGGCGGCTCGCCGGGGGTGCGGCCCGTCAAGTAGCGCGAATAGTTTTCGATACCGTTGCAGGAGCCGGTGGCCTCCAGCATTTCGATATCGTAGCGGGTGCGCTGTTCCAGGCGCTGCGCTTCTAGCAGGCGGCCCGCCTTTTCCAGCTCGGCCAGACGATGCTTCAACTCTTCCTTGATCGACTTGATTGCTCCGTTCAGCGTCGGGCGCGGGGTCACATAGTGCGAGTTGGCGTAGATCTTCACCGATTGCAGATCGCCGGTCTTCTGGCCGGTCAGCGGATCGAATTCGGTGATGCTCTCAATTTCGTCTCCCCACATGGAAATGCGCCAGGCGGCATCTTCCAAGTGGGCGGGGAAAAGCTCGATCGTATCGCCGCGCACGCGGAAGGAGCCGCGCTGGAAATCCATGTCGCGCCGCTTGTATTGCTGTGCCACGAGGTCGGCCAGGAGCTGGCGGTGGTCGAGCTTGTCGCCCACCTGCATCTGGAACGTCATGGCGGTGTAGGTTTCCACCGAGCCGATACCGTAAATGCAGGAGACGGAGGCGACGATGATGCAGTCGTCTCGCTCCAGGATCGCGCGGGTGGCAGCGTGGCGCATCCGGTCGATCTGCTCGTTGATCGAGGATTCCTTCTCGATATAGGTGTCCGAGCGCGGCACATAGGCTTCCGGCTGGTAGTAGTCGTAATAGGAAACGAAGTACTCGACCGCGTTGTTGGGGAAGAAATTCTTGAACTCGGAATAGAGCTGCGCGGCCAGCGTCTTGTTTGGCGCCAGGATGACCGCCGGGCGCTGCGTCGCCTCGATGACCTTGGCCATGGTGAAGGTCTTGCCCGAGCCGGTGACGCCGAGCAGAACCTGGGAGCGGTCGCCGGAATTGATGCCTTCCACCAGATCGGCAATCGCGGTGGGCTGGTCGCCGGAGGGCTTGTACTCCGTGACCATTTCGATGGCGATGCCGCCTTCGGATTTTGGCGGGCGAACAGGACGGTGCGGCGTCCACAGCTTGCCGTCCTTGAACAGCGGATTGCCGCTTTCGATCAGCTTGGAAAGCGCGTCCACCGTCGCCGTGACCGCACCGGGCGCCAGCGACTTGGCGTCTTCCAGCGAGACATCCATGCCGGCCACCGGGTTGAGGCCAGCGGCGGCGCGCGTCTTCGGATCGGATGAGCCACCGATGGAAACGCCGCGCGAGGTCTTGGACGCCGTCGGCGTCTTGCTTGCCTTGGCGGCAGCCTTTTCCGCTTCCTTGCGCGCTTCGATCTCGATCTTCTTGCGATGCTTGCCGGCCTTGGACGCGACTTCGCGCTGGGTCTCCACGGAGGTCGCTTCGGCTTCCGCTTCCAGCTGCTTCACCCAATCGGCAACAGAGCCGGAGAGGGGAGCGCCTTCAAAGGACGCCTGGGGCATCTCTTCAAAACCATTGGAGCGGGAGCTTTCGGAGGACTTCTTCGGTGATCTGGCCATGGGCAGAATATGGAGCGCTTAAACCTCAAAAGGAAGAGGTGCGCGTGAAAAAATGAGTACAAAAAGGCAACGATACCCTGTTGGAACAAGATGCTGGCTTCCGCGTTTTACGCGGCTTTGAAGCACCTTTTTGAGGTGCGTCACATTTGTGTTCCGCTTTGTTCAAAGATGCACAAAGCAGACATCTCAAATCGGAACAGGCGACCACCACCGGGCAAGAAGGGTGGTACACCTTAAGAAAACTGCATTGGGACGTGTCGCCATCCGACTGCAAGCACCTCCCGATCCTGGCTTTTCCTTTTTCCTTTTACCAGCGCTTCATGCCATATGTCGGCTTGCGCACGAGCAATCCGTGCCTGCTCTGGCGGTCGTCTTCGAAACGCGCCCGCGCGCACAGGTCCATAAGCTTGCAGAAAAGAGGAAGTGCCATGATCACGCGTCCCGCAACGATAGATGATGCCGAGGGAATGGCGGCGGTGCAGAACGAGATTTTTGCGGCGGGGCTGCGCAAGACGCCGACGGATGTCGAGACTGTCACGAACACCTATATTTCGGACCCCGACCGGATTGCCTGCACTGTTGCGGTGGATGAGGACGGGCGCATCCTCGGCTTCCAGTCGTTGAAGCTCGCCACCGCTGCCGGCAATCCATACGGCGTTGCAGAAGGCTGGGGCATTATCGGCACGCATGTCAGCCCGTTCGCGGCGAGAAAGGGTGCTGGTAAGGCGCTGTTCAGGGCAACGCTTCAGGCTGCGGAGGCCTTCGGTCTGAAGGATATCGACGCCAGTATTGGCGCCGATAATGATTTGGGGCAGGCCTATTACGAAGCCATCGGGTTTCGCACCTATCGCACGACGGAAGATCGTGTCTGCAAGGCCTATCGGCTCGGCTGACGCCTGTCTGTCGCTACTCAAGCCGATGTCGGTTCAGGATGCTGCGGCGGTTTTTCTTCGCTGTCCGAGCTTCTGCACCGCGAGATCCAGGAGAAGCATGACGACCAGGCTCGCACCGACCAGCGGAAAGATGATTCCGCCCACTGCGAGCATTGCGGCAAGCCCGTAAAGTGTGCCTTTGCTTTGCGGCATGGGTGGAACACCGAGCGAGCCCTTCGGGCGGCGCTTCCACCACATGACACCGCCGGACACGGCGAGCAGGATGATGGCGAGGCAGGCGAGCGCCAGCACGATCTGGTTCGCAAGGCCGAACTGCTGGCCCATATGCACGTTGATGCCCCATTCCAGCCCGCGGCCAAGCGGCCCGTAATCGGCGTAGCGCATGTCGATCAGTGGTTTGCCGGTATATTGATCCAGATGGATGACCCGCTGGTTGGAAAGGTCATCCGGGTAAACCGATCCGCTATAGACGCCCTCCGGCTTCGTCGGAAGCGCCACGGCATAACCGGCTGCGAGGCCGAGTTCATCGAAGCGCGCGACGGCTTTGTCGATGCCGATGGGGGCTGGCATCTGGTTGGCGGGCTCGTGGTTCATGGCCGCGTGGTCCATGGGCATGGCGGGCGAGGGCTCCATATGCTGACCATGATCGTGCCCTTCGGAGGTCGGTATCTTTGCCTGCTCCAGCGACCATGAGGTTTTCGACACATCGTCGAGCCGATTGCCCGACATCGGCACATCGACACGCACGCCTGCCGGGTAGCCGAAATTGTTGCCATTGGCCCATTCATTGACCTTCGCGCCCCAGACGCCGGACCACGGCATGCCGGTGATGGCGAGGAAGACGATGAAGGCGCCGACGAAGATGCCGGTAACGGCGTGCATATCCCGCCAGAAGACCCGCTTCTTCGGCGTGCCGCGAACCGACACCACGCCGCCGGTCTGGTTGCGCGGCCACCAGAGATAGATGCCGGTGGCGACCAGCAGGATCGACCAGCCAGCGGCGATCTCGATCAGGTAGCGGGCATAGGTGCCGAAGTATTTGAGGCTGTGGAGGGTGCGGATCGTCCACATGACGGTGCCGCGATCCGGCAGGGAGCCAAGGACGTCTCCCGTATAGCCATTCACATAAACGGCGCGTTTGCCCTCCGGCATGCTGACGGTGACCTCTGTCGACGCACCGGGATCGGCGGGTTTGGTGAGTTTGACGGCCGTGCCGGGTACAGCCGCCACAGCGTTGGCGATGATGGTGGAGGGCAGGGCGGCGGTGGTGTTCTCCACCACGTCCACCCGCTTCAGGTTGGCATGGATGGCATTATCCAGCTCATCCTTGAAGAGGTGAAGCCCGCCGGTGATGGCAAGCGTGATCATGAATGGCAGGACGAAGAGACCGGCGTAAAAATGCCAGCGCCAGACGGCGCGATAGAGATTGAGCGATGACGGCGCGCTCACGCGGTCACCCACAGAAGTGGTGCTGATGGACATTATTGGCTCCGCAAACGGTGCAGGCAGTCGCATCTATCCTGTCGGCGACGTACCCGCTGGAGATTTCAACACAGGTCGAATCGCAAAATCGCCGTGAGCATTTGAGGCAATTTCGGCGCGATACGCCCGTAGCCAGCAAGGAAGCTGATTGTGCTCCGCGCCTTCCCCTGTTCGGGAGAAGCGCGCCGGATCATGCGTGAGACAAAGAGGGAGGTCCGCGTGGTTGCTGCTCGCGCGTCGGCGGCGCAGCGATCTTGTTTTCAGTCCAGCGCCACAAGGTGACGTGAACATGCGGAACGATACGCCCGGCAATCTCGGTCGGGCTTGCGAGCAGGGCGGTAAAGGATGTGGAGGCAAGACGGCAGAGTGTGCCGCAGCAGCTATTGGCGAGCTTCTCCGCTGGCAACTGCTTCTGCGTACCGGCATCCGGCATATGAGCGGCGCAGATGATGTCATCGGCGGCAAGGGCTGTGGCCGCCATGCTGCCATGGGCAACGCCATTCGCAAGGCCTTGCAGCAAAAAAAGCAGCAGGGCCAGCACTGCGACAGCGCCAGCCGAACTGCGATCCTGCATGATCCTGCGAATAAGCTTCATGGCAAATTCAGTGGCACAGTTTCGCCACGATGTCACTGCGACAAAGGCGGCAGGGGAATACGTGTCTCAGGCCTCGTGCGGACGGGTTAATGTCGGCTAGCCACGCCAAATCCGTCAGACATCAAGCGCACCTTGGCTTCCTTACGATTATATGTAGGGGCGGAAACATGACACAGGTTTAGTCTGAAGTTCGCGATCGATTGCGCTCGCATATCGATCAGGTGATGGAATGAGATCACTCTGTTTGACTGCTGCGACGCATCTTTGGGTATCACCATTCCGGCAGAGGCGAAGCAGCTCGCGAGACTTGCCGCTCTCTGACAGACGTTTGTAAGTGATCCGGCCGCTGGTTACATCGATGTAGATGGGATCGGGTTGTGCAGCGAACTCGCGCACTATTATGTCCAGGTTCATCTTAGCGCCGCGGTCGGCAGCGTAGATGGCTAGAACCAGCGCATGAGACTGTTTTTTGGCGGACCTGCCACTGCGGGGGTCGGGTCCAGGTGGATCCAAGAGCCCGATTAAGAACTCGCTTGAGAGTCTTTCTAGCGCGGCAGGGTCACCCTGCTTGGCCTTTCGCCAGGCGTCATTCCAAATCATACCACATGACTCTGCCAGTGTTGCCTTATCGGTGCACCCAGCGAGAGGACCTAGCAATAATAGATAAAGAACAGGGAGCGTGAGGAAAGCGGAACGTCCCCTTTTTGAGTCGTGCCGGACTTTCATTCTGCCACCGTTCCATTATTCGCCGCTTTGCGCCAGCGATGAGCGAGTTCGTAGGCCGCGTCGATATTTTCGCGCCATCGGGGTAGGTCTAAGAGGGAAAATTGCACAGTTAGGCCGAGGTTTTCCATACTCCACCACACGTGACCGAAACAGATAGGGTTTGGCACGCGCTCGGCCTTAGCGCATTGCAAGATTACCGACGGCTCGCTGCCGGAGAAAAAGTGATCAAATGGTGCTTCCTCTGATCCGTCATAGTAATTGAGGTCATATTTCGTGCCAGAGAACTCGGCACCGAGGTTCTTCTTGGTGTTTTCAAGGCGCTCCGCTGGGAGACGGTCTCTCAGTGGAGACGTGGAAAGAGGCAACCATGGGTTTTCGATTGAAGCAATGACGATGAACTCGCCATCCTCCGGCATCTTCCTTCCATTCTCGCAGAAGCGCGAGGACGCTATTGAGAGCGTGTCCCTTTCTGGCCAGCGCAATGTCGGCATCCAGAAGGCGTAGCTGATCCCTGTACCCATACGCTTTTCACTAGCACCCGGCGTTGCAGGCGTGATGTCCTCCAAAGGGGCACCATACCACGGGCTTAGGTGGCCCAGCGGCACTTTGAGCCAAGTTCCTGACGCGTTGAAGAAGTATTCTTTGGATAGCTCGCGACCCCGATAATCCCTTTGATTGATCGGATTGCTCGGCTTGATTGATGGCGGGCACGTAACGTTATCCGCGTAGGCGAGGGAAAAAAAAGTTAGTGTTGCCGCTAGGCACAAGAGACCGAACTTCACTGCCATCGCGTTGCGCTTCTTCGCCTTGTTGTTGATCGCGCTGTTTGGACCGCCCTTGCGCCCTTGCTTCAGCGATTCTCCACCTTCGCCGAAGTCTGGTCAAGCCGCATTCAACCTGTGAGCCTGACCCCTGAAACCGCTTCTAGTTCCAACGTCACCGTTGTCGATTCACTGCGCGGCGCAGGTGACAACAGTATCGGCGCGTGGTGTTTCGTCTGCGTAGACGGTGAGGGGCAGGTCTCTCAGGCTAAATGCATCGCATCGGCGAGCAATCCTGCGCCAATGCTACTGCCTTGGCACGGATTACAAATTGTCCATGTCGGCAAAATGCCGCCGTTCTGCACGTTTTTTGCCCGAATTGACGGGGATTCTCCTGCTCTCGATAGTTGGCAGGAGTGGCAGGCATGGCTCCGTTTTCTCCAACGATGGCGGCGATCCGCTATGGTTACGGTCTAGGGCCGGACCAGATACTCAGCCGAAACACGGACGATCTGCTGGTGCAGCTCGTGGATGCGCCTTTGAAGCAAAGCTTCTTTCCCATTGGCGGTGCTTTCGATGCGCGGCAAAGGGTCGACGACCTCGCCAAGGGGTTCGAGGCGCTGAAGATCGCCAAGAAAGACAATGATGCCGAGACTGATCGCGCGGCGCGCCAGCAATTGCAGCGCAAGGCCGAGCAGAGCTTTCAGCGCGATAGTCTTGCCCGGGTGCTTCAGGCGGCCTTCTCACCCTATGGGTTTCACGAGAGGCTGGCCGCCTTCTGGTTCGACCATTTCTCCGTCAACGCGCACAAATCCTTCCCGATGCGGATGATCACGCCGCTCTATGAGGTCGAAGCCATTCGCCCGCATCTTGCGGGATCGTTTCGCGATCTGTTGCAGGCATCGGTGCTGCATCCGGCCATGCTGATCTATCTCGATCAGGCGCAATCGACTGGCCCGCAATCGGCAGCGGCGACAAATCGGAAGAAGGGTCTGAATGAAAATCTCGGGCGCGAGCTGATCGAGCTGCACACCATGGGTGCGGGCAGCGGTTATACGCAGACCGATGTGCGCTCTGCGGCGCTGGTGCTGACGGGCATGACCGTGGACGATCATTACGAGATGATGTTTCGCCTCCGCATGGCAGAACCGGGAGAGATCAAGGTGCTCGGCGTCAACTACGGTGGCGACCCCAGATCGGCGGATGACTGTCTCGTCATGCTGGACGATCTGGCAAGCCGACCGGAAACGGCGCAGCATATCTGCCGCAAACTCGTGGCCCACTTCATCGCCGACAATCCGCCGCCGGATGTGATTGCCGCGATGGTCGAAGAGTGGAAGGCGAGCGACGGCAATCTGGCCAAGGTTTATGCCGCCATGCTCAACCATCCGCGCGCCTGGCAGGAGCCCGGTGCCAAGATGAAGCTGCCTTTCGACTATGTCGTCTCCGGACTTCGCGCTTTTGGCATCACCAAGAAGAACTGGCGCGAGCGCATGTCTCCGAATGGTGATGATAGCTACACGCCCTTCGATACTCCGGTGGCGGCTGCGGCCCAGCAGGCATTGAAGAGCGCAAGCGATGACATGGCGCCCGCCATGCAAGGCGATGGCGCGCAGATGGCGATGGAGAAGCCGACTGCGGATATGAAGGCAGCGATGCCCTCCGATCCGGCGCAATTGCCAAAGCCGAAGGCCAGTCTTGCCCGGACGCTGACGGTGGCAGCCCTTCGCCGCATGGGCCAGCCGGTGTGGCAGCCCCCGAGCCCCGCGGGCTTCGAGGAGGGCGTTGCTTCATGGCTTTCGCCTAGCCAGATGAGCGAACGCATTCTGTGGGCGCGCAAGGCATCCGGCGCGCTCGGCAAGGACATGGAGCCGAAGAAGCTTCTTGAAGTGTCGCTGGCCGATCAGGCGCGCGACGACACGATCCGTGTGGTTGGGCAGGCGCCAAACAGGGTCAGCGGTTTGACGCTGGCGCTGTCTTCCCCCGAATTCAACAGGAGATAGGACATGGCCTTCTCTCAGGATATGATGTTGAGCCGCCGTGGCTTCTTGATGACCGCTTGCTGTGCGGCCGCTGTGCCCGCCTTCTCTCCGGTCAGCTTCGCTGCAATGCCGGGCGAAAACCGCTTCGTGACGATCGTTCTGCGTGGTGCGATGGACGGGCTCGATCTGGTGCAGCCCTATGGCGATCCCGCCTTTGCCCAATTTCGCCCGACATTGGCGCTGAAGCCTGATGACGGTCTGATCGATCTCGATGGGCATTTCGGCCTGAACCCTGCGGCAGAGGCGCTGATGCCGATGTGGCAGGCGAAGGAATTGGCCTTCGTCCATGCGGTGTCGACGCCCTATCGCGATCAGCGCAGCCATTTCGATGGGCAGGACATGCTCGAAAGCGGCGCGGAGGCGGTGCATGGCGAACGCACCGGATGGCTGAACCGGGCGCTGTCTGCCATCCCGCGATCCGAAGATCGCAAGGCAATCGATATCAACACATCGATGGAGCTCATTCTATCGGGGCCGAACGAGGCGGATGTCTGGGCCTCCAGTTCCAACATGACCATGGCGGCGGATGAAGTCGGTTTCTTCAAGCGGCTCTATGCCAATGACGCGGAGTTCAGCCGGGTGCTGGCCGAAGCGCTGCGCACCGATATGGCGGCGGAGCAATTGTTTCAGGATGAGAAGCGCGGGCAGGGCATTCGCGATATTGCCAGGCTTGCTGGCGGCATGCTGCGCGAGGACTATCGTATCGCCAGCTTTTCTGTCGATGGCTGGGACACGCATGCGGGACAGAAGGCACAGTTTGCCCGCACCGTGAAGGATCTGACCATAGCGTTGACGACGCTGAAAGATGCGCTTGGGCCCGATGTGTGGAAGAAGACAACGGTCCTTGCAATGACGGAATTTGGCCGCACGGCGAGGGAGAATGGCACTGGTGGAACCGACCATGGCACGGGCGGCGTCGCCATTCTCGCAGGCGGCGGCATTCAGGGCGGTCGTGTTCTTGGCAAATGGCCGGGTCTCGGTGACGGCAAGTTGCTGGACGATCGCGACCTGATGCCGACCGGCGACGTGCGCGAAGTTGCTGCCGCCATGCTCTATCGTCAATTCGATGTCGGTAGCGAAGCCCTGACCAATGGTATTTTTCCGGGACTGTCTTTCGACAGGTCGTCGGCCTACCTCAAGATATGAGCGGCGTTCGATGAGATCACGGTCTCTACTCTTTTTCGAGAAAACGTTTGAACGCCTTCAGCGTCTTTTCGCTGACGTGGTGCTCAATTCCTTCGGCATCGGCCCGTGCCGTATCCGGATCGACGCCAAGACGACATAGAAACGCTTCGACGATCTCGTGGCGCCGTCTCGTCTGCTCGGCCAATTGCTGGCCATCTTCGGTGAGGAAAATGCCGCGATAGCGCCGTTGCGTGATCAGTCCTTCTTCAGCGAGGCGCTTCAGCATCTTGGCGGCGGTTGGCTGCTTGACGCCGAGACGTTGGGCAATATCGATCTGACGTGCCTCACCGGAATGCTCGATCAGGTCAGCGATCAGCTCAACATAGTCTTCCATGAGTTCGCTGCGACGTGCCTCCCGGCTTTTCTGAAAAGCTTCGGCATGCGTTTCCACCTCGGTGGAAGACAGTCGGCTTTCATTGGGGGTGGGCTGCTTCATCGGTCGAGACTCTTCACGCTTCCGTTCTTTGTTTTGTCGCGTGTCTGTATCGCAAAACCGGTGAGCACTTTTGCGCGACATGCTTTAAAGCGTATCGCGATCCTTCAGATTCGCGCCTTACGCTTTCGTTCTTTGTTCTGTCGCATCTCGTCATCGCAAAACCGCTGCACACTTTTGCGCGAGATGCTTTATGATGATCTCATATAGCCTGTGAATTTCCAGAGTATTGATGAAATGCTCTCAGCCCAGGCCTGGGACCGGAACGCCGAAGGTCTGAAGCAGCAGCACTGCGTTGAGGCACAGGATGATGACGGTGCCTACGATCGCTGCGATGTCGAGCAACCGCTTGTTGGCGAAGCTGCCCATGATCGCGGGATTGCGGGTGAACATGACGAGCGCGATCATTGGAATCGGCAGGGCGAAGGACAGCACGACCTGGCTGTAGACCAGCGCATCGGTGGTGTTGACGCCCATCAGCACGACGACAAATGCCGGCAGCATGGTAATAAGGCGGCGCAGCCAGATCGGGATATGGAAACCGACGAAACCTTGCATGATCATCTGCCCCGCCATGGTGCCGACGGCGGAAGACGACATGCCCGAGGCCATTAGTGAAATGAGGAATACCATGGCCGCGGCTCCGCCCAGCAACGGCGTAAGCGTGTGATAGGCGGTTTCGATCTCGGCGACATCCGTATGGCCGGCATGGAAAGCCGCCGCCGCCATGATCACCATTGCCATGTTGACCATCCCTGCGACGGCAAGGGCGATGACGCATTCCCAGTTAGAAAAGCGCAGGAGTGTCTTTCGCTCGGCGTCGTTGCGGGCCGTGGCACGATGCTGTGTGAGGCCCGAATGGAGATAGAGCGCGTGGGGCATGACCGTCGCTCCGATAATGCCGACCGAGATCGTCAGCGCCGCTGCATCCGGCATGGAGGGGGTGATCACGCCAAGACCGGCTGCGGCCCAGTCAACCGGTGCGATGAACATCTCGATGACATAGCAAATGCCGATAACGGAGACCAAAGCCCCGATGATCAGCTCCATGGGGCGGAAACCGCGATTGTCGAAGATAAGAATGCCGTAGGTGACGACGGCCGTGACCGCCATGCCGGCAAGCAGCGGCATGCCGAAGAGCAACGACAGACCGATCGCACCACCAAGGAACTCCGCCAGATCGGTCGCCATGGCTGCGATTTCGCTGACGATCCACATGACGATCCTGACCGGTGTGGAGAACTGGTCGTGGCACATCTCCGCGAGGTTGCGACCCGTGACGATGCCGAGTTTGGCCGAAAGAGCCTGGAACATCATGGCGATCAGATTCGCCATCAGCACGACCCATAGCAGCGAGTAGCCATAGCCGGAGCCCGCCTGGATATTCGTCGCGAAATTGCCGGGGTCCATATAGGCGATTGAGGCAACGACGGCCGGTCCAGCAAAGAGCAGCAGCGAGCCGAAACCGCGTCGCTCTCCGGTCAGAACTTCTCGTATTTTTGCATCGGTTCGTTCCGACAGGGTCGGTCGCGTCACTGTGTCCGTCATCAGGCTCTCCACGTCGCTGCACTGCAACATAGCAAAGGCTAATTCTCTGTCAATGAGCTATGATTGGGAGATAAGGCGAATTGAAAACATCGTCCCTTCGGGCTCGATAGCGAGTCTCCGAAAGGACGATGCGAAGATCGGCAATGGGCTGATAAGGTATGCCGGGAGGCGAGATCGAGCTATCCCTTGGCTATTCCAAAATGACCGAGGGCGGCAGTGGGTCTCAGACCTCGATAGTTTCGACCGAATTCAGCGGCGGAAGCGGCGTTGGCGTGCCGTCTTCATCCATGGCAACCATGATGAAGGTGCCAGCCGTGACCTTCTCCAGCTTGTCGTAGCGTGAGCGCTGCGCCCATGCCTCGACGCAAAGGGTGATCGAGGTGCGCCCGGTGCGGGTGATATCGGTATAGATGGACAGCGTGTCACCGATCTTGACGGGAAGCTCGAAGGCCATTTCCTTCACCGCCGCCGTCACCACGCGACAGCGCGCCCGTTCGGCAGCACGAATACCGCTTGCCAAGTCCATCTGAGACATGACCCAGCCCCCAAAAATATCCCCTGCCGGGTTGGCATCGGCCGGCATGGCCAGCGTGCGAAGCGTCAGTTCACCGGTGGGCTTGGGGGCTTGGTTCATTGGGTTGTCTCTCCATGGCTGTTTAAGTTCTCGTGAATCACGCGATGGCCCTACGCCTTCGTCAAAAACTGCCGCGTTGCATAGAGCGCAATGGCAGCCGCATTCGAGACGTTCAGCGACTTGATTTCGCCGGGCATGTCGAGGCGCGCCAGATGCGTGACCGTTTCGCGCGTCTTCTGGCGCAGGCCTTTGCCTTCGGCACCGAGAACCAAGGCAATCTTGTCGCCGCTGAAGGTCTGCTCAATGGGAGCGGGGCCTTCGGAGTCGAGGCCGATGGAGGTGAAGCCGAGCTTGTGCAGTTCACCCAGCGCATCGGCGAGATTGGTGATCTGGATGTAGGGGATCATTTCCAGCGCGCCGGAGGCGGATTTTGCTAGCACGCCGGATTCGGTCGGGCTGTGGCGCATGGTGGTGATCAGGGCACCGGCATTGAAGGCGACTGCCGAGCGCATGATGGCGCCGACATTGTGCGGATCGGTGACCTGATCGAGAACCAGGATCAGCGGGCTGTCTTTCAGGGCCGAAAGCTTGCGAACCGGCAGCGGCCGGGTTTCCAGCATCACGCCCTGGTGGATGGCGTCCGGACCAAGAACCTTATCGATGTCCTGCGGCGCAACCATCTCGACCGGGAAGGGCTGGGCGGTGGCTTCACCGATTTCCAGCCGGGCGAACGCGTTTTGCGTCACGGACAGCTTGATGATCTGCCGTTCCTTGTTGGCAAGGGCCGCACGCACCGTATGCAGGCCGTAGAGATAGACCTGGTCGGCGCCAAGCTGCGGCGGCTTCCAGTCATCTGCGCCCTTGTTGCGGCGCTTTTGCTGCGGCGGCGTGGGGATTTCTCCGCGCTCACGCTTACCGTCGCGCACCGCGCGTCGGAGGTTGGCATAGTGCGTGTCGCGGGTGGATTTATCTTTGGGATCGTCTTTGCTCATGTCGCTTTATATCGCTGCCGGGTCATCCGCACCAGTCCCCACCGCATGAGCTGGCGCCATCCACAGGGCTTTGACACTGCTCGAATTTTTTCCTGAAATTTCGACCCGCATCGTGTTGACAGAACGATGAAGGGCCGTCATATACGCGGCCACAGACGACGAACGGCGCAGCGCCGAACGGACATCTGGACTAAGCTTGGTCGCTTGATCCTCGCAGAATACTGGAGGGATGCCCGAGTGGTTAAAGGGGACGGACTGTAAATCCGTTGGCTCAGCCTACGTTGGTTCAAATCCAACTCCCTCCACCATTCTGCACGGATCGAAATCACCGCCGCGGGTATAGCTCAATGGTAGAGCAGCAGCCTTCCAAGCTGAATACGCGGGTTCGATTCCCGCTACCCGCTCCAAACACGTTTCCCCTACATAGATCTTGTTCGATTGCAGATGACGTCGATGTTTTGCGTTGAGGCGTTCCGCGTTCGAACTTCAATCACGAAACATCGTCTGCCTGATTCCTCGTCTCTCTGTGAGACGGATCAGCGATGACCGCAGAATCACCGACTGCATCGCGATTTTGGTGAAGTCGGTTGAGATGACGATCCGCACTATGAACTGACGTGGCTGCTCACCGCAGCACTGAACGGATGATCTCAGCCCTTCGCAGCCTGTCGTCGATACCTGACCTCGAAGAGGTCACGGTGGAGCGCCCCGAGTGGGGTCTATCCTCCTTGTAATTTCAAGGTCTGAGGAAATGCGAGGGGAGTGTGCGACTCAACGTCTGCCTAGCCGCTCCGGAAGGCGCGGAGACTGTAGGATTAGACGTGCTGCTCGAGATTCGCTGTTCGGGTGCAAGAACTGCGGCGCTGCCAGGATATAGAAGACTCTTTCGAGCGCTTGGACAAACGTACGTTTGGCTGGGATGGGCTGCGGTCTTGCCAAAGGCCGCAGCATTTTATTCGGGGTTTAGCTCGCGGTGTAGTAGACGAACTGCGCAACCAACGCGGCCAACAGCATGAAGGTGAGTGCTGCGCCAATCTTTAACTGTCGAGAGCGCCGTGTACGGCCGCCGGACCAGTCATAGGCCATGGGTTCAGACATCCTTTTGGTTATTCGTTATGTCTAAAGTAGTGGTCTTCTATGCTTGCGTGAGGCTGACGGCAATCACCAGAAGGGACAGGCGAGTTCTTTGGCTTGTTTTAGAGCCGCTTTACGCGGCCGCGAAGAATCAACTTGGCGGATACAGTCCTGGTATCCTTCGCTTTCGATGGAGATGAGAAGCCCGAAAGATTCTGTTTCGGGCTGCCCTTTATTATTAAGAGAGCGGTCCGGCTCGCTTAGCTGAAGTAGGGCTGGACGTAAGGCCAGACTTCGACAGCGCCATGATAGAGCATGTTGAGCGCGACGTAGACGATGACGGCGAGGCCGACATAGGAGATCCAGCGATAGCGGTGGAGCAGCTTGGCAACGAAGTTGGCGGCAAGGCCCATCAGCGCGATCGACACGACGAGGCCGATGATGAGGACAGTCACGTGGTCCTGTGCGGCACCGGCAACGGCCAGAACATTGTCCAGCGACATGGAGACGTCGGCAATGACGATCTGGGTTGCGGCCTGGAAGAACGTCTTGTGACCCTTGGTCAGATCGGCTTCCGCGTCGGTGACCGTGTCTCCTGCAGACGCGTTTTGTTCGCGAAGTTCGCTCCACATCTTCCAGCACACCCAGACGAGCAGGAGCCCGCCGAAAAGCTGGAGGCCGACGATAGCAAGCAACTGAACTGTCAGCGCCGCAAAGGCGATGCGCAGCACGGTTGCGGCGATGATGCCGACGAGGATCGCCTTGCGGCGCAGATGAGCAGGAAGGCCTGCGGCGGCCAGACCGATGACGATGGCGTTATCACCTGCGAGAACCAGGTCGATCGCGATGACCTGTAGAAAGGCGGTGAAGCCAGCTGCTGTAAAGATTTCCATTCTATATCCCGAAGCGTAGGCAAAGGGCCGCGCGAAAAGCGACGCCGAAGTGATGTGTGAAGAGCGCTAGAGCCTGTTTCAATCGCCGTTTCCCCCTGGCGATTTCGGCTGGCAATATGACAGGAATTGGATCGAGGTAAAGAGTAACGGTACTTCAGCCGCGTCACGGGCTCCTTAAAGTGGTTGATAACGCGGTGAAACATCCCCATATGCCGGCAATCGCGCTGCTTTTGGCTGCCGATTCCACGCGTCGACAATTAAGTCTTGCGCATTCGGTTACAAAGCCTTAAACGGCGACACCAAACCGGTTCGCCGGGAAAACTACTTCACGTTCACAGGAAGCAATTCACATGGCAAAGAGCAAGTTTGAGCGGAATAAGCCGCACGTCAACATCGGCACGATCGGTCACGTTGACCACGGCAAGACGTCTTTGACTGCCGCGATCACG